>NZ_CP075189.1:1762500-2362500 GCF_020510565.1 Ferribacterium limneticum
GCGCAGTAGGGGTAGAAGGCCTGCAATGTCGGTTCGACCGGGGCGTTTACGAGGTTGCCCAGCGCTGCCGATGGCACTTCCAGGCGCGGTGCGGGCAGGTTCTGCGCGGGTTGGCAGCAAGGCTTGGCAACTGGAGCGCCGAGTTCGGTGAGTAGCGCGGCCAGCAGGTTTTCCCGGGGGATGGCTTGGGGGGCGAACAAGACCTCACCTGGCGGGCCGTCGGCCAGCCGCGTCAGGGCGCGCTCGATGGCGGCGAAATCCTGGCGGATATCGAGCACCACCTCGCCCACGGCGGGATCGCTGGCGCTGCGGCGGAGCACCAGGCGGCCAAGCACATGGCCCTCGGCGCTGCGCGGGCTTTGCTGCCCGAGACGCAGGGTGAAGCTCGCAGTGTTTACCGTCGCCGGGCCGCTTGGCACCAGATCGAGATTGCTCAGGGCGGTGCCGCCGGGCAGGGTGAGGCGGGTTAGTTGTCCGCTGCTCGGCCGGCTGGCCGTCAGGTTAATGGTGCCGGCCAGGCTTGGTCCGGTGTTCGACGCGCAATTCACCGACCAGCGCGAGGCCGGCGCGTTGGTGCTGATCCGGCAGGGGGCGCTCAGTTGGGTCGTGGCGATGTCGGGGAGCCGGGCCAGGGCAGCCTCGATCTGGCGGCGCTCGGGCGCTGAAACGAATTCGGCCAGGCCGGTGATCAGCGTGCCGAGGGCACCCGGTGCTTCGGTTTGCCAGATTTCCCGAGGCGGGCGTGGCGTCAGGGGCTCGAAGCGGGCCGCGACGTGGGAGTGGGCGATGCGGGCAGCCGGCTCGGTGGGCCATTCAGCCAAGTTCTGCAACGGGTTGCGGTTGGGGATGTCGGGGTTGCCGACGGCCAGCCCGCCGGGCCAGCGGCGGCGGGATTCGCGGCGTAGCGGTTCCACTACCGTCTGGCTGAAATCCGCATCCGGCGTCCAGTTCTGTCCACCGGACAGGGCATGGCGTAGTGCGGCGGTGAACAATCCGGCCCGGCAGCGTCGGGCGGGCACGTCGTTCTCACCGCAGCCTTCGCGCCACAGCTTCTGGCTCAGGGCGAAGCCGTTGGCGCGCTCGGTGGCGTTGTCGATGGCGTAGGGAATGTCGATGCCACGGTCGACCGGGATGCCGTAGAAGCGTTTGCCGCTGGCAGCGAGCAGCGCGGCAACCTGCGGATTGGCATTGGTTTCATCCCACAGGGCGCGCGAGAAAATGGGCGAGCCGTTCTGGTGGCAGGCGAAACAGAGGTTGCGGTTGGCGTAGAAGACCTGCGGCTGACCACCCGCCCGGTAGTCCTTGACGAGTTGGAATTCGAAACGGCCAGCCGCTTCGTTGTAGCTGATGACTTCGAGGACGGCCGATTTTTCCTGATAGCCGAGGTAGAGGCGGTCTTTCAGGAAGAATTTCGAACTCGGGCCATTTTCCGAGTCGACCGTGACAACGACGCGCGGGAAGGCGAAATGGTCCGGCGCAGCCGCTGTCCGTTGCAGCGAGCGGCCGAGCGGAATGAGGACGCGCTTGGCCGGCGGCAGGGCGCTACCGGGGTCAGGTATAAGCTGAGCATCAAGGCGGGCGAGCAGGGCGGTGAATGGGAAGGGCAGTTCGATGGCACTCTGGCCATTGCGTGCCACGGCAAAAAGCTGGTCGAACAGCGAGCGACCGACAGGTGGCAAATCTTCGCCGGGCACAGCCGGGTCGACGACCCAAGCCGGTGCCGGGCGGGTGGTTTCAGCCGCCGCCCACATCACCGCTCCCGGTCCGCAGGCCAAGCCGATCAGGCCGGCCAGCAGGGCGTTGCGCAGGTTCATGGCAGGCTTCCATGACCAGCTCACGGATCACGGTTTGGCGGCGGTGACGGCGACGGGTCGGGCCTGGGTGCCCGGCCAGCAGTCTTGCTGCACCGTGCCGGTCTTGATGAACTCCTCGCGCGCCTTGTCGTCGGTGGCCTTGTCGTAGAGCGTGAAGTTGAGGGCGAAAGCCTTGTCGAGGTAGGCGCGGCCGAGGTAGAGGCCGGGGCGGATCATGCGGATTTCGTCGCGCACCTTGAGGCCGCGGCGGCCGGCGAGGTAGTCCGGACTTTCCTGATAGCCGGGGATTTCATCGGTGAAAAAATAATCGATGATGATCGATTCACGGCGGGCATCGAGCATGCTCTGGCCGCAGTAAAGCTTGGCCGGGAAGAGCAGCCAGGTTTCCTTGCCGCCGTAGTTCATCTTCTTCGGCTCGCCTTCGACCAGGCCGATCTTCTTGAGCACTGACAGATCATCGATGCGGTTGCGCAGCACGCGTTCGTCGCGGAAGAAAACCTTGCCGCGCCACAGCGCTTCGCCGACGTCCTCGATGACCAGACCCTTGAGATGGAGCAGCGTGCCGGTAAAGCCGCCGACCAGTTCGCTGAGCCGGAACTTGCCGCTTTCGCCGCGCGGCAGCAGGATGCGGCCGTCGAAGGCGCCGTCCGGGATGGGGCCAGCGGCGAGGCGGCCGTAGAGCTGGTCAAGCTGTTCCTGATCGAGTTTGGCCAGGTAGTCCGGGGTGATCTTGGCCAGTTCGGCCGGCGGGATCGGGTATTTGTAATCGACCTGGGCGAGGTCCATCTTCGACTGGTAGCCCTTGTCGTAGGGCGCGTAGCCGATGTTGGGCGGCTCCGGCTTGGTGCAGGCAGAGAGGGCAAGGGCGGCGATGGTGAGCAGACCGGTTTTCGTCAGTGTCATGATCATCTCCCCCTTGCTCACATCGTGGCCAGGAAGGCGGTCAGCGCCTTCTTGTCGGCTTCGGAAAGGTCCTCGCCGAAGCGGTGGCCCTCGTTTTCGATTTCCTGCGTGCAGGTTTCGTAGTTGGCGCTGAGGAAATCGCGCTTCTCGCGCAGGATGTCGACGAAGCGGGCCGGGCTCTTGAGGATGTCGTCGGCCATCGCCTGCAGGGTGGCCAACTGGGCCTTCTTGCCGGCGGCTTCGAGCTTGTCCGGGTGGCGCTTGGCGAGGAAGAGGTCGCCGATCAACTGCTTGTGCTGCAGTCCGTTGAGGAAACCGGCGCTGGTTCCGGCCGGGATTCTGACCTGGCCGAAGCCGCCCAGCGGTTTCTCGGTCGAGCCTTCGAGCGGGCGGATGCCGACGTCGATGATCAGGTCGGCGTTGGTCAAAGTGCGCTTGCTGCCGCGCTCCTTGGGGTTGAGCAGTTCATGCATCGAGCGCTTGTAAAGCTCGAAACGGCCTTCCACCGTCGGGTCGTAGCGCAGGCAGTCGGGCTGGGCAGCGAGCAGCTTGCCGTCGCGGTCGACGTAGCGGGCACGATGGAAATCGTTGTCCGGGTTGGCCGGCTTGCCGCAAATCTCGGGGCCGATGGCGTTGTTGTGCATGAAGGGCGCCGTCGCCCAGACATTGACCAGCGAAATGTTGCGCATGTAGCCACGGCCGCCGTCCTTGAGTTCCGGCCGTTCGGGAAGGTCGGCGACGACCTGCTGTTTGCGCAGCGTGTCGGAGGCGTATTCCATGTAGAGATGGCCGGCGCGGTGGTTGGAGTGCAGCGAGCGGCAGCGGAAGGTGCCGACTTCGGTGACCGGCGTCGATTGCTCGTTGCTCAGGAAATCGGCGCGCACCTTGCGCGGGTGGGCGTCGTTGGGGGCGGCGAAGTCGCGGTTCTTGAAGGCGCCGCCGGTGCTTTCCGGGATGCTCGAATGGCAGCGCGCGCAGTTGTCGGCGAAGACTGCCTGCCCCCGGCCGACGGCGCCCTTGCCGAATTCCTTTTCGAGATCGGCGGTGAGGTCAGCCAGCGCATAGGCGCCACCCTTCTTGTTGGCGCGGGCGGCCTGCAGATTGGTTTCGTCCGACTCGGCCGAGGCGAAGAAGTCGAGCACGTTCTGCAGCCTGTCCTCGACGGCCCGGAAATTCGGGCAGTCGCGCCGGCACTGGCCGACGTTGAACGAGGTCTGGCCGAACCCGCGCTGCTCCGGGTCTACCTGGCGCATGTCGGAGAAGTGATTGACCCAGCACTGCTCGGAACACGAGCCGATGTTGAAATAGACGCGCTGGATCGCCTCATGGGCGCCGGTCGAGTCCTCGCCACCCTTCAGGATGTGATGGACGCCGGGCAGGGCGACCTTCTGGCCGCCGAGGAAGACGGTCGTCGTGTCGTCGTCGCGC
The DNA here is from genome assembly GCF_020510565.1 of Ferribacterium limneticum. Classification (NCBI taxonomy): domain Bacteria; kingdom Pseudomonadati; phylum Pseudomonadota; class Betaproteobacteria; order Rhodocyclales; family Azonexaceae; genus Ferribacterium; species Ferribacterium limneticum. Next base: position 1,766,646 of record NZ_CP075189.1, read on the forward strand.
GTGCTCTTCAGCCAGCACTTGCCGCTACGGCCGGGTTCGCACCAGCATTTGTCCTCGTCCTTCTCGGCGCCGCAGGTGGTGGCCTTGCGCCATTTGTTGATCACCTCGCCCTTGAACACCGGGCGCTGGGCGACGTTGATCAACGCGTTGATCGTGCCCGGATTGTTGATCTGGTCGTGCGAAATGGCCGAAGTGTCGGTGACGCCGGGGCGGGCGTGAGCGAACATCTGGTATTCGAGGGCGCTCTTCGGCATGCCGGAGCCGAGCAGTTCGGACATCCGCGTGTATTGGTTGCCGATCAGGCCCTTGATGTTTTCCCATTTCGGATGCGCCGGGTCGGCCGGCGGATTGAGCGGGTCGAAGGCGATGTGGCAGGAGCCACAGGTCGTGCCGATCAGGAAGGGCGGCTCGACTGAGGCATCGGCCAGCTTCGAGACACGGCTGTCGGACTCGATGCCGGTGGCCGCCGCCTTGGTCGCATTGAAACCGGCCCAGCTGGCGTTGCCGCCATTGAGCGCCTGCCACTTGGCGGCGTCAAAACGCGGGTTGGGGAACTTGCGCAGGCCGAGCGCCCCGGTCGAAGTGCCGAACTTGAGATCGCAGGCCGAATGGCGCTGGTCAGCCTTGCCGCCCTGGCTGTGCGGGTCGTCCGGGTCGAGCGCGGCATCCTTGAGGCCGCAGGCCGGGTCGACGTAGCCGGGCTTGCCGACGTATTTGAGCAGCACGTCATCGCCCGGACACCAGTCGAAGCCGTAGGTATCCTCGGCCGATTTGGCCGGGCAGTCCGGGTCGCCGGGCTTGCAGCAGGCCGGATCGTTGATGATGCCCCAGGCCCAGAACCGGTCGTCGCGCTGGTCGGCACGCAGGACGCGGAACCAGTCGACGAGTACGCCGATGCGCTGCTGGAAGGTGTAAGTGTGGAAGCGCTCGTTGCCGGCCGTCGCCTTGAACCAGATCAGCCGCCCGACGCACTCGGATTCGTTGAGGCCTTCACGGGCGCAGGCTTCCATATAGGGCGCGTCCTGATCCACGGCCGACATTTCGGGAACGGGTTTTCCGGGCGGCGCCGCCACGCTGGCTGGCGCATTTTCAGCCAAGGCCTCGCCGATGCTGTGGTGCTGGTTCTGGAATATCCCGATGCCAGCGGCAAGGGTGACGAATGCCGCAATAGCGGCCAGCAGAGTACGTTTCATACGTTTTCTCCCCATCAACGCCTACGAGTCTCAGCCTGCTGTGATTCCACTCACAGGATTAATGACATTTGATATGACAGGAAGTTCAAACGGGGATGCAGCTTGTTGGCACGGATTTCAAATTTGACCAGTTCGGAATAGCGCTGGCTAGACCGCAAATCTCATGAACCATGATCAGGCGAAATCTCACTCTTGACTGGGACTTGTTGAACGGCCGGTGAGCGCGCTTGGACAACCCTTAACCTTCCAAGGCGTAAGTCGGTTGGGGTTGCAGTCGCTCAGTAACGTGCTAAATCACCGGGCGGCAGCCAGCGTAGGAGGCTGACGGTCCGTTGGCTTGGGAAGGTTAACCATTGGATTCCCGCTCTAGCAGCACCAATGGAATGGCGATCCATTGCTTGAAGTGGTCATGAGCAGCCATTACTCGGACATAGGCCCGGATCGGTATGGACATCTCTTTGAGTACAGTCTTTTGCAGCTTGACCAGCGTTCCAAGTCCGGACAAGAAGTACTCAGGAGTTGTAATCAATGAGAGCGCAGAAGTTGGCGACTGCCGAATATGAAAATGTTCCGACTCAGCTGTTACATGAACCTCTCCGCCGCGTTGAGTTGATGACTTGGCTTGATACACGCTGAGTTCACCTTCGAACCATCCGTATCGCGAAGTCATTCCTGGAGCAAACTTCGTCGAATCAATGTCTGGCTCAGCATTCAGTTTGTCCCATGTCAGGGCGAGCATTTCGAGGGTAGAGACCTTGTAGGAACGAGTCTCTTGGGCACTGACCTCCGCTGAAAAGACAGGGATAGTCGCACCAGCCTTTTTGCTTTGGTTCTTGGTAACGGTTGTGCTTGGCGACACTCCCGTCGTCACCTCATAGAAATCTGCAATGTAGTCTCGGTCGAGGTAGATCAGCTTTCGGTGTAAATCGGCGTGCATTGAATCCCCCCAATGCTTAACGTGCAAGCTCAGCCGACGGCAAAAAGCGCAGCTTTTTGACGGTCGGCTGGAGCGGGATGTTAGCCATAGCGCTCATTGGCGGCTGTGCAACTTGGTATCAAGAGCGAATACTTGTTTGCCAATGGTTACACCAAGGAAAAGTAACAGCGGCAGATATATCAAAAGCGGAATCGCCGGGTTGGGGTTGTCTCTAACGATATGGATAACTTCAGAAAGCACGAAAAAAAATATCGCGGTGTTGCCGAGAGTTTTAGTGGCCCGGTAGTATTTCTTTGCTCTTTCTGGGGCTTCGGAAGATTCAAGACCTGAAGCTGTTAGGGCGCAAAACGCAAGGGCAAAGAATGACAATAGTCCAAACCCCATAAACATATGATTGAGCATCAGGTCGCCGATTGAAGCTATAAGTACCAGCAAGAACAGCGAGCCTGTCAAAACGACGATCATTCTGAGGGCGTTAGTAAGTGGGCTCAAAATATGGCTAACAGTTATTCAGACGCAGAAACGTCCGGGTTATTGCTAATAATACGGACACGATTGAATCGCCTGTAAGGGTTTGAATGACATGGAGATTATCCGATGCTGGTCTCCTTATCAATCAACAATCCTGCGGTCAGAGCTGATGTCCGCTTTGGAGTAGTTTCTTGAGAGACCGCTCATGGCCGATCTCTGCCTGATGACGATTACGTCATCGCTGTGCCGAACTGTTCAGGTGCCTGATATTCGCTGCTCAGACAGATCAAATACGACAGTCAGGTTTTTGATATTTCGCCAATTTTTCCGGTTGACCGTGGAAGTCGATTTCTCAGCCACTTCCCGGATGAATCATCTCGCCCGGCACGACCCAGCGGTCGTAGTCTTCGAGCGAGACATGGCCGAGGGCCAGTGCCGCCTGTTTTAGCGTGGTGCCGTCGTGGCTGGCCAGTTTGGCGATTTCGGCGGCTTTGTCGTAGCCGATGTGCGGGGTCAGGGCGGTGACCAGCATGAGGGAGCGTTCCATGAGTTCGGCGATGCGTTTGTGGTGGGCGGTGATGCCGCGCACGCAATGGTGTTCGAAGCTCTGCATGCCATCGCTGAGCAGGCGGACGCTGTGCAGGAAGTTGTGGGCGATGACCGGCTTGAAGACGTTGAGCTCGAAATTGCCCGAGGCACCGGCGATGGTGGTCGCGACGTCGTTGCCCATGACCTGGCAGCAGAGCATGGTGAGGGCTTCGCACTGGGTCGGGTTGACCTTGCCGGGCATGATCGAGCTGCCCGGCTCGTTTTCCGGAATGCCGATTTCGCCGAGGCCGGAGCGTGGGCCGGAGGCCAGCCAGCGGATGTCGTTGGCGATTTTCATGAGCGCCACGGCCAGTGTCTTGAGCGCGCCGTGGGCGGCGACCAGGCCGTCGTGGGCGGCCAGCGCGGCGAACTTGTTGGCGGCGGAGGTGAACGGAATGCCGTTGCGGTCGGCCAGTTCGGCCGCAACGCGGGCGCCGAATTCGGGGTGGGTGTTGAGCCCCGTGCCGACGGCCGTGCCGCCGACGGCGAGCGGGGTGAGCGAGGGCAGGCTGGCGGCGATCAGGCCTTCGGCGTGCTGCAACTGGGCGACGTAGCCGGAGAATTCCTGGCCGAGCGAGAGCGGCGTTGCGTCCTGCAAATGGGTGCGGCCGATCTTGATGATGTCGGCAAACTCGGCCGATTTTTCTTCCAGCGTCGTGGTCAGTTGGCGGAGCGCCGGCAGCAGGTTGCGCTGGATGCCAATGGCGGCCGCCACGTGCATGGCGGTCGGAAAGATGTCGTTCGACGATTGGCCGAGATTGACTTCGTCATTGGGGTGAACGAGGCGGGCGTTGCCGCGCTGGCCGCCGAGCAGCTCCGAGGCGCGGTTGGCCAGCACCTCGTTCATGTTCATGTTGGTTTGCGTGCCGGAGCCGGTCTGCCAGACCGACAGCGGGAATTCGCCGGGGTGCTGGCCGCTGGTGACCTCGTTGGCGGCGACGATGATGGCCGCTGCGATTGGCGCCGGGAGCAGGCCGAACTCGCGGTTGACGTTGGCGCAGGTGGCCTTGACCATGGCCAGCGCGTGGATCAACTCTTCCGGCATGCGTTCGGTGGAGATGGCAAAGTGCTCCAGCGAGCGCTGGGTTTGGGCGCCCCACAGGCGATCACCGGCCACCTCGATGCTGCCGAAGGAGTCTTTTTCCTGGCGGGTGGGGATGACTGGGGGCATGGCCGACTCCTCGCTGGCCGCGCAGGGCTCTGGCCATGCGCTTGGGGCCTGCCTGTTTGAGTGGCTGACGGCCGGGAAGTTCGGCGGCAATTGCTTTGCCCGAGCCATCCCGGGGATACAATCAGGCATCAGCAACATGCAGTGCAGACTTCCGGAGCGCAGCTTGAAATCCATATGTCGTCGCCTTTCGCAGTCAGTCAGAGGCAGGGAAGCCGGAGGCCGGGCATGAAGCGTCGCGCCCTCTACCTCGCTTCCGCCTTGCTGGTTTGTTGCGGCCTGGCGCTGGCCGCTTACTTTGCCGAAAAAATCAATCGCGAACAGTTTGCCTCGGCCGAACGCGCCGAGGCGCTGCATGGCCTGACGGTGGTCCGCGATGCGCTCGAAAGCAATCTCAACGGCGACATCCAGCTGGTGAAAGGCATGATCGGCGTCATTGCGCTGGAGCCCAGGCTCAATCAGGAGCGCTTCGAAACGGCCGCCCGCTCGCTGTTTTCGGGGCGCACCCAGTTGCGCAACATTGCCGCGGCGCCGGACATGGTCATTCGTGTGATGTACCCGCTGCAGGGCAACGAAAGGGCGGTCGGCCTCGATTTCCGCACGGTACCGGAGCAGTTGGTGACGGCCGAGCAGGCCCGGGAATCGCGCCAGATTGTCCTGGCCGGGCCGCTCAATCTGGTTCAGGGCGGCGTCGGGTTGGTAGCACGTATGCCGGTCTATTTGCCGGAGAGCAACGGTGGCGAGTATTTCTGGGGGCTGGTCAGCGCGGTGATTGATGCCGACAAACTGTTTGCCAGCAGCGGCCTCGGCGATGCCAGGCTGCCCGTTGAAATTGCCATTCGCGGCAGGGATGCCAAGGGTGCCGACGGCGAGGTGTTTTTCGGCCGTCCGGAATTGTTCGAGGCCAATCCAGTCCTGGCGACCATTCAGGTCGCGCAGGGTTCATGGCAGATTGCCGCGACGCCGCGGGGTGGCTGGGCGGCTGAGCCGGATAATCTGGGTTCGCTGCGTTTGGGATTCGCCCTGGTTGCCCTCATGGTGGCCGGCGCTTTCCTGACCCTGGCGCGCGCCTTGATGCTGGCCTCGCGGGCGACCGAGCGGGCCGAGTCGTCGCGCCGGCAGCTCTCGGCGACCCTGGAGAACACGCCCAATGTGGCCGTCCAGTGGTTCGATACCGAGGGCCGCGTGATGTATTGGAATACTGCCTCGGAGGCGCTTTACGGCTGGTCCGCTGACGAGGCCAGGGGCAAGACTCTGGACTGCCTGATTTTCAGCGATGACGAGGCGGCGCGCTGCCGAAGTGCGCTGGAGGAAGTGGCAGCCAGCGGTCAGTCGCTTGGCCCGACCGAATTTGTCACCCGGACGCGGAACGGTGAGGTGCGCTGGGTCGAGTCCACCGCCTTCATTATCCCCGGTGACGACGAGGCCGCCCGGATTCTGGTCTGCATGGATGTTGATATCACCAACCGCAAGCTGGCCGAAAAGAAGGTGGCCGATTTCAACCGCGATTTCGAAACCTTTCTGAATCTGACGACCGATTTCATCTATTTCAAGGACGCGGAAAGCCGTTTCCGCTTCTGCAGCCAGACCATGGCCGATATTACCGGGCACGCTCACTGGCGCGACATGATCGGCAAGCATGACCGGGAAGTCTTTCCAGCAGACACCGCTCGTCTTTACGAGGAAGAGGAGCGCCCGGTGTTCACGGAGGGGAAGCCCCTGCTCGCCAAGATCGAGCCGTATTACGATGTCGATGGTCAGCTCGGTTATGTCGAAACCAACAAATGGCCGCTGTTTGACGAAGACCTGCATGTGGTCGGCCTGTTCGGCATCAGTCGCGATATTTCGGAACGCGTGCGCAATGAAGAAGAGCTCCGGCAATACCGGCTGCATCTTGAAGAACTGGTCGACCGGCGCACGGGCGAACTGGCTGTCGCCAAGGAAGCGGCCGAAGCGGCGAATGTGGCGAAAAGCGCTTTCCTGGCCAACATGTCGCACGAAATCCGGACGCCGCTCAACGCCATTACCGGCATGACGCACCTGATCCGGCGCAGCGGACTGGAGGCAGAGCAGATGAAACGCCTCGACCGGCTCGAACTGGCCGGCGAACACCTGCTCGACATCATCAACGCCATCCTCGATCTGTCCAAGATCGAGGCCGGGAAATTCACGCTCGAAGCAGTGCCGCTCCGGATTGACAGCATTCTCGGCAATGTCGCCGCGATGCTGCGCGATAGGGTCCAGGCCAAACATCTGACCTTGAACACCGAGCCAGCGCCACACCTGCCGCCGCTGCTCGGCGACGTGACACGCCTGCAGCAGGCCTTGCTCAACTACGTCACCAATGCCATCAAGTTCACCGACGAAGGGATCATTACCCTGCGTGCCAGCCAGGTCGACGAGGATGCCGACAGTGTCATGCTGCGTTTTGAAGTCGAGGATACCGGGATCGGCATTGCCGAGGAGGATCTGCCCAGGCTTTTCGGTGCCTTCGAGCAGGCCGACAATTCGACCACGCGAAAATATGGCGGCACCGGGCTCGGCCTCGACATCACGCGCAAGTTGGCTTACCTGATGGGCGGCGATGCCGGCGCCTTCAGCCTGCCCGGGCAAGGCAGCACCTTCTGGCTGACGGCTCGCCTGAAAAAAGGGCAGGCTGACGAGATGCCGACGGATGGCGAATTAATCGCCGGCGCCGATGAAATATTGCGGCGCGACTACCCGGGGCGCCGCATCCTGCTCGTTGATGACGAGCCGATCAACCAGCTCATTGCCCAGGCCATGCTCGATGATGTCGGGCTGGTGGTCGATACCGCCGACGATGGCATGGCCGCCCTGCACCTGCTGGGCGACGAGGCCTACGACCTGATCCTGATGGACATGCAGATGCCGCGCATGGACGGCCTGACGGCGACGCGGAAGATTCGCGCCATGCCGCAAGGGGGCAGCGTGCCCATCCTGGCCATGACGGCCAACGCCTTCGCCGAGGACAAGGCGCGCTGCCTCGAGGTCGGCATGAACGACTTCATCGCCAAGCCGGTCGATCCGGAGCATCTGTACGCGATGCTGGTCAAATGGCTGAGGCGGGTGGCAGGGTAGCCGCCCGATTTCAATTTTGGCCGTTTTTTCCGGTTGACCGTGGGAATGTGAATTCCCATCAGGCGGCGTGCGCTTTCTCGTATTCCTTGAGCAGACGCTGGTGCAGATCGCAGCCGGCGAGGGCCAGGCCGGGCGAAACCAGACCGAAGAAGCGGACATCGCCGTCGAGCATGGCAATCGCCTGGTCGACCGTGGCGTCGCCGTAGAGGCTGAGCATGGCGGCTTCGTAGTTGGCCGGGTCTTCCATGTCGATGATGGTCTGCAGGCAGGCGTAGATGCGGCGACGGCTTGCGTCGAGTTGTTCGAACTGACGCACCCATTCGAGGCCTTCGCGCAGGGCGTCGGGATCGCCACCGGCCAGGGCGAGCATGGTCTTCAGTTCGCCGACGCGGAGGTCGGCCCACAGCGAGCCGGGATCTGCGGCGAGGCCGATCAGCGCGGCAACCGGGCGTTCGTCGGCGATGCTCAGTTCGTTGAGGGTGTCGAGCAGCTCGCAGCATTCGTCGTCATTGAGTTCGGCCAGGCGCAGGATGTCGGCGCGGACGACGTTGCCGTCGCTGTTGTTTTCCCATTCGAGGTCGTCGATCGGGTAGATCTCCGACATGCCGGGGACCAGGATGCGGCAGGCGTAAACGCCGAGGTGGTCGAAGTCGGCGACGTAGATGTCGTGGCCGTCGGCGTGGATGCGCCCGGCCAGCCAGGCGTAGTCGTCGGCGGTCTTGCCGTTGTCGAGGTCGTTGAAGTTCCAGTCGACGAATTCAAAATCGGCCTCTTCACCGAGGAATTCCCAGCTGATGATGCCGCTCGAATCGACGAAGTGGATTTCGATGTTCGGCGCGCTGGCGATTTCGTCGAGGTCGAAGCCGGGCGGCGGGAAGCCATCGAGCGCTTCGAGGGCACGGCCCTGGAGCAGTTCGGTCAGGGCGCGTTCAAGGGCAATTTCAAAGCGCGGGTGGGCGCCGAAACTGGCGAAAACGCCCTGGTCGCGCGGGTTGAGCATGGTCACGCACATGACCGGGTAGAGGCCGCCGAGCGAGGCGTCCTTGATCAGAATGCCGAAGCCGGCGTCGCGCAGGCCCTTGATGCCGGCGGCGATGGTCGGGTAACGGCCGATGACTTCGTCCGGCACGTCCGGCAAGCAGAGGCCTTCGGCGATGACCTTGAACTTGACGTGGCGTTCGAGGATTTCCGACAGCGCCTGGGCGCGCGCTTCGGCCTGGGTGTTGCCGGCCGACATGCCGTTGCTGACGTAGAGGTTGCTGATGACATTGACCGGGAAGAAGACCTCGGCGCCATCACGCTGGCGGATGTAGGGAATGGCGCAGATGCCGCGATCTTCGTTGCCGGAGTTCATGTCCACGAGTACTTCGGCGGTGATATTGCCTTCCGGGTTGTAGAAGGCCTGCAGCTCGGGCGTCAGCAGTTCTGCCGGCCAGTCGGTGCCATGGGCCGTCAGCGGGAACCAGCGTTCGCGCGGGTAGTGTGTGAAGGCGCGGTTGGCAATGGTTTCGCCGAGGTAATAGTGGTTCCAGAAATAGTTGCAGGAGAGGCGCTCGAAATACTCGCCGAGGGCGCTGGCGTGGGCGGCCAGCTTGGTTGCTCCCTTGCCGTTGGTGAACATCAGGTGGCAGGCGCGGTTGCGCACATGCACGGACCAGACGTTGTCGACCGGGTTGAGCCAGGAGCATTCCTCGATGTCGAAACCGCGGGCTGCCAGCTTGGCCTGCATCGAAGAAATCGAGTGTTCGAGCGAGGCGTCTTTGCCCGGAATGAAGTGTTCTTGTTGCATCGGGCGTCCTGACTGAAAAGTAAGGGGCGCAGTGTACGCCTGCGCGCTGGCATTGCCACGGTCAACCGGAAATACTGGCCAATTTTGAAATCAGCGGCCTTCCATGGCGACTCGCAGCAGGTCGATGAAGGCCGTAGTGCGTACCGGCAGCAGGCGCCGGCCCGGTGTCACGCACCAGATGGTCACCGTCGGCAATGCCCATTCCGGCAGCACGCGTTTGAGCAGGCCTTGTTCGACCCATTTGGCGGCAAAGCGGTCGGCCAGCCCGACGATGCCCATGCCATGCGCCGCGAGGTCGCGTTGCAAGCTGCGCGAGTTTGCGGCCAGCGGCCCGCTCGGCATGCCTTCCCAGCGCTCCGCGCCGCGCGCCAGTTGCCAGGGGAGCATGTCGCCGGTGCCGCTGATCGCCCCGAGGCAAACGTGGTCGAGCAGGTCGGCTGGCTGTTCCGGCGTGCCATAGCGGGCCAGATAGGCCGGGCTGGCGTACAGGCTGCCCGGCATTTCGCAGAGCTGGCGGGCGACCAGCGTGCTGTCGTCGGGCAGGCGACTGGCGGCGCGCACGGCGAGATCGAAACGCTCGGCCAGCAAGTCGACGCGGCGTGGCGAGAGGTCGAGTTCGAGCCGCACTTCGGGATAGCTGCTGGCGTACTGGAGGAGCAGGGGCGTCAGATCGAGCTCGGCAAAATCGGGCGGCAGCGAAACGCGCAGTACGCCGCGTGGCGTGCCTTGCCGGTGCAGGGCCATGGCCGAAGCGGCCTCGGTTTCCTCAAGCAGGCGTTTGGCGTGATCGAGAATCTGCTCGCCGAATTCGGTGATGGCCAGACGGCGCGTGCTGCGCGTCAGCAGGCGTTCGCCAAGCTTGGTTTCGAGCTGGGTAATGCGCCGGGACAGCGTCGATTTGGGCAGCCCGCAGTGCTCGGCCGCCCGGGAAAAACTGCCGGCCTCCATGACCTGGGCGAAGAGGATCAGATCGTTGGCATCGAGACTCATGGCTATCCTGACTGTTTCATTAACGGAACAATGATACCCATTTCAACGGCTTCCGGATCGTTATTGTGCCCAATAGAATTCACTCCATGGTTTCAGCGGTTTGAACCACGAACCCCACCCCACCTTGGAGATAACGATCATGAAAATCCTGCAAATCAACGCCAGCGCCCGTTCTGCCGGTGCCAACTCGACCCGTCTGGCTGATACCTTGACGGCTCGCCTGCTCGCCCAAAATCCGAATGCCACGGTCGAACTGCGCGATCTGGCCAGCCACCCGCACCCGGTCCTCGACGAGCCCGCCCTCGGCGCCTTGTTCACGCCGGCCGATCAACGCACGGCCGAACAGTCCGCCCGCGTTGCCCTCGACGACGCGCTGATCGCCCAGGTCCAATCGGTCGACGCCATCGTCCTTGGCGTGCCGATGTACAACTTCGGCGTGCCGGTTCAGCTGAAAACCTGGATCGACGCCATCGCCCGGGCCGGCGTCACTTTCCGCTACACCGAGAAGGGTCCGGAAGGCCTGCTCAAGGGCAAGAAGGTTTATGTCGCCCTGGCCCGCGGCGGTCTCTACCGCGATACCCCGGCCGATTCGCAGGTGCCTTACCTGAAGAGCGTTCTCGGCTTCCTCGGCCTGACCGACGTCGAATTCATCTACGCCGAAGGTCTGGCGCTGGGTGCCGAGTCGGCGAGCAAGGCTTTTGCCGACGCTGAAGCACAGATTGAAGAATTGATTGCCTAACAACAAAGATCGGCGGCGTTCGGAAATGCGCGCTGCCGCCCTGAGCCCTTTGGAGAAAATCATGAACACAGCACCATCCAGCCATCAATACAGAACGGTTGAGCGCCTCGTTGCCGGTGTTCAGACCTCCGACGGCGCCGGCGTGCGCCTGACGCGGGTCCTGACCCAGAACCTGCAGCGTCGCCTCGACCCCTTCCTGATGCTCGATGCCTTCCGCAACGAGAATCCGGACGACTACATCGGCGGCTTCCCCGATCACCCGCACCGCGGCTTCGAAACGGTCACCTACATGATCGCCGGCCGCATGCGCCACCACGACAGCGTCGGCAACGTCGGCCTGCTCGGGCCGGGCGGCGCCCAATGGATGACGACGGGCAGCGGGCTGATCCATTCCGAACTGCCGGAACAGGAAGAAGGCCTGATGGAAGGTTTCCAGCTCTGGCTCAACCTGCCGGCCAGCCAGAAGATGGTCGCGCCGAGCTATCGCGACATTCCGCCGGCGGCCATCCCGGAATTCACCGATGAAAACGGCGTTGTTGTCCGCGTCATCGCCGGGGCCAGTCACGGCGTCGATGGCGCCGTCCACCGTCCGGACACCGAGCCGCTTTATCTCGACGTCCATCTGCCGGCCGGCACGCGTTTTGAGCAGCCGATCGCCGCCGGTCACAATGCCTTCACCTACACCTACCGGGGCAGCGTGAATATCGCCGGCACGACGGTCGCCGACCGGAACATGGCCATCCTGAGCAACAGTGGTGCACCGGCTGTCTGCATCGAAGCAGTGGAGGATGCCCGCGTGTTGATCGTCGCCGGCCAACCGCTCAATGAGCCGATCGCCCAGTACGGCCCGTTCGTCATGAACACCGCCGAGCAGATTCACCAGGCCATGCGCGATTACCAGGCCGGCAAGTTCGAGGCGACGGCGGTTCAATCGCTGTGAACCAACGGGCCCGGCCATCGTCGAACCGGAATGATGCATTCCTCGACATGGCCGGGCCGGTCGACCATTAACGAAAGGTGACTCCGTGGAAATCTCCCAGCTCAGCGAAGCACTTCAGCGTGACGCCGTCTGGGTCGTTTTCCTCAACGTCCTGCTGCAACAGATCGGGCTGCCGGTGCCGGCCGTTCCGACGCTGCTCCTGGCCGGTAGCCTGATCGTCGGCTCGGGGCAGTTCGCCAGCGTTCTGGCCGCCGCCATCGTCGCCTCGGTACTCGCTGACTGGGTCTGGTATCTGGCCGGCCGGGCATTTGGCTATCGCGTGCTCGCCGGCCTGTGCAAGCTGTCGATCAACCCTGCTTCCTGCGTCAGCCAGACTGAGTCCCGCTTTGTCCGCTGGGGGCTCGGCTCCTTGGTCTTTGCCAAATTCATTCCCGGTTTTTCGACGGTGGCGCCACCCATCGCCGGCTCTCTACGCATGCGGCTGCCCGGTTTCCTGCTCGCCGCCGCCACCGGGGCCGCATTGTGGGCCGGGCTGGCTTTGGGCGCCGGCTGGCTGTTGCGCAACGAAGTCAGCGCAGCCATCGCTGCACTGGACCAGCACACAGGGAGCGCACTTGTCCTTCTCGCCGCCATGATTTCACTCTGGCTGGGCTGGAAACTCTGGCAGAAATACCGCTTCCGGCAATTGTCGGCCGTGCCGCACATCACGCCGCTTGAATTGATTGCCGCGATGGAGGGCGAGCAACCGCCGCTGGTCCTCGACCTGCGCGGTCAGAGCATGATCGCTGAAACCGGGCCGATTGCCGGCGCGACGGTGGCGGAGCATGACCTGCTGCTCGATGCCGTCGGCGAATGGCCGAAAGATAGGCCCATCGTCACCCTGTGCGCCTGCCCGGAAGATGCCGGGGCGATTCAGGCGGCGCGCCGCTTGCTCGACGCCGGCTACATCTCCGTCCGGCCCCTGAAAGGCGGCTATGAAGCCTGGCTGGCGAGTGCCCTGGAGAAAGGGATGCTAACGTCAGGTGTATGACGTTAGCCTGATTGCGCCAGCGTTGTCGCGAGGAGAAAATGCAGGTTTCATAATCAGAGGAGCCAGCCATGAGCAACGAGCGCAGAGGACGCCCGGAGAGACGCGGCCGTGACATCGGCCCGCCCAGCGGTTGTTTTGACCGGCGGCGAACGGTTGAGCGCCGACTCCCCGAAGCCGCGGAAGCCGAGTTGTCGGCCGATGACTTCGCAAAATTTTTCGGCTCGGTGAACAAAGCAACCGGCAATACCGATCAACTCGATCTGGCTGCCGAGGTTTTCGAGCGGGCTCGCGGCCGTTATTAGGTGCTTAGCCTTTGCTGGCGATGTTTGACCAGCGCGTAGATCGCCGGAATGACGGCCAGGGTCAGGATGGTTGAAGAAATCATGCCGCCGACCATCGGGGCGGCGATGCGGCTCATCACTTCCGAGCCGGTGCCGGTCCCCCACAGGATGGGCAGCAGGCCGGCCATGATGGCGGTGACCGTCATCATCTTCGGGCGGACGCGTTCGACGGCGCCTTCCATGACCGCGGCGTAGAGGTCGGAAGCCTGCGGGCTACGGCCTTCCGCGGCACATTTTTGTTGCACTGCCGTCCATGCGTGGTCGAGGTAGATCAGCATGACGACGCCGGTTTCGGCGGCCACGCCGGCCAGCGCGATGAAGCCGATGGCCGCGGCGACCGACAGGTTGTAGCCGAGCAGCCACATCAGCCAGATGCCGCCGACCAGCGCGAAGGGCACGGAGAGCATGACGATGAGCGTTTCGGTGATGCGCCGGAAGTTGAGGTAGAGGAGCAGGAAGATGATGAGCAACGTCACCGGCACGACGACTTTCAGTTTCTCGATGGCGCGCTCCATGTACTCGAACTGGCCGCTCCAGGTGACGTAGGTGCCGGGTGTGAATTTGACCTTTTCATTGACTGCCTTGCGGGCTTCGGCGACGTAGGAACCGATGTCGCGGTCGCGGATATCGACGTAGATGTAGGCCGAGAGCAGGGCGTTTTCGGTGCGGATGGCCGGGGCGCCGGTGCTGATCTTGATCTCGGCAACCTGGCCGAGCGGGATCATGGTCGCCGGGGCGCCCATTTCGGCCGGTACCGGAACGAGCACTTCGCGGGCGATGGCTTGCGGGTCGCTGCGCAGGTCGCGCGGGTAGCGGACGGTGACGCCGAAGCGCTCGCGGCCTTCGACCGTGGTGGTGACCATTTCGCCACCGAGGGCGGCAGCGACGACATCCATCACCTCGCCGACGCTCAGCCCGTAGCGGGCCAGGGCGATGCGGTCGGGCACGATGTCGAGGTAAAAGCCGCCGGTAATCCGTTCGGCGAAGGCGCTGCTGGTGCCGGGCACAGCCTTGACGACGCTTTCGATTTCCTTGGCCAGGCGTTCCATTTCGACGAGGTCGGTGCCGAAAACCTTGATGCCGATGGGGGTGCGGATGCCGGTGGACAGCATGTCGATGCGCGCCTTGATCGGCATCGTCCACGAATTGGCGACGCCGGGGAATTGCAGCGCCTTGTCGAGTTCGGCGATCAGTTTGTCGGTGGTCAGGCCGGGGCGCCATTCCGATTCCGGCTTGAGGTTGATGACCGTCTCGAACATTTCCATCGGCGCCGGGTCGGTGGCGGTCTGGGCGCGCCCGGCTTTGCCGAATACCGAGGCGACTTCCGGGAAACTCTTGATGATCTTGTTTTGCGTCTGCAGTAACTCGGCCGCCTTGGTCACCGACAGGCCGGGCAGGGTGGTCGGCATGTAGAACAGCGTGCCTTCATTGAGTGTCGGCATGAATTCGCTGCCCAACCGGCTGGCCGGGATGATGCTGACGGCCATGGCGATCAGGGCGAGGGTGATGGTCGTTTTCTTCCAGTTCATGACGGCGGCGATGATCGGGCGGTAAATCCGGATCAGGAAACGATTGACCGGGTTTTCGGCTTCCGGGCGGATGTGGCCGCGGATGAACAGCAGCATCAGCACCGGCACCAGCGTCACCGACAGGAAGGCGGCGGCCGCCATGGCGAAGGTCTTGGTCCAGGCGAGTGGGGCAAACAGTCGGCCTTCCTGGGCTTCGAGCGTGAAGACGGGGAGGAAGGAGACGGTGATGATGAGCAGGCTGAAGAAGAGGGCGGGGCCGACTTCCTTGCAGGCCGCGATTATCGCCTCGCTGCGCGACTCTCCCGGTTGCAGGCGTTCGAGATGCTTGTGCGCATTCTCAATCATCACAATCGCCGCATCGATCATCGCCCCAACGGCAATCGCAATCCCCCCCAAACTCATGATGTTCGAATTGATGCCGAGCGCCCGCATGCCGATGAAGGCTGCCAGGATGCCAACCGGCAGCATGATGATGGCGACCAGCGCCGAGCGCAGGTGGAGCAGGAAGACGATGCAGACCAGCGCGACGATCAGGCTTTCTTCGGCCAGCGTGCGCTTGAGCGTGGCGATGGCGCGCTCGATCAGTTCGGAGCGGTCATAGACGGTCTGGATGCTGACGCCCTCGGGGAGCCCGGCGCTGACTTCGGCGATCTTGGTCTTGACGTTGTGGATGACATCCAGCGCGTTCTGGCCGAAGCGTGACATGACGATGCCGGAAACGACTTCACCTTCGCCGTTCAACTCGGTGATGCCGCGCCGCTCGTCGGCTACCAGCTCGACCCGGCCGATATCGGCGACGCGGACCGGCGTGCCGTTCTGCGCCTTTAAGACCAGATTCTCGATGTCGCCCTTGCCGCGCAGATAGCCGCGGCCACGCACCATGTATTCGGTTTCGGCCATTTCCAGCGTGCGGCCACCGACGTCGCGGTTCGAATTGCGGATCACCTCGGCGACGCGCATGAGCGGGATGCCGTAGGTTTTCAGCTTGATTGGGTCGACCGTGACCTGATACTGCTGCACGAAGCCGCCGATGCTGGCCACCTCGGCGACGCCGGGCGCTTTCGCCAGCTGGTAGCGCAGATACCAGTCCTGTAGGGTGCGCAGTTCGGCCAGCGTCTTGTCCTTGGCCAGCACGGCGTACTGGTAGACCCAGCCGACGCCGGTGGCATCCGGGCCGAGGGTTGGGCTCACTCCTTTGGGCAGCTTGCCGGAGACGGAATTGACGTATTCCAGCACGCGCGAGCGCGCCCAGTAGATGTCGGTACCGTCTTCGAAGATGACATAGACGAAAGATGCGCCGAAGAAGGAGAAGCCGCGGACTACCTTGGATTTCGGCACGGAGAGCAGGGCGGTGGTCAGCGGGTAGGTGACCTGATCCTCGACGACCTGCGGCGCCTGGCCGGGGAATTCGGTGTACAGGATGACCTGGACGTCGGAAAGGTCGGGGATGGCGTCGAGGGGGGTTTTGAGGACCGACCAGATGCCGGCTATTACGATGAATAGCGTTGCCAGCAGGACGAGGAAGCGGTTTCTGGCTGACCAGTTGATGAGGGCATTAAGCATGGGAGCGGCCCTCTTCGGTCATTCCTGCGGAAGCGGGAATCCAGGGGGGTCTTGTTTTGCTGTGGGTTCCGGCTAATTGGCTTGGGGTTCCGCCCTTGCGGGGCGTCTCACTTTTTCTTGCTTCGCCAAGAAAAAGTAAGCAAAAAGAAGGCGACCCTGGGTCGGTGCCGGCTGCGCCGGTTCCCTGCGCTACTCGGAAGGCCGGGCGGCTGCGGAACTCGGGGCTGCGCCCCTCAAACAGTCCTCGCCGAACGCCCCCGGCATTCCTGCGTTGCTCGGCACCTCTCAAGGGGCCCGGTGAAACGATCCGTCGTTGAGCTTGGGTGCCTGAATGGCAGATTTTATTTTTGGCTGTTTTTTCCGGTTGACCGTGGAAACCAATTCTTCCCGAAAAAACGGTCGAGCATAGACGCCTTTGGGGTCCCCGTGGAAGGCGCTGAGCAACGCAGGCTGGCCGGGGGCAGTCGGCTTGCGTTGTCTGAGCCGCAGGCGAGTTTAGCAAGCCGCCCGGTCTGCCGAGTAGCGCAAGGAACCCGCAGGGCGCCGCCCCCGGGGTCGCCTTTTCTTTGGCTACTTTCTTTTGGCGAAGCAAAAGAAAGTACGCCCGCCAGCAAGGCGGAAACCCAAGCCCGCCAAAGGAAAGCGTCATTTCGTCACCACAGAGGTAACCACCCATTCCCCCGGCCCCCGCTCAACAAACTCAAACTCCACCGCCGTCCCCGGCTTCAAACCCGAAACCAGCCCCGCATTCGCCAAAACAAAATCCATCTTCATAGAAGGCCACTTCAAACTAGCCACCGGCTCATGCGAAATCGTCACCGTCCCCGCCGCCGCATCAACGGCATTCAAAACCCCGACCGCCTTATGCCCAACCACTGCCGGCGTGGCTGCCTGCATCCCGCCAAGCGCCGCCTTCAAATTGCTCTCCGCATCAATCAGGAAATTGGCCGACGAAACCACCATCTCCCCTTCCTTGACGCCATCAAGAACCTGCACAAATTCGCTGCCACGCGCACCCAGCTTCACAACTCGCGGCTCGAACCGCCCTTCGGCCAACTGCACGATGACCACCTGCTTGCTGCCGCTATCGATCACCGCCGAATTCGGCACGGTGACGACTGACGAAGCGCCGGCCACCGGAATATCGACTTCAGCAAACATCGCCGGCTTCAATCGACCCTTCGGATTGGCCAGTTCGATGCGTACCGGTACCGTCCGCGTTTCCGCCTTGAGCGTCGGATAAACGTAGGCGATGCGCCCCGCGAAGACCTCGCCAGGATAGGCGTTGATCCGGATTCTCGCCTTCTGGCCAACAACCACCGCCGCAATGTCCTGCTCGAAGACATCGGCCTGGACCCAGATGCTGGAAACGTCAGCAATCTGGTAGAGCATCTCGCCGGGCATGAAGCGCATACCCTGGACGGCCTTCTTCTCGGTAACGATGCCGGCCACCGGCGCGCGGAAGGTCAGGGTGCGTTTGGCGTTGCCAGACCGAGCCAGCGCCTTGATCTGCTCGTCGGAAATATCCCAGTTCCTGAGCCGTTGCAGGCTGGAATCGGCCAGCTGCTTCATCGCCGATTGCGCCTCGCCGCCGGCTTCGTTGAGCTGGCCGACGCCCTGTGCGGCGATGGCGTATTCGCGCTGGGCCGAGACCAGTTCCGGGCTGTACACCTCGAACAGCGGCTGGCCGCGGCCGACCGGCTGGCCGGTGGTGTTGACGTGCAGGCGCTCGATGTAGCCCTCGAACTTGGCGGTCACCGTGTAGGTCCGGCTTTCGTCGATTTCGACCCGGCCGCTGGCGCGGACGTTCTTGTCGAGCACCTGCAGCTTGGCCGGCTCGGCCTTGACGCCCATTTTCTGGATTTTCTCGGCGCTGATCTTGAGGCCGCTGTCGCCGGCCGCTTCGTCCTCGCCCTCATAGACCGGAATGTAGTCCATGCCCATCGGGTCTTTTTTCGGCGTTGGCGAGGTGTCGGGCAGGCCCATCGGGTTGCGGTAGTAGAGCAATTTCGGTTTTTGCCCTTTTTCCGCGTTGACCGTGGAAGTCTGCTCAACAGCATCCGTTTTTTGCTGGGCAAACTGATAACCGCCGGCAAAGCCGCCGACGGTCAGCGCGACGGCGATGAAAATGAACAGGGGGCCGTTTTTCACAGGTCTTCTCCAAGCAGGCGTTCGATCTCGGCCAGTCGCATTTGCTGGCTGGCCTGGGCGCGCAGCATCGCGAGGCGGGCGTTGCGGATCTGGCGCTGGGCGTCGAGCAGGGTGGCGAAATCGACCTTGCCGTTCTCGTAGCCGGCCAGCGCCGATTTGAAAGTCAGTTCGGCCTGCGGCAGCAGGCGGGTGCGGGTGATCTGTTCAGTCGTGCGAGCGCCTTCCAGGTTGCTCAGCGCCGCATTGAGGTCGCCCTGCAGCCGGTGGCCGAGCGCTTCCTTGCGCGCCGCTGCCGCTTCGAGCATGCGCTCGCTTTCGCGCTCCTGGCTGCGCCGGGTGCCTTGTTGCAGCGGCAGGTTCATTTCCAGCATCAGGCTCCAGGCATCGACGCGGTTGCCGACCTGCATCGGCGCGACGCCCAGCGTCAGGTCGGGATAGCGGTTGCGGTAGGCCAGCTCGCGGCTCTTTTCGGCGCCGCCGACGCGGGCGGTTTCGATGGCCAGTTGCGGGTTGGCGGCAAGCAGGCGGTCGTTCAACGCCGTGCCATCGAGGCGGGCGGGAATCGGCCGGAGCGCCGCCGGTTCGGCCAGTGCGGCGCCGCTTGGCCGGGCCAGCATGGCGTTGAGGAAGACCATCAGGTGGTGGAACTCGCTTTCCATGCCGACCAGTTCGGCGTCCATCGCGCTGCGCTCCAGTTGGGCGCGGATGGCATCCTGCTGCGCCGCCAGACCGCCGGCGTAGCGGGCCTGAGCGATCTGTTCGAGGCGGCGGGTCAGTTCGATGTTCTCGCGGGTCAGTTGCAACGACTGGCCGGTCAGCCAGTATTGTGCGTACAGACTCTTGATGCGGCTGGCCACTTCGGCCCAGGTGTCGGTGGCGCGGCCTTCGGCCTGGCTTGCCTCGGCGCTGGCCACGTCACGCTTGAGGTCACGCTTGCCCCAAAAAGGCAGCGGCTGCATCAACGTGTACTTGGTGTCACCCGTCCGCGTCGGGTCGAGCGTCGCATTCTGGCTGCCGTTGCGCGTGATGTTTTCCAGCTCGATGCGCAGGACAGGGTCGGGCAGGGCGCCGGCCGGCTGGATGCGCTCGCGCGCCGCTTCGGCCTCGAGGCGGACCATGCGGATATCCGGGCTGTGCTCACGGGCGGCAGCAAGCAGCGATTCGACGCTGGCGCCGGGCAGCGGCTCGGCGCCTTGGGCGGCCAGCGCGGTGAGCAGTAGGGCGAGAAGCAGCGGACGTTTCATGGGCAGCCTCAATGGCGATGGCGTTTGCCATCCTTGTGAATGTGCTCGCCGGGGGCGGGGGCTGGCGTTTCGGCAACCGTTTCAGGCGTAGCCACCGGCTGCTCTGCCACCGTCGGCGCCACCACTTCCGGCGCAGCGAAAGCCGAGGCCGAGACGCCGATGCCATGCCGATAAACCATTTCGCCGCCCAGCCAGCCGGTCACCCCCAAGCTGGCCGAAAGCACCAGCATGATCGGCAGCAATGCCCCGTGCGGTGGGCGTTCCGCGCGTTGGCGCAGGCCATCCCAGACGGCCAGCGCAATCAGCCCGGCCGTGCCGGTCAGCGCCCAGTTGCGATGGCGGAGCATGACCAGATGACCGGCACCGTCGTGTTCAACCGTCTGGAAGGCATACCAGCCGAGCGCCGCCGCCAGCACGGCACTCAGGGCGGCGAAAAGGACCAGCAGGCGACCGCTGGCCGTAAAAGTCGGATTGGCCGGCCGCAACCGGCCAAGCAGCAAGAGCAGCGTGGCCGTGACGGCAAGGGCTATCGGAAAATGAACAACTGCCGGGTGCCAGTTGGGGATGATGTCAGGCATCGGCGATGCGCTTACTTGGCCATCTCGTAGCGGCTGACAATGGCGTTGCCGCCCTTCATCTCGGCCGCGAACCTGATCTTGTCACCGGCCTTGAGCTTGCCCAGCCACGCCTTGTCGGCAACGCCAAAAGCCATGGTCATCGGCGGCATGCCGATGCTGTCGAGCTGACCATGCTGGATGACGACCTCACCGGCCTTGGCATCGATCTTCTTGACCACGCCATCGCTCAACGGCGCAGATTGAACAGCAGCCGACTTGTGCGCGCCATGATCGTGCTGGGCGAAAGCGGGGAGGCTGAGGGAGAGCATGAGGGCAAGCAGCAGGCGCATGGCGGTTCCTTGGAGGATGGATGCGGCGATTGTGCGCTGCGGCTGCCGTCAGGCGCCTGACGGCAGGATTACAAGTTTGTAATCGGGAGGATTGGGTTCTGCTGCTGGGGGCTATTTATGAGGGGTACTGGACGGCATCCGGCCAATTGCGGTCTTTCATGTACATAAGCGCGAAGCTGACATTGGCCTTGAGATAAATCCAAAACGAATAGATACTTGGTCACCTGTCTTCTTTTTCGTAAGTAAATTGGCAAACAAAAGACATGGCGGCCTCACGGGGCTGCCTATTAATTGTTAGGACAATATGAGTCTCCGTTGCTACTTGTTTAACTTGGCTATGCAGCGTGCCCATTTAGCAATGATTCTTGGATCGCTGTTTCCCGTCTCAAGGCTCCCGTTGTGCTACGACGCCACTTCGCATGAAGTTGAAACAGCAAAAGCAAGAAATCGTGCGTTTGTCACCATCGGACGAAACGAATACACACTGTGGTCCCAAGAAAATGATCATTCGCTTTATTGGTCATCATGGTCGGCAAAGACTGCGACTGAATTCATCCGAAAATATCAGCATCGCTATCTGCACCATACCGTTACGCTCCACGACGGAGGAACATGTGGGCCGCTATACCCCCAGGTCATCACGGAGGTTCTCTATGGCCCGTACGTTACTGTTGTCCTAGAAGGACGCAAGCACGAATATCAACAGAAATTCCATCAAACACATGAATCAATTTCCATTCTCTTCGAGCATCACCTTGAAGGCCAAACTCATCGCATACTTTGTGCGCTATTGGAACTTACTAATTGGTCAGCTTCAACGGTAGAGAGCCAGGTGTCCTAGCCCCTCAGTCGAGCGGATATGCGAAAAAAGCTGGGCAGTCCACTCATTTCCAAGTTACTGAACGACAGCTTTTCTAATTCGCCAACTACCGCTTTGGGCACATTTTTGCCCGGTAGCCCCCGCTTTTGCGAACACTCCAATTTTTGACGCCCGCGTCGCCAGACAACTCGCCGCCATCTCGGGCAAAATGCCGGCATGAAAATCCTCATCGTCGAAGACGAAGCGAAGACTGGCGATTACCTTAAACAGGGGCTTTCCGAGGCTGGTTTCACGGCCGATCTGGTGCGCAACGGGCTGGATGGCATGCATGAGGGGCTGGCTGGCGACTACGACCTGCTGATCCTTGACGTCAATCTGCCGGGGCTGGATGGCTGGCAGGTGTTGAAAACCTTGCGCGCGGCGGGGCGTGATTTGCCGGTGTTGTTTCTGACGGCTCGTGATCAGGTCGAGGATCGGGTCAAGGGGTTGGAACTGGGCGCCGACGACTATCTGGTCAAGCCTTTCGCCTTTTCGGAATTGCTTGCCCGCGTCCGCACGTTGCTGCGTCGGGGTAGGGCCCGGGAGGCCGGGAGCCTGAGCATTGCCGATCTCGAACTCGATGTGCTGAAGCGCCGGGCTACCCGGGCCGGCCAGCGCATCGACCTGACGGCCAAGGAGTTCGCGCTGCTCGAGCTCTTCCTGCGTCGGCAGGGCGAGGTGTTGGCGCGCAGTTTCATCGCTTCGCAGGTCTGGGACATGAATTTCGATTCCGACACCAACGTCGTAGAAGTCGCCATCCGCCGTCTGCGCGCCAAGGTCGATGACGATTTCTCGCCCAAGCTGATCCACACCCTGCGCGGCATGGGTTACGTCATGGAAATCCGCTGATCGTGGCCGACTGGCGGCATTCGATTGCGCTGCGACTGTCGCTGGCCTTCGCGCTGCTGGCAACGGTGGTTTTTGCGGCGCTTGGCGTCTATTTCAGCCGCGCCGCCGATGCCCACATGGCTGAACTCGATGCCCACGACCTGTTCGGCAAGCTGGCGCTGATCGGCCATGTCGGCACGCAGGAAAAAACGCCTGAGGCTTTTGCCGCGCGCCTGGGTGACGCCCTGATCGGCGAGCATGGGGTGATTGTTACGGTCAACCGGAAAAAAGGGCCAATTTTCAAATGGCCGACGCCCGAACTGGCCGAGCCGCTGAGCGCCGCGAATGTCGCGCTGGGGCGGACGCCGGTCCGGCTGGCGTTGGGCGATGCCGAATATCGCGTGATCGCCGCCGACATGGAGACCGCCTGGGGTGAAACGGCGCATGTCGTCGTCGCCCGCGACATTCGTCATCACACCGATTTTCTTGATGAGCTGCAGCGCGATTTCCGCTTCGCCATTCTGGCAGCCGCGCTGCTCACCGCACTTGTCGGCGCGTTGGTCGTGCGCCGCGGCTTGCACCCCGTGCGCGCCATCGCCCGCGCCGCCGGCCGCATTTCGGCCGGGCAGTTGGCCGAACGCATCCCGGAACAGAATGTGCCGCCGGAACTGGCTGAACTGGTCACCGCCTTCAACGCCATGCTTGGCCGGCTCGAGGATTCCTTCAAACGCCTGTCGGATTTCTCGGCCGATCTCGCCCACGAGTTGCGCACGCCGATCCACAGCCTGCGCATGCAGACCGAGGTGTCGCTGAGCAAGGCGCGCCATGTCGATGAATACCGCGACCTGCTGGCCTCTAACCTCGAGGAATATGAACGCCTGGCGCGGATCATCGCCGACATGCTGCTGCTGGCCAAGGCCGACCACGGCCTGCTCGTGCCGCAGACTGAGCCGCTGGCGCTACGCCCGCTGTGCGAACGGCTGATCGAGTACTACGGATTGCTCACCGAGAACGTTAGCCTGCAACTGGTCGGCGACGACATCACGGTGAATGGCGACCGCCTGATGCTGGAACGGGCCATCGGCAATGTGCTGGTCAATGCCATTCATCACACGCCGGCTGGCGGTTCGATTGTCGTCAAGGTCGGGGCGGTCGACGGCATGGCGGAACTATCCATTGCCAACACCGGGCAACCGATCCCGGCCGAGGCGCTGCACCGGGTCTTTGACCGCTTTGTCCGGCTCGATTCACGTTCTGAGGGCACCGGACTCGGCCTAGCCATCGCCCGCTCCATCGTGCTCGCCCATGGCGGCGAAATCGCTGTGCGTGTTGGCGAACAAGCCACCGAGTTTTACCTGCGTCTGCCGCACGAGGCTGGCGCGGGCTGATACTTGCTGGTCATGTCGCGCCAGTTTCCGCATACTGGCCGCCTGACGAACGCGAGGAGAGCCCCATGGAAATCGACATGCCACCGCTTGAGGTCGAAACCGCCGCCCAGCCCCAATACGCGGTGATCTGGCTGCATGGTCTGGGTGCCGACGGCTCGGATTTCGTGCCGGTTGTCCCCGAACTCGGTCTGGCCGCATCGCCGGCCGTTCGTTTCATCTTCCCCCACGCGCCCTACATGGCGGTGACCTGCAATGGCGGCTACGTCATGCGCGCCTGGTACGACATCATTTCGCTCGACAGCACCAGTCGGCGGATCGACGAGGCGGGGATCATCACCTCCCGCGAAGCCGTGCGGCGCCTGATCGATCGTGAAAAAAGCCGGGGAATTCCGGTTGACCGTATCTTTCTCGCCGGCTTCTCGCAGGGCGGGGCGGTGGCCTACACGACGGCGCTGACCCATCCGGAAAAACTGGCCGGGCTCATCGCCTTGTCGACCTATATTCCGTCGCCGGCGCTGCTTGGTGAAGACTCAGCCGGCGCCAACCGCAATATCCCGATCTTCGCCGCTCATGGCACGGCCGACGATGTTGTTTCGCCAACGCTTGGCCTGGCCGCCCGGGATTTGCTGATCGACCGCGGCTATGCGCCCGAATGGCACGAATACCCGATGCCGCATTCGGTCTGTCTGGAAGAGGTCTGGGCCATCGGCCAGTGGCTCGCCGCGCAGATGCGCCAGCCGGCCTGAGCCAGCGCGCGCCGCTTACTGGCTGTTACTGCTCTTGGGCTTTTCCGTGTCGGTGATCGAATGCTCTTCCTCGTGCGCCGCATGGAGCAGCCAGATCAGGTCGCTGCCCTGCACCGGCATCGGGATCATCTGGTTCCAGCTCCAGCGAAACACCGGGCCATACGGCACGTAGCGGGCCAGCACGTCACCCTGTTCGGTGACGCCAAAGAACGGTAGCGGCGAGGTGATGAGCGTCTTGAGCTTTTCGTTATTCATGATGCGCTTCCTTTCGGAGATCTGATCATTGATGCTTCATTCTAGGCTCAAGGCATCCAGAATTTCGAACTCTCCGTGACGGCGACCTTCGGATCGGCCACGTCGGCCACGCTGAAGGTGATCGGCGCCGCGCCCGACGGCGTGGCCCCCGGCTCGGCGCTGACGATGGCTGTCTGGGTGCCGATCTCGCCACCCGGAACGGTGATTTCGCTGTTGCTGGCCAGTCGCGCGCCGTCGATGCCGCCGATGCTGATCGTGAATTTGCGCGTCTGATCGCCGGTATTCATGATCTGCAGGCGATAGGCGTTTTCGATCGAGCCGTCATCGGCTTCGCGTGACAGTACGTTGCGGTCTTTCAGGACATTGACTTTCAGCGGAATCCGCGTGGCAAGCGACCAGGCCATGGCCGTGGTCAGCGCGACGAGGATCGCCGTGTAAATGATGACCCGCGGCCGGGCGGCGCGGCGAATGATTTCCATCGTCGTGTAGCGCATGGTGACGGCGTTTTCGGTCGAATAACGGATCAGGCCTCGTGGGTAATTCATCTTGTCCATCACCTGATCGCAGGCATCAATGCAGGCGGCGCAGCCGATGCACTCGTTCTGCAGACCGTTGCGAATATCGATGCCGGTCGGGCAGACCTGGACGCAGATGCCGCAATCGACGCAGTCGCCGAGCCCGAGGGCCTTCGGATCGGCCCCCTTGGCGCGCGGGCCGCGTGCATCGCCGCGCGCCGTGTCGTAGGCGATGATCAGCGTGTCGGGGTCGAACATGACGAACTGGAAGCGGGCGTAGGGGCAGATCTGCCGGCACATCTGGTCGCGCAGGAAACCGGCGTTGCCATAAGTGGCGAAGGCGTAGAAGACGACCCAGAAGGCCGACCAGGCACCGGGCGAGAGCGTGATCAGGTCATTGACCAGGTCGCGGATCGGCATGAAATAGCCGACGAAAGTGATCCCGGTCCATAGCGAAAAGAGCAGCCACGTCGCGTGCTTGGCGCTCTTGAGGGCAACTTTACGGGCCGACCACGGCGCGGCATCGAGCTTGATGCGTTGTGGGCGCTCACCCTCGATCATCTTCTCGAACCACAGGAAAATCTCGGTATAGACCGTCTGCGGGCAGGTATAGCCGCACCACAATCGCCCGGCCACGGCGGTAAACAGGAAGAGCGTGAAGGCGCCGAGGATCATGAGCAGGACGAGATAAATCGTGTCCTGCGGCCAGAGAACGAGGTCGAAGAAATAGAACTTGCGGGTGTCGATGTCGAACAGCACGGCCTGCCGACCGTGCCAGGGCAGCCAGCACAGGCCGTAGAAAATGATCTGGGTCAGCCAGACGAAAACCCAGCGCCAGCGGGTGTAGGGGCCGCTGATCGAACGGGGGTAAACCTTGGCGTCGGGATCGACAACGGGCTTGATGTTGATGATTTTTCGCGGGGACTGCTCGGCCATAGTCTTTCCGGGGATGCCCATGCAAACGGATTGCGCCGCAGGCAGGCATAAGATATAAATAAAATGAATCTTGATGCTACCAACCAAATCCGGCCTAAGCAATATTTTCAATACATCTTATAAACAGCCATGCGCCTGAGTACCTTTTCCGATTACAGCCTGCGCGTCCTGATGTATCTCGGCGGGCAAAGCGACCGGCTGGTCACCATCGCCGAGATTGCCGCGGTCCACGACATCTCGAAAGCCCACCTCATGAAAGTGGTGCACCAGCTCGGTCTGAACGGCCACATCGAGACCTTGCGCGGCAAGGGCGGCGGTATCCGGCTAGCCCGTTCGCCCGGCGAGATCGTTGTTGGCAAAGTGATCCGGCAGTCCGAAGGCGATTTCGCGCTGGCTGAGTGCTTTGCCGGCCATTCCGCCTGCCGGATTCAGGGGGGCTGTGGCTTGCCGAGTATTCTCAATGAGGCGTTGAGTGCCATGTTTCTGGTGCTGGATGGCTATACGTTGGCGGATTTATTGCGGACGCCGCATGGGCTGATGGGGTTTGTTGATTCGGCTGTTGCCAAGGATTGAGCTCGGCCCATTTTTGGGGATTTCCCGTTTTATTGGCATGGGTTTCCGCCTTGTTGGCGGGCGTACTTTCTTTTGCTTCGCCAAAAGAAAGTAGCCAAAGAAAAGGCGACCCCGAGGGCGGCGCCGGCGTTGCCGGTCCCTTGCGCTACTCGGCAGGCCGGGCGGCTGCGGAACTCGGGCTTCGCCCTCAAACAGTCCTCGCCGACTGCCCCCGGCCTACCTGCGTTGCTCAGCGCCTTCCACGGGTGCCCCAAAGGCGTCCGGGATCAAGCGCTTTGCAAAAAAACAGACTTCCACGGTCAACCGGGAAAAAAGCCCAAAAATGAAATTTGCCATTCAGGCACCCAAGCTCAAAGACGGATTGTTTCACCGGGCCCCTTGAGAGGTGCCGAGCAACGCAGGGGCTGGCGGAAAAAGGGCGAGGACTGTCTGAGGGCGAAGCCCGAGTTCCGCAGCCCCCGCCTGTCCCGAGTAGCGCAGGGAACCGGCGCAGCCGGCACCGACCCAGGGTCGCCTTCTTTTTGCTTACTTTTTCTTGGCGAAGCAAGAAAAAGTGAGACGCCCCGCAAGGGCGGAACCCCAAGCCAATTACGAAGGCCATCCGATAAAACCAACCCCGATCCCACGGTCAACCGGAAATGATACCTAACCGGTATCAATAAACCAGAAACAAGGTATTGGACGGTATCAGCACCCCACCCCTAGACTAATTTCCACTCGGCCATGCCCGATGACTGAACAATATTCCTGTTCGCCGCGACGGCGGGCAGCCAAGCAAGGAGAGACCGTGCAGCTGATCAAGAATTTCATCAACGGTGAGTTTGTCGAGGGAAGCGAAGGCAAGACCTTCGAGAAGCGTTCTCCACTCGACAACAAAGTCATTGCGCACGTTTCCGAGGCCGGCAAGGCCGACGTCGACGCCGCCGTGCGCGCCGCCCACGCTGCCCGCAATGGCGTCTGGGGTGGCCTGACCACCGACCAGCGCGTCGATCTGCTTTACGGCGTGGCCGACGAAATCACCCGCCGCTTCGAGGACTTCGTCGCCGCCGAAATGGCCGATACCGGCCAGCCCAACCATGTCATGCGCCATGTTTTCATTCCGCGCGGCGCGGCCAATTTCAAGGTCTTCGCCGACGTCGTCAAGAACGTCCCGAGCGAGTCCTTCCAGATGGCGACGCCGGACGGTGCCGGTGCGTTGAATTACGCCATCCGTGTCCCGAAAGGCGTGGTTGGCGTCATCTCCCCGTGGAATGCGCCTTTCCTGCTGATGACCTGGAAAGTCGGCCCGGCGCTGGCCTGCGGCAACACCGTCGTCGTCAAACCGTCCGAAGAAACGCCGCTGACCACCACGCTGCTCGGCGAAGTGATGAACACCGTTGGTATTCCGAAAGGTGTCTTCAATGTCATCCAGGGTTTCGGCCCGAATTCGGCTGGCGAATTTTTGACCCGGCATCCGCTGGTCGATGCCATCACCTTCACCGGAGAAACGCGCACCGGCACGGCGATCATGAAGGCCGCCGCCGAAGGCATGCGCGATGTGTCCTTCGAGCTCGGCGGCAAGAATGCCGGCATCGTTTTCGCTGATGCTGACTTCGATGCAGCGGTCGACGGCATTTTCCGCTCGGCTTTCCTCAATTCCGGGCAGGTCTGCCTGGGCACCGAGCGCGTTTATGTCGAGCGGCCGATTTTCGAGCGCTTTGTCCAGGCGCTCAAGCTCAAGGCCGAAGCCGTCAAGTTCGGCCGTCCGGATGACAAGAATGCCAACTACGGCCCGCTGATCAGCGCCGAGCACAAGCAGAAGGTCATGTCCTACTACGCCAAGGCGGCGGCCGAAGGCGCCAATGTCGTGACCGGCGGGGGAGTGCCGACCATGCCGGCCGATCTGGCTGATGGCCACTGGGTGCAGCCGACCATCTGGACCGGCCTGCCGGAAACGACATCGGTCGTGCGTGAAGAAGTTTTCGGGCCGTGCTGCCACATCAGCCCCTTCGACAGCGAAGACGAAGTCATCAACAAGGCCAACGCCAACGACTACGGTCTGGCGACGACGATCTGGACGACCAACCTGGCCCGCGCCCACCGTGTCGCGGCGCGTATCGAAGTCGGCATCACGTGGATCAATAGCTGGTTCCTGCGTGATTTGCGCACAGCATTCGGTGGCTCCAAGCAGTCCGGCATCGGGCGTGAAGGCGGTGTGCACTCGCTCGAGTTCTACACCGAGACAAGAAACATTTGCGTGAAGCTCTGAGGCCAAATATGGACCAACAAAAGATAACCGCCTACGGCGACGAGCTCTACGAAGCTTGGCTCGCCTGCCGCCCGGTGCGCCCGCTGCTCGAACGCGAGCCGGAAATCACGATTGAAGACGCCTACCAGATTCAGGAACGTTTCGTTGCCCGCCGCGTGCAGGCTGGCGAGACGATCATCGGCAAGAAAATCGGGGCGACCAGCAAGCCGGTGCAGGATTTTCTCGGCGTTTATCAGCCCGACTTCGGCATGCTGCTCTCGGGCATGGTCTATCAGGAAGGCGACACCATCGATCTCGCCACGCTGATCCAGCCCAAGGCCGAGGCCGAACTGGCCTTCGTCCTTAAGGCAGACCTGGAAGGCCCAGGCATCACGGCGATGGATGTCATCCGCGCCACCGATTACGTGCTGCCCTGTTTTGAGATCGTCGATTCGCGCATCACCGACTGGAAGATCAAGATTCAGGACACCGTCGCTGACAACGCTTCCTGCGGTGTTTACGTGCTGGGCAAAACCAAGGGTGACCCGCGCAAGCTGGACATCACGCTGGCCGGCATGGTGCTGGAGAAGAATGGCGAACTGTTCTCGACCGGCGTCGGCGCTGCCGTGCAGGGCTCGCCGGCCAATGCCGTTGCCTGGTTGGCCAATACGCTGGGTGAGTTGGGCATTCCCTTCAAGGCCGGCGAGGTGATTCTCTCCGGTTCGCAATCGGCCCTCGTGCCGGTCGTCGATGGCGACGAACTGGTGTGCACGGTCGGCGGCCTCGGCACCTGCTCGGTCAAATTCGCCGGAAGGAGCAAAGCATGAGCATGGACTTCACACTCGGCCGCGACGCCATCGCCCGCCTGTGCGATCGCGTCGAGGCTGCGCAGCAGGGCGCCTACGCCATTCCCAAGCTGACCGACGACTACCCGAACATGACCATCGGCGACGGCTACGCCGTGCAGCTCGAACTGCGTCGCCGCTTCATCGCCCAGGGGCACCGGCAGGTCGGCTGGAAAGCCGGCCTGACCTCGAAAGCCAAGATGATCCAGATGGGCGTCAATGTGCCATCCATCGGCTTCCTGACTGACCGCATGGCGCGTCCGGAAAGCTCGGCCATCAAGACCTCCGATCTGGTCCACCCGCGCGTCGAGTGTGAAGTCGCCTTTGTCATGAAGAAGGGGCTCAAAGGCCCGGGCTGCACGCGGCAGGATGTGCTCGATGCCACCGACTACGTGCTGCCGGCGGTCGAAATCATCGACTCGCGCTTCTCCGGCTTCAAGTTCGATCTGCCCAGTGTCGTCGCCGACAACGGTTCTTCGGCCCGCTTTGTGGGTGGTGGCCGCGCCCGTTATCCGGCCGATATCGACCTGCGCACGCTCGGCGTCGTGATGGAGAAGAACGGCGAGATCGCCACCCTTGGCGCCTCGGCCGCCGTGCTCGGCCATCCGGCCGAAGCCATCGCCATGCTGGTCAATATCCTCGCCGAACTGGGCGAGGAATTGCCAGCTGGCAGCTTCGTCATGAGCGGCGGCATCACCGAAGCCATTCCGGTCAAGCCGGGCGACAGCATCGTGGCGCGCTTCCAGGAGCTGGGCAGCGTATCCATGCGTTTTATTGAATAGGAGATCACAACATGCCCATCATCGAAATGCACCTGCTGGCTGGCCGCAGCGTGGAAAAAAAGCGCAAAGCCGTTGCTGCCATGACTGCCGCTTTGGTTGACACGTTGGAGGTCAGGCCGGACCAGGTACGCATCCTGATTACCGAACATAACGACGAACAGTTCGCGGTTGGTGGCCAGATGGTCGGCCAGCGCAACGAAACCACCTGAAAAGTGATTGAGAAAACGATGAAAAAAATCAGATGCGCGCTGATCGGTTCCGGCAACATCGGCACCGACCTGATCTACAAGATCCAGCGCAGCCCCTTCCTTGAGCCGGTATGGATGGTCGGTATCGACCCGGAATCCGAAGGCCTCGCCCGCGCCCGCGACATGGGCCTGAAAACCACCGCAGCCGGTGTCGATGGCCTGCTGCCGCACGTGCAGGAAGATAATATCCAGATCGCCTTCGATGCGACCAGCGCCTACGTTCACGCCGAAAACTCGCGCAAGCTCAATGAGCTGGGCGTCATGATGATCGACCTGACGCCGGCCGCCATCGGCCCCCTGTGCGTGCCGCCGGTCAACTTGAAGGCGCATGCCGAAAAGGTCGAGATGAACGTGAACATGATTTCGTGCGCCGGCCAGGCGACGATTCCCATCGTCTTCGCCGTCTCGCGCATTCAGGCCGTCGGCTATGGCGAGATCGTTGCCAGCCTGGCCTCGAAGTCGATTGGCCCGGGCACCCGCGCCAATCTCGATGAATTCACCTACACCACCTCGAATGCCATCGAAGTCGTCGGCGGCGCCCGCAAGGGCAAGGCGCTGGCCATCATCAACCCGGCCGAGCCGCCGATGATGATGCGCAACACCATTTCCTGTCTGACCGACGACGAGCCCGACCAAGCAAAGATCACCGAGTCGGTGCTCGAGATGATCAAGGAAGTGCAGAAGTACGTGCCGGGCTACCGGCTGGTTAACGGCCCGCTGTTCGACGGCAAGCGCGTCACGGTCTTCATGGAAGTCGCGGGCCTCGGCGACTACCTGCCCAAGTACGCCGGCAATCTCGACATCATGACCGCAGCCGCGACGCGCACGGCCGAAATGTTCGCCCAGGAAATCATCGCTGGCACCATCCAGCTCAAGTCACCGGAGGTCGCGTAATGAGCGCCGATCAAAATCTCAAGGGTCGCAAGATCATCATCCACGACATGTCCCTGCGCGACGGCATGCACGCCAAGCGCGAGCAGATGAGCATCGAGCAGATGGTGACCATCGCCACGGCGCTCGACGATGCCGGCGTGCCCTACATTCAGGTTACGCACGGCGCCGGCATGGGCGGCAATTCGTTGCAGCACGGCTTCGCACCGCACAGCAACGAGGAGTACATCATGGCTGTGGCGTCGCGGATGAAACAGGCCGTGGTGTCGGTTCTTCTCATTCCCGGCCTCGGCACGATGAAGGAACTCAAGTCGGCCTACGACTGCGGCGCGCGCAGCGTGCACGTCGCCACCCACTGCACCGAAGCCGACACCTCGCCGCAGCACATCGCCTTCGCCCGCAAGCTGGGCATGGACACCACCGGCTTCCTGATGATGGCCCACCTCAACACGCCGGAAGGCCTGGCCCAGCAGGGCAAACTCATGGAGTCCTACGGGGCGCAGACGGTGTACATCACCGACTCGGCCGGCTACATGCTGCCGGCTGACGTCAAGGCGCGAGTTGCGGCGCTGCGCGCGGTGCTCAAGCCGGAAACCGAAATCGGCTTCCATGGCCACCACAACATGGGTATGGGTATTGCCAATTCCATCGCCGCGATTGAGGAAGGAGCCAGTCGGATTGACGCCTCCGTGGCCGGGCTCGGAGCCGGGGCCGGTAATACGCCGCTCGAAGTCTTTGCCGCGGTGTGCGAGCGCATGGGCATCGTTACCGGTTGCGACCTGTTCAAGCTCATGGACATGGCCGAGGACATCATCGTGCCGATGATGGACCACATGGTTCGTGTCGACCGCTCTTCCCTGACGCTAGGCTTTGCCGGTGTCTATTCGACCTTCCTGCTCCACGCCAAGCGGGCTGCTGAGCGTTTCGGCGTGCCATCGCGTGACATTCTGGTCGAACTGGGCCGCAAGAAAATGATCGGTGGTCAGGAAGACATGATCGTCGATACGGCGATGACCATGGCCAAGGAGCGCGGGCTGCTCAAGGATGCCGCCGCCTGATTGGCGCGGGTAACAGAGGAGAGGGAAAAATGGCTGAAGCCAGGGAATGGGTCGTCGTCGTTGGTGCCACCGGTGCTTTCGGCTCGGTCATGGTCGAACGCTTTCTCGCCCGCGGCCTGGGTGTGCTCGCCGTGGCGCGCAGCGCCTCGTCGCTGGCCGATCTGGCCGCGAAGAATCCGGGGCTGGTGCCTTGTGCGGCCGACATTTCGGATGATGCTGCCATCGAGGTCATCAAGGCCGCGTTGCCCGGTCCTGTGCGCATGGTCGTCCATGGCCCCGGCGTGGCGGTGGGGGGCGGCGTGCTGACCATCGACACAAAAGCCATGATCGACGCGGTCAATATAAAGGTTGGCGGCTTCCTGCGGCTGGTGCGTGCGGTCGACCGGAATTTGTTGCCCAATTCGCGACTGGTCGCCATCGGCGGTCATTACGGTTTCGAGCCGACGGCCTATGCCGCCGCGGCCGGCGTCGGTAATGCGGCGCTGGTCAATGTCGTGCGCCAGATGAGCCTGGCCTACGGGGCACGCGGCATCACGGCGCACCTCGTCGCGCCCGGCCCGGCCGATACCGAGCGCTTGCGCCGGGTAGCGGCGGATCGCGCCAAGATGCTTGGCACGACGGTTGAAGCCGTCATGGACAGCATGCGCGCGGAGTCGTCGATTGGCGCTTTCACCGAGCCGGGCCAGATAGCCTGGGCGCTCGAAATGTTGCTGGCGCCGGAGGCCTCGGCAATGACCGGTTCGTCGCTCATGCTCGATTCCGGCCGTCGCCACGGTCTACCGTAAAAAAGGGCCAAAATCGAAATGCCGATTCTCAACTTCCATCTCGTCCAGGGGCAGCATGCGCCGGCTCAGGTCGAAGCACTGTTGCTCAAAGCCAGCGCGCTGTTTGCCGAAGTGCTGGCTTGCCCGATCGAGCGCATCCGCGTGTTCGCCACTGAACACCCGCCGCAGCACGTCTGCATCGGTGGCCAACTGGTCAACCGGCACGCGCAGGTCGCGCCGTATTTTTCCTTCATCGTCCTCGAGGGCCGTTCTCAGGCCGACCGCCAGCGTCTACTCGCCGGCTTCACCGATCTCGTCGTCGACATTCTCGGCGCGCCGCGCGCCAATGTGCGCGGCGGTATCGTTCCGGTCGCACCTTCGGACTGGAGTATCGGTGGCGTACTGGCCAGCGAGTTGCGGCAGGCTGAAATCGAGGCGCGCCGCCTGACTGCCGAAGCAAAGTAATAACGGAGATATTGATGAAAATACTGATCGTCCACGCCCACTACGAGGCCAAGTCCTTCAACAGCGCGCTCAAAGACTTGGCGGTCAAAACGCTGACCGAGGCCGGCCACGAGGTCCGGGTTTCCGACCTCTATGCGATGAACTGGAACCCCGTCGCCTCCCAGGCCGATTTCGCCGAGCCGACCAATCCGGACTATTGCGTCTATGCGCTGGAACAACGCAAGGGCTTCGAGTCAGGCAGCATCGCCCCGGATATTCAGGCCGAAATCGCCAAGGTCGACTGGTGCGACCTGCTGATCTTCAATTTCCCCATTTTCTGGTTCTCGGTGCCGGCCATTCTGAAAGGCTGGATCGACCGCGTTTTCGTTTCCGGCCACTTCTACGGCGGCAAGCGTTTCTACGACCAGGGCGGCATGCGCAGCAAGCGGGCCATGCTGGCGCTGTCGCTCGGCGGCCAGCCGCACATGTTCGGGCCCGAGGCCATCCACGGCGAAATGGACACCCTGCTGCGCCCCATCATGCGCGGCGCGCTGGCCTATTGCGGCTTCACCGTGTTGCCACCCTACGTCGCCTATCACGTACCCTACGTTTCACCCGAAGCGCGGCAGGCGATGCTTGACGATTATCGGGAACGTCTGCTCCATCTCGACGATCTCACCCCTGTCTGCTTTCCCCGTCTGGACGATTTCGACGACCGGCTTTACCCCAAGAACAACGAGCGCAGCTCAATCCTGGAGAAGACATGAAACTTTATTACGCTACGGGAGCCTGCTCCCTTTCGCCGCACATCGTGCTCAACGAACTAGGCCTGCCCTACGAATTGGTCCGGGTCGAATTGTCCACCCACCTGACCGCCGATGGCCGCGATTACACGGCGATTAATCCCAAGGGCTACGTGCCGGCCCTCGAGCTGGACGACGGCCAGCTGCTCACCGAAGGCCCGGCCATCGTCCAGTATCTGGCCGACCAGAAGCCGTCGGCCGGGCTGCTGCCGCCAGCTGGAACGCTCGAACGGGCAAGGGTGCAGGAGTGGCTGACCTTCATCGGCACCGAACTGCACAAGAATTTCAGCCCGCTGTTCAATCCGAATGCTTCGGCCGAGGGGAAAGCGGCAGCTTTGAGCAATATCGAACGGCGGTTTGGTTTTGTTGAAAAGGCGCTGGCCGGTCGCGACTACCTGACCGGGGCAAATTTCTGCGTGGCCGATGCCTACCTTTTTACAGTGGTTAACTGGACCAAATTCGTCAAGATCGATCTGGCCCCCTGGCCGACGCTAGCGGCTTTTCATCAGCGGGTTATGGCGCGGCCGGCGGTGCAGACGGCGCTGCGGGAGGAGGGGCTGATTTAGCTTTTGCTATTCGGCTTTCTGCTGAATTGGCATGGGGTTCCGCCTTGCTGGCGGGCGTACTTTCTTCTGCTTCGCCAAAAGAAAGTAGCCAAAGAAAAGGCGACCCCGAGGGCGGCGCCGGCTTTGCCGGTCCCTTGCGCTACTCGGAAGGCCGGGCGGCTGCGGAACTCGGGCTTCGCCCTCAAACAGTCCTCGCCGAAAGCCCCCCCCCCCCCCCCCCCCCCCCCCCGGCCTACCTGCGTTGCTCAGCGCCTTCCACGGGGGCCCCAAAGGCGTCCGGGATCGACTGATGTAGGGCAAAAAACTGATTCCCACGGTCAACCGGAAAAAACGGCAAAAAATGAAATCCGTCATTCAGGCACCCAGTTTCACCCCGGGTCGTTTCACCGGGCCCCTTGAGAGGTGCCGAGCAACGCAGGGGCTGGCGGGAAAAGGGCGAGGACTGTCTGAGGGCGAAGCCCGAGTTCCGCAGCCCCCGCCAGCTCCGAGTAGCACAGGGAACCGGCGCAGCCGGCACCGACCCAGGGTCGCCTTCTTCTTTGGCTACTTTCTTCTTGGCGAAGCAAGAAGAAAGTACGCCCGCCAGCAGGGCGGAAACCCAAGCCCATTAAACGGACAACTGCCTAGCAATCAGCAAGATAGCAGCAGCTATCCCTTCTCTCCCGCTGGATGCGCCACTTTCCGGCCGGATAGCCGATACGCCACCCGCGCCCGCGTCGTACCAAGTATCTTGGCCGCCCCTGAAACATTCCCCTGCGCCAGATGCAGAGCCTGCCCGATGGCCTCTTCCTCCAGACTATCCAGTGAAAGCTTGCCCGAGGCGAGCGCTTCCCGGAGCTGCGCTGACAGGTTGGTTGCCTCGACTGGCTGTTCCAACGAATGGGCATCAGCTTCGATCCGTGCCGGCTCGCGCCGGATATTCTCCCCGCTGGTAAACAGGTGCGAGATGTCGATCCCCCCATCTTCCGGCGCAAGAATGACGCCGCGTTCGATCAGGTTTTCCAGCTCGCGAATATTGCCAGGCCAAGAGTAGAGCAGCAGCGCTTCGATCGCCGCCTCGGTGAAGCCCGTCACCTTGCGCTTGTGCAGGGCGCAGTAGCGGTTGAGAAAGTGTTCGACGAGCAGCAGGATGTCCTCCTTGCGCTCGCGCAGCGGCGGGATATTGACCGGGAAGACATTGAGCCGATAAAACAGGTCATCGCGGAATTTTCCGGCTTCGACGAGATCGCGCAGGTTTTCGTTGGTCGCAGCCACGACGCGGACATCGACCTGGCGTACCCGCGTGTCGCCAATGCGCTCGATTTCGCCTTCCTGCAGCGCCCGTAGCAGCTTGCCCTGGGCGACCAGGCTCAGCGTGCCGATTTCGTCGAGGAAGAGGGTGCCGCCGTCGGCCCGCTCGAAGCGGCCGGGGCGGGACTGGCTGGCGCCGCTGAAACCGCCTTTTTCGACGCCGAAGAGCTCCGATTCGATGAGCTGTTCGGGAATGGCGGCGCAGTTGATGGCGATGAAGGGCTGTTCGGCGCGGTCGCTGATGTTGTGCAGGGTGCGCGCGAACTGCTCCTTGCCGACACCGCTTTCACCGAGAAAGAGCACCGTTGCCCGCGTCGGCGCGACACGCTGGATCATGTGGCAGACGGTATTGAAACCCGATGAAACGCCGACCAGATCAATCTTGTCGCTGATCTCGCCGGTGCTGGCAGCGCTGCGCGAAAACGAGAATTTCTTGCTGCTCGGGCTTTGGACGAAATCCTGCGCCTGCAAATAGCGAAAATCGGCGTCCGGGTCATCCCACTGGTCGAGCGCCTTGCCGACGATCTTGCAGGTCGGGAAGCCCATGGCCTTGCACTCGACTTCGCGGACCAGCATCTGGCGACCGAGGAAGCTGCTCAGGTAGCCGTTGGCGTAGCCTTGTTGCAGCCAGCACACGGGCGCGCTGCTGGTGCCGAAGGTGGCGATGTGCTGCTCGGCCTCGGCCGAGTTGTGCCAGATGAATTCGCCGTAGAAATGCCCGGTTTCGACATCGACATCGAGGGCCAGCGTTTCGACCGAGACGAAGCCTTCCAGCGCGTGCATCTGCGGGCCGACGGCGAAGGCATCGAAATCGTTGCTGTCCGGGCGGATGCGGCGGACCATTTCGGCGTCTCGCGTACCGGACTGGTAGCCCATGCGGGTGATCAGTCCGCGTGCCTTCTCGATGCCGACCGTTTCGATCAGTTCGCGGCGGATGGCGCCGAGCGACGAGTTGTGGAGCAGCACCATGCGCCGGTCATCGAACCAGACTTCGCCCTTGGCCGGGACGAAACGCAGGCGCGCGGCGAGGTCGTCGATGTCGGGCAGGCGATGTTTGTCGTGGGCGCTCGGGCGCAGCAGGCGAATGCTTTTGTCGAGCGTTGATCTATGGCCGTTGTCCATGCGAGTTCCTGCGGCAGCGGGATGCGAAGTGCAGATTATCGCGCGCGTGGATCAATAGTTGGCGGCACTTTTGCCGCCCGGTTCCGGCCGGTATTCCTGACGCAGATTGGTCGTTGCCGCGGCCAGCAGCAGGGCATCGACGCCGACCGCAATGAAGCGGGCGCCGGCCTCGAAGTAGCGTTGAACGATGGCTTTGTCGCCACACAGGACGCCGCCGCTCTTACCGGCAGCGCAGGCCTTTTGCAGGCCGCTTTCGATGGCCTGGACGATGCTCGGATGGTTCGATTGGCCGAGCAGGCCATACGAAGCGGCAAGGTCGGCGGCGCCGAAAAAGATGCCGTCGACGCCGTCGACCGCAAGAATCTCGTCAAGATTGTCGTAACCGAGCTTGGTTTCGACCTGCAGCAACAGGCACATCTGCTCGTTGGCCTGCGCGCTGTAATCCTGGATTCGTCCCCAACGCGAGGCGCGAGCCAGCGCTGCGCCAACGCCACGGATGCCTTCCGGGGGATAGCGCATGGCGCGGACCAGTCCGGCGGCTTGCTCCGCTGTCTCAACCATCGGGATGAGCAGGGTCTGGACGCCGGTTTCCAGCAGTTGCTTGATCAGCACATGGTCGCCTTGCGGCGGGCGGACGATCGCGTGTGAAGGATAAGGCTCGATGGCCTGGAGTTGGGCCAGAATGCTGCGCAGGTCATTGGGGCCGTGCTCGCCGTCGATCAGCAGCCAGTCGAAACCGGCACCGGCACAGATTTCGGCGCTGAAGGTTTCACCAAGCCCGAGCCACAGGCCAAGCAAGGTTTCGCCCTTGCGCAGATCAGTTTTAAAGCTGTTATTTGGTATGTCCATGACAAAATGTCGTCCCGTTGGTGCTGGTGAGCGCCTACCCCCTGAATGTACTTGGGGGGTTGCTTAAGCTTGCCGAACGCTTGGCGGCAAAATGTTCAACTATGCAGGTGGCTATGCATGCCGTCCAATACAAATGCTTGTGTGGATCAATACCCTTGCGGTATGTGCACTATCCCTTCAGT
This sequence comes from Ferribacterium limneticum, assembly GCF_020510565.1. NCBI lineage: Bacteria > Pseudomonadati > Pseudomonadota > Betaproteobacteria > Rhodocyclales > Azonexaceae > Ferribacterium > Ferribacterium limneticum. The sequence goes on from NZ_CP075189.1 coordinate 1,805,496, forward strand.
CACGAGACTTTGTTTCAGGTGATACAGATACATGAATAGATTTATTGCAGAACTGACGCGGCTCTATTTACTGCCCGGACAGGAATGGCAAACCTGGCAGCCGAACCATGACGGTGAACCAGCCTATGTTGCGGAAGGAATACTGACAACGGATGCCCTGGCCGAGCGTCTGGCAACCGGGAGCAAGGTCGGATTCACTCTCGTCAGCCCGAACGGAATGGTCCGCACCATGGTCATCAGCTTTGCAAGAGGCAGCTATTGGGGGCAGTTGGCGGCCCTCTATCAAGGCGTTCAAGAGGATTTTGACTTGCCGGCGCCGGCTATTTCGGTTTCTGTCGAAGATGGCTATCAAATCTGGTTTTCGCTGCTTGAGCCGGTGCCGCTGCAGCAGGCTCAAGTATTTTTGAGTACGCTCCGACTCAAGTATCTGGCTGATATTCCTGTCTCCCGGCTTAAATTCCGACCAGGTGCCGACGGTAGTGAAAGCCCCCATTCGCTGAATGTCCTGCCCTTGATGCCGACCGCGAACGAGCCGACTGAGCGCTGGTCGGCATTTATCGACCCGAGCATGGGCAGCATGTTCATCGACGAGCCATGGCTGGAAATGGCCCCCGATCTCGACCAGCAGGCTGCCATGCTCGCCGGGGTCGAGCCTGTCAAGGCTGAGGATTTCCAACGGGTATTGACCATCATGCGGGCCGCGCCGGTCAATTCTGGCGGTGATCAGTTGGCATCATCACCCGGTCTGGGCAGCCATTTCACCGATCCCAAGAGCTTCCTGATGGCTGTCATGAACGATCCGCAGGCCAGCCTTCGCGACAGGATCGAGGCAGCCAAGGCGCTTCTTCCAACTTTCTGAATGAACAGACAACGACATGCGGATAAATTTGAAGGTTCCCTTCGCCGAGAAGGAACAAGCCAAGAAGCTGGGGGCGCGATGGGATGCTGCCCGAAAAATCTGGTACGTCGAACAGCAGCCCGATATGGCGCCTTTTGCCCAATGGTCGCCGACGGCACATGAGAGCAGCGCTGGCGACGACACCATGCCACAAATAAAAAATTCAGCGTTCAGGCAGCAGGGGAGCGGCAAAGTGCATATTGGTGCCGATTATGTCGAGCTACCCAAGGTTTGCGATTGCTTGCCCTGGGATTCATGTGAGAAATGTGCGCACCTAGTCCTGAAAACCAGTTCCTAGTTCAGCGTTGCCAACCGCTGCTACAGACTGATACAAAGCGTTGCAATGGATATAAAGTCGCAGCGCCCGGTTGGTGTGAAGATGTTTCAAATTGATGAAACCAAGGGGGAGCGCCAAGGGCGCCAATCAAGCGTTTTCATCAATGCCCACGAAGCCCGGAAAGTCAGGGTTTCGCTTTGTGGCTCCAGAGCAAGCTCGACGTAACTTCAGCAGGATCATTAACGCAAAACCATACGGGAGATTTGGCCGAATGAAAGTGAAGTCTTCAATCGAACGCGGTGCTCAGTATCTCTGCACCAAACTGGGTGATGTCGTAACAGCCATTGAACAAGTTGCAGTGGTCAAAGGTTTGGCCATGTGGGAAGTCGAGCGCAAGATAGGCTCGGGGCTCAGGAAGCGACTGATTGTCTCGGAGCGTACTTTGGTGCCCCGGCAACTCGCCGCTGAAGGTGGCCTGGCCTAGGTTTCGAACGGCTTTGTCTGCCTGTTTGCAGCCATGAAAAATATCTGCAAAACGGGCTGGACTTTCCGAATCAGAGGAGTATTCTGAAATCGAGTTCCAAGCAGTTGCAAGCGCAGTTGGAACCGGGTTTTTATTCGAAGACTGGAGGCTTTATGGTTGATAGTCCGCCGCAGTTTGACAGAAAGACTAAGTAACACCCCAACGGCAAATAGCCGAACACCTAGGCCTTGAGTGCCTTGGTCAAAGATCTGAGAAGCCCATGTCTAAAACGCATGGGCTTCATGCTTTCCGGCCCCCAGGTTTTCCGATGCTGCTGCGTTACGCAGCTAAGCTTGTTCCTTGATCCAGTCGCGCTGGGCTTCGCGGCGGCGTTTTTCGGTGAGTTTTTCGATGATGCGCGGGCTGGCTTCGGTGAAAGGCATCATGCCGAAGGGCAGGATTTCGTCGCAGCGCAGGATGTGCAGGCCCATCGGTGATTCGAGGACTTCGGATACTTCGTCAACGGCGAGTTCAAAGGCGGCCGGTTCCAGTTCCGGGAAGAGCTGCTGGCGCTTGACGGTACCGAGCTTGCCGCCTTCCATCGCGGTCGGGCATTGCGAATGGCGGAGCGCAGCCTGACTGAAGTTTTCGACGTTTTTTCCGGTTGACCGTAGGTCTTCAAGCGTTTTCGCGGCGATGGCCTTTTCTATCGGATTGGAGAAGGTGATCAGGATGTGGCGAAGGCGGCGTGCTTCCGGGCGGTCGAAGGCTTCCGGGTGGAGGCGATAGTAGATTTCCGCGTCGACTTCGGTGACTGGCGGAACGGCCGAGGCGACTTTGTCGAGAACGGCTTCGATGCGCAGGTCGCGCTCGACGGCCTCGGCCAGTTTCTCGGCGTCCAGGCCAATCCGTTCGAGATCGGCCGTCATGTCGTCAGGGCTGGCATAGCGCTGGCGGATTTCTTCAAGCCGGGTGGCGATGGTCGGTGCCGGAACGACCACCTGAGCTGCAGCCGCGCTGGCCAGGATACGTTGCTCAAGGCGGGCCTGTTTGCCGGCAATTTCGCCGAGCCGTGAGAGCTCGGTTTCGTTCAGCGTATCGGGCGCCTTTTTGAACAGTTCGTGGGCGAGTTTCAGTTCAAGGTAGCCGTTCAGCATTGGTTTACTCCGCGGTTTTGTGCGGTTCGAGGATGGCTTCAGGAATCTGCAGGACGCGCCCTGGCAGGCTGTCGAAGTGGATGTGATAGGTCACGCCGTTTTCGGCATTGCGGAGCACCTTGATGACTTCGCCAACGGCACCGAGTTCGACGAGAACCGTGCCGCCGACCGACAGCTGCTTGGCAGCGCGGACTTTTTCGCGGAACTCGAAGCGTGACGGGGTCCATTCATCGTCACCTCCAATCAGTTCCTCTTCGCGGCAACCGACGATCTTGCCTTCTTCGAGGAAGTTGACCGAGTAGATGATCTGATCCTGCAAGAAGGTTCCGACATCGACGACGTAGCCGATGCTGCCGCGGCGCACGAGAAAGTCGCCCGGGTCGAGGCCGGGGTAGGTGCCGTCGTTGCGGACGTTGCGGGTGAGGCGCACGGCCTCACCGTACTCCCATTTGGCGTTCATCATTGGCGGAATACCTTGTCGAGGGACACGAAGGAACTCATGCCGCCGTCGGGCTTGCTAACGGTCTGGAAGACGGCGAAGACCTTTTCGGTCAGCGAATCCGAGGTCACGAAGTCCTGGTAGGCGCGTTCCAGCCACAGGCGGTAGATGCCGCGCTGCATTTCCTCTTCCGGCGGCAGGTTGGGGGCCTGTTTCGACAGGTAGTCGTGGAAGCGCTGCAGGATATGCAGGCGATTCACATGAACGACGGCCGGGTCGTAGGGGACCGCGAAATAGTCGAGAAAGTCTTCAGCAGAAACCAGGTCTTCCATGGCTTCGGCAAGGGTCAGGGTATCGTCCATGATGGTTTCCTCAGGCTGCAACTAGGGTTGGTGAAAGTTCTTCGGCCGGGGCCGGGTTTTCGCTCTGGAACTCGTCGATGACTTCGAGCAGTTTGGCGGCGCCCAGGTGGTCGCGGCTGTCCAGCGTGGCAAGCCGGGTCAGACGGTCGCGCGATTCGGCGATACGGCCAAGGCGCAGCAGGACAACGCTTTCAGCCTTGAGCGCCAGCAAATAGAAACGGAGCAGGCCGAAGGAGGTGGTCGCCGCCGACCCGAGCTGGGCTTCATTGATCAGCCGCCAGTCGTTGGGGATGCCAAGGTGGCGGGCCGAGACGCGCTTGGCGTGGTCGGCGACGATCAGCACTTCGTCGAGGCGATGCTGGTAGAAATAGTAGCGATACAGGCTGACCAGCACGGTCAGGTGTTCGGGAGCCAGCAGATGGGCGCGCAGCAGGGCGAGTTCGGCCGCCGGGTCGCCGTAATCCTGAGCGGCCTGGGCGATCAGACGTTCGGCCTCGGCGGGCAGTTCGTCCTCGAAGTAGAGCTTGCAGTCGGAGAAATCGAGCAGGTCCATGGGTTCAGTTCACTATGTGCATGGACTCGTGCTCGCAGCACAAGTCACCGGCCGAACAGGTATTGCATTCGCCGCTGTGGTCGGTTGGCGGCTCGTGGCGGACTTCCGCCAGTTCCTTTTCGAGGATTTCGATGCGCTCGATCAGGCAGGCGATCGACTTGGCGACCGGGTCAGGCATCAGATTGTGATCGAGGCTGATGCCATTGGCCGGGCGTGCCGTACCGACCCGGGTGTCGACGATCCGGCCGGGAACTCCGACGACGGTACGGTCGGCCGGCACGTCCTTGACGACCACGGAGTTGGCACCGACGCGAACACGTTCGCCGATGCTGATCGGGCCGAGAATCTTGGCGCCGGCGCCGACGACGACACCGTCGGCCAGCGTCGGGTGGCGTTTGCCCTTGTTCCACGAGGTGCCACCGAGCGTGACGCCGTGGTAAAGGGTGACATCGTTGCCGACTTCAGCCGTTTCGCCGATCACGACGCAGGCGCCGTGGTCGATGAAGAAGCGGCGGCCGATGGTGGCGCCGGGGTGGATATCGACGTTGGTCAGCGTCCGTCCGACGAAGGACAGCAGGCGCGCCGGGAAACGCCAGCCGGCCCGCCACAGGCGGTGCGACAGGCGGTGGGTGAGGATGGCATGGACGCCGGGATAAGTGGTCAGCACTTCGAGTGTCGAGCGGGCGGCCGGGTCGCGCTGGAAGACGCAATCGAGGTCTTCCCGGAGGGTCGCCCACAGGCCGGGGGCTGCCATTGCAGTTGCTGTCATGGTCATCGCTTCAGACATGGAGGTGGCTCCGGGCGGAAGCCAGAAGGTCGCGCAGATCGGACACTTCGGGCGGATGTTTGTGTTCGGCGACGAAGTTGCGGACACGCGGCAGCATGGCCTGCGCTTCGCTCTCGCCGAGTTCAAAGCCGAGGCCGGCATAGACCACCTGCACGGCGCGCGAGCCGGAATGCTTGCCGAGCACGATGCGGTGCGACTGGCCGACTTCCTGCGGGTCGTAGCCTTGGTAGTTGTCCGGGTGCTTGAGTAGGCCGTCGACGTGGATGCCGGCTTCGTGCGTGAAGGCGCCGGCGCCGACGATGCTTTTCTGCCACGGCACGGCGCGCCCCGAGGCGCTGGCAACCTGGCTGGAGAGGGCGGGAAAGCCTTTGAGGCTGACGCCAGTTTCCATGCCGTAGAGCTTGGTCAGGCCGAGCACGACTTCTTCGAGCGGGGCGTTGCCGGCGCGTTCGCCGAGGCCGTTGACCGTCGTGTTGACGTGTGTGGCACCGGCCTTGCAGGCGGCGAGCGTGTTGGCGGTGGCCAGGCCCATGTCGTCGTGGGCGTGCATCTCGATTTCGAGGCCGGTGTTGCGGCGCAAGGTCGAAATGCGGTCGAAGGTGCCAAAGGGCTCAAGGATGCCCAGGGTGTCGGCGAAGCGCAGGCGGCGGGCGCCGGCGCGCTCGGCGGTTTCGGCCAGGGCGCAGAGGAAATTCATGTCGGCGCGCGAAGCATCTTCACAGCCGAGGCCGACTTCGAGGCCGAGTGACAGTGCGGCGCCGATGAATTTGGGCAGTTCGCGCAGCAGCCAGGCGCGGTCCTGCTTGAGTTTGTAGGACAGGTGCTGGTCGGAGGCAGGCACCGAAATGTCGATGAGGTGGGCGCCGAGTCCGGCGCAGGCGGCGATGTCGGCCGGATGCATGCGGCTCCACACCATCAAACGCGGGGCCAGCTTGAGGTCGGCGACGGCGCGGATGGAGTCGCGCTCCTCGTCGCCCATGGCCGGGATGCCGACTTCCAGTTCGGGTACGCCGATGGCGGCGAGCTGGCGGGCGATGTCCAGTTTTTCGGCCAGCGAGAACGCCACGCCAGCCGACTGTTCGCCGTCGCGCAGGGTGGTGTCGTTGATGGTGACGAAAGCTGGGTGGGTCATGGCAATCTCCTCGGCTTCTTTTCAGCAAGGATGGTGCCAATTTTCAAGTTGTTGAAAATACAGAAAAATTTTTATGAGGAACTGATGATGTTGGGTTGTTGTCGCGAATCCGACAAATTGTTTCGTCGCGTTGCGCGGGCAATTTCGGTGATAGGCTAGTTGTCACCGGGCAAGTAAATTGTCCCAACCGCGCGAGTGCCTTTTCGGCCTGCATGGCTCTTTTCGTGGTCTGTTTCGCCAATGACGAAGCAGACCACCTGTGAAGCGTTGTGTCTTTCGATCAGAACATTTTCCTGATTCAACAACGCTGCATTTGATGGGAAGAATCCACCATGACCGGGCGTGACAACGAACTTTGGCAACAATCCTGGCGTGACGATGAGATCGCCTTTCACCAGCTGGCAGTGAATCCACTTCTTGTCAAATTTTGGCCAAATTTCCGGTTGACCGTGGAAGACCGGGTCTTTGTCCCACTTTGCGGCAAAAGCCTCGATCTGCTCTGGCTCGCCAAGCAAGGCCACAAGGTGATCGGCGTCGAACTCAGCCCGCTCGCCGTGCGCGCCTTCTTTCGCGAAAACAAGTTGCAGCCGACGCGCCGGAAAGTCGGCAAGTTCACCCTCTGGGAACACGGGCGCATCGGGATTCTGTGCGGCGATTTCTTCAAATTGACGGCCGCCGATCTGGGTGATATTTCTGTCGTTTTCGACCGCGCTTCGCTGACGGCCTTGCCCGATGACATTCGCGGCGCCTACATCGCGCAGCTCCGGCGCATTCTGCCCGCCGGTTGCCGCATGCTGCTGCTGACTACCGAGGAGCCGGACGAGGGCGAAACGCAAGGGCAGCCGTTCGCCGTGGCCGACGAAATCGCCAGCTTGTACACCAGCGCCTTCGATATCGAACTGAGCCATGTCGAAAGCTTCTTCGAGCCCGACCCTGATCCGGCGATCAGCCAGACGATCAGGGTTGAGCACAAGGTCTATTTTCTGACGCCGAAATGCGAGCCAATACTGACGTGAACGAAGGCAGGAGTGCTATGACTTACGGAATAGGATGTAAACTCCGCGAATTGTTTTTGAATTGTTGAGTTTCGAATGAAAATTCTGTTGGTGGACGATTCGCGGGCCATCGCCATGGTTATGCGGGCCCGGCTTGAATCCTTTGGTTATGAGGTCAAGCACGCCATCAACGGCGAGATTGCGCTCGAATTTTTCCAGGCCGAAGATTTCGATCTGATCCTCATGGATATCGAAATGCCGGGCATGAACGGTTTCGAGGTCACCACCCGGATTCGCGCCCAGGAAGGCCTCGAGCCATGGGCGTGGACGCCGATCATCTTCGTCACCGCAACCGATACCGAAACCAATCTGGTGACGGCCATCGAAGCTGGTGGCGATGACTTCATGTCGAAGACCGTGCCGGAAAATGTCCTGCAGGCCAAGATGAAGGCCATGTCCCGGATTGCCGCGATGCGCGCGCGCCTGTGCCAGGCCAACTACAAGCTGCAGGATCAGGCCAATCGCGATGGCCTGACCGGCTTGCTCAATCGCCGCGCCATGGACATGCAGATCGACATCGCCTGGGAACTGGCACGGCAAGCTGCCAAGCCGTTCAGCCTGTTGATGATCGATATCGACAATTTCAAGAAATACAACGATCACTACGGTCACCAGGCCGGCGACGATTGCCTGCGCGCTGTTGCCACCTGTCTCGGTGAGCAGATCCAGCTGATCAACGACGACCGTACCGCTCCGGGCGCTTTCGTTGCCCGCTATGGTGGTGAGGAATTCGCCGTGATCATCCCCAACGCCTCACCCGGCGTGCACGCCGGAGTGGCGGCCAGCCTCGTCGAGGCCGTCCATGGCCTGGGCGTTCCCCACGAAAAGAACGGGGACTACGGGGTGGTGACCATTTCTGTCGGCGCGGCCTGCTTCCCACACGCCATGGGCCAGATCAAGACCCTTTTCCGGCTGGCCGACGACCTGCTCTACAAGGCCAAGGACGCTGGACGCAATCGGGCCGAAGTGGCTTGAGCTTTTAAAGGCTCAAGTCAGCTGCCGAACTGGCAAGCGAAACGCCAACCTCAGATCGAATACGGCCGGTGCAGCCAGCCGCGCACCACATCGACGTCGCGTTGCGGCAGGTAGGCGAAGCCGGCTAGCGCATCCTCGACGACGGTCTGGGCGACCCAGTGGGGAACCGCCTTGGTGGTCAGCATGTGGAAATACCAGGCGAGCGGGTAGCCGATTTCACGGTCGAAGCGGGTCAGGGCTTCCTGCAGGCTCAGGCCGCTGGTGCCGGCGCTGGCTTCGAACTCAGGTGGCTCACCGGCCAATGTGGCAATCGGCTGGGCGCGGAAGACCGGCTGGTGGTAGCGGTCGAGGTGTTCGCGGGTGGCGATGACCCAGTGATTGTAAAAGGTCGTGGCGCTGCAGGCGCTGCTTTTGCTCCAGTCGTCCACCAGGCGGTGAATCGAGGCCGGTTCCGGCTTTTGCGCCAGCATGCGCTTGAGGAAATTGCCGACGTGCTGGATGCGTCGGAAAGCGTAGAAGGGCAGGCCGACCGGGATCGGGGCATCGTTGCCGCCACGTGGATCGACCAGTTCTTCGAGTGTCGTCGGTTCGTTGACGAAAAGCTGATGGACGCGCATTTCCTGCAGGTCTTCGATTTCCAGTTGCAGGAAATCGTCGCTGCCTTCGCCGGCCGAGGCGACGAGGTAGTGGGTCTGGCCGACCAGGCGGGTGGCGTAGAGTTGCTGTCCGGCAAAGTCGTCGATCAGTCTAGTGATGTCGCCGTCGCGCTCGTCAATGGCGGTTTCGACCCAGCTTTCAAGGCTGTCGCTGACCCGTTGGCCAGCCCCATCGACAATGCCGCCAAGGCGATACCAGCCGCCACGGCCCAGCGCGTGGCGGAATTTCCATTCGGGCAGGGCGTTGCTCAGGGCTTTGACCAGCGCAGCCGGCCCGGCACTGACCGGGGTCTTGGCGCAGGTTTCGACAATAGCCGGCGACAGTGATTTGCAGTATTCAGTCCAGCCCTGGTTTTGTTTCATGATTTTCCCTATGGTTCAGGCGTTTTCCGACTCGGCCAGCCGAGCTTGCGCCGCTTCGCGGACTTCAACTTCCGGATCGGTGGTCAGTGGCCGCAGAAATTCGATGGGGGCGTTGCCGACGGCCGCCAGACGAACCCACCATTCGCCGTCCTGCAGCATCGCAGCAGCCAGGCCGGGCAGGGCGCGTTCGGCGACGATGGCGCGTACTTCCGGTTCGTCGTCTTCGGCCAGCAGGTGCAGGGCGAAGGGGGGCAGGCGGGAGGCGACGACCTTGCGCACTTCGCGTTCCGGATCCTTGGTCAGCTTGGCCAGTTGGCCGTGCGGCAGGCGGCGGGCGACGGTCGCCCGGATCAGGTAGTCTGGGTCGTTGATCAGGCGGATGAGCAGGGTATCGGGCAGGCGGGCGGCGACCGAAAGGCGGACTTCGCGGTCATGGTCGCCGACCATGTCGATCAACTGTTCCGCCGGCAAACGCATGGCGACGACGCGACGGACCACTTCGTCGGGGTCTGATTTCAGGCAAAAAATCTGGTCGACCGTGGCATAGCGGGTGGCAATCGCCCGCCGCTCCCAGAAAATATCATTGAGGTACTCGTGCGCCAGTTCCGGATTTTTACGCAGGAAGCGGTCGATCTGCCGGCCGCTGTGGGCGCGGATGCAGGCATCACCGGGCGTGCAGCGGCGGCCGTTCAGGTATTCCGGAAAGAAACGGCAGCCTGAGCACAGGCCCAGTTTTCCGATGCCGGCATCGGCGGCGGTCTTTTCACTCGTCATCGACCTTGGACGCAATCAGGATGCCGGTAGCGGCTTCCGCGTTGTTGGTGATTTCCAGGCAATGGCCGGTGGCACCGGAGATGTAGAAAAGTTCGTAGCCTTCGATGCTGAAAGCCGGGCGATAACGCGGCGAGACGTCGTCTTCGCTGCATTCGGTGAAGTGCAGCTCGGGAAAGCGCTGGCGCAACGCAGCGGCGCTGCCGTCGAGCAAGGCGGCTTCGCCGACCCGGGCGAGGGTGGTCGGGGTGATCATGCCGATTCCTCTTCTTCCATATCTTCCTCGAAGCGCGCCAGCGAAGCGGAGGGCACACCCATGATCTGGGCCAGCCAGGGCGGCGGGCTGGCCAGGCGAGCCTGCAGCTCAACCAGCACTTCGCGGGCCTTGCCGCCTTCCGGCTTCTTGACCGGATGGACGCCGGCACGCACGACCTTGGCTGCAGCCGGGCCGCCGATTGATTGCACGTAGACGATCTGGCAGTCGTTGATCAGCGCCGAGCGGGCGGCATTCTTGTCTTCGGCCGTATCGGCTTCAACCGTCGTGCGGATGTCGATCAGTCGGATGGCGTCCTGGCTGATCTGATAAACCAGGAAGCGTTCGCAGGAGCCGAAATGGCCGTCGAGCGTTTCGCCGCGATTGGCCGCGATGGCGACGCGCAGCGAGCCGGGCATGTCGCCATCGGTATAGGCGTCGACCGCCGGGAAATCCTTATTCTCGACACCCTGGCCCCAGAGCAGGCGGACGGCCTCCTTGAGCGCCTCGCCTTCGACGCCGACGTGGCAGCCTTGTTCGGCGAAATCGCCGGCCAGGATGACGCGCAGGTCTTCGACAGTCAGCGTGCCGAGCTTGCTTTCGGTGAGCGGGGCTTCCAGTTTCTCGATCAGCGCGCCGACCAGGGCACGAACATCGAGACCGTTCAGGGCGCGAGCCGCCAGCGCAATGCGCAGAGCAGCTTCACGAGAGGCAATTGGCGTATTCGACATGGTGTGCTCCACAGAGGGTCTTCAGTGGAACACCGGTGCAGGTTTCGCTGCGCCGGCGTTCGGCTCAAGACTCTTAGTCTCAGGCCGGGCTGATGCAACCCGACGGGCAAACGTCGACGCACAACGGTGAATCGTTGTGGCCGTCGCATTCCGTACAGGTGGCGGCATCGATCTTGAAGAAGATCTTGCCGGAACTGATGGCCTTGGTCGGGCAGACAGGTTTGCAATCGCCGCAGGCGGTGCACATGTCGGGATCGATTTTCATTGCCATGATGCTCTCCTTAAAATCCGCTTTAGCTGGCTAATCTGCTGGCTGGGCGGGCAGGTTTCAACGGGCTTAGTCTTCGGCAGCGCCGAGGCGCTTTGCTCTCAGCGAAATCGGTAAGCGAGCCGGTTTGGCGATCGGGTCGATGTAGTACGTTCCACCGTTGTCCAGTTTGAGCTCGCCACCCCATTTTTCGGCGGTGTCGAATTCGATGGATTCGATGGACGCTTCCAGGTCGCGCTTCGGAAGGTAGAACACCAGCCCACCGCTGCTGCCTTGCTGGATCATGATGTTGGCCATTTCGGCTCCCTAATGATGTTGTCGCCAAGGTTCGCGCGTATGCCCCACTACCGTTGCCGGTAGCGGGGCATTGCGAAGACCGATTAGCGAACCAGGTCGAAGTTGTAGTCGGTGGTGCCCATGCCGATCGTTTCCTTGTCGAGTTGCTCAAGGACAGCGTTGGTCAGCTGGGTAACTACAGACATCATGCCTTCGTAGCCCATGGTCGTGGCGCGGTGCATGTGGTGACGGTCGAAGATCGGGAAGCCGAGGCGGATCAACGGTACTTCGAACTCTTCACCGAGGTGGCGGGTGTCGCGCTGGATGTACTTGCCGTAGGAGTTGCCGATCAGGAAGTCCGGCTTGTCCGTGAAGCACAGGCTGCGCATGTGCCACAGGTCGTTGCCGGCATACACCTTGCCATTGACGCCGAACGGGCTGGAGGCGAGGAGCTTCTCGATGCTCTTGGCCCAACGCTTGTTGCCGTTGTGAGCCAGGATGTGGGTCGGTTCTGCGCCCACTTCGAGCAGCATCTTGACGACGCCCATGACGAAGTCCGGGTCACCGTAGATGGCGAACTTCTTGCCGTGCAACCAGGCGTGGCTGTCGGAAACCAGGTCCATACAGCGGCCACGTTCCAGTTCCAGAGAGGCCGGGATCGGCTTGCCGGTGACTTCGGAGATCTTCATCAGGAACTCGTCGGTCCACTCGACACCCATCGGGATGTTGAGCTTCGGAATGTCGTGGTTCCAGGTGTTCTCGACGAATTTCTTCGTCTTTTCCAGTTGGGCCGGTTGCAGCAGGACGGTGGTGATGCCGTTCGGTGCATCCTTGACTTCGTCCATCGTCGTGCCGCCCGAGTACATGCGGAATTCGCCGTCAGCCGGGGTGTCGAAGACTTCGGAAGGATCGGACAGCATCGTGTAATCGACGCCCATTTCGGTCAGCATGCGCTTGATGACGCGGTAGTTGCCGAGGTAGGTCTCGAAGCCCGGAACGATGTTGATCTTGCCGTTCGAACCGATCTTCTTGCCGTCCATGTAGTTCAGCGTGAAGTAGCGGAGGATGCCTTCTTCCATGTTGTCCCAGCCGGTCGTGTGCGAACCGACGAAGGACGGGGTATGGGCGTAAGGAACCGGGTATTCCTGGGGAATGTTGCCGGCCTTCTTGGTGTTGTTGATGAAGGCATTCAAGTCGTCACCGATAACTTCCGCCATACAGGTGGTGGAAACAGCGATCATGTCCGGCTTGTAGATGGCCTTGGCGTTTTCCAGACCGTCGATCATGTTCTTCTGACCACCGAACACGGCTGCATCTTCGGTCATCGAGTCGGACACGCAGGAACACGGTTCCTTGAAGTGACGGTTGAAGTAGGTGCGGAAGTAGGCGACACAACCTTGCGAACCATGCACGTAGGGCAGGGTCTTGTGGAAGCCGGAGGCGCAGAGGACGGCGCCGAGCGGCTGGCAGGCCTTGGCCGGATCAACGGTCAGGGCTTCGCGCTTGAAGTTGAGGTCCTGGTATTCCTTGGTGGTCGACCAGACGAAGGTTTCCCAGACCTTTTCCGGGCCATGGCCTTCTTCGAAGAGTTCGCGCTTTTCAGCGAGGTTCTTCTTGTAGTCGTCGTCGCGGAACAGCGGGTAACAGGGCTTGATGTTGTCTGCGGTTTGCATTGCTATCTCCTTGCCCGGTCCGCTCATCTGCGATACCAGGCGAAAGGTTGATGATCAGGGTTTCCGGCAGCGGGACAGGTGAAGGACGCGAAGTCCGCAATCACCTGCCGCCGCTACTTTTTCCCAATTCCTGAAACTTAGGCAGCCTTCTTGACTTCTTCAGCAGCAACCTTCTTCCACGGGGGCGTCAGGTTCTTGAAGGTCGGGTTGGACAGGGCGATGTCCATGTCACGGGCGAAGATCGCGAAACCGTCGTAACCGTGGTAAGGACCCGAGTAGTCCCAGGAGTGCATCTGGCGCAGAGGAATGCCCATCTTCTGGAAGATGTACTTTTCCTTGATGCCGGAGCCGACCATGTCGGGCTTCAGGCGCTTGACGAACTCTTCCAGCTCGAAACCGGTGACGTCGTCGTAGAGCAGGGTGGCATCACCCATTTCTTTGATCGTGCGGTCGTAGTCGTCGTTGTGGCCGAATTCGTAGCCGGTGCCGATGACTTCCATGCCGAGGTCTTCGTAGGCGCCGATAACGTGACGCGGACGCAGGCCGCCGACGTAGAGCATGACCTTCTTGCCCTCGAGACGCGGTTTGTACTTGGCGATGATCTCGTCCATCATCGGCTTGTAGCGGGCGATGACAGCTTCGGTCTTTTCCTTGACGGTGTCGTCGAAGAAGGCAGCGATCTTGCGCAGCGATTCGATGATCTTCGTCGGGCCGAAGAAGTTGTATTCCAGGTAAGGAATGCCGTACTTCTCTTCCATGTGACGGGAGATGTAGTTCATCGAACGGTAGCAGTGCAGCAGGTTCAGCTTGACCTTCGGCGTGTTCATCATTTCGGCAATGGTGCCGTCGCCGGACCACTGAGCCACGACACGCAGGCCCATCTCTTCGAGAAGAATACGGGTTGCCCAGGCATCGCCGCCGATGTTGTAGTCACCGATGATGGCTACATCGTAGGGGGTCGATTCGTAGGCAGCGCCGTCGCGCTTGTCGAGAACCCAGTCACGGATCGCGTCGTTGGCGATGTGGTGGCCGAGGGACTGCGAAACACCGCGGAAGCCTTCGCAACGAACCGGGACAACCGGCTTGTCGATGGCGGCGGCAGCCTTCTTGGAGACGGACTCGATGTCGTCACCGATCAGGCCGATCGGGCATTCGGACTGGACCGAGATACCCTTGTGCAGCGGGAACAGTTGTTCGACTTCTTCGATCAGCTTGGCGAGCTTCTTGTCGCCGCCGAAGACGATGTCCTTCTCCTGGAAGTCGGAGGTGAAGTTCATCGTGCCGAAGGTGTCGATGCCGGTCGTGCCGACGTAGTAGTTACGGCGACCGGCGCGGGAGTACTGACCGCAGCCGACAGGGCCGTGCGAGATGTGGATCATGTCCTTGATCGGACCCCAGACCACGCCCTTGGAGCCAGCGTAGGCACAACCACGAATGGTCATGACGCCCGGCAGGGACTTGCGGTTGGAAGTGATGCACTTCTTGGATTGTTCAATGGTTTGGTCATTGGTCGCGAGATGCTTGGCGCGATCCTTCTGAGCTTTTTCCGGATAAACCTCAAGCACCTCGGCAATGAGGGCGTCGGTTTCTTCGCGAGACAGAGTTGTCATGTTTTCCTCCTGACGTCGCCACCAATCTGTGGCCGACGTACTGGTTGAAAGTGGCGGGGGGAAGCCCCCGCCGGAGCTTGCAGGGTCTTGCTTAGGCAGCCAGTTCGGCAGCGGTCTGACCGACGATGGACTCGTCTTCCGCTTCCATGATGCCGAATTCCATCAGCAGTTCTTCCAGCTCTTCCATCTCGATCGGAGTCGGGATGACGAAGTTGGTGTTGTTGACGATCTTGTTGGCGAGCTGGCGATATTCGTCAGATTGCTTGTGCTTCGGATCGTATTCGACCATGGTCATGCGGCGGATTTCAGCGTGCTGAACAGCGTTGTCACGCGGCACGAAGTGGATCATGGTGGTGCCAAGGCGGGAAGCCAGGGCCATGATCAGTTCGTCTTCGCGGTCGGTGTTGCGGCTGTTGCAGATCAGGCCGGCCAGACGGACAGAGCCGGAGTTCGCGTACTTCACGATACCCTTGGCGATGTTGTTGGCAGCGTACATGGCCATCATTTCGCCGGAGCAAACGATGTAGATTTCCTGAGCCTTGTTTTCGCGAATCGGCATGGCGAAGCCACCGCAGACCACGTCGCCCAGCACGTCGTAGAAAACGAAGTCGAGGTCTTCGTCGTAAGCGCCTTCTTCTTCAAGGAAGTTGATGGCGGTGATAACGCCGCGGCCAGCACAGCCGACGCCGGGTTCCGGGCCACCGGATTCAACGCACTTGATGCCGCCGAAACCGACGGAGAGGACGTCTTCCAGTTCCAGATCTTCCACCGAACCGGCTTCAGCAGCCAGGTGCATAACAGTGGTCTGAGCCTTGCTATGCAGGATCAGGCGGGTTGAGTCGGCTTTCGGATCGCAGCCAACAATCATTACTTTCTTGCCGGATTCAGCGAGTGCAGCCACCAGATTCTGAGTGGTGGTGGACTTGCCGATGCCGCCTTTGCCGTAGATGGCGCATTGACGCAGTTTAGCCATGGTGTAATCTCCTTAGTCTGTCAGTCGATTTGCGAAGGAATCTTTGAGAGTCGCACCTCACCTTTTGCACGTAGCGTGCCAGGTCGACTGGCAGACCGTAATCGATTGATTATTAAATGAAAACAAAAAATGAGCCGGTGATTGTCGGGTCGGATGCATCCGACAATATCCCTACGATTTGTAGGGGTGACGACAATGCGTCGAGCCCAAGCGAGACAAAACCACCCTCAGGAGACGCCAGTCTCCTATCTGACTCATTGCGGGGCAGCGGCGGCCTTCAGGCCGGAGCAACTGACAAAGCGACGCTGCCGCGCAACGCCCGTCTGCCGATCAATCGCTGCAACCTGCCTGCCGTCGTCCTCGGCGGCCTGACCTATCAGCAATACCCCAGCCCCTTGTTGATCGACGGCGTCGCCGAACTGCACAGCGATCTGTTCCGGCGCCTGAATGCGGCAACGCCAGAAGCGCGGGCCGATGTCTTTCGCGATTACCTGACCATCCATTTCCAGCTCGAGTGGCCGGAGGAGATGGGATTCACCGGGCACAAGAAAAGCCGGGCCAAGGCCAATTACATCAGGATGATTCGCGGCTGGAGCTTCGATTCCGATAGCCGCGAGGGCGCCGTGCTCAAAGGTTGGGTCGAGTCGCGCTTCGGCCTAATGCCGCGCTACCACGGCCAGCCGCTGCGCGATCCGGCCGGTGACGGCTATCGGCGCTACCAGGAAATGCGCTCGCACGGCCTGTACGGCACCAGCGCGCTCGAGGCCCAACTCGACCTGCTGTACACCTTCAGCCAGTTCGAACTGGCGCAACGTCATCATGGCGCCCGGCATGTCACGCTCTATCGCGGCGTCAATCGCCTGGCCGATCATGAGGTACTGGCCAAGGGGCAGGGCGGGCAGCATGTCGTCCTGCTCAACAACCTCAATTCATTCACCTGCAGCCGCGAACGCGCCTGCGAATTCGGCGACTACATACTTGAAGTCAATATTCCGCTGACCAAGATCTTCTTCCAGTGCGGCCTGCTGCCCGGGGTGCTGCAGGGGGAGGATGAGTTTCTGGTGATTGGTGGTGTTGTCGATGTCACGTTGTCGACAATTTGACGCCTTGCCTGTTGTCGGCTACCTCCTCTCCGGACGCTAAGCAGAGAGAGAAACAGGCGCCGCGAGGCGCCTGTTCTTTTTTGACGGCGTTGTAGCCAGGCACTGACCGCCTCCCGCAGATTTCAATTTTGGCCGTTTTTTCCGGTTGACCGTGGAAGTTGTCCGGGCCGGCTGTGGAGCGAAATTCGCTCGCTGAGCAGGCCAGTCATGGCGTGCCGCCTTGTCCATCGATCGCGCTCGGCACGCTGAAAAGCACCCCATCTAAACCAAAGTCTAATAGCCGCTCTCTTTCTTCCCTTGTAACTTTAGTCACATGCGGAATCTCGATATTTTTCAATTTGCCGCGTGACCCTGGCGACAGAGATCGCTTTGATTCGGGAAGTGCGGGATCCCCAATCCTGCTACAAAGAAGGAGACATTGATGGCTGTACTAAACAGAATGGACTGGTATGACCTGGCCAGGACCACGAACTGGACCCCCACGTATGTGACGGAAGACGAGCTGTTTCCGCCGCTGATGTCAGGTAATTTCGGCTTGCCCCAGGATGCCTGGGAAAAATACGACGAGCCTTACAAACAGACCTATCCGGAATACGTCAAAGTCCAGCGTGACAAGGACGCTGGCGCTTATTCGGTCAAGGCAGCGCTGGAACGCAGCCGCATTTTCGAAAACGCCGATCCGGGCTGGAAGTCGGTGATGAAGGCCCACTACGGCGCCATCGCCCGCGGCGAATACGCCGCCGCCAGTGCCGAGGCCCGCATGATGCGTTTCTCCAAGGCACCGGGCATGCGCAACATGTCGACGCTGGGCTGCCTGGATGAAATCCGTCATGCCCAGATGCAACTCTTTTTCCCGCACGAGCATGTCTCGAAAGACCGCCAGATGGACTGGGCCTTCAAGGCCTACGACACCAACGAGTGGGGCATGATCGCTGCGCGTCACTTCTTCGACGACATCATGATGACGCGCGACGCCATCAGCGTCTCGATCATGCTGACCTTCAGCTTCGAGACCGGCTTCACCAACATGCAGTTCCTCGGCTTGGCAGCCGATGCCGCCGAAGCTGGCGATCACACCTTTGCCAACCTGATTTCCAGCATCCAGACCGACGAGTCGCGCCACGCCCAGATCGGCGGCCCGGCGCTCAAGATTCTGATCGAGAACGGCCAGAAAGCTGAAGCCCAGAAGCGCGTCGACATCGCCGTCTGGGGCGCCTGGAAGCTGTTCTCGGTGCTGACCGGTCCGATCATGGACTACTACACCCCGCTTGAGCATCGCAAACAGTCCTTCAAGGAATTCATGGAGGAATGGATCGTCGCCCAGTTCGAGCGCGCCCTGACCGACATGGGTCTGGATCTGCCCTGGTACTGGGACATCTTCCTCAAGGAATTGAGCGAAACCCACCACGGCATGCACATGGGCTCCTATTTCTGGCGCCCCACCGTATGGTGGAACCCTGCGGCCGGTGTCACCCCGGACGAGCGGGCCTGGCTCGAAGAGAAATACCCCGGCTGGAACGACACCTGGGGCCAGTGCTGGGACGTCATCATCGACAACGTCGTCGACGGCAACATGGCCATGGCTTATCCGGAAACCCTGCCTTACGTCTGCAACATGTGTCAGTTGCCGATTCTCGGCACGCCGGGCAAGGGCTGGAACGTCAAGGATTACCCGCTGGAATACAACGGCCGCCTCTATCACTTCGGCTCCGAAGTCGACCGCTGGTGCTTCGAGCAGGAGCCGGAGCGCTACGCCGGTCACCTCTCCATCGTCGACCGTTTCCTGGCCGGCATGATCCAGCCGATGGACCTCGGCGGTGCGCTCGCCTACATGAACCTGGCGCCGGGCGAGTGCGGCGACGACGCCCACAACTATGCCTGGGCCGAGGTTTACCGCGCCCTGCGGGCAGAGAAGAAGGCCAGCTGATCGTAGCTGCCATGCAAGCCGGCGTCTGCGGACGCCGCTTCCAGAGAACAAAGGAGATTCAAGAAATGGCGTTGTTTCCAATTACATCCAATTTCGAAGGCGACTTCGTGCTGCAACTGGTCGCGGTCGACAGTGAAAACACCATGGACGAAGTGGCTTCTGCTGCAGCCGTGCATTCGGTTGGGCGGCGTGTCCGGGCACGTCCGGGTTACCTCATGCGGGTCCGCCGTCAGGGTAGCGAGGAGTTTCTGCCACGCACCATGCGGGTTTCCGAATCCGGCCTGAAGCCGACGGAGACCGTCGAAATCATCTGGGAGGCACCCAAGCACTGAGTGCTTGCGGCGTCGCCACGCGAAACAGGAATCATCAGGAGTCAGGAATGGGTTTCACAAAGGTATGCACGCTCGACGACATCTGGGAAGGGGAAATGGAGTCCTTCGAGGTCAATGGCCAGGAAATCGTGCTGGTCTGTGCCGAAGGGGGCGACATCAAGGCTTTCCAGGGTATGTGCCCGCATCAGGATATTTCCCTGAGCGAAGGGAGCTTTGATGGCAAGAAGATCATTTGCCGGGCTCACCTCTGGCAGTTCAACGCCTGCAACGGCAAGGGCATCAATCCCGATGACTGCGCCCTGGCCGAATATCCGGTCAAGGTGGAAGGGGACGATGTCCTGGTCAAGACGGAAGGCATCGAACCTTTGTTTGCCCATACCTGACCGGGCTTCCTTCACTAATTAAAGGATGAATCGCATGGGTATTTTGAATTGGCTGGGGAACTTGCTGGGCGGTGGACAAGCGCAGCCGGAACTGGCTTGCCCTTCCGGACTGGCCAGCAGCATTGGTGCGCCGGACTTGAAAGAAATCGAGGAGAAAAAAATGAGCACGACAAGTTCCGCGCAGGCCTATCACAACAATCTGGTCGGGCCGGTCATGCGCGCCGGTGACCTGGCCATGGCGGTCATCGAGGCGGCCAAAATCGACAACCCGGGCAAGGAAGTCTTTGTCGACGACAAGCGCGCCTATATCCGCATCCACACCGATCACGAGATGGTGCTGCACCGCGCCACCATCGAGGACGAGCTCGGCCGCCCGTTCAAGATGAATGACCTGGAAGTCGATCTGAGTTCCTTCGCCGGCCAGATCGAAAGCGGTGACAACTCGATCCGCTTCTATTTTGCGAAAAAGATGTAAGGGCAGGCCAAACGCAACACCGGCCAGCCAACACCAAAAAGTCAAGGAGACAAGAATGTCGGAAGTTCAAGTACTGAAGCCGCTCAAGACCTGGAGCCATCTCGCCGCCCGCCGTCGCAAGCCGAGCGAATACGAGATCGTCAGCGCCAATCTGCACTACAACGACAAGCGCCCCGACTCGCCCTACGAGCTGTCGCCTACCATGTTCATGAACGAGTGGTACAAGAAGAACACCTTCGGTACCGCCCTCAAGCACCCGGACTGGAACGCCTTCCGCGACCCGGAAGAAGTCGTCTACCGCACCTACAACATGATGCAGGATGGGCAGGAAACCTACGTTTTCGGCCTCTTCGACCAGTTCAACCAGCGTGAGAACGACAAGGCGTTCGATCCACGCTGGGCGGGCACTCTGGCGCGTTTCTATACGCCCTCCCGCTACCTGTTCCACACCATTCAGATGGCGTCGGCCTACGTCGGACAGGTCTCGCCAGCCAGCACCATCACCAACTGCCATTATTTCCAGATGGCCGACAGCCTGCGCTGGCTCAGCCACACCGCCTACCGCACCAAGGAGCTGTCAATCGCCTTCCCCGACAAGGGTTTTGCGGTGGACGAGCGCACCTACTGGGAAACCGATCCGGTCTGGCAGGGGTTCCGCGAGCTCATGGAAAAGGCGATGACCGTGTGGGATTGGGGCGAGGCAATTGTCGTCCTCAACCTGGTCGCCAAGCCGGCAATCGATGAAGCCGTGCTGCGCAAGCTCGGCGAATCCGCCCGCCACAACGGCGACACCCTGCTCGGCCTGCTGACCGATGCCCAGTTGCTCGATGCGGCGCGCCATCGTCGGTGGATTTCGGCGATGGTCAAGATGGCGCTGGAGACCCCGGGCAATCTGGAGCTGATCCAGGGCTGGATCGCCAAATGGGAGCCGCTGGCCGACAAGGCTATCGAGGCCTATTGCTCGACCCTGCCCGACGTTGCATCCGGTGCGGAAGCGGCCAAGGCGGCAACGCGCGACTTCCGTCGTTCGCTCGGCCTGTAATCGTCAAGCAACCAGAGTTTGGCCTGCGCCAGCAGGTGCCGGCCAAACTCGACCTCACATTTGTACTGCCATGACCAAACCAACTATCCGGAATGAAAAAGACGGTTCCGTCTGCGAACAACAGGATGGCGACACCATCCTGCGCGCAGCCTTGCGCGCCGGGCTGGGCTTGTCGTACGAGTGCAACTCGGGCGGCTGCGGCGGTTGCAAGTTCGAGCTCGTCGAGGGCGAGATCGAGACGCTGTGGGCAGACGCACCGGGTCTCACCGAGCGTGACCGTAAACGGGGTCGCCACCTGGCCTGCCAGTGCCGGGCCTTGGGGCCGGTAACCATCAAGGCGGCGACGGCGCCCGAATATCAGCCGAAGGTTCTTCCCAAACGACAGCGCGCCC
The DNA here is from genome assembly GCF_020510565.1 of Ferribacterium limneticum. Lineage (NCBI taxonomy): Bacteria > Pseudomonadati > Pseudomonadota > Betaproteobacteria > Rhodocyclales > Azonexaceae > Ferribacterium > Ferribacterium limneticum. The sequence goes on from NZ_CP075189.1 coordinate 1,826,822, forward strand.
ACCTGATCGGTACGCGGGATATCACGCACGACATCCGCGAGTTCCGCTTTCGTTCCGAGGACGATGCCGAGTTCCTGCCTGGCCAGTTCGCCATGCTCGATCTCCCCGGCTTGAGCGCCTCGCGCGCCTACTCCCTGTCGAACACCGCCAATGAAAAGCGCGAGTGGCATTTCCAGATTCGTCGCGTCCTGCACGGACAGGGTACGCACGAACTTTTCGAGAAGCTGGCCGAGGGCGACGAAATTGGCCTCGATGGCCCCTACGGTGTGGCCTACCTGCGCACCGAATCGCCGCGCGACATGGTCTGCGTGGCGGGGGGCTCCGGATTGGCGCCGATGGTTTCGCTGACGCGTGGGGCCGTCGAGGCCGGGCTGCTGGGAGACAGGAAACTGTATTTCTTCTACGGCGCACGAACACCACGCGATGTCTGCGGCGAGGAGATGCTGCGCGTCCTCGCCGGCTTCGGTGACCGGATTGTTTATATCCCGGTCGTATCGCTGCCCGGCGACAACGGCGACTGGCATGGCGAGACCGGTTTTGTGCATGACGCTGTGGCGCGGGCCCTGCCAGCTGAGCTGGCCAGCTACGAATTCTACTTCGCCGGACCGCCGCCGATGACGCAAGCCTTGCAGGAACTGCTCATGGTCGGCCACAAGGTGCCCTTCGAGCAGATTCATTTCGACCGCTTCTTTTGACGTGCGCTTCAACCCGGTGACACCGGGAGATTCAAAGTTTCACATTCCAACAACAGAGGAGATGACGGGGATGACGACAAGAAAAATCGTTGTATCGGCGCTGGTTTCGGCGCTGGCAGGTGGAACTCAACTGGCCCAGGCGACTGATGTATTTCGCCTCGAGGGTTTCGGCGCCATATCGCGCGGTATGGGCGGCACTGCCGTCGCCCATGATGTCGGCCCGGCCGGCATGATGACCAATCCGGCAACGCTGTCACTGATGCCGGACGGCGATCAGGCCATGATCGGCCTCGATCTGGTGACGACCGATATCAAGGTCACGAACAAGGCGACCGGCGAAAGCGTTTCCTCCGACACGCATTCCAACAACCGGGGCCCGTATGTCGCACCCGAGGCGGCGTTCACCAAACGGATTGGTGCCTGGTCGTTGGGTGTAGGTGCTTTCGCGCAGGGTGGACTGGGTACCGAGTACGGCAATGGCAGTTTCCTGTCCCGGGCCACCGGCGGACTCGCTACCGGGCTCGACAATTCAAGTCGCTTGCTGGTGCTGAACATCCCATTCGCAGCAAGTTTCCAGGTCAATGACAAATTGACTGTTGGCGGCAGTGTCGATGCCATGTGGCAAGGCCTCAACCTCGATTTGTTGCTCGGAGCAGATCAGGTCGTGAGTCTGATTGGTGCCAACCGTGCTACTGGATCACTGGTCGGTGTGCTGGCTGGTATCCCTGGTCTGAGCGGTGCACACTTCAGCCTGACCAAAGACAAGTTTCTGGCGAGTGGCGTCGATGCCTGGGGCTATGGCGGCAAGCTGGGCATGCTCTACAAGGCGACTCAGGATACGACGCTCGGCGCTTCCTATACGTTGAAGAGCCAGATGAACGATATGGAAGGCGGTGCCACACTGACAGCCGTTACTGCCGGTGGTCAGATACCGCTCACCGGAAAAATCAAGATCCAGGATTTTCAGATGCCCTCCCATCTCGATCTGGGTATCAGCCATCGCCTGACGCCGCAATGGACAGTGGCCGCCGACGTGTCACGGGTTTTCTGGAAAGACGTGATGAAGGATATCAAGGTTGCCTTTGTTGCTGATGCAGGAGGTGATCTCAACATTCTGCTTCCTCAGGATTACAAGGATCAGACCATCCTCTCTCTTGGCGCCGCCTATGCCTTGAACGATAGCCTGACGCTTCGCGGCGGCTTGCGTTTTGCCTCTCAGGCTCTGCGTTCCAGTACATTGTTCGCGGTCATCCCGGCGACCCCGAGAAAGCATCTTTCGGCCGGCTTTACCTACGCGTTCTCGAAACAGGCCAAGCTTGATTTTGCCTATTCCCACGCTTTCAAGGAAACCATGGACAACACGAGTCTGCCGAATACCTCTGCCCCGATTGAGGTGACGCATGCCCAGAACAACGCGACCCTGAATTTCCGCTACAGCTTCTAACGTTTCACCCATCCTCCGATGGTTTTTGGCGAGTTTTTAACTCGCCTTTTTTGCTTTCTGGTCAAGGCTGTTGTTCGGTCTGAAACCGTGATGGAAAGACATCGCCGACTTTTTTGCTCGTATAGTCGAGAAATGGCCGGGCGCACTATCTCGCGCTGGCCGTGAACGTGGATTCTGGAGTGTGGATGAGAACTGAATTTCTGGCTCGGAACGAGAGCCTGCAAGCCTCTGTAAAGGGCGTGATGCTGGCTGCTGACGACAGCACCGAGGTACGTCGGCAGAAGCTGGCGCGCATCATTCTCGATGCCATGTACCAGTTTCTTGGGCTGCTTGACGTCAATGGCACCGTGCTGGAGATCAACAAGGCGGCTCTGGAGGGGGCTGGCGTCTGCCTTGATGACGTGGTTGGGAAGCCTTTCTGGGAGGCCCGCTGGTGGGCGGTTTCCGAGGATTCGAGCAAGCGTGTTCGGGAGATGGTCGAGCAGGCCAGGCGGGGCGAATTTGTGCGCTGTGATGTCGAGGTCTATGGCGATCTGCATGGAGAAAAAACGATCTTCGTCGATTTTTCGCTGACCCCGATTTACGACGACGAGGGGAGCGTCGCATTCCTGCTTCCCGAAGGGCGAAACATCACCGAAAAGATCGCCATCGAAGCCGAACTGACGCGCAAGAACGGCGAGTTGCAGTTGGCGCTTGAGAAGTTGCGCGAGATCGATGGTTTCAAAACGAAGTTCTTCGCCAATGTCAGCCACGAACTGCGCACGCCTCTGGCCCTGATTCTCGGGCCGGTCGATCAGCTTCTCAAGGAAGCCACGCAGTTGGGTGAGCGCGAACGCTTCCGGCTGACGACCATCAAGCGCAATGCCCAGTCCCTGCTGCATCAGGTGAACGATCTGCTCGACCTGGCCCGTATCGACGCCCAGCAAATGCCTTTGGCCTACGTCTGCGCCAATGTCAGCGCCATGCTGCGGGATGTCGCGGCCAGTTTTGCCGCGGCGGCCGAAGAGCGTTCGATTACCTTGCTGATCGAGGGGGCGGACGAACTGTATGCCGACGTGGACCGGGCAAAATTGGCTCGCGTCCTGGCCAATCTGCTTTCCAATGCCTTCAAATTTACGCCAGCCGGTGGCCGTATTTGCTGTTCGATCACGCGCGTGGCGAATCGGCGTTTTTTGCTCAGCGTGCAGGACAACGGCCCAGGTGTGCCACCGCAAATGAAGGAGCAGATTTTTTCCCGCTTTGCCCAAGGGCAGGATGGCCTTTCGGGGAGCGGCAGCGGCCTGGGGCTCAACATCGTCAAGGAATTCGTCGAACTGCACTTTGGGACAGTGGTGGCCCTCGATGCGCCGGGCGGCGGGGCGATCTTCCAGGTCGAAATGCCGATGCGCGCCCCGAAAGGCGTCTTTGTCCGTGAAAGCAGTGAAGAGACTGGCCTTGGCGCTTACCAGCCCATCGATTTTGGCGATCCGCAGAGTCAGCCGGCCCGGGATGACAAGCCGGGCGTTTGCCGGATTCTTGTCGTCGAGGACAACCCCGACCTGCGCCATTTTCTCTATGACGTACTGATCGACGACTACAACGTCACGCTGGCTGAGAACGGTGCAATCGCGCTGTCGTTGGCGCTGGAAAGTCCGCCGGATCTGATCATCACCGATCTCATGATGCCGTATTTCGACGGCGAGCAATTCGTCAGGGAACTCCGGGCCAGCGAGCGTTTCCCGAACATTCCCGTGCTTGTCCTCTCGGCCCGCGCCGACGATGCGCTGCGCGAGACGCTGCTCGAAGAACTGGTCCAGGATTACCTGACCAAACCGTTTTCGCCGCAGGAATTGCGGGCCCGCGTCCGCAATCTGGTCATGGTCAAACGCACCGTCGACATCCTTCAGAAAGAACTTAATTCACAGGCTTCCGACGTTTGCGAATTGACTGCCGGTCTCGTCTCCAGTCGAAAATCCCTGCAGGATGGCCTGGTCGCCTTGCAGATATCGGAGCGCCGCTGGCAGGGACTGTACAAAAACACGGCGGTCGGCATCGCGCTGGCCGACAGGGAGGGGCGGATATTGAAGGCCAACCCGGCCTTGCAACGCATGCTCGGCTACAACGAGGCCGATATCGTTGGCGTCTCGTTCGTCGATATCTCCGAAGAATCCCAGCGGGCGATGACCAAGCAAAACGTCGATGGCCTGTTCGACGGCGTTATCGACAACTATCACGTGCAGAAACGCTATGAAAAAAGGAATGGCGACTTCCTCTGGGTCAATGTCAGCGTATCGCTGATTCCCGCCGTTGACCGCGAAGGCCCGCGGCTCGCCGTGATCGTCGAAGACGTCACCTCGCGCAAGCAGGCCGAGACCTCGCTCGCCGTCACCCAGGCAGAGCTGGCCAGGGTTGCGCGCTTCACGACCATGGGCGAATTGGTCGCCTCCATCGCCCACGAAGTCAATCAACCGCTTTCGGCCATCGCCACCAATAGCCAGGCGGCGCTGCGCTGGCTGGCCCGGGAAACGCCCGACCTCGACGAGGTGGTCGCCGCCCTTCGCCGGGTCAACCGCGATGCCAGCCTGGCCGGCGAGGTCATCACCCGCATCCGGAGTTTCCTCCGCATGGGCGGCATCAAGCGCGAAGTGCTCGACGTCAAAAGCATGCTCGACAACTTGCTGCAGATGCTGCAAACCATGCTGCACGAATCAGGCGTCCAGGTTGACATCGCGATTGCGCCTGACTTGCCGGTCGTGCACGCCGATCTCGTTCAGTTGCAGCAGGTCATGCTCAATCTGGTCGTCAATGCCGTCGATGCCATGCGCGATCAGCCGCTAGCTGAGCGTGTTCTGAGCGTTACCGTGACGGCTAACAAGCAGGAAGGGGCGCTGTTCAAATTCAGCGACACCGGGCCGGGCATTCCGCCCGAGATGAAAGAGAAGATTTTCGACGCCCTGTTCTCGACCAAACGCGACGGTCTCGGCATGGGGCTGGCGATCAGCCGCTCGATCATCGAAAACCACGGTGGCCGACTTCGCCTGGAAACGGCCGGCGCCGGGGCAAAATTCGTCTTCAACATTCCAATCAGCCAATGACTGCCAGCCTGACTTCGCAAATCCCTATCGTCTATGTCGTCGATGACGACGCCTCCGTTCGTGAATCCCTGAGCAGTCTGATCCGCTCGGCGGGCATGGCCGTCGAGGTTTTCGCCTCGCCCTTCGATTTTCTGGCCAAGGACAAGCTCAGCGATTTCGCCTGCCTCGTCCTCGACGTCCGCATGCCCGGCCTGGACGGTCTGGCGCTGCAGGAAAGAATCGCCGAGCTGGGCGTCGAGATACCGATCATCTTCATTACCGGCCACGGTGATGTGCCGCTGGCGGTCCGCGCCATGAAGGCGGGCGCCATTGATTTCCTGAACAAGCCATTCGACGACACCGACCTGCTGAAGGCCATCGCCGTCGCCTTGTCGCGGGTCAGCGCCGCCGTCAATGAACGCAACGAACAGGCCGATTTATGCCAGCGTTTCGACGCCCTGACGCCCCGCGAAAAACAGATCATGTTCGCCGTTGCCCAAGGCAAGCAGAACAAAGCCATTGCCTATGATTTGTCGGTGACGGAAAGCACCGTCAAAGTGCACAAACACAACGTGATGAGCAAAATGAACCTGCGCTCCGTCGCCGAGCTGACGCTGGCCATTCAGCTGCTGAAAAGCGTCGGCAAGAAAGCACCGGCGGGCTGAAGAGCCAGAAGCAGGCGGCTACGGCCAAAACGTAATTTCAGTTTTCGCCGTTTTTTCCGGTTGACCGTAGCAATCACAAAACTACCGGATCACTGACCACGCCAGCCATCGCCAGCCGTTCAATCTCTTCTGCCGACAGGCCCAGATCCGCGAGGCGTTCGCGCGAGTGTTCGCCGAGCAGTGGGGGCGGGCTTTGGATGGCGCCGGGGGTGCGCGACAGGCGGGGGGCGGGAGTTGGCTGCCGGACGCCGGCAACATCGGCGAAGGCCTCGCGGGCGAGGTTGTGCGGGTGGGTCGGGGCATCGGCCATGCTGAGGACGGGCCAGACGCAGTCGTCGGTGTCGTCGAACAACGCCGTCCAGTGGTCGCGCGGCTGGGCTTTGAAAATGGTGGTCAGGCGATCCTTCATGGCCGGCCAGGTCGTCGTGTCGTACTGCTTGCCGCTGAAGTCGGGGTCGCCGACGAGGTCGAGGCGTTCGACGAAGGTTTTGTAGAACTGCGGCTCGAGCGGGCAGACGCTGATCCATTCGCCGTCGGCACACTGATAGACGTCGTAGAACGGGGCGCTCGAGTCGATGGCGCACTGGCCTTTCCATTCGCCCAGCGATTCGAGGTTGAACAGGCCGTGGGCGAGGACGGCGGCACCTTCGCACATGGCGGCGTCGATGACCTGGCCTTTGCCCGAGCGTTGCGTTTCGATCAAGGCGCAGGCGATGCCCCAGGCCAGCATGAGGCCGCCGCCGCCCATGTCGCCGACCAGTGTCGGCGGTGCCCACGGAGCGCCGCCGTGGTGGCGGCCGGTGTCGAGCACGCCGGCGATGGCCGCGTAGTTGGCGTCGTGCCCGGCGCGCGGGGCGAGCGGGCCGGTCTGGCCCCAGCCGGTCATGCGGCCGTAGATCAGGCGCGGGTTGTGGGCGAGACATTCGTCCGGGCCGAAGCCGAGGCGTTCCATGACGCCGGGGCGGAAGCCTTCGATCAGCACGTCGGTGCCTTCGATCAATTTGAAAACGAGGGCCTTGGCTTCCGGGTGCTTGAGGTCGATGCACAGCGATTTCTTGCCGCGATTGGCCACCGCCTTGCGCCCGCCGCCGAACAGTTGCGAGGCGAATGTGCCGCCGGCGCGTTCGAGCAGCGTGACGTCGGCGCCCATGTCGGCGAGCAGCATGCCGCAGAACGGTCCGGGGCCGATGCCGGCGAATTCGACGACCTTGATGCCGGCCAGCGGGCCGCGGGATGAGGTTTGAGTGTTGGTTGGCATGATGTTGGCGTGAGGCTGATTCGGATGGAGGAAGAACATATCACCCAATCGGGGGGCTCTGGGGAACGTCTGAACCCGTCATTCCCGCGCAGGCGGGAATCCAGTTTGTATCGTGCGCATGGACTCCCGCCTGCGCGGGAGTGACGAAATCCGGGTTGTTCGCTGATTCACCAGTGTAGGTCCTCCCCCGAAAAACACTGTCGCAAACATGACAATCCGTTTCCCTTGCACCCGGAAACGCTCACCAGCTCACGAACTGCCATCAGGCGTGGAATTTGCTGAATAGGGCTACACCCCCTTTCAGAGCATACAAAAATGACCCCAGAACTGCGCGAAAAACTGCTGGCCGGCCTCAAGGATGGCAGCATTGTTCCCTACCTCGGCCCTGGCGTTTTGGCTGATGTGAAAAATGTGGCGACCGGTGCGCCGATTCCGGCCGACAGCGATTCGCTGATCTACGCCATGAACGACGGCAAGCCGATGGCGCCGAAGCTCATGTACGAATTCCCGCGTGCCGCGATGAACGTCGAACTCAAGCGCGGCCGCAGCGCCGTCACCAAGTTCCTCAACCGCACCTACGGCGAAACCGCCTGGACGCGTGGCGCCGTGCATGACTGGCTCAAGGGCATCGCCCCGCATTACGTCATCGACATCAACCGAGACACGCAGTTGCAGGACTCCTACGCCGACGTCCCGCACAACCTGATCGTCGGCATTGCCCGCCTCGGCGGCACCGATTTCCGCTACAAACTGTATTTCTGGGATGGCGTCGCCTACCAGAAGACCGAAGTCATCAACGCCGCCCTGCCCATTCTCTACAAGCCGATGGGCACGCCGAAGCCGGAAGCCAACTACATCGCCTCTGACGCCGATTACGTCGATTTCATCACCGAACTCATGGGCGGCTTCTCGATCCCGCCGGAAGTCAAGGAACTGCGCAAGGGCAAGCAATACCTGTTCATGGGCCTGCGCATGAACCGCGACACCGAGCGCATGGTGTTGTCCGATGTCATCTACGCCGCCGCCGAACCGGCAGGCTGGGCGCTGATCGCCAACCCGACCGACAAGGAACGCCGCTTCTGCAAGAAGCAGAAACTCGAAGTGATCGAAGCCGACATCTTCGACTTGATCGGCGCCGCGATTGCGGCCTGAGAGGCAGCCTAATTCATTCAATCCACCAAGGAAGCAACATGTCGCTTGACCGTTACGAACCCCTCTTCTTCAACGCCAATTTCAAGGAAGCCGCCACCTCCGGCGGCCTCGTCGCCTATCGCGGCGAGCTCGTCCTCAAGGAAGGCGAAGTAGCCGATGCCAATGGCCGCCGCAAGCCGCCGACGGAAGTCCTCAAGCAGGCCGTCCTGCTCGGCGATGCCGGTGGCCTCAAGCTGATTTCCGGCTCGCTCGACGAACTGCAGCAATACCCGTTCGTCGTTGAAAAATTTGGCGCTGAATTCAATGCCGGAACCATTGCCGTCTTCTTCACGGTCAACATTCCGACGGGCTTCGTGACAACCACCAACGGCGCAACCGTCGCCTTCATCCCGCTCGTTCAGGGCATGGTGTGGACCGAGTTGAGCGATCTCGTTGCGCTCGACAAGGGCGACTTCAAGGGCCTGAGCGCTGCCGACAAGGTCGTGACGGTCTTTGACGCACTCAAGGGCTACAAATTCAAGCTCGCCGAGAACTCTGTCGACGAAGCCCTGAAGACGACCAACAACGCCAAGCGCGAGACGCACGGGGCGATCTGATGGCCTGGGACGAGTCCCGTCACGCACTGGGTGTCCCCGCCATGGACGACACCCATCGCGAATTCGTCGAGCTAGCCTACGCTTTGCTCGTCGCTTCCGACGAGGACTTCCCGGCGCTCTACGTTCGCCTGCACGAGCACACCCGCCAGCATTTCGAGCACGAAGGCAAGCTCATGAAGTCTTGCCGCTTTCCCGCCATCGGCGAGCACAACAGCGAGCACCTGCGCGTGCTCGGTGAGCTGGCCCACTTCGCCCGCGGCGTGGCGGCCGGTCGGTTGGGGACGGCACGTGAATACGTCCGCAACCTGCCAACCTGGTTCGCCGGTCACCTTGCGACGATGGACTCGGCCCTGGCGGGGTGTTTGAAGAAGGCGTGATGGCGGATCGCGTCGCGCCCAGGTTTGTGGTCTGCCCGAGTGCCGAACTGGCCGACGGCGAGTACCGCAAACTGACCATGACTTTCGAAGGGCGGGAGGAGGAATGCCTGCTCCTGCGCTTCGAAGGGCAGGTCTACGCCTACATCAACCTCTGCGTGCACATGCCGCGCCGGCTCGATGGCGAAGAGCCGCAGGTTTTCGACCACAGCGGGCGCTACCTGCGCTGCTCGATGCACGGCATCGTCTATACCCCGCAAACCGGCACCTCAGTCAGCGCCATGTGTGAAGGCGAGCGGCTACGCGCCGTTGAGTGCTACGAGGATGGCGGGGAAGTCGGTATTGCCGATTTTCGGGTGAGCGCCATTGTTGTCCCCGTCAATTAAGGGCGTCGCGCCCGCGCAAGAAACCGTGGTCTGTCCCCGGTTGTTAAATCACCAACATGACCGGCTCAAATCGAATGGTGGCGTGGACCCTAAGAGGACCTTCGGAAGCTGGAAAAGCTGACCTTCTCCATTGAAGTAGATCTGCTCGCGTCGCGGCGTAACTGCGTATCTGCGTCGAACGCCCCGTTAGGCCGCATCCCCGAGATTTTTGGCTTCTCTTTCTGTCGCCTCTGAGTCATCGCCAATCTTTACCTCTTGGCCCTCATCCGTATAAATCGAGATGACGTGCTCAGGAAGGAAGACGATTTGATCCCCCGCATGAAGGTGATCTTGTTCGTCTGAGCATGCTGGAACGTTATCTAAGCTCCCAATGAAATAGGGACCGGCCCGACGTTCAACGATCACCCACATCCGCTCGCTACTAACCTCATCGAGTTGCTCGCTAGGCGGTATCGCGATGTCAAACTGAAGTTTGACAATGTCGCCCTTCTGGAGCCCTCGGCGCTCCTTCTCATCTGGAATTTCGAATGTCTCTGGCCATCGGTGATGGCTTGCGACCCCACTCCTCAAGTGCCATCCATCAATCTCCATCACGGGAAGGCGAAGAGGTTCGAGCTCAGCCTGCTCGGACGTCTCCGTCTCTGCTGCCTCGACGGCACCGGTGTCCAAGAAAGTAGGTTTTGCTCCGATCGGAGGCTGCTTATATTCAGGTTGTCGGAATACGGCCCTGAGAAGAGTCTCTGTCGCCTTGTCCATATCTACGCCGTCTCGCAGGTCAATTGCATAGATGCCCATGAACTGACCAGGAATCGAACACTCGGAGCCTGGGGCAAACTCTCCGTCGCGTACCAGCGGAATGAACTGCTCCCGAGGCTTACCTCCCACGATATTCCCAGTGATGATTTGCTGCTCGTAGCCGACCCCTCCCTCCCGCGCCAAGGCTTTTCTGCAATAGGCTTTTGTGCAGACTATGAGAACGAAATCGGAAGCGTAGACCTCAGCTTCCATGAATTGCGTCAAGCTTTGCCCGGGCCCGATGTGCCATTGATCGAGCCGCACGTTGACTCCGTTTTGGGTCAAACGCTCCGCGAAGCGACGCACCCAATCTTTGTGCGCGTCGCTCTCCCATGAGTACGAGATGAAGACTCGGGGCGGTGGGGTTGTCTTTGACATTGTGCGGTTTAACTTTGTAAGGAAGGATTGATGGCAGTCATATGCTGCTTCGCGCTATGACCGCCGGATTGTGCCAATGGCTTAGCAGGTTGTCATGCTTCTAGGCTTTTGCCAACGTCTGCTTCGAAACAGTTTTCCCTACGTTCGCTTCTGGCCGATATCCATCCAATGAGCGTTTTTATTGTCAATGTACCGAGCTGTTCGGTCGCCAGATATTCGCTGACCATCGTCCATGAGGAACGACGGTCAGCTCGGCTGATATTCCGCGCTCAAGCTTCCGCCGTCAGCTTTTCCAGCAACAGCGGTTTGACCTGGGCCAGCCAGGTCGTGATGCGCTCGTCGGTGTACATGCCTTGCGTGCGCTGGTCGATGAGCAGTCCGATGAAACGGCCATCGACTTCGGCGGCGGAGTGGTCGTAGGTGTAGCCGTCGGTTGGCCAGTCGCCGACGATTTCGGCGCCCCAGCCCTTGAACTTCTCGACCAGCGCGAACAGCGAACTGCAGAAGCGGTCGGCGTAGCGTTCCTGCGCGCCGAGGCCGAAGAAGGCGATGCGTTTGCCGCTGAAGTCCACATCGGCCGGGAGCAGGGCGAGGAATTCTTCCCAGTTCGGCTCGAAGCAGCCGGATGAGGCTCCCTTGCCGGGGATTTCGCCGATGCCGTAGCTCGGCGTGCCGAGGATCAGCGCGTCGTATTTGAGCATGTCTTCCGGGGTGATGCGGTTGACGTTGACCGGCTTGTCGCAGACGTCGTCGCCGAGTTGTTTCTGCATTTTCTTGGCGATCAGGCGGGTGGTGCCGGTTTCGGTGCCAAAAAACATTCCGATTTTATTCATGGTTTTTCCTGGATGGGGTTTGAAAGTTGAAAGGCGCGGACTTGGCACGGCCGTTGCGAAGATGGGTGAAAGCAGGCTGCCGACGTCGACTTTGCGACAGGGCAGCAGACCCAACCCCAACGGAGTTCGCCATGAGTGCCACCACCATTGATTGCAAGGGACAGATCGTCAGCATGGGCGACAAGGTCCGCGTTCTCGAAGTCAGCGTCGATCCCGGGCTGGATGAGGACGATCTGGAGATGTTCCGCGACATGGTCGGCGCCATCTGCGACATCGAGCGCATCGATGCCGAAGGCGCCGCCTGGGTGGCGCTGTGGTGGAACGGCGACGAAGGCACCATCCTGACCCAGGTTGGCTTGGCGCCGCGGCAGATGGAAAGGGTGGCGGCCTGAGCCGCCTTTAACCGACTCATTCGTCGATTTCCGCCGCGCTGTAGTTCTTCAGCCGCTTCTCGGCCGAGACGCCGAGAATCTTGAGCAGCCAGGGCGGCGGCGATTCGACCATGGCCACCTGGAAGGGCTGGAGGATATCGAGCGCCGGCCCGCCATCGGGGATCTTGATCGGGTAGATGTCGGCGCGGATGACCTTGGCCGCCGCCGGGCCGCCAATCGAGACGACGTAGCAGACGTGACAATCGCCGATCAGCTTGGCGCGCCAGAGGTTCTTGTCCTCGGAAAACTCGGCGTCCATGGTGTCGCGGATATCGACCAGGCGGATTTCGGTCGGCGACACCTGATAGACCAGGAAGCGCAGGCAGGAGCCGAAGTGGCCGGAGAGCAGGTCGCCCTTGTCGGAGGCAATGGCAATGCGCACCGAGCCGGGCATTTCGCCTTCTTCATAAGACTCGATCTTGGGCAGCGAGTCGTCGCCCTGCGTTTCGCCCCACATGATGCGCACGGCCAGTTTCATCGATTCGAGGCCGATGCCGATATCCTCGCCGTCTTCCTCACCGTCGGCGCTGGCAAAGCCGGTCTTCAGCATGGTCACCGTCGTCTGGCGCAGCTTTTCTTCGTCGATGTCCTCGCCGAGCTGGCGTTGCAACAATTGGATCAGCGCCGGCAGGCTGGCGTTGGGCATGGCCCGCGACGCCAGCGCGATGCGCAGCGCGGCTTCGCGGGTGACCGGCGGTTTTCTGGCTTCTTCCATGACATTCTCCGTTTTTGCTTGGGGTTGGGATTGGGTTTTAGGTTTGCTTTTTCCAATTCCCTTGCAGAGATGGTGCCAGCCAGTGAATATGGGCTAACTGCCTGATTTCACGCGGGCATGGGGCTTGCTGAAGTCCACCCAACGCCAAGGAAAACCCATCATCGTGTCGGATACCTCACAAGAAGTCGTACGCGCCTACCACGCGCGGACCAAGCATCGTTTCGAAGCCTATGCCGAAGGCCCCGGCCAACTGGACTGGGACGCCCAGCCGGCAGCCTTCCGCCACTATCCGGGCGCGCCGGTGTTCGAATTGCCGCTGGCGGCGGACAGTTTCGAGCGTTGCTACGGTCAACTGGAAAAAAAGCCCGAAAATGAAATCGCGCCGGACCTCGCCAGCCTCGGCGCGCTGCTTGAACTGTCGTTCGGGCTGTCGGCGTGGAAGACCTGGGGGCCGAGCCGCTGGGCCCTGCGCTGCAATCCGTCGTCCGGCAACCTGCACCCGGTCGAAGCCTGGGTGCTGAGCGCCGGGCTGCCCGGTGTCGGCGCCGGCCTGCAACACTACGACCCGGAGCAACACGCCCTGGAAGGCCGCGCCCTGACCGCGCAGGCGGCGGGCGAGGCATGGCTGGCTATCGGCCTGACCAGCGTCATGTGGCGCGAAGCCTGGAAATACGGCGAACGCGCCTTCCGCTACTGCCAGCTCGACATCGGCCACGCCGTCGGCGCACTGGCCTACGCTGCGGCGCTGCTCGGCTGGGAAGTCGTGCCGGTCGGCGCCACGGCTGAGGTGCTGAAGCATTACCTCGGGCTGGACCGGCCGGACGATTTTCCGCCCTCGCGCTATGCATTCACCGAAAGCGAAGAGCCGGAAATCCTGCTCGCCATTCGTGCACCTGGCCTGGCTATGCCGCCGTCGGCCGAACCGCTGGCTGCCTGGCTGGATGCTGCCGACTGGCAAGGCAAACCGACCCGCATCGACCCGTCGCCCGGCTACCGCTGGCCGGCCATCGATCAGGTTGCCGCGGCCAGCCGCGAAGCGCTCAGCGCGCCGGAAGCTATCGGCTTTGCGCCATTGCCGCCCCTCGTTCCACATCCGACGACGACCGGCGCCGCTCAGATCATCCGCCAACGCCGCAGCGGCCAGCGTTTCGACCCGCACTATGCCCTGCTCAGGCCCGCCTTCTACCGCATGCTCGACGCCGTGCTGCCCCGGCCGCAATTGCCGTGGCTGGCCCAGACCACACCGCCGCGCATTCACCTGCTGCTCTTCGTCCTGCGCGTCGACGGCCTGCCCAGTGGCCTCTACCTGCTGCCACGCGCGCCAGCCGCCTTCTCCGAGTTGCCGGCGGCGCTGGTGCCCACGGACGAGCGTTTCGCCACCCGCCGTCCGGTGGCAGAGTTCGACCCCGATTGCCCACCGCACCTCGGCCTCATCCAGCTCGCCGAAATGGGCCTGCAGGAAATGCAGCGCCTAGCCCGCTCGCTGTCCTGCCATCAGGACATTGCCTCGACCAGCGCCTTCTCGCTCGGCATGCTCGGCGAATTCGAAGCGGCGACGGCCACCGGCCACGGCTACCGCGAACTGCTGCGCGAAGCCGGGCTGGTCGGCCAGGTGCTCTACCTCGAAGCCGAAGCCGCCGAAGTGCGCGGCACCGGCATCGGCTGCTTCTTCGACGACCCGGTGCACCAACTCGTCGGCCTCTCCGGCCCGCGCTACCAGAGCGTCTATCACTTCACGGTCGGCACGCCCGTCACCGACGCGCGCATCGAAACCGACCCGCCTTACCCCCAACGACAACAGGAAAAACCATGAGTCCCCAACTCGCTGCCTTCCTCACCGAACACGGCTTTCAGCCCGACAACATCAACGCCCCGCAAGCCGACGGCCGCTTCACGCCGCTCATGCGCGCCGCCAAGCTCGGCCGGCTCGACATCGTCGACGAACTGCTGGCGCTCGGCGTCGATCTCAACGCCCTCAACGCCGACGGCTGCAACGCCCTGTGGCTGGCCTGCTACAACGGCAGCCACGAACTGATCGAGCGCCTGATCGCCGCCGGCGTCAATATCGACCAACAAAACGGCAACGGCGCCAGCGCCCTGATGTACGTCTCGTCGAACAGCAAGCCCGACCTCGTCAAACTGTTGCTGGAAAAAGGCGCCAATCCGACATTGAAGAATTTCGATGACTCGACGGCCCTTGATCTGGCGGCCTCGCTGGAATGTCTGAAGTTGCTGCGCAAGGCGGCTTGAGGGGCAGGGCTCCTCCCCCTTCAAGGGGGAGGTTGGGAGGGGGATGGGTGTTGAGCCTGCTTGCGCTTAACCCATCCCCACCCCAGCCCTCCCCTTGAAGGGGAGGGAGTAGCCGGGCCGACAAGCTCCCGCCTTCACCCCCTTGAAGGGGAGGGAGTTGCCTGTCATTCGACTGACTGAAAGAAAACCCCTGTAGACTGGCAGCCGGATTTTTCAAAATTTAGGCGTTTCAGCCAGGAGTCGGTCATGCAACAGCTTTCAGCCCACGGGCAGCAATTCATTCAGGATTTGGCGCAGCGTTACGGCGTCAGCACCGATGCGGCGATCACCATGCTCTACGCGGTGATGAACGGCAACGGCACGATGGCGCAGTTCAGCCATCCCGAGCTCGGCGGTTCCGGGCAGTGGATGATGGGCGGCATGACGATGGTTGGCGACATGTTCAACTACGGGCTGAAGTCCAAGGTTGACGGCCTGTGTGTGGAAATTTCCAACCAGTTGATGAACCAGCCGGGCTATTTTCAGCCGGCCCAGTCGCAGTTCCAGTCGTCGGGCAATGCTTCCGGCGGCAACCTGTTCGTTTCAGCCGCGGCGGCCGGGCAGTGGTGGCCGGGCGATCTCGGTTCGCCGTCGTCTACGGGCGGGCAGAACAATGTCCGCTACGCCGTTTTCCCCGGCTCGCGCCGTCTGGTCGTCGATATCGGTGGAAATGTCACGGTCTACGACACGCTGGACAACCAGATCGGCGGCGTTTCGCAGCAGCAGGGCGGCAACGATTCGATGACTTTCAGCAGCCAGTACGGGACGATCGCCGTCAACAGCCTGCCGGTGGTCAGCATCAACGGCTATCAGCCACAGCCGCAACAGCAGAACTTCATGGCGCCGCCGGTTCAGCAATTCAACGAGGCACCGGCCTATCAGGCACCATCCGCCCAGGAAGGCGATGTCTTTGCCAAGATCGAGCGTCTGGCCGATCTGTTCAAGAAGGGCATCCTGACCGAACAGGAATTCACGACCAAGAAAGCGGAGTTGCTCAGCCAGCTTTGAGCCGGGCGCTCATTTCAAATTTGGGCAAAATTTCCGGTTGACCGTGGCGCTGCCTGAAAAGGTTGCTGGTCCTGCGAATCCTGCAAAAACTCGATCAACTGCCGGGAGGGCAGGGGCCGGCTGAAGAAATAGCCCTGCATTTCGTTGCAGCCCAGTTGGCGGAGGATGGCAACCTGCTGCTCGGTTTCAACGCCTTCGACGATGACGTGCAGATTGAAGTTTTTGGCAATCCCGACAATCGCCTGAATGATGGCGAACGAGTCGTGCGAGGTTCTCAGGTCGCGGACGAATGACTGGTCGATCTTGATCCGGCTGACCGAGAAGCGGCGCAGGTAATTGAGCGACGAGTAGCGGGTGCCGAAATCGTCGATCGAAATATGGACGCCGGTGCTGCGCAGATGTTTGACGCGCGCGACGATGTTTTCGGCGTCCTTCATGAGCAGGCTTTCGGTAATTTCGATCTCGAGCGATTCGGGCGCAATCCGGAATTCGTCGAGCGGGAGGCGAATTCGCTCGAGGAGGTCGATGCGATCGAATTCCCGGGCCGAAAGATTGACGCCCAGTCTGAGGTCGCCGAATCCTTGCTGCTTGAGGTGCGCGAGTTGCGCGCAGGCTTCGCGCAGCACCCAGTCGCTGATGGTGATGATCAGCCCCGTCTCTTCGGCGATGGGAATGAAGAGGTCCGGGCTGATCATGCCGGCGCTCGGATGGTGCCAGCGAATCAGGGCCTCGACCCCGACAATCTTGCCCAGTGCCGCATCGATCTGTGGCTGGAAGTGCAATTCGAACTGATCGCCTTCCTTGACCGCTTTGCGCAGGTCGTTTTCGAGTGACAGGCGATCGAGGTGGGCCGTGTGCATATCCGGCTGGAAAGCCAGAGCGCCGTTTTTCCCCTGATCCTTCACTTTGTACATGGCCATGTCGGCACAGCGAATCAGGTCTTCGGCGCTGGTGCTGTTATCCGGGTAGACGGCGATGCCGATGCTGGTCGTCGCCAAAAACTGGGTTTCGCCGAGCACGAAGGGCTTGCGCAGCTCGGATAGGATTTTCTCGGCCACGACGTGGGCATCTTCGTTATTGCTGATGTTGGGCAGCAAGGCCGTAAATTCGTCACCCCCCTGGCGGGCCAGGGTGTCTCCTGTGCGCAAACAACTGCGCACGCGCGCCGCAAATTTGCGGAGCAGCTCGTCGCCGATCTGGTGACCATAGCTGTCGTTGACCAGCTTGAAGCGGTCGATGTCGAGAAACATCACGGCAAGTTTCTCTTTGCGCCGCGATGCTTGGGCAATGGCCATCTCGAGGCGATCGACAAACAGGATGCGATTGGGCAGCTTGGTCAGCAGGTCGTGAAATGCCTGGAAGGTGATCGTTTCTTCGGCTTTCTTGCGCTCCGAAATGTCGCGCGCCACGCCCGAGGTGCCCAGGAAGGCCTCTGAGGAGAGGGCCGGCGTGCTTTCATAGACGCCCTGTGAACTCAGGATGGCGGTCATGACCGGACCGCCCGCGGCGCGCGGCATGGAGGGCTTGCGTTTGAAGCGCACCTCGAGATTGCTCGTCGCGCGTTCGCCGACCCGCCTTTCGTTGAAGGCGTATTGAACATGCTCGTGGTCGCGTGGATCGACGATCCGGGTGTAGTTTTGGCCGACCAGTTCGTCCGGGGAATAGCCGAGCAGGGTGCTGACGCGCCCGTTGATGAAGGTAAAGCGGCCCAGACGATCGAGCGTGAAAATCAGGTCGGGCGACTGCTCGACAAGGAAGCGGTGCAGTTGCTCGGAATGCTGAAGCTGGGCCGAGACGACGGCGAGTTCCTGATCGCGCAGGCGGTTGGCCAGGGCGCGGTCGACAGCCAGGATCATGTCGTTCGGATCGCAATCCTTGCGCAGGAACTCGAAGGCCCGGTGACGCAGGGCATGAATCGCCGAGTTGATCGACTTGTCGGCACTGAACACGATGACCGATGCGTTGATGTGGTGCGAGGTCATCCACTCCATGATCTCGAAGCCGGAAATATCGGGCAGCCGCAGATCGAGGATGACCAGGTCCGTCTTGCCTTCCCTGAGTTTGGCAATCGCTTCCTGCCCGGTGCTCGCCTCGTCTATCGAACGTTGCTCGCCGGCCAGCAATTCCTTGTAGGCGTGGCGAAAGTGCGGCTCATCGTCGACGATCAGGATGTTCTGACGCGACACGATGCCGGGAACCCTGGCCAGCTCATACAGTGCGGTGATGGCGTTCATGTGCCGCTACCCGGGGTGGCCGTGCGGTTCTTGGGAATGAGCAGGGCAATGCTGGTGCCGGCGCCGATCTGGCTGCGGCAGGTGATGAGGATGCCTTCCCTTTTGGCCAGACTGCCGACGACGGACAGGCCGATGCCGCGTTGCGCCGTGTCGGTGATGGGCTTTGGCCGGTAGATCGCCTGGACGGTCTCCTCGGACATGCCCGGGCCATTGTCATCGACGCGCAACTGCACATAGCTCGCACCATCGTGAATGATGTTGTCGCTGACCGAAATCTTGATGAGCTTTCCTTCGCCCAGGGCCTCCGACGCGTTCTTCCAGAGGTTGAGGACGATCTGCTTGAGGTTGTCGCGGTTGACCGGAACGAGTAGCTCAAGCTGGGGCAGCGCAGTTTCGACGCGGATTCCCTTGGCGTTGAACAAGGTGTCGGCGTAGAGCACGAGGAAGTCGTTGAGGACGCTGACGAGATCGATGCTGCGGGTATCCGCGCCGCCTTTGAGGGATTGCGTCATGTGGCCGACGATGTTGGCGACGCGATCGATTTCTTCGGTCAGCACGGCCAGCTCCTGGCGAACGCCATCCTCCGGCAGCTTGCGTTCGAGAATGCTCAGGTAACTCTTGATGATACCCAGCGGGTTGCCGGCTTCGTGCACGATCTGGCGCGCCTGACGGGTGAATTGCTGGGTCAGTTCGGCTTCGACTTGCTGGCGGTGCTGCGCCGCTTCAAATACGGCGTCGAGACTGATCGCCGCGATCTTGCCGAAATTGGCCAGCCAGGGAACGCGGCGCTGCAGGCGACCGTACTGCTTTTCCGACAGGCCGCACAGCAGCACGCCGATGACGCGATTGCGCGCCAGCATGGGGATGCAGAGCAGACCGTCGGCAGACAGGGCACGGGCGAGTTGCAGGTCAAGCAAGGCGAGAGGTTCAGTCTGATCAAATGTTGTTCGAACCTGGCGTCCAATGACGGCTGCTGCGGCCAGCGAGCGGGAAGAGATCAGTGGGATGGAAAGTTGCCGGAAAAGTTCCGGCTGGGCGCCAACTTTTTCGCCGGACAGCGCATCGCCTTTTTCGTTGGCGAGCAGGATGGCGACTTTCGGGAGATCAAACAGGATGCGGGCGGATTCCCGCAAGGCGAGCAGGACTTCGGTGTCGCTGCCGAGTTGGAACAGATCCTGTTGCAAAGGCTGCAGCATCGCCATGCCGCCGACCAGCGCGGCAATATCCTCGTCGGCCGGGCTGGCCGGATCGGACAGGCGCGGTGGCGGGGCCGGCGCGGTCGTGCGGCGTGCGGGAAAGTCGTCGGCGATGGTAATGCCCAGGGCTTCGGCAATCTGGCGGGCGCGCTGGATGGCGCGTTCGCGAACCGCCAGCAGCGCCGCCATTTCAAGCCGGGGGCTGCTGCGATTGACGACGATGGCCAATTCCGGCGTGCTCTCCGCCGTGGTGCTCAGCGTTTGGGCGATCCAGACGATTTGCGGCAGGGCGGTGGCGGTGACGATCTGCGTCGCCGAGGCGTGATGGAAAGCCACGCCATCGGCCAGCACGGAGTCCAGTCCCCAGTGGTCGATCAGCCAGCCGCCGACGTCGGCATGGGTGGTCCCGAACAATTGGGATTCTTCGGTCTGGAGTCTGGGGGTTTCGGTCGAATTGACCAGGAAACGCTGATACGGCTCGCCGATTGCCGAGAGCAGGATCAGTTCGCCGATATCGTGCAACAGCCCCGACAGATAGGCTTCGTCGGGATGCGGATAGTCGGCCAGCTCGGCGACGCCGCGGGCCATTTCTCCGACCAGCAGTGAATGGCTCCAATAGTCGGCAACGTCGAATTTATCGAGATTGGGATTGCGGTCAAAAAGCCGCTGGATCGAAAGACAGGTCGCCAGCGAGCGAACGAGGCGCGTCCCGAGCGCGACGAGACAGGTTTCCAGATTCTTGAGTTCTTTGCCTCGACGTAGTGCGGGCGAGTTGGCGACGCTCAGTATGCGGCTGGCCAGGCCGGGGTCTTGTTCGACGATGCTGGTCAGTTCCCCCATCGTCGCCTGCTCATCTTCGACCGTCCGCACCAGTCGCAACAGAATCTCGGGCGGCGAAGGTATCCGCGCAATATCGATGGATTCCAGGACAGACTTGGGAAGACTGTGCATGATTATGATGGGTCAATAATTACTGATGGGCGGCACGGAAAGGGGAGGGCTGCTAGTACTTAAACACGACGGACACAATTCTAATTTACACAGTTAATGGGTCGTAAATATGAAATATTGGAAATATTTTCAGATTGAATGGAAGCGAAATTAGCCGGAAATTTCAAGCCCTGAACCGGGAAAAATGGCGTCCTGCTCCATGCGCCGACTCCGGAGCGAAGATTTCAATTTTGGGCAAAATTTCCGGTTGACCGTGGGAATGCCGCCCGTGAACGAAAAAAGCCGGCCGGGAAGGATTTCCCCGGCCGGCTTTGCCTGCTGGCTGATCAGCCGCGCTGGGCGAGCGGTGTGACGTCGCGCTTGGCGGCGCCAATGTAGAGCTGGCGCGGACGACCGATTTTGTATTCCGGATCGGTGATCATTTCTTCCCACTGCGTCATCCAGCCGACCGTGCGGGCCAAGGCGAAGATGCAGGTGAACATTTCGGTCGGGATGCCGATGGCCTTCTGGACGATGCCCGAGTAGAAGTCGACGTTCGGGTAGAGCTTCTTCTCGACGAAGTACGGATCTTCCAGCGCGATGCGCTCGAGTTCCATGGCCAGCTTGAACAGGCGGTCGTTTTCGAGGCCGAGTTCGGTCAGCACTTCGTTGCACACCTGGCGCATGAGCTTGGCGCGCGGGTCGAAGTTCTTGTAAACGCGGTGGCCGAAGCCCATGAGCTTGAACGAATCGTTCTTGTCCTTGGCGCGGGCGATGAATTCGGGAACGCGCGAGACGTCGCCGATTTCTTCGAGCATCTGCAGGCAGGCTTCATTGGCGCCACCGTGCGCCGGGCCCCACAGGCAGGCGATACCGGCGGCGATGCAGGCGAATGGATTGGCGCCCGACGAACCAGCCAGGCGGACGGTCGAGGTCGATGCGTTCTGCTCGTGGTCGGCGTGCAGCGTGAAGATGGTGTCGAGGGCGCGGACCAGCACCGGGTTCGGCACGTACTTCTCGCACGGATTGCCGAACATCATGCGCATGAAGTTGGCGGTGTAGCTCAGCTCATTGTCGGGCTGCATGAAAGGCATGCCGATGCTGTACTTGTAGGCCATGGCAACGATGGTCGGCATCTTGGCGATGATGTGGATGAAATTCGTGTTGCGATGCTCGTCATCGGCGAAATCCATCGCGTCGTGATAGAAGGCCGACAGGGCGCCAACGACGCCAGTCATGACAGCCATCGGATGGGCGTCGCGGCGGAAACCGGAGAAGAACTTGGCGAGTTGCTCGTGCACCATCGTGTGATGCGTGACAGCCTTCTCGAACTCGGCTTTCTGCTCGGCATTCGGCAGTTCGCCATTTTTCAGCAGATAGGCCACTTCGAGGAAATTGCAGTTCTCGGCGAGTTGCTCGATGGGGTAGCCGCGATAGAGCAGCTGGCCGACATCGCCGTCGATGAAGGTGATTTGCGACTTGCAGCTGGCCGTGGACAGGAAGCCGGAGTCATAGGTGAACAGGCCGGTTTTGGCGCCCAATGTCCGAATGTCGACACAGTCGTTGCCATGGACCGGCGCCATGATCGAAAAATCGACCGGTGCCAGACCTTCAATGCTCAGTGTTGCCTTGCGTTCGATAGTCATATTTTTTTCCCTGAAAGAGCCATCTGCTGGCTGCGCGTGATGAAACTGTTGGCGGATATGGAACAAACGCTGTTATTTTTTTATTGGTGAATTTGAAATCAAGCAATACACATGCCGTGAGCGGCCAAAAAAGGCCAAAGGCGAGCGAAGCGCTGTCAGACCGCGAGGGTAACAGGCAATCCTTACGTGAAGCTTTGACTAAAGTGAAAATGGCAGCACCAATGCGGCGCTGATTTTCAGCGAATGCTCATCTTCGGTGCATGCTGCTCATGGGTGGCCGGACAGGGCCAGCAGGGCGCGGGCCTGGTCCGGGCATTGCGTTGAAATCTTTTCGTCGAGCGCCTTGAGCCAGCGCTTCGGGATGCTCTCCATGCCGTAGCGGGCACCGGCCAGCATGCCGGCAATGGCGCCCGTGGTGTCGGCATCGCCGCCGCGATTGACGACGTCGATCAGGCAGTCCTCGAAGGTTTCGGTGGCGAAGAAGGACTGAAACACGGCCTGCACGGTATCGACGACGAAACCGCTCGGGTTTTCGCGCTGGCGCTTGTCGTAGGCGAAAACCGGGAATTCGCTGACCAGCTGGCCGGCCCGTTCGCGCTCGACGTCGACGGGATTGCGGCCGGCGAGGAAATCCTGAACCATCAGGATCAGCGTTTCGCAGGCCGCATCGGACAGCGTGTTGTGGTGCGTGACATGGGCCTGGGCGGCGTTTGCGATTTTGACCGAATTTTCCGGTTGACCGTAGCAGGCCAGCGCCACGGGCAAAACTCGCATCGCGGCGCCGTTGCCGGCGTCGTGCTCGGAGGCCTCGGCTTCCGGCTTGCCGGTCTTGCGGAAGGTGATCAGGTTGCGGCGCACGGTATTGCCGATATCGACCGGCTTGGCCCGCATCCAGGCGTCGAAGGCTTCAGCCGCAGCCAGGGCGTCGACGCGGCCACGGGCGATGATCGATTCGCCAAGGGCCAGCGACATCGTCGTGTCGTCGGTGACCTTGCCAGCCTTCAGGCGCAGCCAGCCACCGCCGGTGATGTCGCAGTGCAGGCCGATCTGGTGGCGGATTTCATTGGGGGTCAGGAATTCGACCGTGGCGCCCAGCGCATCGCCAATGGCCAGGCCGAGATAGGCCGCCATGCCGCGGTCGACGTGGGGCGCGTAGGCCGGCCCGGTGCGCCGGCGCACCGGCGCAGTCTTGGCGATCAGTTCTCCGGTCCAAAACATTTGGCGTAATCCTTACAAACCCCGCACGAAGGGGCGGGGCAGACGTAGATGCCTTCGCGCGAACAGACCTGGCGATAGAGGAATTTCTTCCACTTCATGTCGCCGGTGTTGTCGCGGGCGAGAGCCGGAAAATTGACCCACATCAGCCGGGAAAGTTCTTCGCGATTGGCCAGGCCGAGATCCTGCCAGAGATGGTCGCGACCGGCACAGGCGGTGGCAACGATGTTGGCGATGAGCAGTTCGGACGGGTATTCGCAGGCGCGATGCTCAAGCAGGAGCTTTTGCAGGTCTTCCCATTCGGGGATGGCTTCAACCTCACGGGCGCAGGACGAGATGTCGCAGCCGGGAAAGTAGGCCTCGCACAGATAGCGGAAAGCCGCCGCGCCCAGGCCAAGGTGAGGGGGAAGGCAACCCTCGCCACTGGCCTGGCCGGCAATGATGCTGGCCAGCAGCAAACGGTTCGGATCGCGCGCTGCCGGCCCACCGGCTGGCGAAGCCAGCAGGTCACCGACCAGCAACAGCCGGGTGGGCAGGCGATCCGGACCGTTCATGGCCTGATCCTTGAAGGCTGGTGCTTACTTGCTCGGGTATTCGACCAGGATGTCTTCGTCACGGACGATCATCTGGCAGGCCAGGCGCCACTGGGTCGGCGGGATGTCGTCAACGTACATCTGCTCGATCTGGGCCTTGGTGATGTGGCCGAGTTCGGTCAGCGCAGCGACTTCGCGGACGTTGAGCGGGCCGCCCATCGGCGCACGCTTGCCGTCAACCGACGAAACCTTGACCAGACAGGTGCCGCAGTTGCCTTCCTGGCAACCGAAGTCGATCGGGATGTGATGTTCCTTGGCCAACGCGAGGATGGTCTGGGTGTGGCTGCCGGCAACGGCGTAAACCGTCTTGTCCTTGTGCAGCGGGCTGGTGAAAGTGATGAGGGCCATTTCTTAACTTCTCCTGAAGATCGGGTTGATTTGAATTTCTCTGTTTGGGGTTGGGTCGATTTTTTTAACGATGCTTTTAATCCTGTTCTGCTGTGGCGGAATTACGCGGGTTTAACCACGATCTCGCCGCCGATGATCTGCGCCTGGCAAGCCAGCCGATGGCCGCGCGGGGCCATGTTGTCCTTGAGCACCTGGTCTTCGAGGATGCTCGGCGGGGCGAGGAATTCGCCGCCGGAAACGATCTTGGTCAGGCAGGTGCAGCACTCGCCTTCGCGGCAGCCGTAGGTGATGCCGGCGCCGACTTTTTCGGAAACTTCGATGAGGCGGGTGCCGGCCGGTACGGTGACCGAGACGCCGATATCCTGAAATGTAACTTTTGCTTTTGGCATTTTTTTCCCCCTGTTTGTTATGCGAGAGCGGCCATGTCGATTTCCCGATGCTCGACCCGCCCGGTCAGGTGACGGGCCAGTTGTTCACCGAGATTCCGGCATTCCTCGAGTTCGCCGGCGTCCGGCACCAGCTTGATACGCAATCCTTCGACCGGGACGCGCAGCTTGAGGCCGCGCAGGCGGTCCTCGATGAGTCGTACCGCCTCGCCGCTCCAGCCATACGAGCCGAAAGCGGCACCCAGCTTTCCCTTGACGTTGACCGTGGTCAGCGACGAGAGCACGTCCCAGATCGGTTTGACCGCGTCGGCATTGATCGTCGGGCTGCCGAAGGCTAGGCCGTCTGCCTCTTCGATGAGGTCGGTGAAAATGCCCGACTCGCCGCCCTCGAGGTCGTAGAGCGAAACGCGCACGCCACCGATGGATTCGGCGCCGGCGGCGAGCGATTCGGCCATCCGCCGGGTGTTGCCGTAGGCCGAGATATAGAAGACGACCAGCGTCTTTTCGCTGCGTGCCTCGTTGAACAGGCGCGGCGTGGCCAGTTCACGGTAGCGGTGCACGTAGTCGCGCGGTGCGTGGCGCAGGATGGGGCCGTGGGCCGGGGCGATCAGGTTGATCTCGAGCGGTTCGATCAAAGCCACGGCATCGAGCACGTACTCGCGGAAGGGCCGCATGATGTGCGCGTAGTAGTACTCGAACGAGAAGCGGAAGTCGCCGACCTGGTCGTTGAACAGCCGGTTGTCGCAGAAATGGCAGCCGAAGATGTCGCCGGTGAACAGCAGGCCGTCTTCTTCAAGATAAGTGCACTGGGTGTCCGGCCAGTGCAGGTAGGGCGTGTGCAGGAAGCGCAGCGTGCGGCCGCCGAGGTCGACGGTGTCGTCGGTGGTGACCGGGATATATTCGGGCGGCTTCTCGCCGGAGGGCTTGAGCAGCGCTTTCAACATCATCTGGGCGCGGCTCGACAGATAGACCTTGGCCTGCGGAGCGCGCTTGAGCAACTCGGGCAGGGCGCCGCTATGGTCCGGCTCGAGATGGTTGAGGACGATGGTGGTGATTTCGTCGTAGCGGGCCACCGATTCGAGTCGACGGAAAAAATCGTCGGCGAAGTTTTCCTTCACTGTGTCGATGATCGCCACGCCGTTCTTGCCGCGTACGACGTACGAGTTGTAGCTCGTGCCGTTGGCGGTTTTGAGGATGATGTCGAAACTCCGCAGATGCGGGTCGAGGGCGCCCACCCAGTGGACGCCCGGCGCAATTTCTACGGCGTTGTCAGTGAGTGCCGCAGCGACCATGGCTGCTTTCCTCTTCCTCGTGATCGTGTGCGTGGCTGCCGCAACTGCCGTGGCCTTCCGGGCCATGCACGCAGGCTTCGATATTGCCTTCCGGCAGCTCGACATTCTTTAGCCCGATCCAGGCGTCCACCGCAGCAATGTCGAAACCGACCTGTCGTTCCTCGCCGATTTCCATGAGCGGGCGGCGGATGAGCAGCGGGTTTTCGAGCAGCAGATGCAAGGCATCCTCGAAGCCGAGGTTTTCCGGGACGATTTCGCCCGACTTGATATCGGGTGCTGCCGGATTGAACCAGGCGCTGATCGGCAGCTTGCCAAGAAAGGCAAGCAGACGATCAGCCGTCCAGGCTTCGGTCTTGAGACTTTTGGCCTGGACGGTGTGGCCGGCTGCAGCGAGCAGGGTCTTCTGGCGAAGATTGCCCTTGCAGCCGGGTTTTTCGTAGAACGTGACGACAGCCATCAGTTGATTCCTTGGTGGTGAATAAAGCCAAGCCAAGGCAAACCCCCCCGGCCCCCCTTTTCAGGGGGGAGGGGCAGGTTCCGGATCGACGCCCCTCCCCTGACAAGGGGAGGCCGGGAGGGGTTGCCTTGCATTACGCTGCGTCCTTCCACAAGCCGAATTGCTTGAGCTTCTCGATCGGGATGCCGGTCAGCGAACCCGGCGGGTTCAGGAAAGCGCCGAGTTCATCGACGATGGCCATTTCGATCGGGCAGATCGCAGCGCATTGCGGCACGCTGTGATCGCCCAGGCACTCGGTGCATTTGTCGTCATCGATCAGGAAGTGCGGCTTGTCTTCGTAGATCGCATCGTTCGGGCAGACATCGACGCAGGCCCAGCAATTGACACAGGATTCGGTGATTTGCAGTGCCATTTACGCCACCTTCAGGGTTTCTGCCGCCGGACTCAACTTGCCGGTTGCCGCGATTTCCTTGTACACCGCCATCACGGCTTCCTCGATCGGCTCCATCGCGTGTTCGCCGTTCGGCGCGATGCCGGCGGCTTCCAGCTTGGCCCAGGGCTCGAAACCGACCTTGGAGCAGAGCACGACTTCGCAGCCTTCGAGCACGCGGATGTTGCGGTCGAGCAGCGATTCGGTAGAGCCGGCCTCGGCCACGTCGCCGTCACCGCAGGCATCCATGCCGCCGCAGTAGAGCTCGGTCTTGCGATGGCTCATGAAGCGCACGCCTTCCGGCGAAGCTTCGTAGATCAGGAACTCTTTGGCATGACCGAAGTGTTCGGCGACGACGCCGTTCTTGCCGGCCACCGCCATGAGTACCGGGCGGGCATCAGCCGGGATGCCGAGTTCTTCGGCTTTCGGCTTGACGATGCCGCGCTTGGCGTCGAGCTTCTCGATGATCTCGTCGTGGACAACCTTGCGACGAACCATGGCGGCTTCGTAATCGACCTCCATGACGTCGATCTTGTCCATGGTGAATTCGTCGCCGCGATCTTCGCCGAGCAGGCCGACCGCATCGGCACGGCACTGGCGGCAATGGCGCATCATCGCCATGTCGCCGGCACAGGCGTCCTGCAGGTCTTGCAGTTGCTCAGGCGTCGGTTCCGGCTGCTCCATGATGCCGTAGTAGGTGCCGTGTTCAGCTTCGGCAATCAGCGGCATGACGTTGTGCAGGAAGGCGCCCTTGGCCTTGACGATCTTCGAGACTTCCTTGAGATGCTCGTCATTGACGCCCGGGATCAGCACCGAGTTGACCTTCACCAGGATGCCGCGGTCGGTCAGCATCTGCAGACCGAGCTGCTGCTGTTCGATCAGGATGCGTGCGCCTTCGACGCCGAAGATGCGTTTGTTCTCCCAGAAAATCCACGGGTAGATCTTGGCACCCACTTCCGGATCGACGCAGTTGATGGTGATCGTCACGTGGTCGATGTTGTGCTGGGCAATACGGTCGACATACATCGGCAGGTTGAGGCCGTTGGTCGACACGCAGAGCTTGATATCCGGGGCGCGCGCCGAGAGCTCTTCAAAAGTCTCGAAGGTACGGGCCGGGTTGGCCAAGGGGTCGCCAGGTCCGGCGATGCCCAGTACCGTCATCTGCGGGATTTCGGCGGCGACGGCGAGCACCTTGTTGATCGCCTGTTTCGGCGTCAATACCTCGGAAACGACGCCCGGACGGGATTCGTTCGAGCAGTCATACTTGCGGTTGCAGTAATTGCACTGAATGTTGCAGGCCGGGGCCACGGCAACGTGCATACGGGCGAAGTAGTGATGCGCTTCTTCCGAATAGCACGGGTGGTCCTGGACCTTGGCACGAATGTGATCGGGCAGATGGCCCAAAGCGTCCGGGGCCGTACCGCAGCCGCTGGATGCGCAACCGCCGCCTTCAGCGGCAGGGGCAGAATTGCTGATAACTGGTAGTTCCACGATGTCGGCTCCTCGAATGCAGTCGAAGCCTATTCAGCAATCGCTGTGCCAGAGCTGTTTTTTCATTTAAATCATATGGATATATGTTTACGCCGAGAGGCGTGTTGGCCGCCTTGTCGCAAATGCGACAGCGCAGCAGTGCACAAGCGACGGGCCGCCATGGCCGGGAAAATATCTCGTCAGCCGCCGTGCGGCATTCCTTTTACCGGCGCCGGTCTGTACACTGCGCGCATCTATCCCACGACCATTTGGAGAACGAAGCATGCGAGGTACGTTTGAGTACAAGCTGGACGGTAGCGGCGACGCCATTAAACTGAACGTCGACCTGGATGCAGTCAGCGCCAATGCCCTGGTTCGACTTGATCGCTACATCAACTGGGCCGACGTCCTGAAACTGACCGACAACGACCCGGAGGCCGCCTACGCCGCCGAACGCCTGCACACCGTGTTGCAGCACATGGGCAAGTAAGCCTCTGTAAGGAATCTTCGGCCGGGGTTAAGCAACCCCGCCGGAAAAGAAGGAGCCAGGGCTTGCGCCTTGCGCTCCTTTTTTGTTGCGCGGTCAGTTTGAGTTTTAAATAGGCCGAGCCTGGTGTTGGTGTCGGGCTGCGGGCGGTCACCAGGCATTGGACGAGGCGGTTATCCAATTTGATGCGCAAGATGCACTCGTGGCCGTTAATGGTCGGTATCGACCCCGGCTGTGAGCGTTCGCGACAGGGGTAATGGGGCCAGGAATGAACGGCTGCTGGCGTAGCTACACGGAATTCACAACGTTGTCATCGAACAGAAATAATGGAACGGTATAAATCGTTTACATTATTCGAAACAACTCATCGATAACTGTCGCCGCCAATATCAGACATGGACAAGGGATACAGCCAACCGGGCGCATGGGCCGTCATTTACTGTGCGGCGACCGGCAAATTTTTGATGGGGAAACGCTCTTCCAAGGTTAATAAAAGTGGGGCATGGAACCTGTTTGGGGGGCGTATCGATAACAACGAGCGCCCCAGGGAGGCACTGGTCCGCGAATTGGGTGAAGAGACTGGCTTGACCATCAAGCCACGTCGCCTGGCAAAACTGCATACGCTCACCCGAAGGTTTCGCTCAGGACAGGATGAGCGGGATATGCATTACTTCGTGATAAAAGCCGACCGGGAGTTTTCTCCACGCCTCAATCGCGAGCACAGCGACTTCGGCTGGTTTACGGCCAAGCAGTTACCATCCCGGTTTAACGGGCCAACCTCGATTGCCATCAAGAAGGGGTTGTTGGAGAAAGCGGCCTGCCACTGAGTGGCGTAACCACCCTTTGGTTCCCCCTGCCGAAAAAGCCAAGTCTATGCAGAAGTCACCAGCAACTTGTTGGTTGCCCGTAGCCTCTCTGCCATCAGTCGCATGACCTGAATGGCGAAATACGGCGTTTGTTGTACCAGAAACTGAAAGCGCTTTTCATCGACGGCGACAAACTCACAATCGGTCTTGGCAATCACACTGGCCGAATGCGGTCCGGGCGACACCAAACCCATCTCGCCGACAATGCTGCCATGCTCCAGCGTTTCGACGACACGGTTCTGAACAATGACCTCAGCGGTGCCGGTTTCTAGGACGTACATCTGGTTGCCCTCATCGCCTTCCCGGAACAGCGCCTGTCCTGCCTGAGTCATAATTTTTGCCGTGTTGTGAGAGAAAATTTCGATGGGCATCATGACGGTTTATCTCCTGGTTGTTTTTGAAGTAATACTGGCGAACTGAACGGTCAGTGTCGGCTAACCAGCCAATTCAACAACGGGCGCCACTGGATGTCCACGACCGTTGAATTCAAGTCATTGTCAAAAAGCGTGACACCGGTGTCCGCTGCCTGCAAGTAGCGTTGCGATTGCGCGATGCAGGTCACGACAGGCAGGTCAAACTCCTGAAGGAATTCCAGCAATTGGGCATAGGCATGGGTGCGAACATCAACCCGCATGCCGACGACACCAATATCCACCCGTTCCTTGCGTACGGCTTTGGTTGCGGCCAGTTCCTCAAAAAACTCGCGGGTAGCCAGCATATCGAAACGCGACGATGAAACCGGCACGACCACCTTGTCCACCTCATTCAAGACTTCTTTCAGACGCTTCCCATGCAATCCTGCCGGCGTATCCAGAATGGCAACGTTGCAGTGCTTGGGCGGTAGCTTGAATTCATCAGCGGAAATTTCCCAGTGCTTGATGGTGGCTAGGTTTTCAGGTCGAGCCTCCAGCCAATGCCGGCTTGATTGCTGCCGGTCAAGGTCGCCCAAATAGACAATCTCATCGTGCCGGGCAAACCAGCTCGCGATATGAACCGACAGGGTTGATTTGCCGCACCCACCTTTGGGGTTGGCCACCATGATTTTGCGCATCTGAATTGCTTTGCTTCCGTTTAGTGTATAAAGTGTTTATATAGTTTATACCTTTGATGGCAGTTCAGGAGAGCAAAATGAGCAAGGAAACTGTAGTCCAGTCCGCGAAAGACGAAGTCAAAGCAGCCGAAGTCGCTACCCCGGTCGTTGAAAAGAGTGAGCCGGTGACCACCCAAACAGCGGCACCTGAACCCAAGAAGCAAGTTGCCACGGCCGCTGCCGTCAAAAAAATAGCTGCCAAGCCCAAGGTCGAAAAAAAGGTAGTTGCCGCGAAGCCAGCCAAGAAAGAAGTGGCTGCAAAGCCGGTTCCCGCTCCGGCCCCGAAGGCGCCGGCCAAGCCGGTGAAGAAGGCTCCCGCGGCGGCCAAGGAAAAAGTTGCCGAAGCAGCGAAGGCAGAAAAAGCACCCAAGGTGAAGAAGCAAGCACCGAAGAAGCCGAAACTGGTGCGCGACAGCTTCACCATTCCGGAAGCCGACTACGCCCTGTTTGCAACCCTCAAGCAACGTGCGCTGAGCGCTGGCGTCGAGGTGAAAAAGGGCGAAATTTTGCGCGCAGCCGTGGTGGCTCTGGCCAAGCTGGATGATGCTGAACTCGTCAAGGCGATTGGCCTGGTTGAACGCATCAAGACGGGTCGCCCGAAGAAATAAGCCGACCGCTTCAACGGGGCGACTTGGTGCAAAGAAGCCGCCCCAACGATTACCGATGTTGTCTCAGCAGACGACTACTCTGTTTCGCCCTGAGGCTTTGGCCTGATAAAGCGCAGCATCCGCACGCTTGAGAAGACTTTCGGTCGTTTCTTCGTGCTGATGCTGGGCGACACCGATACTGACCGTGATGCGGGGTAATGTTGGAATCTGCATCTCGGTGACCGATTCCCTTAAGCATTCTGCAAGATGAGTCGCATTGCCAATGTCCGTTTGCGGCAGCAGGATGATGAACTCCTCCCCGCCCCAGCGACACACTGAGTCAGTCTCGCGAACCCGGTTCTCAAGGGTTCTTGCCAACAAGACGAGCACCTCATCGCCCTTGTCGTGGCCAAACTGGTCATTGATATTCTTGAAATGGTCGGCATCCAGAATCAAGACGCTGTAGTCCACATCATTGCGACGCTTCTGCTGCCGGGCCTTGTCCAGCGAATCGAGAAAGCGGCGTCGATTCCACAGGCCGGTCAACGGGTCGCGCGAGGCCGCGTATTCGAGTTCATTCTTGAGACGTTTCTGCTCGGTGACATCGTGAACGACGCACAGCATGAGCCGCTTGCCATCCATTTCCAACGGACTGGCATAGGTCTGCACATCGCGTAGGCTGCCATCCGCAAGGCGATGAACGAAATTGAGCGGTCGGTGGCCACCAGGCAATTTGGCCACCTCGCTCATGATGGGCAGTACCTGTCGGCCGAGCCCGTTGATTTCCCAGGTGTGTTTGCGGCAGAAGCCTTCCCGGGTGTAGCCGTAAAACCGGCATGCCGCCAGGTTGGCATCGACGATGAGGCCATCTGCCGCCGGGTCGATAAGTAGCATGGGGGCGCCATTTGCGTGAAATAGCTGGTCATAGAGACCGTGTTCGGCAATGTCGTAACGCTGAGACACAGGGGCCGACGGCAGGCTGGACAATATCCCTTCAACGAGGATGCGCTCGTTTTGCGGGTTCTGGTGAAGCAATGACAATTGGCAACTCAGCGGAACGGCCTCTCTATTCCGATGCAGCGTCCAGATTTCGATGATGGGTTCACGGGCGCGCAGTGCCGGCAGATAGGCGGCAAGGTGTTCTTCGGCGTGGGCTGAATGACTACCGTGGCGCAGCTCGTGCAGATCCGACGCGGCGGAAAGTCGTTCCGCCGCCTGGTTTGCAAAAACAACTTCATTGCCACGGCCCACGACAACCCACACTGGCGCAGTCAGCAAATCCAGCGCGCGATATTCGGGGGGCGGCGAAGCGGACGACTCACTCATCTATTCGACTTGCAGCTTGATTTCATGCTGCATGCGACGCCGAATCTCGGTCAGGCCCCGTCGCTCACATTCGGTACACCAAGGCTGACAGCGGCTCATGACCGACTCGGCAAGATGCAGGACATCGGCCAACATCGCTTGCGCCTGCGGGGTATGCCATGCGGCAACGGCGTCGCGGGTTTCTCGCGGGATTGCCGCTTGCCCTACCCAGTCCTGCATTCTCGAAAGCGCCACGTGGAAGTCGTTGATGAATCCGAATGCGTCCTGCAAGCCGGCAATCGCTTTGGCGTATTCCACCATCTCGTCGTTGTCGAACAGGGGCGCAAAGAACTCGCACGAGTAGCGCAGATGCTTCAGCGCGATGCGGAATCGATGGGCCCGCTCCGGCGTTGGCGCTTGGAGCGTCTTGGTGAGCCGTTTGACGGCGTTGCGGTGCAAGCCTGCGAGCTGCTTTTCGGCGAACCGGGGCAGGTTCTTCGGAAAATTATCGGTATCCAGGTCTTGCAAGTCGCGCGCGAACAAGAGGACGGGGCCGCCGTATTGGAGTTGTGCCAACTGCTCGATGGCTTCCTTCTTTGCCACATCCAACGCGGCAAGTGCGGCCTTGGCATGCAAGGCTATTTGCCGGTCGTCGCTCTGCAACATCGGTTCCACGATGCCTGAGCGCATCACATCCAGATCACGGACATCGCCGGTGATTTGTGACAGCGCTTTGACGCGTTTCGTCCATTGCGCGTGATAGCGCCCAGGCAAGGCTGGCTTGAAGACCTTGAGGAGGCTATTGAGGCGCCGCAGGGAAACGCGAAATTGATGCACGAACTCCTGGTCTTTCGAGGTCAGGGTGCCCAGGAGATTGGCTTGCCACATCTGCATGCCCTGGCTGGCCAGGAACCGGAAAGCCTCAGCCGAGTTTTGTTTGGCGCCAAGCGGGCTGGGGGAGGCTTTCTGAGGGCCGGAATCCTGGTTCAGGAATAACTGATAGCCACGCTCGGCCTTGCTGACATCATGTGGCACCAAGGGCAGGTGCGTCGATAAAGCTATTGCAAAATCGAGCAGGTCTTCCGGATTCCCCTGCGCCAGTTCGAGTTCCACTTCTGAAATCGGCAAGGAGCGGTTGCCCGAGGAAACTTGCCCGAAGTCGACCATGACCCAGATGGCAATCTTCTTCGAAATATCGATGCGCCAGGTTCGCCGCTCGAACGAGGTGGTGAACACGGGAACCAAGCTCGACTCCCGCTCCCTCAGGAAAGCCCGAACCTTGCGGGCATCGACGGCGCTGAAATCGAACGCGCCGGTATATGGAGTTTCCCACTCGGGGCGGGCCGATAGGCCGGCGACGGACTTGGCGGCGCATTTGACCGTTTGCAGTTGTTCCGTAGGCGTCGTGCGCAGCCGCAGCGCAATGCGTTCCTGATGCAGCGCCAAGTCTGGCGTGTCGTAGTAGGTGTTCTCGAGACGTTTGGCAGGGCCGGTTTCGACACCAGCCGCAATGAGGGGGTGAGTGCCAACGCCAGCAATAGCGTCGGGTGAGCAGTAGAGTTTCAGTTCAACTTCGGTGGCCATGGTGCTGCACGTGGAGTCAGGATGCTGCGGAGTCTATCGAAAGCCATAATTCGGCTCTACCTTGCGGCACCAAATTTGTGAATGGCCGGCGTTCTGTGGAACCCGCGGATTGGCTCCACGGCCGAGAGCACGGTAGAATTTCTCAAAACATAAAAGCCAAAACAAGAACAAGTCAGCCATTTTTGGTAGCTCGTCGTTGGCAAACATCACTTAGAGAGAGCAGCAAATGGACAATCTTCAGACGTCAAGTATCCCATCCCGTTCCACCGTTATTTCTGCACAATCGCAGCAGGAAGTCGCCGAAAAAACAGTCGCTCATTTGCTGGACGACAAGGCAGCGATGGAAGATTGGACGAACAACATCGAAAAAATCCGTCAGAAGGAATCTGTCGGCGCGACCAAGTAATCTTCGTAGAAGGCTTGCTTCTTGGGCCCACCTTGGCCGTTTGTAGTTGTTGCTTAAAAACGTGACATCGTGGGGGCATCTGTGACACTTGCACGTTGTCGTGCCCGGTGGGTTGCCGACGACTAACGGCGTCGTTCACACTTGACCTCCTCCTTGAATTCATCGCGCTTTACGTCCTGCTTGACGAGGCATGGTCCGTCACGAAATTCGGATTTCCACTCGCCTCGCCAGGGGGCGCCGAAGCCGTCCTTGCATTTAATCTCGCGCTTGAATTCATTGCGTTTCGACTCCGATTTTACCTGGCAAGGCCCATCCCAATATTCTGCCTTCCACTCATCCTGCCACCAGCGCTTGTCCCGCGGAGAGCGGTTGTCGTCGGCTTGAACCGTGGCCGCAGCGAAAAGAAAAGTAGCAAGCAAGAGGCAAATCTGAGCGGTTTTCGCCGACATGACAGAACTCGCGGATAGGTTTGGACGTTAGTGATGCTATGCCTGTCCAGGTTCGTTCTCAACTTTTGATGCCAAAGATAGTTTGCGCCAGCGACCCTTCCGCTCTCTATAGCTGTCATCGTCGAATGAATAAGCGCGGGGCTTCTTTTGCCGAACGTCGGCTACGGAGCAAGCTGACCCGCTGTAAAGGGCACAACTGAGCCGATCGCCCATCGCTTTTAATACGATCAGGCAGCGCTTGGCGTCATTTCAATTTTGGTCGTTTTTTCCGGTTGACCGTAGCAATCACGGATTGATGCTGCGCGCGATTCCCCGAATTCATTTTCTCCACTTCGCCCACGGGTCCGAATCGCTGGCTGAGGTGTTTGCACGGCTTGGCGTTCTCTTGACCGATGCGCCTCGCTGGCTTTTTTCCTGGTCGTGCTGGGCGGCTTTCTTGATGCGCTTTTCTCTCAATCGCTCGGCATCTTCGAGGCTCAATTCAGCGGGGGCGCCCGGTATTTGGTCCGGCGGCACGATCCGGTCCCGAGGCGGTAGTTCGAACTGCTGGTCAGAAGCGCGGGGAAGGCTTTTGAACTTGTACAGATAGAAGGCTTCGACCTTTTGGCGCGCCCAATCGGTCTTTTTGAGGTACTTGACGGCGGAATCGATGCTCGGGTTTTTGTTGAAGCAATTGATATTGAGATAGGCAAACAGGATCTCGAACCCGTAGTGATCGACGATTTCAACGAGCAGGTTTTTTAAACTGAGCCCGTGCAGCGGATTGTTCTGGTAATTGATCTCGTCGTTCATGCTGTTGCCTAACCATGGAATAAGGCCGGGATTATACCGATCACTGTCCCTGTTTCGGCCTTGTTGTCGCATTACTGACAGTCGCGATGCTTTGATTTTAAAGACTATTGCCGTGGCGCCGGTTTTGCTTCATGTCCACCATGAAAACCTTTCTCGACTGGTCGGCCTACGACACCTACGGCATGGGCGACGCCTATGCCGGCATTCCGGCAACCGGCGGCAATTACGCCAAGGCGGTTGCCGTCTGCATGAACAATCACCAGTGTCAGCGCGACGGCAAGGGCGTCATGTGCCCGAGCTACCGGATCACCGGCGATCCGGCGCATTCGACCGGGGCGCGGGTCAAGGCTTTCAAGGCGGCGCTGAATGGGGAATTCGGCGAGCAGCCGTTCATCCATCGAGATTTGGCGGCGGCGATGGACCTTTGCGTCTCCTGCAAGGGTTGCAAGAAGGAATGCCCGAGCTCGGTCGACATGACGCTGATCAAGACCGAATATCTGGCGCATCGCAACGACGAACTCGGCGTGCCGCGTCGGGCGAAGCTGTTCGGCGGCCTGCCGGAATGGCTGCATCGTTATCGTCGGCCGCTGGCTGCCTTGGTTCGCCTGCGCAATGCCTCGCCCTGGCTGGCCGGGCTGGTCGAGCGCAAGCTGGGGATTTCGGCCAAGCGGCCGATTCCCGAGATCGTCAGCCAGCCGGTTTTCGCCGAAAGCACGGAATCCCACGGTCAACGGGGAAAAGTGGCCCTTTTTGTCGACACCTTCACCCACTACTACACGCCCGAAGTGGCCGAGGCAGCCACCGCCGTGCTGACGGCGGGCGGCTATGCCGTCGAGGTGCTGCGCCCGGCAACCGACGATGCCGAGCCGGAACGCCCCTTGTGCTGCGGCCGCACCTATCTGTCGCAAGGCATGGTCGATGCCGCCAAGCTCGAAGGCCAGCGCGTGATGGCCGCGCTGGCGCCCGCCCTGGCCGCCGGGACGCCGATTGTCGGGCTGGAGCCGTCGTGTCTGCTGGCCTTGCGCGATGAGTTCTACAGCCTGTCGCTCGGCCCGGAGGTCGGGCAACTCGGCAAGCAGGCTTTCCTGTTCGAGGAATTCCTCATGCGCGAGGGCAACAAGGG
The DNA here is from genome assembly GCF_020510565.1 of Ferribacterium limneticum. NCBI lineage: Bacteria > Pseudomonadati > Pseudomonadota > Betaproteobacteria > Rhodocyclales > Azonexaceae > Ferribacterium > Ferribacterium limneticum. The sequence continues at coordinate 1,863,780 of NZ_CP075189.1, forward strand.
CTTGAAGCTCGACCTCAAGCCGATTCCCGGCGGCAAGGCGGTGGTGCATGGCCATTGCCACCAGAAGGCTTTCGGGGCGATGAAGTCGATGAAAAAAGTGCTCGGCTGGATACCGGAATTCGAGTTCGAGATCGTCGATGCCAGTTGTTGCGGCATGTCCGGCAGCTTCGGGCTGGAGTCGGAACACTATGAGGCTTCGGTGAAGATGGGCGAACTGGCGCTTCTGCCTGCGGTTCGCTCAGCGCCGGTGGATGCGACGATTGTGGCGGATGGATTTTCGTGTCGGCATCAGATCAAGGATGGGACTGGGCGGGATGCGGTGCATGTGGCTGTGTTGCTGGCGCGGGCGCTGGTTTGAGGCTTAGATTCGTCACTCCCGCGGAGGCGGGAGTCCAGTGAGGAGCTGGATTCCCGCCTCCGCGGGAATGACGGCGGCTTTTCTCAATGCCGTGAAAACAAATCGCGCACCTTGCACAGCGCCGTCGTGATGTCGAAGCGCTGATCGGGCAGGGCTTCGCCGGCCAGGATGCGGGTGATGGCGAGGGCAGGGTCGGTTTCGCCGGTGAGCAGAACTTCGGTGCCGCGTTTTTTCATGTGCCGGATGAAGCCATCGCCGGCGCTGGCCGCTACCATGAGGTCGATGCCGTCAAGCGGGTGCGCTTCGTTGTCCTCGAAGACGTGGAGCACTTGCTCTTTCTCCAGATTGACCCGGCGCGGGGCGGGCAGCAACTGGTTGGAACGGTGATCGGTCAGGTCGTAAACCAGCCATTGTCGGGTTTGCCCCGCATGGCTGCTGACGGTTTCGAAGTCCTTGGTGGCGATGGCGATTTTCATGGCGAGCGGCGTCTTTACAGGGCTGTCAGCGTGACCGCCACGTCGCGTGGCGGCGAGAAGTACGGGGCGGAGGTGACCAGAATGTCGGCCCCGGCCCGCGCATAATCTTCTGCATTAGCAGAATTTATGCCGCCTGCCGCCGCGATGCGCGTGTGCGAGGATTTCGGAATCAGCCCTTTTATCCGGTTGACCGTGGCAACCGGCATTTTTTCCAGTTGCAGGATGTCGGCACCGGCCTCTTGCCAGCACAAGGCTTCCGCCTCGTCGCCGACCTCGACGACGATGGCGCGTTCCGGCCAGGCGCGGCGCAGGCGTTGCACGGTGGCGCGTGGCGCTTCGTTGCCGAGAAAGGCCCGGTGTTCGGCGAAGACGAGCAGCGTTTCCGACAGGCTCAGGCGATGCGGGCTGGCGCCGCCGGCCAGGATGGCCTTGATGGCGGCGGCCTTGGTGCCAGGGAAGTTCTTGCGCGTGCAGGCAATGCCGATGTCCGGGTTGGCGCTGCGGGCGGCGGCGACAATCTCGGCCGTGCTGCTGGCGATGCCCGACAGGTATTCCATGAGGGTCTGCGCCGTTTTCCACACTTTGTGTAGGCCGGCAGCGTGGCCTTCTAGCATTAGGATGGTTTCGCCGGCAGCGAGCCGGCTACCGCTGGCGACGACGTTGCCGATGCTGCGCAGACCGTGCAGTTCGCCCATGCGCCGGGCTTCTTCGCTGGCGCAGGCGACAATGGCCTGGCGGGCGCGAAAGACGAGGCGGCCGGGCTGGTCGCCAATGCCGAGGGAAAAGGTCGTCGCGTCGCCGCAGGGAACGTCTTCGTCGAGCAGCCGTTCGAGCTCGCTGTCGGGCAGGGTGTAGGGATTAGTCATCATTCCATCAGGGCCACGGATTTGATTTGAACACTGACCGGCAGGCCCGGTGCGATGCCAAGCTGGGCGGCCGAACGGCGGGTCAGGCGGGCAACCAGCTGGCTGGCGCCGATCTGGACGCGGACCAGCAGCAGGCCGGGATGGTCGTCGGCAGCCATCGATTCGACCGTGCCGTCGAGGACGTTCTGGATGCTGCTTGGCTCCGGGTGGTGCACGGCCAGACTGACGTCGCGGGCCAGCACACGAACGCGTACGTGCTTGCCGGTCGGAACGCCGCGATCCCGCGTCCACAGGCTGCCGCCAGCGAAATCGACGCGGGCCAGATGCCATTCGGCATCGACCTCGCCGACCGTCGCATCAAGCACGACGCCGACGTCCTCGCCGAGCCGGATCGGCAGGTCGAGGCGGGCCAGCGTTTCGACCAGCGGTCCGTCGGCGACGACCCGGCCGCCGTCCATGGCGACGATGTGATCGGCCAGGCGGGCGACTTCGTCGGGCGAGTGGCTGACGTAAATAACGGGGATGGCCAGTTCGTCGTGCAGGCGTTCGAGATAGGGCAGGATTTCCTGTTTGCGCTTGAGGTCGAGCGCCGCCAGCGGTTCGTCCATGAGCAGGATTTCCGGACCGACGGCCAGCGCCCGGGCGATGCCGACACGCTGGCGTTCGCCGCCGGACAGCGTGTCCGGCTTGCGGGCTAGCAGGTGGCCGATGCCGAGCAGTTCGATGGCCTGTTCCAGCCCGACGCGCTGCGCCGTGGCGCTGCGTTTCAGGCCGAAATTCAGGTTGCCGAGGACATTGAGATGGGCGAACAGGCTGGCTTCCTGGAAGACGTAGCCGATTGGCCGCTGATGCGTCGGCAGCCAGGTATTTTCGTCCTGCCAGATTTTGCCCTTGAATTCGAGTCGACCGTGGGAAGGTCTTTCCAGCCCGGCCAGGCAGCGCAAAAGCGTCGTTTTTCCCGAGCCGGAATGGCCGAACAGTGCGGTGACGCCGCGGCCGGGCAGGGCGAGGTCGACATCGAGCGTGAAGCCGGGCCAGTCGAGTTTGAAACGGGCGTTGATGCTGTCCATCTCAGTCTCCCTTCGCCGGCTTGGGACGGCGGACGTACATGGCGAGCAGCACCGTGAAGGAGAAAATCAGCATGACGGCGGCCAGGCGGTGGGCGTCGGCGTATTCCATGGCCTCGACGTGGTCGTAGATCTGCACCGAGGCGACGCGGGTGACGCCGGGAATGTTGCCGCCGATCATGAGCACGACGCCGAATTCGCCGACGGTGTGGGCAAAGGTCAGCACGCCAGCAGTGATGAAACCCGGTTTAGCCAGCGGCAGGACGACCGAAAAGAAAGTGTCGAGCGGCGAAGCGCGCAAGGTCGCAGCGACTTCGAGCGGCCGCTCGCCGATGCCTTCAAAGGCGTTTTGTAGCGGCTGCACCATGAAGGGCAACGAGTAAAACGACGAGGCGACGACCAGACCCCAGAAGGTGAAGGGCAACACGCCGAGGCCGAGCGAGGCGGTCAGCTGGCCGACCGGCCCGTGCGGCCCCATGGCCAGCAGCAGATAGAAACCGAGCACCGAGGGTGGCAGCACCAGTGGCAGGGCAACGACGGCGCCGAGCGGCCCCTTCCACCTCGAACGGCTGCGCGCCAGCAGCCAGGCGATGGGGGTGCCGACGAGGAGCAGGATCAGGGTCGTGATCCCGGCCAGTCGCGTGGTCAGCCAGATGGCCTGGAGGTCGCTGTCTGTCAGCATGGTGCCCGGAGTTTTGTTGGATTAGCGCAGTTCGTAGCCGAAGGACTTTATCACCGCCTGAGCCTTCTCGCCCTTGAGGAAGTTCATCAGCGCAATGGCGGCTGGCTTGTCCTTGCCCTTGGCGAGAATCACCGCATCCTGGCGGATCGGGTCGTAGAGGTTGCCCGGAACGAGCCAGCCCGAACCCGAGCCGACGGCGCCGTTCTTGATGACCTGCGAATAGGCGACGAAGCCGAGCTCGGCGGCGCCCGTCGAAATGAACTGATGCGTTTGCGAAATGTTTTCGCCCTGGACGATCAGCGGCTTGATGTTGTCGGCGACGCCGAGCTTGCTCATGACCTGCATGCCGGCCGCGCCGTAGGGGGCTGTTTTCGGGTTGGCCAGCGAGAGGTGCTTGAAGCCACCCTTCTTGAGTACCTCGCCCTTGGCGTCGACCAGCTTGGCATCGGCCGACCACAGAACCAGTTTGCCGATGGCGTAGGTGAAGGGTGTGCCGGCCACGGCGTTGCCTTCCTTGACCAGCTTGGCCGGCGTTTCGTCATCGGCGGCGAGCAGGACCTGGAACGGCGCACCGTTGGCGATCTGGGCGTAGAACTTGCCGGTGGAGCCAAAGGACAGATTGGTCTTGTGGCCAGTGTCGCGCTCGAAGAGCACGGAAATGACCTGCATCGGGCCGGTGAAGTTGGCGGCGACGGCGACCTGGACTTCATCGGCGTGGGCCGTGGCGATGGACAGCAGGGAGAGGATGAGGGTGCTCAGGCGTTTCATGACGGGGCTCCAGAGGCGATTAGGAATACTTGCAAAGAATGACCGACGAGGCCTTGAACACGGCGCAGGCCTGCTCGCCAACAGTCAGGCCGAGCTTTTCGACGCTGTCGTGGGTGACGACGGCGCAGACCGATTTGCCGCTCTTCATGCTCAGCGTTATTTCGGCATTGACCGGGCCGTCGTGGATGCGGGTAATTTCGCCCCACAGGTGATTGCGGGCGCTGGTTTTGACGCTCGGGTCATTGAGCAGGAGCACCGACGACGACTTGACCAGGGCGCTGATTTCCATGCCGATGGTCAGGCCAAGGTTCTCGGCTGAATCGCCGGTAATGACGGCGACAATTTCGTTTTCATCGTCGAGCTTGATGCGCACTTCGAAATCGACATGCCCCTCGCGCAGGCCGACGACGTGACCGACGAACTGGTTGCGGGCGCTGGTTTTCATCGACATGCGCTTGAGCAGCTTGCTGAACTGCTTGAAATCGCTCGCTTCGCCGTCGTTCATGCTGGCTTGCAGGCGTTCCAGCGCCGCCTGGTATTCAGCCTCCAGCGCGCGGTAGAGGGCGATGGTCTTGCGACCGTGCTCGGTGAGTAGCGTGCCTCCGCCGTTCTTGCCGCCGGTCGAGCGGACGACCAGCGGCTGGTCGGCCAGGTTGTTCATGGCATCGACGGCATCCCAGGCGGCCTTGTACGAGATGGGTACGGCTTTTGCTGCCTGGGAGATCGAACCATGCTGGTCGATGGCTTCAAGCAGGCGGATGCGAGTGTCGCCGAGAAAGGTGCCGAATTCGGTATCGACTTCCAGTTTGCCACGCAGGCGGTGCAGGATGGTGTCCATGATTTCGTGATGTTTAAGTTTATATAGCGGTTACTATAACTCAGGTTGTGGTGCTTGAAATGTCCGTAAAATAGTCTGCCGTTGTGGTTGTAATGACAAGACGGCAGGGGCTAGAGTGTAGGCAACCCGACGAAAAAGCGTTAGTTGTTAATGTATATAGCGAAAAGCGGGCCAGTCACCTCAACTCAGCAAGGAGAACAGCATGAATGTCAGCGCACGCAATGTATTCAAGGGGAAAATCACCGCTTTGGTCGACGGTGCGGTCAATGCCGAAGTCGAAGTCACCATGCCGGGTGGCGACAAAATTGTCGCAATCGTGACAGAAGGCAGCGTCAAGTCGCTCGGTCTGGCGGTCGGCAAGGAAGCGGTCGCCTACGTCAAGGCGCCGTGGGTGATGCTGCTGGCCGGCCCGGCCAACGTGAAATTCTCGGCCCGCAATCAGCTGGCCGGAAAAGTCGGCAAGCTGCAAAAAGGCGCCGTGAATACCGAGGTGGCCGTCACCTTGCCGGGCGGCACGACGGTCTACTCCGTGGTGACCAACGAGGCGGTCATGGAACTGGGCCTGAAAGAGGGCAGCGAAGCCTCGGCCCTGATCAAGGCCAGCCACGTCATTCTGGGCATTCCGGCCTGATTGCCTGACTCAGACAGCAAAAAGGCGGTCGTTTGACCGCCTTTTTGTTGCGTCCGGTTTGGAACGGCGGATTTCAATTTTGGCCATTTTTTCCGGTAGACCGTAGGAATCCGAAAGCTGTTCTGGGCGGTGCGGAATATCATCCGATTACCCATCGTTTCTCATCGACGCTAACCAGCGAATATCTGGCGTAAATCATCGGCTCAAGCCCGACAGGTTGCTAGAGGCACATCTAAAACCTGATCGTGACTCCAACCTCCGCATACCGACCAGGCGCGGCAAGGTATGCCGCTGGGTAATATTGATGATTAAGCAGGTTTTGAACCTTAACGTAGTAATCATTATTGCCGAGCTTTTTGTTGATCTTCAAATCAACGAGATAGTAGCCCGGTAAATCCCGGGTTCCCCAATATGTAGAGACACCAGCAATTACGTTGCTATAGTTTCCATCGCTGCTGCCATTACCACTGCCCTGACTGTACATGCTTCTCACCGGCCCAACATGGTTTACCGTCAGGTTTGCAGTGAGGCCGTTATTGGTGAAATTGAGCCCGTAAGAGAACTTGCGACGCGGAATATCGCTTACCTGAGTACCCATCAATTTGTCATAGGCATTCGTATAAGAGTAGTTGACGAATCCCTTGATACTCTCCCCCACTTTTTGGCTGACTTCCGCCTCGAAGCCGCGCATTTCAACCTCGGGAATATTGAAATACTGGGTGTGCCCACCGCCGGCGCCGGCGCCTTTAATCATGTCGGTAATATGTCTGTTGAAACAGGTGATACCCACGCCAAGCCCGAAGCTTGTTGCGGCCTCCAGCCCCAATTCACGGTTAAGCCCGCGTTCAGGTAAGACTTCTGTACCGTAATACGGTAGCGGTAGCTGAACCACCGAGGCCGTTAGTGGGGCAGATCTCTCCATAGCGGTAGGTGCTCTGAAGCTCTTTCCTACTGATGCACGCAGCGCAATATTTTCGATTGGCCTGAAATTCAACGCCAGAACCGGATCGTTGGATGAATATTCGCCGATTTGCTCATGGCTGGCCGGTTTGGTCCATGTTACGTTCTTTACGACGAGATGATCATTAACCGTGTTATGCCTGTAGCCCACGCTTACATCGAGTTGGCTGCCGAGATTAAATACGGCTTGCATAAAATAACTGCTACCGGAGTAGTTATAGTCACCACGTGCATATTTAGTCAGGGAAGAATCCTGAGGGGTTATCTCCACTAAACTTCTTGTTTCATTGGAATAACCCCAGGTCACGGTTACTGATTTGCCGGTTCTAATCGTATGCTGCAATTCATAGCCATTTGTACTGCCATCCCAATCCACACTTTGGAAATTGAACAAAGGGGCAGAACCTTGTGTTGTCAGCAGACTCTTCAACTCGGACCGATAAACCTTCAAGCTGATATCGTTATTTTCGTTCAGATTGTGGTTATATACGGAACCAAGGTATGACTCCTTAATAGGCTCATATGCCCAGTTATAAGTAGCAGCAGCAGGGGAACCTGTCCCTCCGCCGCCAAAATAGTTGTTTTGTGCGGTAAGCCCGCTACCCCCGCCAGGATATGTCAAACGGGTCGTTTCGTTATAACGATTCGGTAGTTGTCTAGTCGTGTCTGAATACGAGCCAAACACGGTAAGAGTGGCTGCCGGATTGATATCCCATACCAGCTTCCCATTGAAGTATTGCGCTTCTTCGGCGGTATTTTTCTTATAGCCGCCAACATGGTTTGGGTTGTCGTTGTAACCATCCGTATTGCTCTTCTTTGCGCCAAAGTAGTAGCTGACATCTCCGACGCTTCCGCCCAACGAAAGAGAATACGTTTCCGTACCCCAACTTCCCATGGACAGGCCCAGCGCGCCGGAAGTTTTCCCCGAAGGGTTTTTCGTGGTGATGAATATCACCCCACCGGGTGCATTCGTACCGTAAATGACGGGAACAGGCCCCTTGAATATCTCAATCCTCTCGATATTGTCGGTGGGTATTATCGATAAATCCCTTCTTGCGTCGCCATCACCGTTAAGCATCACGCCGTCAATAATTACCTTGGTGCTGTTGGCATCGCTGCCGCGAATCTGGGCAACCTTCCTACCCTTCACATTGCTACCGGTCACATACAGGCCTGCCACGTCTTTCAAGGCCTCATCCACGGTTTGAGCCCCTTTGGCCTTGATTTCAGCCTCCGTGACAACCGTCATTTTCACGGGAATTTTGAGCGGATTAATCCTTTCACCGGTGACCACGACTTCGCCAAGCGTCGTATCACCAGCAACCACGTTGCCTTCCGCCACGGCGGGCAAGGCAACGGTGGAAGCCAACAGACCCGAAAAAAAACGAAGCTTATTGCGTTTCACGAAAGTGCTCTCTAGGCGTATTTGGTATCTATTCGGGTGTGGTAACAAAGCCGATGCGCGTCAGTCCCAGGCGAGAGCCTTGGGCCATGGCCTGTGCGATGCGCTCTTAGGGGATCTGCCGGTCGGCGTGGCGGAGAGCATCGCTGTTTGGAAGACCAGAACGGAATTCACGGCCGCACCGGAAGCGGAAACACCCAGGGGCCGCCGGCTTCCTTGTCGGCAGTCGCCAGATCGGCCTGGCCACGCGGGCTGACGAGGTAATTGGCAAGGCGCTGAGCGAGCTTGCGGCGTAGAGGGCTCGCCGGATGCAGCGGCCCCGGCTCAACCACCACATAGACACGACGCATGGCCGGGTCACCCTTGAGCAGCACCGCCATGCCCTCGCTCGGCATCTTCCCGAAGGCCACCGGAATATGGCCGACCACCGCATAGCCACCCTTGTCAGCCGCCGAGCGCAACACCTGCTGCGGCGACTCGGCATCGTCGTACAACTGCTGGCGCGGCCCCGGGCGCAAACCGAGGGTGCGGAACAAGCCATGGACGATGGCGAAGCTGCCGACGTCACGGAAGCCGATCAGGGGCGCGTCAGCGCCAACGATGCGGCGCAGGGCCTCAGCGGCCCCCGGGGCACCGGCCACCCCGGCCGGATCATCTTTTGGCCCGACGATCACATGCTCATTCATGGCCCAGGCCCGCAGCGGCGCCGCCAGACCGGCCGCTAGGAGGCCATAGGTCTCGTCGCTGCCATGAATCAGCAGCAGATCGGCCTCGCCTTTGCGAAAGACTGGCACCACGCCTTCTTTGGGCGCGGCGGCCACGGTCTCGATCCTAAGGCCGGTCGCCTTGCCGGCACGCTCGGCGAGGGCGGGCCAGACACCCGAAAGCACCAGCCCTCCCACCACGGCCACTTTCACCTGAGCCCCACCGGCCTCGCCCTGCGCTGCCTCGCACGTCACCACACCGATCGCCAACAGGATGGCAAGATAGCTGCGCCAAAATTTCATGGTCTAACCTCTTTTTTTAGGAATGAAATGGGGCGCCAAAGCGCACCCGCGCCATGGCGTAAGGCAAGTGGGCTGGCTGGGCCTTGGTGGTGCGGCGGTTGATCATGCGCACGGTGAAAGCCTCCATCCAGGCCCAGTATTCCTCATGCAGTTCTTGCTGAAAGCCCGTTTCAGCCATGGCCTGAAGCAGTTTTGCCAGCCAGGTCTCCCGTGCAGCTTCGTCGATGCTGAAGGGGAAGTGACGGGTACGCATGCAGGTGTTGCCGTGGACTGGCGTAAACGCCGCCGGGCCGCCGCACACTTCCACCACGTAGTCGGCGATCCGTTCCACCAGATTGGTGAAGGCGGCGTCGTCAGCGGCAAACAAGTGGCCGATTTCACTCTTCCGCAGCAAGGCGTGATGATGACGTACCAGTTCGCGCAACGCTCCCGGACCGGCCACGGATAGGACGCGAGCGGAAGGAAACGGCACCTCTGGCATTTCCATTTCGTGGCTGGCCGGTACACGACGCCCCACCTCGGGCTTGGCACTGATAGCGGCTCCGTGGCCGCCACAGCCACAGACATGAGGAACGGCGTTGGGCACCGGATCTAGCGACGCAGGCAGGCCTTGGCACATATTGAATCTCCTTGGATGGATGGCAGTGAATGAACGGAAGATGGAACGGGATTCCTCTGCCGAAGGGCGGGACGCACCTGTTCGGCATACAGAAAATGGGGCTGACACTACCGCTCTTCGTTATCGCCGCCCGCGCCGACGAAACCGCAAAAATCCCCGCCGAAGCGGGGAAATGGAGAGGGAAGAGACGGCGTTTCAAATTTGGCCTGGAATGGCCGCGCAGGCCACCAGGCGCAAACCTTATACCGACTGGCGACGCCGCCGGGCAACCGCACCGAGCAGACCGAGGCCGGCGAGGAACATGGCGTAGGTTTCGGGTTCGGGTACCGGGGCAGCGACCACGTCGAAGCTGAGGGTGGGGAGTGCCTGCCCCTGGCCGCCGGTGAAGATGATCATCCCGAGGGTGTCGCTGGTGCCCATCAGGTAGAGCGAGATCGCCTTGTCGCCGGATGCGGAGGCACTCAGGATGTCTTGTACGAAGCTGCCTTGCTCACTCAGTGAGTAGCTGAGCCCAACGTAGCCTGTGGTGCCAACCCGGGTAAACGTTTCCGAGCCTAGCAGGGAAGATGTGCCTGCCCAAACATCGAGATCCGTCTGATTGGACGCGTAGATCGGATTCAGTTGTTTGTCGGTGGGCGTGCCTGCGGATTGATACCAGTTGTCGTTCTCCACCCAAAGGATGTCGAACGTGCCCGTACCTACACCAAAGCGCGAGTTGTTCTGCCTGGCGTAGGAGGAACTAAAACTCAGCGTGACGTTATCAACCGTCCAGTTGCCGGCGCCATAAGAGGCATTCAGCGAGTCGACCGTACTGCCAATGTCAAAGTGGAAAGCTTCGTTAGAAGGTGTAGAGAAGCCCCCCGTATTGTTGATGGCCAGACCGCCCTGGACGCCACCGGCGCCACCCGCCCAACCCCAGCCATCTTGCGCCGTGGTGTAGACGGGAAAGACCATGTCGCTCCAGTAAGTACCGGATCCGCCGGCTCCCCCGCTGCCGCCGATGCTTGAACTGACATGCGTCAATACGGTGGTATCGGCGTGTGCGGCCATCGGGAGTATCAGCGCCCCTAGTGTCGCGATAACGACCTTCTTTACGTGATTCATTCGCGTACCCTCAAAAAAAATTAAAAAGTCAGAAAAATGGTGCCGGGTTGCGACGCCAACTGCTCGTCATAACTCCCCGCTACTCAGGGAACGCAATATATATGCCAATATATAACGCATTGTCTAATCCGATTTCGGGAGGCGGCTTGTAGTCAAGTTTCATTTGATATCCTTATAGCAATGATTGTTGCAGGATTTGCACCTTGGTTTGATACCGCAATTGCGTGGATTTGATTGCCGTATTTGATGCGTTATAAAGTTGACAATATATCGACATTTGGAGGCTATGCGACAAAACTTGGTCAAGAGGAAGAATTCGGCTGGTCAACGTCAATGAGATTTGGCGGTCAAGCTGGCGCGATTCCGCACAAGCGTTCTGCTGGCGAATGAAGGCTCAAAGCGACTCAAGAAAGGCAAGTAGCTCACGGCGAGCCGCCGGTGGTGCCGCGACATAGCGCTGGCGGGCAGTGCGCGCCTCGCCGCCGTGCCAGAGAATGGCTTCCTGCAGATTGCGGGCGCGGCCGTCGTGCAGGTACTGGCTGTGCTCGTTGACCTGCGGTACGAGGCCGATGCCCCAGAGCGGCGGGGTGCGCCATTCGCGGCCGTTGGCCTGGAAATTCGGCCGGTCGTCGGCCAGGCCCTTGCCCATGTCGTGAATCAACAGGTCGGTGTAGGGCGCGATCTGGCGGTTGGCGGTGAGCGGGAAACGCGGGCTCGGGCCGGTCTGCAGTTCGTGCCGATGGCAACTGGCGCAGCCGAGGCTGGCGAATTGCCGTTCGCCGGCGCGGACTTGCGGGTCGTCGGCCTTGCGCCGGGGTGGTGCCGCGATGTTGGCGAGATAGAACTCGATGGCATCGAGGTCGCTATTGCTCATCTCCGGATGGCCGGCCGAAGGCGCTTTCTGGCAGGCTTTCTGCACCGGCGTGCAGTTCTCGTCGGGGAACAGCGTCGTGGTGATGCCGAGATCGCCGACCATGGCGCCGGCGATCTGCTGACGCAGGTTGGGCTGGTTCGACTTGAAGCCGAAACGGCCGACGACCGTCTGTTTTGCGGCGGCATCCCAGACCCGGTTGAGCCGGCCGCGCACGCCGTCGGCCTTGGCTTCAGCGGCCATGGCGACGAGCGTCTTTTCGGGGACGGCCTCAAGCAGGCCGAGGCCGTAGACCGGCTGCCCGATGCGGGGCGAGAACAGCACCTTGCCAATCGGGCCGTAGGCCAGGTCCACGAAATCGATGCGCGGCCGACGCAGGCTGACTTTTTCGCCACCGGCCAGGGTCACCGGTTTTGTCTCGATCCAGCTCAGCGCTGCGCGACCTTCGCCGGGGACGCCGGCGATGCCTTCCTCGTTGAGCTGGCCGCCATAGGCCGGATGCGCCTTTGGCCCGCCATCCGCCGCCTTGCCGGGAACCGACAGGCGGACGAGCATCGACAGCATGCGTTCGTCCGGGCCGTCCGGTGAGCGGCCGCGGCCGTTTTTCTGGTGGCAGGAGATGCAGGCCAGGCGGTTGTAGAGCGGGCCGAGGCCGGCGGCGCTATCCTCGGCCGGGGCAACGACCCAGCTCTGGCGGAACAGGCTGCGGCCACGGAAGAAGGCTTCGCGGTCAGTATCGGCAAGGCCAGGCAGCGGCTGGGTATAGGCTTCGCGCAGGGCATCGTCGGCCTGCGTGGGCAAAATGCCGGCGAGCAGCAACAAGGCGGCGAGTAATTGGCATCGCATGCTCAGGCTCCCTGCGCGGCAAGCAATCTGACGACGCTGGCGCGGCGGGATTGGCTGGCGGCTTGCCATTGTCGTTCGAGATCGCCGGCTTCCGGGTTGGCGCCTTCGAGGCGAGTGCGGAAGGGGCGTTGCAACGCCGGGGCGGAGGCCTCTTCCTGCGAGATGAGCGGCGCTTCGAGCAGTCGTCTGGCAGCGCCGACGTCCTTGCCGGCAGCTTCGGCCCGGTGGATGCGTTGCCACAGGCCGACCAGCTCTGCGTGGTCGCGAATCAGCGTTTGCTCGAACAGCGCGGCAACGACGTTGAGCCGGTTGCGTGTCGCTTCGCCGTCGTAGTCGAAAACGCCCTGCTCGGCGGCCTGGAAGGGATTGAAGTAATCAGCCGGCAGCTTGGCGTAGACCGCAGGGCGCACCGGCATCTTGTGAATGTCGGCGTGGGTGATGATGCGCTGTCCGGTCTCGGACAGCACGAAGCTGGCAAAGGCGCGGGCGCCGGCCGGGTTGGTGGCGCGTTTGGTTATCGCGATGTGGGCCGGGTTGATGCCGCTGTGTTTCGGGTAGGCGAAGCGCAACGGCGCACCATTGGCAATGGCCGAGGCGGCGAAGAAATCGATGGTCAGCCCGAGGGCCTGGCGACCGCTGGCCACCTCGTCGGTGACGAAGGTCGAGCCGCGTTCGGTCAGGCTGCCGGCATTGCCGGCGATGGCGCTCCACACGGCCCAGCCTTTGTCCCAGCCGTAGGCTTGTAGCACGATGTCGACCATGACCGGCGCGAAACCGACGCGAGCCGGGTTGGGCAGCACGATGTTGCCGGCGTAGCCGGGCTGGGTCAGATCCGTCCAGTCGGTTGGCGGCTTGAGTTGCTGGCGGGCCAGGGCGTTCGGATTGACGATAAAACCGTAGCCGGCCATTTCGGTGACAGTGTAGAAACCGTCGGCGTCGCGTAGGCCGGCTTTGCCGATGCGTTCGGGCAGGCCGGCGAGATCGATGCCGAGCGGCTGCCAGGCGCCGTCGCTGGCGAGTGCCGCGAAATTGCGCGGCGAGGCGCTCCAATAAACGTCGATGCCGCCCTGGCTCGGCTGGCGCAGCACGGCCTGGGCTTCATGTGGCATTTTCCAGACCAGCTGCAGCTTGTATTGCGGCCAGGCTTTTTCGAAGGCAGCTTCAAAACGCGAGAAGACTTCATCGTTGTAGCTGGTCAGGACAACGACGGGCTTGCGTTCGCGCGGGGTGGCGGCACGCAACGGGCTTGCTGCCAACGATGCGGCGGCGCCGAGGCCGAGCAAAAGGCGACGACGGGAACTGTGGCAGGACGGGCTGTTTTTCATGCTATTCCTCCGTGCGGGTGATGGGCGAGGGCTAGAACCGGTAATTGGCGTTGGCGAACCACATCCGCCCGGGGTTCGGGAAACCGTCGGCCAGCGCGTAGTTCTCGTCGGTCAGATTGGTGACGCCGGCTTCGAGGGTCAGGTCCTTGATCGGGCGATAGGCTGCCTTGAGGTTGATCGTCGTGTGGTCGCCGGTCTTCACCGTATTCGACGCCCAGCGGCTGCTTTCGGATTCGAAGAAGGGAATGATTTCGAGCTGGCCGATTGGGCGGATCAGGGCATAGACGGTCAGCTTCTCACTGGGGACATCGGTCAGCCTGGTGCCTGGGCTGCTGATGTTCTCCATGTTGATGAAGGTGTAGTTGCCGCCGACATCGAGCCAGCTGGCGAGCGGGGTGCGCAGGCCGAGTTCGAAACCGGTGCTGCGGACCTTGCCGACGTTTTGCATCTGGCAGCGGTTGGCACCGCTACAGCTTGTCGTGCCCGGCTGGTAGACAGTCTGGATCTTGTCGCTGATGTCGCTGTAGAAGACCGCCACCTCCGTCTTGGCACCCTGCCACGGGCTGCCCTGGTAGCCGATTTCGTAATTGATCGACTCTTCCGGCGCTAGCCCGGGATTTTCTATGTAGGTGGAGAATCGCAGTGAGAAGCGGTCTTTCAGTGTCGGCAGGCGGGTTTTCTGGGCGACCGTGGCGTAGAGCCGGGCATTTGCGGTGAGGTCGTAGAACAGGCCCAGTTGCCCGTTGGTGGCGCTTTTCTCATCGGGGATGGTGATTGTTGCCCCTGATTTGTAGACGCTGTCGGCGGTCAGGCTGTGGTGTGATACTCCGAGCGACAGCAGGAGGTCGGGGGTGATCTTCAGGTTGTCCTCGATTGCGAAGGAGTACAACGTGTCCTGGAAAGACTCGGTCGCTGCGCCGGCGCCGTCGGTGGCGAGGTGCTTGTCGACCTTGTAGTGAGTGACAAACTTGATTTCGTTGTTTTTGAGGCGGACGGACGACAATTCCAGCGATCCGCCCCAGGTTTCGTCGTCGTAGGCGCTGATGTCGGTGACCGGGTTGGTGATGGTCGAATAGGTGCCGTTCGAGAAAATGTGCAGCGAATTCTTGAACTTGTCCTGGTAGAGCCTGGCCTTGATCGTTTCGTGCTCGCTGAGGGCGGTGCGCGAGACGAAATAGAGGCTTTCCTTGTCCCAGTACGGCCATTGCCAGAAGCGATTGACGCTCGGGTAGGTCGATGGCGGCTGGCCTTTTTCACCGTTCTGCTTGGTGTAGCTGATGGTGTATTCATCGCTGGCATTGGGCGTCAGGCCGAGTTTGAGCGAAAATTTCTGGTCGCTGTGGTAGGAGTTTTCGCGATGGCCGCCGTCTTCGCGGGTGGTCGGCTGGTAATCCTTGGACATCGGGAAGTAGTCGCTTTCCAGATACGAGGCGCCAGCTTGGATGTACCACAGGCCCTGATTCGAGCCGACATTGACCGAGGTCTGGCGTTCGTTGCCCGAGCCGAAGCCGAGGCGGGCATCGCCTTCGAGTGGGGCCTGCGGTTTGCGCGAGATCAGGTTGATTGCGCCGCCCATGGTGTTAGGGCCGTAGGAAACTGAACTGAATCCCTTGGCGACCTGAATGGCAGCCAGGTCGGCCGTGGTGAAGCGGGTGATGTCGACATTGCCATCGTAGGGGACGTAGACCGGGATGCCATCGATGAAGAGCGGTGTCTGACGCGAGTCGAAGCCGCGGATGTTGATGGTTCTTTCGTTGCGCTGACCGCCCAGGGCGATGGTGACGCCGGAAAGGAGATTGACCGCATCGCCGACGTTGTCGCGGTTGAATTGCTTCATGTCTTCGCTGGTGATGAGCGACGAAACCTGCTCTGCGCCGATCTCGCCGAGTTCGTCCTTTTGGGCCATGACCTGAATGGCGCCGAGTTCAAAGACGGGTTCGGCCGCCATGGCGAAGCCGGTGGGCAGCAGGTTGGCAACGAGGATGGCCAGCAGTTTTCTGCGGCCGCACGGTTTGGTGTTTTTCAGCATGAAGTCCTCCCTGACTGTGGCTGGCTGGATGGGTGATGCGGTGATTTTTGGGTCGATTCGGGCAAGGTGATTTCGAAGCTACTGCCTGGAAACCGGGCAACGATTTCGAGGCGTCCGCCCAGAGCCTCGACATAGCGGCGTAGCGTGGTCAGGTGCATGTCGTCCTTGTTTTCGAATTGCGCGATGTTCGGTTGCGAAACCCGCAGACGGTCGGCCATGGCGATTTGCGAGAGCCCGAGTTGACGGCGCAACTTGCCAAGGGGCAGGCCCCCGGCTGATTCAGCGGGGCATGTCGGGGCTGAGGGCATAGAAGCTTCGGGACTGGTTGCAGTTGTTGGTGGAGATACGGCGATAGACCAGCCAGCGCTCGTCGCGCAGACGCCAGGCGGCCATTTCTTCGCTGTAGGTGACCAGTTCGTAGAACTCCTCGTCGTCATCCGAAGCGAGGCTGGTCAGCATGTAGCGGTGGGCGGTAAAACAGCGTTGGTCGTCGGCGTCGTAGCCGACGGTGCGCTCCGCACGAATTTCGTATTCGCTGTATTGCTCGAAATAGAGCGGTGGCTCGACGGTCTCCCGCCATTCCGCTGGCAGGTGCTCAAGCCAGTCCGGTTCGCTTGGCTGATGGCCTTTACCCTGGCTTTTGCAAGTCCGGCTGTGGACTTTTCCGGCACCGGTGCTGGGATCTGTTTTCATGGCAAGATATAAGAATGTATATAACGGTATTCTTGTCATGGCAAAAGCCATGCCACGTAAAAGCAGGGGTATTTCAGGTGTTTTGTGTGGTTTTTCTATTCGTTGTGTTGTTAACTATACAACGATGTCGCGAATGTGACAGAGGCTACTGTCGCGTGCGAAATGGGGCTGGTGTCAGGTTGGAAGCGCGGCGCCTTAGCGCGGCATGGTGCTGCTGAAGGCGTAGAAGCTGGCCGGTTCGCTGCCGTGGTTGGCGCTGTTGCGCCGGAAGACCAGCCAGCGATCGTCACGCAGGCGCCAGGCCGACATCCGTTCGCTGAACGTGACCACCGGCTGAATTGTCTCTCCGCTGCTGGTTTGGGTGAGCAGAAAGCGATGGCAGGTGAAGCAGGGTTTGTCGTCGGCGTCGTAGCCAACGGCACGCTCGGCGCTGATTTCGTATTCGCGGTAGTGGGCGTAATAAAGCGGCGCTTCGACGGCATTCAACCATTCGGCGGGCAGATCTTCTTGCCAGATTCGCGCATCCGGGGTGCCTCCTTTGCAGCCGGGTTCTTTGACCAAATTGCTGGTGCTGGGGCTGGCGTTTCCGGGCAAGGAGTTCATGGCGGAGGGTGGGTGCAGGAATAGGTTAGGGCTGGCCGGATTGTGGCAATCAGGCGTCGAAATGGAGGGCGAGGCTGGCCAGCACCTTGGGTAGGGGCAGGTTTTCTTCGCTTTCGAGAATGCCCGGCACCGGGTGTGGGTATTCGTAGAAAATGCCGTAGGT
The DNA here is from genome assembly GCF_020510565.1 of Ferribacterium limneticum. Classification (NCBI taxonomy): domain Bacteria; kingdom Pseudomonadati; phylum Pseudomonadota; class Betaproteobacteria; order Rhodocyclales; family Azonexaceae; genus Ferribacterium; species Ferribacterium limneticum. Next base: position 1,881,088 of record NZ_CP075189.1, read on the forward strand.
GCCGCTGCGCTGGCCGTGCAGGTAAACATGAGCGCGCAGCGCGGCGATTTCGGCGTGGCGCAGCGTGACGATGTGCGGATCGTCGCCGGCATCCGGCTCGATGTCGCAGGCCTGGGCGATGCGCTCGTCGAGCGAGACGAGGACGCGGCGGATCTCACGGGATTTGGGGGCGGCCCAGGGATTGGCGTTCATGGCAGGAGCTCCGCTTGGATTTGGGCCAGCCAGGTGTTGATGCGCTCTTCGGTGAGCAGGGGCTGGTGATGCTGATCGAGGGCCAGGCCGAGAAAGTCGTCGCCATCAACCGCCTGCGAGGTGGTGAAGTCGTAGCCGGCGGTCGGCCAACGGCCAACGACACGGGCGCCGCGGGCGACCACGGCGTCGTGGATGAGGCCAATGGCGTCGACAAATTCTTCGGCGTATTTCTTCTGGTCGCCGAGGCCGAAGATGGCGATGGTCTTGCCGGACAGGTCGGCGCCAGCCAGTTGCGGCAGGAACTCCTCCCAACTCGGCTGGCTTAGGCCGACCGACTGGCCGGGCAATTCGCCATCGCCGAGCGTCGGGCTACCGACGATCAGTGCATCGTAGGCGAGGAAATCTGCTAGCGTCGTCCGGCCGATATTGACCGGCGCATCGGCAACGTCACCCAGCTTTTTCGCCATCTGCTTGGCGATCAGCCGGGTGCGGCCGGTGTCGGTGCCGAAGAAGATTCCAATTTTGGCCATTTTTACGCGTTGACCGTGGAATCCTGCGTCAGCTCTTCCGGCAGGCAGCCGATGGGGGCGCCGAGGCTGCCATCCGGGCCGTTTTCAAACTGGACCAGATAGATTTCCTTGGTTTCGTCCATTTCGGCGACGCCAAAATGGACGACGACGCCGCGCAGGCCGGAGGGAACGATCAAGGCTTCTTCATCTTCGAAGCCGGGCATGCCGCCGTCGTTGAAGATGTCTTCAGCCGCGAAGACCATGTCGCCGATGTGATATTGCTGGACGGTCGTTTCCATGATCTCAGGCCCAGACGTCAGGCGGCGCCAGCAGGCGCTCGACCGGCTGATCGAACATCAGGTGCTCGTCGATGATGACGCCGACGTCTTCCGGCTTGACGCCGGTGTACATGATGCCTTCCGGGTAGACCAGCACGCTCGGGCCGAGGTGGCAGGGGCCGAGGCAGCCGGTGTTGGTCAGCGCGAAGCCCGAGGCCCACAGGTTGCGGGCGGTGAATTCATCGGAAAACGCCTGCCAGGTGGCGCCGCAGCCCTTTTCCTGACAAGAGCCGCGCGGGTGGCCGGCAGGGCGTCCCTGGACGCAGACGAGTACGTGTTTCTTCGGTTTTGGCATGGAGCTCTCCTGGTTGATAGCTTTGCTATTGCAAGGGGAGTGCCAGCTTTAAAGTTAATTAATTCAATGGCTTGGGTTGTGTTGTTGTGTCGCGTTTGCGACAAGTGTGGTTTTGGTGTGGCAATTGGCAGGAGGTTCCGCCCTTGCTGGGCGTCTTACTTTTTCTTGCTTCGCCAAGAAAAAGTAAGCAAAAAGAAGGCGACCCTGGGTCGGTGCCGGCTGCGCCGGTTCCCTGTGCTACTCGGCAGGCCGGGCGGCTGCGGAACTCGGGGCTGCGCCCCTCAGACAGTCCTCGCCGAAAGCCCCCGGCCTTCCTGCGTTGCTCGGCACCTCTCAAGGGGGCCGGTGAAACGACCTGTACTTGAGCTTGGGGGCCTGAATGGCCGATTTCATTTTTTGCCCTTTTTTCCGGTTGACCGTAGGAATGCAATTCTTGGGGCAAATCGGTTGAGCCCGGACGCCTTTGGGGTCCCCGTGGAAGGCGCTGAGCAACGCAGGCGGGCCGGGGGCAGTCGGCTTGCGTTGTCTGAGCCGCAGGCGAGTTTAGCAAGCCGCCCGGTCTGCCGAGTAGCGCAAGGAACCCGAAGGGCGCCGCCCCCGGGGTCGCCTTTTCTTTGGCTACTTTCTTTTGGCGAAGCAAAAGAAAGTACGCCCGCCAGCAAGGCGGAACCCCAAGCCTGTCCGGAGCCCCAAGCCTATTAACCAGAAACCCGAATCAGAACTGCTTCACCTCAATATTCAGCGTCTGAATCCGATAGGCAATCTGCCGCGGCGTCATGCCCAGAATGCGCGCCGCCTTTGCCTGCACCCAGCCGGCCTGTTCCAGCGCGGCAATGACGCGTTCCTTTTCCGACAGGTTCGGATCATCGATGTCGATTTCCGGATTTGCCCCGGAATTCGGGTTGACCGCAGGACGATGGTAGTTTTCCGGCGGGGCGCTGGCAGCGGAGCGGATCGGACGCGGGCTGGTGCGTTCGCGGACGCTCGGGAAGCGGATCAGATCGACGTCGATGTTGCCGTCGTCGGAGAGCACGGCGGCGCGTTCGAGGCAGTTTTCCAGCTCGCGCACATTGCCCGGCCACTCGTGATTGGCCAGCCGGCGGTTGGCCATGTCGGTCAGTTTGAGCTTGCGTTTCTGGTCGTTGCCGATCTTGGTGAGCAGGTGGCGGGCGATTTCGGGGATGTCCTCGATGCGCTCACGCAACGGCGGCAGAAAGAGCGGCATGACGTTGAGGCGATAGAACAAGTCTTCGCGGAAGTCGCCCATTTCGACGGCGGTTTCGAGGTCGCGGTGCGTCGCGGCGATGATGCGGACATCGACCTTGATGGTCTTGCTACCGCCGACGCGCTCGAATTCGCCTTCCTGCAGGATGCGCAGCATCTTGGCCTGGAAGGCGGCCGAGACTTCGCCGATTTCGTCGAGGAACAGCGTGCCGCCGTGGGCCTGTTCGAAACGTCCCTTGCGCGCCTCGACAGCACCGGTGAAGGCGCCGCGTTCGTGGCCGAAGAGTTCGGATTCGAGCAGGTTTTCCGGCAGCGCCGCACAGTTGAGCTTGACCAGCGCATTGCGGGCGCGCGGCGAGTTGTAGTGGATGGCGTTGGCGATCAGTTCCTTGCCAGTGCCGGTTTCGCCACGGATCAACACCGTCGTGTTCCATTTGGCGACCATGCGCGCCTGGTCGAAAACCCGGCGCATGACGGCCGAGCGGCCGACCATGCTGTCGAAACCGAACTGGTGGCGGACGGTACGCCGGAGCAGGTCGCGCTCTTCGAGCAGCGATGACTTTTCCTGGGCGACGGCCATCGACAGGCTGAGGCTCTGGCCGATCAGGTTGGAGACCATCTCGACGAACTGGGCGCGCTCCTCGAGCAGGCCGTCCTCCGGCGCTTCCGGCTGAACTGCCAACACGCCCTTGAGGTCGCCGCCGACCTTGATCGGCACGGCGATGAAGGGCAGTTCCGGCGAATAGACTTGGGCGCGGTTGAGGAAACGGGCTTCGTCGGCGACGCGCACGAGCTTGATGGTGCGCGGCTTTTCGAGGATCAGGCCGATGATGCCTTCGCCCGGGCCGTACTGGTTGTCGTCGAGGATCGGGCCTTCCGGCGTGTAGATGGTGCGGATGTTGAGCTTGCCGGTTTCCGGATCAAGCACGCTGATCAGGCCGCGCGTCAGGCCGGCCTCGTCGTGCAGGACGCGCAGGACGTCACGCAGGGTTTCGTTGAAATCGAGCGAACGGCTGAGCACCCGGCTGACGGCGTAGAGCGCTGCCAGCAACTGGATGTTCAGCTCGTGCGTTCGGCAGAAACCGCCGGGCGGCGGGCATTCGTCTGAGAGGGAGTGAATGATGTGTTCGTGCATGCTGTTCTCGTTGTTGTTCTTCTTAGATGGGGTCGCCATCGACGCGGAATTCGACGATCGCCGCCAAACCGCCGCTCGGGCTGTCATCGAGATCGATGATGCCGCCATGGTCGGCGACCACCTGCTGGGCGCGCGACAGGCCGGTGCCGATGTGCTTGCCGCTGCCGCCCTTGGCCGTGAAGAACGGCTCGAAAGCCTTGTGTCGCCATTCGTGTGGAATGCCAGGGCCGCTGTCGATGACGGAAACGACGATGCATTCGTTGGTCAGCGCGCTGATCAGCGACAACTCGCGCCGCTTCCAGCCCTTGATGTTCATCGCCTCGATGGCGTTGTCGACCAGCGCCTTGAACAACATGCGCAACTGCAGCGGGCGACCGAGCATGGGCGGCAGGGTCGAGGCCGGTTGCCAGTCGACGGTGATGCCAGCCGAAAGCAGGCGCGGCGTGCTGACTTCAAGCACGTCACGGAGGATTTCATTCATGTTCACGCCGACGACGATTTCATGCTGGCCTTGCGGGATGACCTGGCGCAGCGTTTCGAGGTGCTCGCGGCTGCCGCTCAGGGCTTGCTGCAGCATCGCGGCACTCGCCGGGTCGCGGCGCTGGAGCACCGAGATGGCCGAGGTCATGACGTTCATCGGCTCTTCGAGGCGGAAGATTGCCGCCGACAAGCCTTCGCGGATCGCCGCCGTGCGTTCTTCCTCGGCCAGAACCGCTTGCAGGGCCGAGGCGCGGGCGCGCTCCTGCTCGTCGCGCAGGCTGGTGATGTCGGACATGACCACAAGCAGACCGGGCTGGCCATCGGCGCAGAAGTAGCTGTCAGCGCAATCGCTGTGCATGTCGATGATCGACGAGGTGACCGACAGCCAGCGTGGCCGGCCGGCGGCGCGGTCGACACGGGCTTCGCGCTGGGTGACCAAGCATTCCTGCGGGCGTTCGGCCAGGTTGTCGCGCCAACTGGGCAGCACGCTGTCGAGAATGGTGTGGGCCGGCTCCTTGAGGCGCAGGTCGCTGACCATTTTCTTGTATTCCTGGTTGTCGAGAACGACGCGGCCGCTCGGGTCGAGCAGGGCGAAAGCCATCGGGGCGGCATCGACGACCGATTCGATCAGGTGCTTCTGGTTGCGGACCAGGCGTTCGAGGCGGTGCATCTCGGTAATGTCCCGGTGCATGCCGACAAAATGGGTGGTCTTGCCGTCGCCGTCGACCACCGGGGAAATGCTCAGTTCGGCCAGATAGAGCCCGCCATCCTTGCGCTTGTTGAGCAGCTTGCCGGCCCACGGCTTCTGCGCCGAAAGGTCGGACCACATCGCCTTGTATATCTCCGGCGGGGTGGTGTGATTGGACAGCGTCGATTCGTTCTTGCCGACGATCTCGTCCTTGCTGTAGCCGGTGACGCGGGTGAAGGCTTCGTTGGCAAACAGGATGTTGGCCTTGGCGTCAGTGATTGAAATCGCCAGGTCAGCCTGGTCGACTGCCTGGCTATAGGCTTCGGGCGGCAGTGCAGTTTCCGGCGTGACAGTGGCGCGGGCTTGGGCAAGCGGTGTAGCCGACATCGAAAGGCTCCTCAATAAATCGTTTTTTATTTATTAGCAGAATCCGTGCCGCACTTTGAATTCAGGGCCGATGAGGGCTTGCAGCGCGGGTTTCGGGGGAAATGCGACGAATTTCTGTCGCCTTTGCGACATTTTTTCCTGGAACTGGCGCACCGTATTGGTGCAATGGCTGCGAATGGCGCATCAGCGTGGGGTTTTGTGCGGTGCGCAAGGATTGGCATGGCTTATGCAGTGAGGTCAGTGAAAAAAACTGGAACCACACCACCATGAGCGAATTTCTCCTACTGCTGCTTTCCACCGCGCTGGTCAATAACGTGGTGCTCATCAAGTTCCTTGGACTCTGTCCGGTGATGGGAGTTTCAAAGAGCGTGGATAGTGCCCTCGGCATGGGGCTGGCGACGACCTTCGTCATCACCCTGGCCGCCGGCGCCTCGTGGATGCTCGACAACTGGATGCTGCAGCCCCTCGGGCTCGGCTACCTGCGTATCCTGACCTTCATTCTGGTCATCGCAGCGGTGGTTCAATTCACCGAGATGTTCATCAAGAAGGCCAGCCCCGGGCTTTACCAGTCGCTCGGCATCTACCTACCGCTGATCACCACCAACTGCGCCGTGCTCGGCGTCGCGCTGCTCAACGTCGAACAGAAATTCAGCCTGTTCAAGAGCCTGCTCTACGGTTTCGGCTCGGCGCTCGGTTTCACCATCGTGCTGCTCATCTTCGCCGGGCTGCGCGAACGGATTGCCCTGGCCCGCGTGCCCGGCGCCTTCGCCGGCGCGCCAATTTCGTTCGTCACCATCAGCCTGCTGGCCCTTGCCTTCATGGGCTTTTCTGGTCTTAACGTTTAAGGAGGAATGCCCAAATGATCGCCGCCATCCTCAGTCTGACTATCCTCGGTGCCGCGCTCGGCATCATTCTTGGTGTTGCCAACAAGTTCCTGCAGGTCGAAGGTAATCCACTGGTCGACGAGCTGATTGCCATGATGCCCGGCTCCAACTGCGGGCAGTGCGGTTTCCCCGGGTGCTCCGGCGCAGCAACGGCGATTGCCGACGGTAGCGCGGCGCCAACCTGCTGCCCGCCGGGTGGCAAGTCCTTGGCCGCCGCCATCGCCGCCAAGCTCGGATTGACCGTCGATCTCTCGGCGATGTCCGACGATGGTCCGAAAATCGCCGTCGTTTCCGAAGAACTGTGCATCGGCTGCTGCCGCTGCAGCAAGGTTTGCCCAACCGACGCCATCATCGGCGCCGCCAAGCAGGTGCATAACGTCTTCCGCGAAGCCTGCACCGGCTGCTCGAGCTGTATCGAAAAATGCCCGACCGAGGCACTGGTGATGAAACCGGTGCCGGTCACCCTGCAACACTGGGTGATGCCCAAACCTGCCGCTGCGTGAGATCTGACATGGGATTCATGAACCTCTTCAAGCACTTCCTCGGCGATGACTGGGGTGTGCATCCGGACGACCACAAGCGGCCGGCCGCCGATCAGCCGGTGCGTGTCATGCCGGTACCGGCCAGGCTGTACCTGCCACTGCAGCAGCACCTTGGCGGGCCGGCCCGCCCGATCGTACTGGTCGGCCAGAAAGTCAAAAAGGGTGAGCTGATCGCCGAGGCGCAGGGCATGGTTTCGGCCCCGATCCACGCGCCGACTTCCGGCACGGTCGCTGCCGTCACTGAAATTACGGCACCGCATCCCTCCGGCCTGACGCTGCCGGCGATCATTCTCGACGCCGATGGCGCCGACGAGTGGATCGAACTGCACGGCTGCGACGATCCGTTTGCCCTCGACCCGGCCGAGATCGGCAAGCGGGTTGCCTCGGCTGGTGTCGTTGGTCTGGGCGGTGCTGCCTTCCCGTCGGCCGTCAAGCTGATCGGCGCTTCGAAGGCCAAGGTCACGACGCTGGTCATGAACGGCGGTGAGTGCGAGCCCTATCTTTCCTGTGATGACCGCCTGATGCGCGATGCTGCCGCAGGTATCGTCGATGGCATCCGCATCATGCTCCACGCCACCGGCGCCAAGGTGGCGCTGGTCGGCATCGAAGACAACAAGCCGGAAGCCATCGTCGCCATGCAGGCCGCGGCAGCCGGTTTTGACAGCGTGCAGATTCGCCCGGTGCCGGCCCGTTACCCGATGGGTTCGGAGAAACAACTCATTCAAGTCCTGACCGGCATCGAAGTGCCGGCCGACGGTCGTCCGGCCGACATCGGCGTCATCGTTCATAACGTCGGCACGGCGCTCGCCTTGCGGACGGCCGTGCGCGACGGCAAGCCGCTGATTTCGCGACTGGTTACGGTCAATGGCAACTGCGCCAGCCAGCCGGGCAATATCGAGGTGCGCGTTGGTACGCTGGCCGAAGAAGTCATTGCCTTCGCCGGCGGCCTCAAGGGTGACGGCCTCGGCCTGGCCCGCCGCGTCATGGGCGGCCCGATGATGGGCATGCAGATTCCGCACTGGCGTGTGCCGGTGGTCAAGGGCACCAGCGGCATCCTGGCCTTCGATACGGTCGAGGTCGCCGAGCAGGAGCCGAACCCGTGCATCCGCTGCGGTTCGTGCGTCAAGGCTTGCCCGATGGGCCTGCTGCCGCTCGAAATGAGTTCGCGCATCCGCAATGAAGCCTACGGCGAAGCGATCGATCTCGGGCTGAAAGACTGCATCGCCTGTGGCTGCTGCGCTTATGTCTGCCCGTCAAAGATTCCGCTCGTTCAGTATTTTGTCCATGCCAAGGGCGAACTGGCGGCGCAGGACCGCGCCAAGCTGCGCGGCGATGCAACGAAGAAACTGGCCCTGCAACGGCAGGAACGTCTTGAGCGTGAGGCCCGCGAAAAGGCCGAAGCCAATGCCAAGCGCAAGGCCGAACGAGAAGCTGCCGCCGCCGCCAAAGCCGCGGCAGAAGCTGCTGCCAAAGCCGAAACCCAGGGAGAATCAGCATGAACACGGCCGCCTTGACTGCTCAGCCGGTTGCCTCGCCGCACGCCCATGGCGGCAACTCGGTTACCCGCACGATGTTCCGCGTCCAGATGGCGCTCGTGCCTGCCACGCTTTACGGCTTCTGGCTGTTCGGCTGGCCGGCTTTCTTCCTGTGGCTGCTGACCATCCTTTCCTGTCTTGGTTTCGAAGCCCTGTCGCTCAAGATGATGGGCGTCACGCGCATCAAGGCGACGCTGTTCGACGGCTCGGCGCTGCTTACCGGCTGGTTGCTGGCCATGACCTTGCCGCCCTGGGCGCCGTGGTGGGTCGCCGTGGTCGGCGGTTTCATCGCCATCGTGATCGGCAAGCAGGTTTTCGGCGGGGTGGGGCAGAACGTCTTCAACCCGGCCATGGTGGCCCGCGTCGCGCTGCTCGTTTCCTTTCCGGTGCCGCTGACCATGTGGGTGTCACCGCTGCCGCTGACTTCGCTGGCCGCACCGGACTTCATCGATGGGCTGCGCATCTTCCTGACCAGCTTGCCGCAGCCCGATGCCATGGCCAGCGCTTCGCTGCTCGGCTACACCAAGACTGAACTGTCGCGCGGCATCGACCTGCTGCATTCGCTGGCCGGCGACCATGCACCAGTGCTGTCGTGGATCGGCGCCCGTTCCGGCAGTTTCGGCGAATCGGCCTCGCTGCTCATTCTGGGCGGTGGTCTTTATCTGATCGGTGTTGGCATCATCAGCTGGCATACGCCGGCTGCCGTGCTGGCCGGGCTGGCAATTCCTGCCGCCATCGGCCACAGCGTCGATCCGACGCATTACCTGAGCGTCTCGGCCCACCTGCTGTCGGGGGCGGCGATGCTTGGCGCCTTCTTCATCGCGACGGATTACGTGACGTCGCCGAATACCGTCAGCGGACAGATAGTCTTCGGCCTCGGCATCGGTCTCATGACCTGGGTCATCCGGACTTACGGCGGCTACCCGGAGGGGATGGCTTTTGCCGTGCTCTTGATGAACGCGCTGACACCGGTCATCGACCGCTTCATCAAGCCGCGTGTCCTCGGCCGCGACCGCAAGGGCAAGCCGCTCGATATCCCGGAAACGAAAGAGGCCTGAGATGAATTTTGAATCTTTCCGCGAAAAGATCGCCTACCAGCCCATCCTGCTTGGCGTCTTCGCTTTGCTCGCCAGCGGGGCCCTGGCCTGGGCGTCAAGCGCTACCAGCGATGCCATCGCTGCGGCCGAAGCCAAGGACTTGCGCGATTCACTGGCCGAAGTGCTGCCGCAGGGCATGGCCGATAACGATTTTCTGAAGGATACGGTCGACCTGAAAAAAGGCGAAAAAACGATAACCATCTACCGCGCCCGGCAGGGCGGGGTGGTCAAGGCGGCGCTGTTCAAGGTGGCCGAACGTGGCTATGCCGGCGACATCCAGGTGCTCATGGCGGTTGATAGCGATGGCAAGACGCTCGGCGTCCGCGTGCTCAAGCATGCCGAAACGCCCGGACTGGGCGACAAGATCGAGGTCAAGAAAGACAAGTGGATCAGGGATTTCGATGGTAAGTCGCTGGGCGATCCGACCCCGGAAAAATGGGGCGTCAAGAAGGATAGCGGCATCTTTGACCAGTTCGCCGGGGCGACCATCACGCCGCGTGCCGTGGTCAAGGCGGTCAAGGGCGGGCTGGAGTTCTTCGCCGCCCACAAAGCGGAAATCACGGGCTAGGAGCGGATGATGAGCGATTCTTATGGCAAGTTGATGAAGGATGGCCTGTGGGAAAACAATGTCGTTTTCGCCCAGTTGCTGGCCATGTGTCCGACCATGGCGGTCACCACCAGCGGCACCAACGGTCTTGGCATGGGCTTGGCAACGACGGCGGTGCTCGTCGTTTCCAATATTCTCGTGTCGATGATTCGCCACACGGTCAGCTCGCAGGTGCGGATTCCGGTTTTCGTCGTGCTCATCGCGACGCTGGTTACAGTCGTCGATATGGCGATGAATGCCTGGATGCACGATCTTTACAAGGTGCTCGGCCTGTTCATCGCCCTGATCGTGGTCAATTGCGCCATTCTCGGCCGGGCCGAAGCCTTCGCCGTCAAGAACGGCGTCGTCGCCTCGGCGGTCGACGGGCTGGCCATGGGGCTGGGCTTTACCGGTGCGCTGACCTTCATTGGCCTGATCCGCGAGTTTCTTGGCTCGGGCACGCTGTTCGCCCAGGCATCCAACCTGCTCGGGCCATCCTTCGCTTTTCTTGAAATGAAGCTGCCCGGTTACGGTGGGGCGCTGCTCATGATCCTGCCGCCGGGCGGCTTTGCCATTCTCGGCTTCCTGCTGGCTGGCAAACGGGTGATGGAACAGCGCATGGGCGAACGTGCGGCAGAAAAAGCTGAACTGGCTACGGCCTGAGGAGAAAAACGATGCAGATCGGTGTTGCCTATTCCGAACCGGGCCAGCAAATCTGGCTGAATATTGAGGTTCCCGACGAGTCGACCGTAGCCGAGGGTATCGAGCGGTCGGGCATACTCAAGCAGTTCCCGCATATCGACCTGACGGCGCAGAAAGTCGGCGTCTTCGGGCGGCTGGTCAAGCTCGATGCCGCCCTCAAACCGGGCGATCGCGTCGAGATCTACCGGGGCATCATCGCCGATCCGGAAACCGTGCCGCGCAAGGACATGGCCGACGATTGAGCCCCTACGGGAAAATCCGAATTTGAAAAACCGAGCCGGGCAGTCGACAATGGCGTCGTTTGCCGGTCAGGATGCATCCTGAAGAACCTTTCTTCGGGGCGCTTTGCAGCACAAATAACCAGAATTTCATCATCCACGAGAACAGCCATGCATCGTTTATTGCCCGCACTCCTGTTGCTACCCGCTTCCGCTTTTGCGGCCGACGCCTTGCCGAGCGTTGGCGGTATCCCCATCGATTTCATCCTCTTCGGTCTGACCCTGCTCGGCGTCGCGCTGTTCCACCATGTGACCCTTTATGTCGCGCTGACCGGTCTGTTCACCATCAGCCTGTACAAGATCATTTTCACCGGTTTCAAGACCGGTGCCGGCGTTGCCGGTTTCATGGGGCTCCTTGGTCACGAGTGGGTGACGGTGGCCAACCTGTTCTGCCTGCTTACCGGCTTTGCGCTGCTCGCCCGCCACTTTGAAAAGAGCCATGTGCCGGTGATTCTGCCCAAGTATCTGCCGGAAGACTGGAAGGGCGGCTTTGTCATGCTGGTCATGGTCTTCGTGATTTCCAGCTTCCTCGACAACATCGCTGCTGCGCTGATCGGCGGCGCCATGGCCCACCAGCTCTTCAAGGGCAAGGTTCATATCGGCTATCTGGCCGCCATCGTCGCTGCCTCCAATGCCGGCGGTTCTGGTTCGGTGGTCGGCGACACGACGACGACCATGATGTGGATCGACGGCATCAGCCCGGGCCAGGTGTTCGACGCCTACGTCGCGGCCGGCGTCGCGCTGCTCATCATCGGCTACTTCGGCGCCAAGCAGCAGCACGCCTACTCGCCGATCATCAAGCATGCGCACGCCCATACCAAGGTGGATTGGGGGCGCATTTTCATCGTCGCCACCATGCTGGTTTTTGCCGTGGCGACCAACATCACCATCAACATCAAGTTCCCGGAAATGGCCGAACACTTCCCGTTCATCGGTGTCGCCGTCTGGGTGGCGATCATCCTGACCATCCCGGTTCGTCGTCACGACTGGGAACTGATGCCGGAAACCATCAAGGGTTCTATCTTCCTGCTTTCGCTGGTGCTCTGCGCCTCGATGATGCCGGTCGAAGCGCTGCCACCGGCTTCGTGGCAATCGGCCTTCACGCTGGGCTTCGTTTCCGCTGTCTTCGACAACATTCCGCTGACTGCGCTGGCTTTGCGTCAGGGCGGCTTCGACTGGGGCTTCCTGGCCTATGCCGTCGGCTTCGGTGGTTCGATGCTGTGGTTCGGTTCGTCGGCCGGCGTCGCGCTGTCCAACATGTACCCGGAAGCCAAGTCGGCCGTTCAGTGGCTCAAGCATGGCTGGCACGTTGCCGTCGCCTACGTCGCCGGTTTCATGGTCATGCTCGTCGTGCTCGGCTGGCATCCCGATACCGGTCACAAGAAAGTGGCTGAGCCGGTCGTTGTCGAAGCGCCAGCAGCGATTCCGGCCCCGGCGCAGTAATCTCGTCGCCAACCGGGATTGCTACGGTCAACCGGAAAAAACGACTAAAAATGAAATCAAGGGCGGCTTCGGCCGCCTTTTTTCATGTCGGCTTTGCGACAAATAACACCTCTTTTTGCGCACCATTCCGGTGCCAGAAAAACAATACTAACTACATGATAAAAAACAAAAAATCGGCCATATAATGCGCCTCCCGAATCGATAGAACAGGTATCAATTTATGACGCAAGATATTTCCGGAAACGCCCTGGCCAACATTGGCGAAACGCATGGTTACTGCTTTGATGGCGACTCCGTCCTGATCAATGCCGAACTGATCTTTTCCGATGCCGCGCTGAGCGCCGCATCGCAATGGGCGCTGCAGTTGTGGAGCAGCGTGTCAGGCTTTCCGGATCAGCAACTGGCTGGCGTCAAGGTTGCCGAGCTGGCCGTTTATCCGGCCGCCGGTTATCAGAGCCTGACCGCCACGGTTGCTGCCATGCCGCCGGCCGGTACGGATGAGCTGGACATGGCGCTGGCGCTGGTTTGCTGGGGCGACAACGGCTTGCCGATGGTCGTCGATCTGGCCGTCTATCCGGTCGCCGAATGCTTCGTCCAGCCCAAGCTGTCGGGCAATGTGACCTGCGCCCTGGCTGACGGCATGGCCACGCTGACCGTCGATGCCATCGAAAACCCGCGCGCCGAAGACAATCTGAGCGGCACCCTGGCCCTCGAACTGTGGGCCCTCGACGAACCCTATGCCGGCGGTAGCTGGCAAGGCGTCCCGGTCGCCAGCATGATTCTCGGCGTGCTGGGCGGTGGCAATGCGCTGACCGACTGCAATTTTGTCGTGCCGGCCGCTGCCCCCGAAGGCCCGGGCGTGCTGACCCTGATGCTGCGTGAATGGGGTCCGGCTGGTTACGTGACGCGTGACTACTGCAATCTGTCGCTCGAAGCGCCGGCCAAGACCAAGGCCAAGCCGAAGGCTGCTGCCAAGAAGGCCGTCGCCAAGGAAGAAGCGCCGAAGGAAAAAGTTGTGAAGGAAAAAGCTGCGAAGGAAAAGGCGCCAAAGGCCAAGGCTGAGCCAAAGCCGGTGGCCAAGGAGAGCAAGGCTGCCGCCAAGCCAGCCAAGGCCCCGGTCGCCAAGGGCGTTGCTGTCAATGCCGCCAGCGAAGCAGAACTGCTTGCCGTCAAAGGCCTGAGCGCTACTCTGGTGAAAGCCATCATTGCCGGCCGTCCCTATGCGTCGTTCGACGATCTGGGCAAGGTCAAGGGCGTCGGCCCCAAGCTGTTGGCCAAGCTGCGCGACGAACTCGCCATCTAAGCTGACACCAAATGTTCGCCCCGGCCGGTGACGGTCGGGGCGAACTCGTTTCAGTCGTTCTCGGCTTTGACGCAGACAACCGGTTTTGTCGCCAGATGCAGCACCTTGCGCGTCACCGAACCCAAAGCCAGTGCCGCCAGCCCGCCCAAACCGCGGGTGCCCATGACGATGCTGTCGCAGCCCAGTTCTTCGGCCAGCCCGACGACGATTTCGGCAATGTCACCCTGCTGGACGTAGGTCTTGTGGCCAATGCCGGCCTCGTTCAAGGCGTTGAGGACGGGCTTCAGCGCAATATGCGCACGGGCCGTCAGGTGGCCCTGGATCGCCTCTTCTTCCATGCCATGGGTTTGCCAAGCAACTGGTGCCGGCTCAACGTTGACGACATGCACCTCGAGCGGACCGTGCAGTTTGGCAAACTCGATCACATAGAGCGTAGCGGCGAAGGCATGTTTCGAGCCGTCGACAGGAAGTAGTACGGAACGCATTTGAATCTCCTTTTGCCTGGTTTATGGTGGTTCTTCACTCTCTTTCTTTAACTGTAGAGCGTGCTGGCATATTTCGGTAGCGGCATCGCCAAAGCCGTCGTGTTTTTGTCGATAGATGCCCGGCTTGTCGCAAAGACGACAATTCACGCGGTTTTAAATCCATATAAATCAATGAATTAAAGGTGGCACCCGTCTTGCTAATTGCTATCCAGACCTCTGGAGAACAGCATGAAAGCCAGCGAAATCCAGGCCTTGCTCGACGAGCCAGCCTGTACCCATAACACCAAGGAAAAGTCCGGCTGCGCCAAGCCCAAGCCTGGTGCCACGGCGGGCGGCTGTTCCTTCGACGGCGCGCAGATTGCGCTGCTGCCGATTGCTGACGTTGCCCACATCGTGCATGGGCCGATTGCCTGTGCCGGTTCCTCGTGGGACAACCGCGGCACGCGCTCTTCCGGCGTGACCCTGTACAAGATCGGCATGACCACCGACCTGTCGGAAACCGACGTGGTCATGGGGCGCGGCGAGAAGCGGCTGTTTCATGCCATCAAGCAGGCCATCGATAGCTATTCGCCGAAAGCGGTCTTCATTTACAACACCTGCGTCACCGCCCTGATCGGCGATGATGTCGGCGCCGTCTGCAAAGCGGCGACCGAACGCTGGGGCACCCCGGTCGTCCCGGTCGATGCTGCCGGCTTCTACGGCACCAAGAATCTCGGCAACCGGCTGGCCGGCGAAGCGATGTTCAAGCACGTCATCGGCACCGCCGAACCGGCGCCCGTCGTGCCACGCGCCGACGGCCTGCCGACCTATGACGTCAACCTGATCGGCGAATACAACATTGCCGGCGAATTCTGGCATGTCGCGCCGCTCTTCGACGAGCTCGGCCTGCGCATTCTCTGCACGCTGTCCGGCGACTCGCGCTTCCATGAAGTGCAGACCATGCACCGCGCCAAGGTGAATATGGTGGTCTGCGCCAAGGCGCTGCTCAACGTCGCCCGCAAGATGCAGGACACCTTCGGTCAACCCTTCTTCGAAGGCAGTTTCTACGGTGTCCAGGATGTCTCCAACGCGCTGCGCGATTTCGCCCGGCTGATCGGCGACCCGGATCTGACGGCGCGCACCGAGGTGGTCATCGCCCGCGAGGAAGCCAAGGCCCATGCCGCACTCGAACCCTGGCGTGCCCGCCTCAAGGACAAGCGCGTGCTGCTCTACACCGGCGGCGTCAAATCGTGGTCCATCGTCTCGGCCCTGCAGGATCTGGGCATGAAGGTGGTGGCGACCGGCACCAAGAAATCGACCGAAGAGGACAAGGCGCGCATCCGCGAACTGATGGGCGAGGACACCAAGATGATCGACGACGGCAGCCCGAAGGCGCTGTTGTCGACCTATCACGAGTACAAGGCCGACATCCTGATTGCCGGCGGGCGCAATCTCTACACGGCGCTCAAGGCACGAATTCCCTTCCTCGACATCAACCAGGAACGCGAATTCGGCTACGCCGGTTACGCCGGCATGAGCGAACTGGCCCGCCAACTGGCGCTGTCGATGGAAAGCCCGGTCTGGGCTGCCGTGCGCAAGCCGGCACCGTGGGCCAAGCAAAGCGGTCCCGGCACCGTGCTGGCCGCTTAAGGAAAAACCATGGCTGAAATCATCCACTCCAAGAAAGCGCTGGCGGTCAATCCGCTCAAGGTCAGCCAGACCATCGGCGCCTCGCTGGCTTTCCTCGGTCTCAACCGCAGCCTGCCGCTGATGCATGGTTCGCAGGGCTGCACGGCCTTCGGCAAGGTGTTCTTCGTCCGCCACTTCCGCGAGCCGATCCCCTTGCAGACGACGGCGATGGATCAGGTGTCGAGCATCATGGGTGCCGACGACAACGTCATCGAGGCGCTACGCACGCTGTCCGACAAGAGCAAGCCGGACATCATCGGTCTCGTGACGACCGGCCTGTCGGAAACGCAGGGCACCGACATTCGCCGCTGTGTCGGCGATTTCCGCCGGGCCCACCCGGAATTTGACCATGTCGCCGTGGTCCCAGTGAATACGCCGGATTACGTCGGCTGTCTGGAAAGCGGTTACGCGCTGGCCATCGAGGCGCTGATCGAAACATTGGTGCCGGAAAGCGCCTGCGTTGGCAAGCGGCCCAAGCAGGTCAATGTGCTGGCCTCGGCCATGCTGACGCCGGGCGATATCGAGGCGATCAAGGACTGGGTCGAAGCCTTTGGCCTGCGTGCCATCGTCGTTCCGGATATTGGCGATTCGCTCGATGGCCATCTGACCGAAGCCGAGACTTCATCGCTGACCATCGGCGGCACGCCGCGTTCGGAAATCGAGATCATGGGCGAGTCGGCCGCGACCCTTGTGGTCGGCCCCTCTCTGCTCAAGGCGGCGAACATCCTGAAGACGCGCACCGGTGTGCCCGATTACCGTTTCGATGGTCTGATGGGCCTCGACGACTGCGACGCTTTCACCCAGGCGCTGGCCGAGATTTCCGGCAAGCCGGTGCCCGAGAAGATCGAACGCCATCGCGCCCAGTTGCAGGACGCCATGGTGGACAGCCATTTCATGATCGGCTTCGCCCGCGTTGCGCTGGCCGGCGACCCCGATCTGGTCGGCATGCAGGTGCGTTTCCTGACCAGCATGGGGGCCGAGATTGTCAGCGCCGTTGCCACGCACAAGCATGAAAGCCTGGCTGGACTGCCCATCGCCAAGGTCATCGTCGGTGACCTTGAGGATATGGAAAAAGAGGCCGTGCTGGGTGGCGCGCAACTGATCGTCGCCAATTCACATGCCGCCGACACCGCTTCGCGGCTGGGCTTGCCGCTGCTTCGGGCCGGCTTTCCGCAATACGACCATGTGGGCGGTTACGCCCGCACCTGGGTGGGCTACCGCGGTACGCGGCAAGCCTTGTTCGATCTAGCCAACCTCATGCTGGGACAACACCATGAACTCGCACCCTATCGATCAATCTACTGGGCCGACGACCGCGATGGCGTCAGCAAACAACATGTCATCTCGTCGGCTGCAGCTGGTCTGGTCCATTAGGCAGGAGCCGGACGCCATGATCAAGGTCGCTTTTGCTTCCACTGACCGGACGCGGGTCAATCAGCACTTCGGTTCGGCCGAGGGCTTCGTGATCTACGAAGTGACGCCGGATAAGGCAACGCTGGTCGGTGTTGCCGAATTCGCCGAAGAGGCGATGGATGGCAACGAGGACAAGCTCGGCGCCAAGGTCGATTTCCTCGAAGGCTGCGCCGGGGTCTACGTCATGGCGATTGGCGCTTCGGCGATCAAGAAGCTGCTGGCCAAGGGCATCCAGCCGATCCGCGTCGATGAGGTTGACACGGTCGACGAGCTTTTGGGGCAAATTTCGAAAGCAATGAGCGAAGGCGGTGTGGTCTGGATTGACCGCGCCATCGCCGCCCAGGCCAAGGCCAAGGAAGAGAATCGCTTCGCTTCCATGGAAGAGGAAGGGTGGGAAGGATGAGCGCCAACATGATCGAACACCGCGGCATCGTCCAGAGTGTCGAGGCGGGCAAGGCCATCGTCGCCATGGAAACGGCTGGCTGTTCGTCCTGCGGGCAGGGCAGCAGTTGCGGCATCGGCAAAATGGCCAGCGGCCGTCCGGCTACCTTGCTGACCCTGCCGGTTTCCGGCGACATCAAGGCCGGCGACATGGTGATGATCGCGCTTCCGGCCAGTCGCCTGACTTTCTCGGCCTTGCTCGGCTATCTCTTCCCGGCCTTCGCCATGATTTTCGGCGCCTGGCTCGGTTCGCTGCTCGATGGCAGCGATGGCGCTACCGCCCTCGGCGCCATTGCCGGCTTTCTCGGCGCCCTGGCGGTGGCGCGCATCGCCATCGGCCTGGTGCCCGGCCTCATGCCGGCGCCACAACTCATTCCGGTTTCCAACCAATCCAACCCATTTCCCAAGGAGTATGACCATGACTGAAGCCATTGCTGCTGATCCCATCTTCGAAACCGATTTCGTCAAGGAGATGGCCCGCCAGATGCGCGCGCTCGATACCTACGGCACCTACGCCGGCTGGACGGTCGAAAAGATCCTCGATCCCTACATCCTGACCAAGGAACGCAAGGCCAACATCCCGATGATCGGTGATCCGGACGACGAGACCATCTCGCGCGTCAAGGCCTTCTACAACGCCATCGCCGTGCTCATCGAAAAGGAATGCAAGCTGCTCGCCGTGCCGCTCGTGCACCTGACCCACGAAGGTTTCGGCCGCGCCATCATCACCGTCGGCAAGCTGGTTGCTGTCGAAAAGACCCTGCGTGACGTGCATCGCTTCGGCTTCCCGAGCCTGTCCAAGATGAAGGATGACGCCGACAAGATGCTCGGTATCGCGCTGGAACGTATCGGTCAGTATCCGAACGTCGCCGGGCTGTAAGGGCAGGGGGCAACATGACTGACGAAGAACTGGCCGCCCTCGACAAGGAAGTCAAGAAGCTCAAGCGGATTGCTTCCGAGTGGGCTTCGCAGATGCACGACCTCGTGGAAGACCGCCTGCCGGCGGGCTTTCACGAGATTCCCGCGCTTTCCCAATCCACCTACGATGCCTGCCAGGCGTGGGCCGATGCCAGTGCCCGACTCGCAGCAGCGCAGAAAGGACAACCAGCATGATCACCGGACTCACCAAGGGCGGCACCGAATGGACGCCGCAATTCGCCACCAGCCTCGATCAGGCCAAGTGCATCGGCTGCGGCCGCTGCTACAAGGTCTGCCCGCGCAATGTGCTCGATCTCGTTGAGCGAGAGCTGGATGACGACGATGATGACGAAGACGACAACATGATGGTCATGTCGCTGGCCAATCCGGCTGACTGCATCGGTTGTGGCTCCTGCGGACGTGTTTGTCCGAAGGACTGCTACACCTACGCACCGGCCTGAAGCACAAAGCTCTGTCATTTCCGCGCCTGCGGGAATGGCAGAGATGTGCACACGCTCTCGATACCTCGACCATGACAGCAAGCTTGCCCGATAACGCCACCGGCGAAGCCGTCTGCGCCGCCTTGCGTGCTCAGGTGGAAAAGCTCGGCCTGTCGATCGGTGACGAGCCGGTGTGGGCCGATGTCGTGTTCGAGGAAGAGACCGACCCGTATTCGCAGGAGGTCAGCGTGCTGGCCTATTGGCGCGGCAAGGCCCGTTTCGGCAAGGCGACCTTCTTTCCCGACGGCCGCATTTTTGCCGAGTACCAGGTGCTGCTGGCGCACCCTGCCAAAGCCGATTTCTACGTCGATACCGTTGAAATCTGGGGCCGACCGGAGAAATTTCGCGGCGATGCGGTCCTGGCGGAATACGCGAAGTAGGCCATGAGCGTTTCGCCCCGCTTATTGTTCATTCACAAGCATGGGACCAGCGGCCGTGTCCGCTTTCTCTGCCTGAGTTCAGGCGTTGTCGCCTTCAAGCCATTGCCGACATTGTCGGCGCTGCGCGATGAAGATTTTTCACCGACCGTCCAGTTTCATCCGACGGCGGTTGTTCGCGAAGCCGAGGTGCACCTCGGGTTGGCCGAGGGTGCAGTCGAGCCGGTGGCTGATTTTCAGGCTTGGGTCGATACGCCGGAGGGCGATGTGCCCGTTCTGCTCGCCGCTTTTGCCAGCATTGACCCACCTTTCGCGGCGGCTGACCGGATCCATGGCCGTTTCATCGCAATTACCGAGTCGCGCCAGCTAAGCGAAGTCGAACGAAATCTGCTGCGCCGTGCGTACGAGCACGTCCTGGGATAATTTGTTCGGTGGCGTCGAGTAGGGCCTGGCGGTGCGCTTTCCGGTGCGCGGCGAGGCCGGCCGGGGTGTAGCCCTGAAGGACGACGCCGGGTGGCATGATGCTGCCGCCCCGCTGTTCGGCGGCGGCGAGGATCAGCGGCGTCGACAATCCCTTGCCACGATGTTCCGCTGAAATCCACAGGTAGGAGCCGGCATAGAAGCCGACGATGCGACCCACCCTGAAAAGCGCCGTGGTGAATCCTTCGCGGGCATGGCGGATGGTGTAGCCCGAGTTGCGTAGCGAGCTGCTCGGTAAATGCGTAGACCACGCCTGGGCGGCCAGCTTGGCCAGGATGTCTGCCGCTTCGTCATCGGTCACGCGCAGGGTGTCCGACGGCCGGTCGATGCCGGGGCCGGCGAAATCCAGGAAGCTTCTCTGCCAGGGGGCGGTCATGTTGTTGTAGGTCGTCGTTGATCTGAACACCAATTAGCACGGACCGTACCTGTCATCGTCCGGAAACGCTTCCAGGGCGGCCCTTGCCGGATGCTGGGCGCGGAGAATGCCGCAGCGCCTTGCTTTCGGCAAGTGATGGAGCAGTGAAAACGGGTTTTGGTTCCCGGTTTTGCCACGCACCGTCGGCTTCGAGTGGGGTATCTGTCAGGGATTGTAGTGAACCTGACAAGGCGGTTTTGGCTTTCGGATTGAGCCAAGCCGCTGAAAATTAAGTGTTTATATTTTTATTTCTGTCGTGGCACGGCCCTTGCAAGATCAGGTCATCTACTCTGGGAGAATCGCCATGATCAATCTGACCCCCGCTGCCATTAAGGCTGTTCAACGTTTTATCCGCGGTTCTGAAACACCTGTGCTCGGGCTGCGCCTGACCATTTCCGGTGGCGGTTGCTCCGGCCTGCAATACGGCATGAAGCTCGAAACCGAGAAGGCTGAAGACGACTGGGAACTGGAAGTCGAAGGCGTCAAGGTGCTGGTCGATGCAATGACCATGCCGATGATCGACAACGTCACCGTCGATTTCGTCGATACGCTGACCCATACCGGTTTCAAGTTCGACAATCCCAACGCCAGCGCCCAGTGTTCCTGCGGCTCTTCGTTCTCGGTCTAAGGAGCAATAGTCATGTGGGAATATTCAGACAAGGTTCGCGAACACTTCTTTAACCCGCGCAATTCCGGCCCGCTGGAAGAAGCGAACGGTATCGGTGACGTCGGTTCCATCCAGTGCGGCGACGCGCTGCGCCTGATGCTCAAGGTCGAGCCGGAAACCGAGGTCATTCTCGACGCGCATTTCCAGACCTTTGGTTGCGGCTCCGCCATCGCCTCGTCGTCGGCTTTGACCGAAATGGTCAAGGGCATGACGCTGGATCAGGCGCTCGAAGTCTCCAACCAGAACATCGCCGATTACCTCGACGGTCTGCCGCCGGAAAAGATGCACTGTTCGGTCATGGGCCGCGAAGCCCTGCAGGCCGCCATCGCCAACTACCGTGGCGAAGAGTGGTCCGATGACCACGAGGAAGGCGCGCTGATCTGCAAGTGTTTCGCCATCGACGCCGTGATGATCGAGGACGTGGTCAAAGCTAACAACCTCAACACGGTCGAGGAAGTGACCTTCTACACCAAGGCCGGCGGCGGTTGTGCTGCTTGCCACGAAGGTATTGAAGAAATTCTGGCCAAGGTCATGTCCGAGCGTGCCGGTCCGGGCGAAGTCTCGCCGCCGCCCGCTTGCCCGGCGACGCCGGAAGCGCCGAAGCCGCCGGCCAAGAAGCTGTCGATTGTCGAGAAGATTGCCAAGATCCAGGAAGTGCTCGAATCGGTTCGCCCGATGCTCCAGCGCGATCACGGCGATGTCGAACTGGCCGACGTCCAGGGCAAGAAGATCTATGTGCACCTCAAGGGCGCCTGCTCCGGTTGCATGATGGAAGCAGCCACCCTCGGCGGCATCCAGCAGAAGATGATCGAAACACTGGGCGAGTTGGTCCAGGTGCTGCCGTCGTCGCACATGCCCGTAGAGGCCTGATCGAGACTGCTACGGTCAACCGGAAAAAACGGCCAAATTCGAAATCATCCCAACCTCAACAGAGAACCCGAGGACTGCGCCATGAAACCGATCTATCTGGACAACAACGCCACGACGCGGGTCGATCCCGCTGTGGTCGAAGCCATGCTGCCGTTCTTCACGGAGCATTTCGGCAACGCCTCGTCGATTCACGCCTTTGGCAGTGAAGTCGGCAAGGCGCTGAAGAAGGCCCGCAGTCAGGTTCAGGCGCTGCTCGGCGCCGAGCATGACTCGGAAATCATCTTTACGTCGTGTGGCACCGAATCCGACTCGACCGCCATCCTCTCCGCCCTCAAGGCACAGCCGGAACGCAACACGGTGATCACCACCAACGTCGAGCATCCGGCCATCCTGACGCTTTGCGACTGGCTCGAGAAGGAAGGCTACATTGTTCACAAGCTGAAAGTGGACAAGAAGGGCCGTATCGACCTGGACGAGTACCGTTCGCTGCTCCATGACCGCGTCGCCATCGTCTCGGCGATGTGGGCCAACAACGAGACAGGCACCATCTTCCCGGTCGTCGAGATGGCCGAAATGGCCGCTGCCAAGGGCATCATGTTCCACACCGATGCCGTGCAGGCTGTCGGCAAGATTCCCATCGATCTCAAGAACACCAAGATCGACATGCTCTCTCTGTCCGGTCACAAATTGCACGCCCCGAAGGGCATCGGCGTACTTTACCTGCGTCGCGGCTGCCGCTTCCGTCCGCTGCTCCGTGGCGGTCATCAGGAACGCGGTCGTCGTGCTGGCACCGAGAACTCGGCGTCCATCGTCGGCCTCGGCATGGCCTGCGAACTGGCCATGCAGAAAATGGAATTCGAAAACACCGAAGTCCGCCGCCTGCGCGACAAGCTGGAGACGGGGCTGCTCAGCCAGATCACGCATTGCTTCCCGACCGGTGATGTATCCAATCGTCTGCCCAACACCAGCAATATCGCCTTTGAATACATCGAGGGTGAAGGCATTCTGATGCTGCTCAACAAGGTTGGCATTGCCGGCAGCTCAGGCTCGGCCTGTACCTCCGGCTCGCTCGAACCATCGCACGTCATGCGCGCCATGGGCATCCCCTACACCGCCGCGCACGGCACGATCCGCTTCTCGCTGTCGGTCTACAACACCGAAGAAGAAATCGATCGCGTCATTGCCGCCGTGCCGCCCATCGTCGCCCAACTGCGCAAACTTTCGCCGTACTGGACCGACAAGGGCCCGGCCACCAACCCCGAAGCCGCCTTCGCCCCGACTTACGCCTGACGGCAGCTCCGGTCGTAGGCAGGGGATTGACGCGAAGACGAGCCGAGGGCAGTGCGATTCGCACGCCAAGGTGAAGTCGACAAAATCAGGCCCCTGCCTGCGGCTGGAGGAACCTCTCTCTCTGCAGCAACCTCGGTTAGCCCCGGAAGAAATTCCGGGGCTCTTTTTTTCCATAGCTGCTCGTCTTGAACATAGTCAGCAACAGACGCTTTGATATACTGTTCATATGAACAGTATTCGCCGCATTGCCCATCTCGACATGGATGCCTTCTTCGCCTCGGTCGAGTTGCTTCGCTATCCCGAGTTGCGCGGGCAGGCCGTCGTGGTCGGTGGGCGGAGTGTTCATCAGCCGGTGGTGCAAGCCGACGGCTCGAGGCATTTTTCCCGTTTGCGTGAATATACGGGGCGAGGTGTGATTACCACCTCGACTTATGAGGCCAGGGCCTTGGGCGTGTTTTCCGGCATGGGGCTCATGAAGTCGGCGAAGCTGGCGCCGGAGGCCATTCTTCTGCCGGCCAATTTCGAGGCGTATCGCCACTATTCGCGCCTGTTCAAGGCGGCTGTCCGGGCAATTGCGCCGCATGTCGAAGACCGTGGAATTGACGAAATCTACGTCGATCTGAGCGACATTCCGGAGGAAACCCGCGTCCTGGCTCAGCGCATCAAGGATGCGGTTTTCGCCGCAACCGGGTTGAGTTGTTCGATAGGCGTGACGCCTAACAAACTGCTCTCCAAAATTGCCTCGGACCTCGAGAAGCCGAATGGGCTGACGATCTTGTCGATGGAGGATGTCCCGACACGGATCTGGCCGCTGGCGGCAAAAAAGGTGAATGGGATCGGGCCGAAAGCCAGCGAACGTCTTGAGCGCCACGGTATTCGGACCATCGGCGAACTGGCGGCGACGCCGCCGGAGTTTCTGGTCAGCAAGTTTGGCCGGAGCACCGGGCTGTGGATGCATCGCATCGCGCATGGCATCGATGACCGGCCCGTGGTCACCGAGTCGGAGCCGAAGTCGATCAGTCGGGAAACGACTTTCGAGCGGGATCTGCACGCCAAAGCGGACAGGTCCGAATTGTCCGAAGTGTTTACCTCGCTCTGCCTGCGCGTTGGTGATGACCTGGTGCGAAAAGGCTACGCCTGCCGGACGGTGGGTATCAAGATCCGATATTCGGATTTCAAGGCGGTTACCCGTGATGTGACCTTGCCGGTCGCTGTCAGCGACGGCGCTGCGATTCGGCAGGCGGCCGGCCTGTGCCTGAAGCGTGTGCCGCTCGATCAGCGTATCCGCCTGCTTGGTGTTCGCGCCGGTGGCTTGGTGGAGGCAGGGGGTGATGAAATCGCGCCGTCAGCGATTCAGGCGGAACTGCCTTTGTAGGTTTTGCGATCGAATTGCCGGGAATGGGGCACTTAAGCGCTACATTTTGTTGTTACATCTATTTGTATTTGTATCGCCAATACTCGATGTTGACCTGCGGATGTCTGCCGCCAATGGGTTCTTGTATTTCGCACGCACCAAAAAATGATACGCAGGATGGGGTAGTATTTTGTGCGCTACATCCCCGCTAAACGAATCAAACGCCTCCGACCCAGCCGATCGTTGTGAGCACCGCCATCCAGTCCCGTCTCGATGAATTCCGCCAGCAGCGTCGGGTTCAGGCCGGTTCGCTCATCATCACCGTGTTCGGTGACGCCATCCTGCCGCGTGGCGGCCGGATCTGGCTGGGTAGCCTGATTCGTCTGCTCGAACCGCTGGAACTCAACGAACGCCTGATTCGTACCTCGGTATTCCGGCTGGCCAAGGAAGAATGGCTACGCACGGAAACGATAGGCCGGCGTGCCGACTACGTGCTGACACCGTCCGGTCGGCGCCGTTTCGAGGAAGCATCGCGGCACATTTACGCCTCGCACGCGCCGCTCTGGGATCGCCGCTGGCGCCTGATTCTGGTCGTCGGCGACTTGGCGCCCAAGGTCCGTGAGCAGGTTCGCCGCGCCTTGTTCTGGCAGGGTTTCGGTGTTCTGGGTGGCGATTGTTTTGTACACCCGAGCGCCGAGCTGTCCAGCGTGCTCGATGCCCTTATCGCCGAAGGTTTGTCATCTGCCTTGGGCGCCTTGCTGCCCCTGTTTGCCGCCGATTCCCGCTCGGCGCTATCGGCCAGCGATGCCGATCTGGTCTGCCGTGCCTGGGATCTCGGGGCGCTGGCTGAAGCTTATAGCGGGTTCGTGGCGGTTTACCAGCCGATTCTCGACGAGTTGCGGCGCGATCATCTGGCCAATGTCAGTGAGCAGGATGCCTTCCTCGTCCGCATCCTGCTCATCCATGACTATCGACGCCTCCTGCTGCGCGATCCGGAATTGCCGGAAGTCCTGCTGCCCGGCGACTGGCCGGGCCAGCACGCCCGCTCGCTGTGCAAGGAACTATACAAGCGGCTGGAGCTCCTTTCCTGTCGCCATCTCGACAAGATGCTGTGCCTGTCCGACGGCAGCTTTCCCGGCGAGGACGCGATGCTGCCCGAGCGTTTCTCTCAGTTCGACCCGCTGACGGCCTGATTGGCCACCCCGGAATTTTTTAGCCGCCGCTGAGCGCCTGGACGATGAGCAGTTCGCCGTCCGCAGGCAGCGGCGTGGCCAGATCGAACACCATCTCGCGCCGGTAAAACAGGCGGATGTGCCGCCGGATGCGCCCCTGCTCGTCGACCATGCGAAAGCGGATGCCGGGAAACTGCCGCTCAAGATCGTCGAGCACCTCGCCGACTGTCTCGCCCCCGGCTTCGACCCAGGGCTGCGTAGTGTAGGAGTGCAGGGCGCTCGGAATCAGTACGCGCATTGTGTCTGGCGGCTCAACGCGGATATCCCACCTCGACCGAATAAATCTCCGGCAGGTGGCGCGCCAGGCATGCCCACTGCTGGCCTTCGTCGCGGCTCTTCCACAATTCGCCGCTCGTCGTGCCAAAGTAAAGACCCACCGTGCCCTGTTTGTCGGCTGTCATGGCCTGCCGCTTGACCGTCCACCATGCCTGGTCGGCCGGCATTCCGTTGCTGTGCCGCTGCCAGGTCTCACCGCCATCGCGCGTGGCATAGACAGCCGGACGACCGTCAGGACTGGTCCGTGGCCAAACCTCGGTGCCATCCATCGGGAAAGCCCAGGCCCTGCGGTCGTCGTGCGGGTGCACCACCATCGGGAAGCCGATGTCGCCGACATCCTTCGGCATGTTGCGCCCGATGCGTCGCCAGCGCCTGCCCGGCTGGTCAAGTCGGTAGATGCCGCAGTGATTCTGCTGATAGAGGCGGTCCGGATTGCTCGGGCACATGCGCAGGCAGTGTGGATCGTGAAAACTGGTATCGGCTGGATCGAAACCTTCGACCACTTCCATGCCGTCGACGAGCGGCGTAAAGCTCAGCCCGCCATCGTACGACTCATGCACGCCGCCGCCCGACATGGCGAAGTACAGATGTTGCGCGTCGCGCGGGTCGACGATGATCGAATGCAGCTTCGGACCATCCGGCGTGCCGTCCTGCACCGTGCCGAACCACCGGCGGTACTGCGGGTCGTCATTGATGCATGAGAACGGTGCCCAGTTCATGCCGCCATCTGCCGAGCGGAACAAGCCCTGTGGCGAGGTGCCGGCGTACCAGACGCCTGGCTGGTCAGCGTGGCCGGGCGTCAGCCAGAAGGTGTGATCGACGGCGCGGGCATCCAGCCCGTTGACTGCCGGACCGAAGGCCGGCGGTTTGGCGGCTTCCTGCCAGGTTTTTCCGAGATCGGTCGAGCGGAAGACGGTCGGCCCGAGATGACCTGTCTTTGCCGCCGCCAGAAGGGTGCGTCCGTCGCGCGGGTCGAGAACCAGATGATTGATGATCTGGCCGAGAAAGTGCGGGCCATCGACCCTCCACGTCTGCCGCGCCGCGTCGGCATGAAAAAGCCAGGCGCCCTTGCGGGTCGCCACCAGCAGAACCAGTTGCCCTTGCTTCGTCTCTTGTGTGCTCATCGTTCGCTCCTTGCCGCTCCGTATTGCGCCGGTAGCCACGTGGACCACTGACACGACTCGCATGCGGGATCAATTCGTCGATTACATTTGACTTGGATTCAGGGCGAAGTTCGCTTTTTCTGAGGCATCGGGCAATCTCTTGCCAGCCACGCCGGTGGACGCTTGTCGAGGAAGGCGGCGATGCCGTCTTTCGCTTAGTTGGTGGCGCGCTGGCGGGTGATACGCTGGGCGGCTTATCCGGTAATGAAACTCGCCGGCTCAAATCCATGCTCTGTCAAATCCGTTGTTATTTTTGCTGTTTTTTGAGTATCGGCTGCAGTGGATACTTCTGGAATATTTCCCTGAATGGTGTAAAGTTAGTTCAGGAATTATCGTGTCGAGGTGAAGAAATGGATATTCAATCAGTAACTTCCAGTATCAGTGCTTATACAAACTCGAGCACTCAGGCGAGCCAGGCCCAGCAGGTCCAACAAGCCGAGAAGCGTGAGCCGCGTCCCGAAGAGCGTGTCGAGCGCACGGAAGAGCCGCCGCGTCCGGTCAAGAATGCACAGGGTCAGGAGACCGGTACATTGGTCAACGTGACGGCTTAGGCTCAAACGGGTTCGTAACAGGCGATTGGTGACGAAATGGCAGTAACGTCGGCATCAGGCGCTCAATCGGCCAGTGGTGGGCTTTGGGCGCAACTCCAGCTGCAACAGGCGCGGCGAAATGCTGATCAGGCAGAGCAGCAGGCCGCGGCCTTGCAGTCTCAGGCACGGTCAGCGCAGAGTGTTGCCGATCGTGCACAGGAGAATGCCCGTTCTCTGCAGATCCAGTCGCGACAGGCGCAGGGCGACGCCAGTCAGGCAAGGCTGAATCTGGCGACGCAGAACTCGGTGGGCGAGGTTCAGAGCCAGCTGGGTGATCTCAGAACGCAAATTGCCGATGTGCTGCAGTCGGATATTCTGAGTACTACGG
This sequence comes from Ferribacterium limneticum, assembly GCF_020510565.1. Lineage (NCBI taxonomy): Bacteria > Pseudomonadati > Pseudomonadota > Betaproteobacteria > Rhodocyclales > Azonexaceae > Ferribacterium > Ferribacterium limneticum. The sequence goes on from NZ_CP075189.1 coordinate 1,909,173, forward strand.
CCGCGCCCGTGGTCAATACCTCGGGGCAGCAGACCGGAACCCTGGTCAACGTGACGGCCTGATCTATTTAGCCTGCAGATCAGTAACGAGGCGCTGCGGCGCCTGTTTTTTTGCCTGCGGTTCGGCGCCAGCTTTGGTATCGTTCGGCCTTACCCATATTGAATGACATAAAGGAATCTGATTCGTGCTCGAAAATCATTGGTGCGCCTCCGTCGATGCGACCATTCAGCTGCGTACCGGCTGCAATCCGTTGGAAAAACACGGGCCGCAGGCGGTCATTGTTCATGCCGATGCCTGGGCGCCGATGGATGCCGTGGCCGATCCGCACGACATTCGCCAGGTGGTCGATTACGAAGTGATCTTCCTCGCCATCCGCAAGCTGGAGGGCAACGCGCACTGTGAATGTCTCGAGTCGAGCATTCTCGAGGTCATGGACGCCATTTTCGGCATGGCCATCGTCAGTTCGGCGCATGTCTCGATGCACAAGCCGCATGTCTATAACGGCCAGGGAACACCGGCCATTTCACTTTCCCTGACGCGCGAGCAGTGGGCCAAGAGCAAGCGGTGATTTCGGCCATCGGGGCTGTCGCCAGCAACGGCATGATCGGTCTCGATGGCTGGCTGCCCTGGGATATTCCGGAGGAGCTGGCCTATTTCGAGCAGACGGTGGCCGGTGCGGCACTTGTCATCGGCCGTCTGACCTACGAGTCGATGGATGTCGTGCCGGTCGATTCCTTCATCGTCAGCCTTCAGCCCGATCTGGCCTTGCGCCCGGGCTGCACGCGCGTGGCGTCGGTGGAAGAGGGCCTGCGCCTGGCGCTGGCCACCGGCAAGCCGGTATTCGTCATTGGTGGCGCCTCGGTCTATGCCGCGGCCTGGCCTTACTGTCACCGTTTCTACCTGACCCGAATCGAGCGGGCATTTACCGGCGATGCCCAGTTTCCGAGCGGGATTCCGCTCGACGCATGGCCGATTGAGAAAGAATCGCACAGGGTTTTCCGCGAGCGCAACAGCGATCAGGATGTCGTCTGCCGCTTTTTGCAATACCGGCAGCCCTGTCCGCGCCCGCTACCAGCGCAGCATTGCAATTCCAATACCGTATGAGCAGAATGGCTTATCGCGAGTTTGGCTGAGCGGCGGCGAGACATGGAGACAATGCCAGGACAGAATGCCCGCAACGGGAATCACCTGTGGATCGCCCTGATATCCTTGGCGCTCTGCGGTTTCGTCCTGCTTGCCTACGTTTTGTGGTCGGCCTACCAGGAGGTCTGGACAGAGGCCCGGTCAATGGCCAGCAGCCAGTCCGAATTGCTCGATGCCCGCTTCGATGCCACCTTGCGGCGCATCGACATGACGCTGAACGAACTGGCCGAGCATGTTCCGAAAGACTCGCTGGATGCCGATGCAGCTACCCGTTTTCGTCCTGAAATCGAAAAAAAGCTTGAGCGCCTGCAACGTGCATTTCCCGAAATAGCCGGCTTACGCATCGTCTCCGCTGACGGCGACGTGCTCTATCTCTCGGGCGGTGGCGAGTACGTGAATCTGCGCGATCGTTCCTATTTCGAGCGGTCGCGGGACGGGAAGGATGGGGCGATCGTTTTTTCCGAGGTCATCAAGTCACGCATTACCGGCCGGGACGCGATTGCCGTCGCCCGGGCGATTCGCACCGTCGATGGCCGCTTTCTCGGCATGGTCAGCGCGGCCATCGAGATCGACCATTTCGAACGGCTGTTCAATGCCTCCCGTCTCGGTGTTTCCGGCGCCGTGGCGATCCGGCGCAGCGACAACCATGCCCTGGTGCTTCACCACCCGCCGGTGCCGGACGAAATAAACCGGCCGCTCGATCCATCCCATCCGCTTCATCAATGGATCGCGCAAGGCAAACGTCAGGGCGTTCTCGAGTTTTCCGTGCAGTCCGATGGTGTGAAGCGCGTTTACGGGTACTGCATGCTCAAACACTATCCCTTCTACGTGCTGGCCGGCCTGTCGGAAGCGGATGTGATGGCCTCATGGCGACAGCGGACATTCATCGTGGCCGTTTTTGGCGCCGCGCTGCTGGCTTGTCTGCTGTTCGTCCTCTACGAATTGTTCCGCGCCCGGCAGCGCGAGCTGGCGACGGCAGTCGATTTGCGGCGCAACGGCGAACGGCTCAATGCTGCCCAGCGTATCGCCCAGCTTGGCAGCTGGGAGATCGATCTGGCGACGATGCAGGTCCGGTGCTCGGACGAGCTTTACCGGATTTTTGAAATCCCCAGGGTCGAGGGCGGGGCGCCGTACGACGATTTTCTCGTGCGCATTCATCCTGAAGATCGCGCCATCGTCGACAAGACACTCAAGGAGTCGGTGGCCCAGGGCGAGCCGGACAGCCTGAAGCATCGGCTGGAAATGCCCGATGGCCGGATCAAGCACGTGCTGGAATGCTGGGAAACCGAGCGTGGCAAGGATGGCGAGCCCTTGCGGCTGATTGGCACTTCGCAGGATGTCAGCATCCAGCACGAGACCGAGGCGCAGATGCAGTTGCTGGCCAGTGCCGTCCAGCATAGTGGCGAGGCCATCCTGATTACCGATGTGCACAACAACATCATTACGGTGAACCCGGCGTTTACGCGCCTGACGGGTTATTCCGCAGAGGAAGCGGCGGGGCGCAACCCGCGCTTTCTTTCAGCCGGGCGGACGACGCCCGAGGAATACGCCAAGATGTGGGAGGACATAACAGAACGGGGTTTCTGGCAAGGCGAAATCTGGGATCGGCGCAAGGATGGGGGCATCTACCCGAAGTGGATTTCAATATCGGTTATTCGCGATGAAGAGGGGAAAATTCTCTACCACATTGCCCACTTTACCGATGTGTCGACCGAGCGCGCGACCGAAGAGCGCCTGCATCATATTGCCCACCATGACGTCCTGACCGGCCTGCTAAACCGCCTGAGCCTCAAGGGGCGGATGGATCAGGCGCTGGCCACGGCGCGGCGCGATGGTTCGCGGGTCGCCGTGATGTTCATCGACCTCGATCGCTTCAAGGTAATCAACGATACGCTCGGACATCACATGGGTGATGAACTGCTCATCGAGGTCGCCAGGCGCCTGCGTGAAAGCGTGCGCGACAGCGACGTGGTGGCGCGGCTCGGTGGCGACGAGTTCGTCATCATGCTTTCCGGTGTCGACCACACGAGCTCGATAGCCCTGATCGCCGAAAAACTGGTGTTCAGCGTCGGCCATTCCTACCAGATCGGCGGCTACGATCTCTATACCTCACCCAGTATCGGCATTGCCATTTTTCCGACCGATGGGCTCGACGGTGAAACATTGATGAAAAACGCCGATGCCGCCATGTATCACGCCAAGGCGGCCGGTCGGAACAACTTCCAGTTTTTCGATGCCAAGATGAACGATGTGGCGCTCGACCGGCTGAAAACCGAGCACAGCCTGCGTCATGCCCTTTCCCGCGACGAGTTTCGCCTGCACTTCCAACCAATCATCGACATGGCCAGCGGCAAGGTGGCGGCCGTCGAGGCGCTGGTGCGCTGGCAGCATCCGGAGAGAGGGCTGCTGGCGCCCGGCAGTTTCATCGGCATCGCCGAGGAAACCGGGCTGATCCAGCCGCTCGGCGAATGGGTCTTGTGGGCTGCCTGCCGACAATTGGCCGAGTTCCATGCGGCGGGACTTTCCGGCATCAAGATGGGTATCAACATATCCGCCATCCAGATGCGCAATGGCAATCTGCCAGTGCTGGCTCGCGGCATCATCGAGGCCTACGACCTCAATCCAGCCGACCTCATTTTTGAAATCACCGAGTCGGTGGCGATGGAGCAGCCGCTCGAGACCGTGCGTATCCTCGATATCCTGCACGGCATGGGTATCGTTGTCGCCATCGACGATTTCGGAACGGGCTATTCGTCGCTCGGTTACCTGCGCATGTTCCCGCTCAAGCACCTCAAGCTGGATCGTTCCTTCGTCGAGGAAATCGGTGAGGACACCGATGGTTCGGTGATCTGCGATGCCACCATCGGGCTGGCCCACAACCTCGGCTTGAAAGTAGTGGCGGAGGGCGTCGAAACTGTCGAGCAGCTCGACTACCTGCGCAGCCGTGGCTGCGATCTGGTGCAGGGTTATCTGTTCAGTCGCCCGGTGCCTGCTGCCGAGGCGATTGCCTTCATTCGCCAGCACAATTCCTGAAAGTCAGAAAAGACTTGCATTGGCCGAACCTTGTTATTATGATTAAAACGAACGTATGAATCATAATAACAAGGAGACTCCCCATGGAAACCCGTACTGTCGATACTCGCGAACGCATCCTCGACGCTGGCGAGCGTCTGTTCATGGCGCATGGCTACGAGGGCACGTCGATGCGCCAGATTACCGGCGAGGCTGGCGTCAATCTGGCCGCAGTCAATTATCACTTCGGCTCGAAGGAGTCGTTGATGCAGGAGGTTTTCCGGCGTCGCCTTGACTGGCTCAACGAAGAACGCATGCGCGTCCTGGACGCTCTGGAAGTTGAAGCGGCTGGCCAGCCAGTCAAGCCGTCAGCGATTGTCGATGCATTCTTCGGAACCCTTTTGCGCATGGCGGGGGACGAGAATCGTGGCGGGATGACTTTCCTGCGCCTGCTTGGCCGGACACTGACCGAGCCATCCGAATTCATCCGTGCCTTCTTGGCGCACGAGTACCAGGCGGTGATGGACCGCTACAAGGAGGCGCTGTTCAGGGCGCTGCCCGAAGTGCCCAAAGCCGAGATCGTCTGGCGTTTTCACTTCATGCTCGGCGCGACGTCCTACGCCATCGCCGGTACCGATGCCTTGCGTCTGGTTACCGACTGGCAGATCGAGGACGAGGACTCGACAGATCGGCTGGATCGTCTGGTGCCACGCCTGATGTCCTTCCTGCTCGGCGGCTTGCGCGCCCCATTGCCTCAATTCTAGGTTGCCACGGTCAACCGGAAATAAACACCAAAATCAAAAAGACATAAAAGGAGACAACAGCATGTTCAACAACCTCATCCCTCTGCTCGGGTCAGTCGCCCTGGTGGCTTTGGCCGGGTTGATCCTGATTCGGCCCTTGCGCCGAAGCGTCATCACCCGGCCCATTTTTTCCACCTACCGCAAGGTGCTGCCGCAGATGTCGGATACCGAGCGCGACGCACTCGAAGCCGGCAGTGTCTGGTGGGAGGGCGAGTTGTTCCGCGGCCAGCCGGACTGGCAGAAACTGCACGCCTACCCGCAGCCGAAATTGACGCCGGCCGAGCAGTCCTTTCTCGACAACGAGTGTGAGGAAGCCTGCCGCCTGGTCGATGACTGGCAAGTGACGCACGAACTCTACGACTTGCCAACCGAAGCCTGGCGCTACATCAAGGACAAGGGCTTCCTCGGCATGATCATTCCGAAGAAGTATGGCGGGCTGGAGTTTTCGGCCTACGCCCATTCGCAGGTGGTGACCAAGCTGTCGACACGTTCCAGCGCTCTGTCGGTCTCGGTCATGGTGCCCAACTCGCTCGGCCCGGCAGAGTTGCTGCTGCACTACGGCACCGATGCACAGAAGAACCACTACCTGCCGCGTCTGGCCAAGGGTATCGAGGTGCCGGCCTTCGCGCTGACCAGCCCGTGGGCCGGTTCCGACGCAGCGTCGATTCCTGACAGCGGCGTCGTCTGCAAGGGCATGTACCAAGGCAAGGAAGTGCTCGGCATGCGCGTCAGTTGGGACAAGCGTTACATCACGCTGGCCCCGGTGTGCACGGTCTTCGGCCTGGCTTTCCATTTGTACGACCCGGACGGTTTGCTCGGCGACAAGAAGCACATCGGCATCACCTGCGCGCTGGTTCCCTATGACCATCCGGGTGTCGATACCGGCCGCCGTCACTTCCCGCTCAACGCCATGTTCATGAATGGCCCGACGCGCGGCAAGGACGTGTTCATGCCGCTCGACTTCATCATCGGCGGCCCGGAAAAGGCTGGCTATGGCTGGCGGATGTTGATGGAATGTCTGGCCGCCGGCCGGTCGATTTCGCTGCCGTCTTCCAATACCGGCATGGCCCAGATGACGGCCCGCGCCGTCGGTGGCTACGCCCGCGTCCGTTCGCAATTCAAGATGGCCGTCGGCAAGTTCGAGGGCGTCGAGGAAGCGCTGACCCGCATCGGGGCCTACACCTACATGATGGACGCCGTTCGCAAGATGACGGCCGGCGCTGTCGATCTCGGCGAGAAGCCGTCGGTCGTTTCGGCCATTGCCAAATACCATGTCACCGAACGCGCCCGCCAAGTAGTCAATGACGGCATGGATGTCATCGGCGGCAAGGGCATCTGCCTTGGCCCGTCGAATTTCATGGGCCGTGCCTACCAGCAGGTGCCGATCGGCATCACGGTCGAAGGCGCCAACATTTTGACGCGCTCGCTGATCATCTTCGGCCAGGGCGCCATTCGCTGCCATCCTTATTTGCTGCCGGAAATGCAGGCGGCGCAGAACCCGGACCAGAAACAGGGGCTGGTCGATTTCGACAAGGCGCTGTTCGGGCATATCGGTTTCACCATCAAGAACGGTTTCCGCGCCCTTTGGCTGGGTATGACTGGCTCGCACTTCGCGGCGGTCAACGTCGACACGGCACCGGAAATGAAGCGTTACTACCAGCAACTGACGCGCTTCTCGGCAGCCTTCGCCTTCATGGCCGACATCTCGCTGCTCGTCCTCGGCGGTAGCGTCAAGCGTCGTGAAAAGCTCTCAGCCCGTCTTGGCGACATCCTGGCCCAGATGTACCTGATCTCCTGCACCCTCAAGCGTTACGAGGAAGAAGGCCGGCAGGCTGCGGACGCGCCGCTCGCCCACTGGGCGATCTGGGACGCCATGTACAAGGCGCAGCAGGCGTTCGACGGCGTCATCGCCAACTTCCCGGCGCGCTTCATCGCCGCCTTCCTGCACCGCTCGATCTTCCCGTGGGGACATCCGTATGTCGTGCCATCCGACGAGGTTGGCCACCAAGTCGCCAAGGCCTTGATCGCCCCGTCGGCCACCCGCGACCGGCTGACCGCCGAATGCTATCTGCCGCTGGTCGAGAGCGAGCCGGTCGGCGCCATCGAGCTGGCCTTGAAGGCGACGCTGCTCGCCGAGCCGATCGAGGCAAGGATTCGCGAAGCCGAAAAGGCCGGCCGTTTCGACAACAATCCGCTGGCCAATGTGCGCGACATCGCCATCGCCGCTTTCGAGGCCGGCGTGATTTCCGCCGCCGATTACGAAATCATGAAGCAGCGCAATCACCTGCGCGACATCGTGGTTCATGTCGATGATTTCCCGTTCGACTACGGCGTCGCCACGGCCAACAAGCCGGCCGAATGCCGGATGGCGGCGTGATGCTTGTATTTCGTAGAAACCTGAACCCCCCCAGCCCCCCTTCTCAGGGGGGAGCGCTTGGCTCCGGACGGAGCACCCCTCCCCTGAAAAGGGGAGGTTGGGAGGGGTTGCCGTGGATCTTCCAATGAAAACCATCTACATCGTCGACGGCGCCCGTTCGCCGTTCCTCAAAGCCCAGAAAGGGCCCGGCGTCTTTGCCGCCTCCGATCTCGCCACCCAGGCTGGCCGGGCCTTGCTGCTGCGCCAGCCGTTCGAACCGAGCGATCTCGACGAAGTGATCCTCGGCTGCGCCGCACCGTCGCCGGACGAAACCAACATTGGCCGCATGGTCGCCCTGCGTCTCGGCTGCGGCAACAAGGTGCCGGGCTGGACGGTGATGCGCAACTGCGCCTCGGGCATGCAGGCCATCGACTCGGCCATCGCCAACATCCAGTGCGGGCGTTCCGAACTCGTGCTGGCCGGCGGCGTCGATGCGCTGTCGCGGGCGCCGCTGCTGTACTCCGACGCGATGGTGCGCTGGTTCGCCGGCATGATGGCCATGCGCACGGTGAACGAGAAATTTGGCCATTTTTTGAAATTGCCATTGGCTGATTTGCTCAAGCCGGTCATCGGTTTGATGAAGGGCCTGACCGACCCGGTTGTCGGCCTGCTCATGGGCCAGACGGCCGAGAACCTGGCCTGGAAATTCGGCATCAACCGCCAGCAGATGGACGAGTTCGCCGTCAAAAGCCATTTGAAGGCGATGTCAGCGCGGGCTGCCGGCTACTACAGTGAGATCGTCCCGGTCGTCGATGCGCAGGGCAAGGTTTTCGCCGAAGACGACGGCGTGCGCGCCGACGCCAGCATGGCCGGCATGGCCAAGCTCAAGCCTTTCTTCGACAAAAAATACGGCAACATTACGGCCGCCAACAGCTCGCAGATCACCGACGGCGCCGCCTGGGTGATCCTCGCTTCGGAAGAGGCGGTGCAGAAATGGGGCCTCAAGCCGATCGGCAAGATTGTCGACAGCGAATGGGCCGGCCTCGACCCGGCGCAGATGGGCCTCGGCCCGGTGCATGCTGCAACCCCCATCCTGCAACGCCATGGCCTCGGCCTCAACGACGTCGATTACTGGGAACTCAACGAAGCCTTCGCTGCACAGGTGCTCGGCTGCCAGGCAGCGTGGAAATCCGACGAATACTGCCGCGAGCAGCTCGACCTGCCCGGTGCCTTCGGCAGCCTGGACGAGGAAAAGCTCAACGTCGACGGCGGCGCCATCGCCATCGGCCACCCGGTCGGCGCCTCGGGGGCGCGCATCGTGTTGCATTTGCTCAACGTATTGCGCCGGAACAAGGCGAAACGCGGCATTGCGACCATCTGCATTGGTGGCGGTCTTGGCGGCGCCATGCTCGTGGAGGCGCTATGAAAACCGATTTCAATTTTGGGCATTTTTTCCGGTTGACCGTAGCAATCGGCCAGCAGAAGGAAAACGCATGAAGCACTGGCAACTGATCAAGGAAGAAAATGGCATCTTCGTCGCCGTCTTCGACAAAGCTCACGAATCCGCGAATTCGCTGTCAGCCGAAGCCATGGCCGAGTTCGGCGAAATTCTCGACCAGCTCGACAAGCAGCCGCCCAAGGGCCTGATCGTCCGTTCCGGCAAGGAAGCGGGCTTCATCGCCGGCGCCGACATCGAGGAATTCTCGCAACTCGATTCCGCTGAGAAGGGCAGGGCGCTCGTGACGCGCGGCTGGAATCTGTTCAACCGGCTGGCCGCCGTGCCATACCCAACGCTGGCGCTGGTCCGTGGCCACTGCCTGGGCGGCGGTCTCGAACTGGCGCTGGCCTGCCGCTACCTGTTGGCAGTCGATGAGACCGGTACGAAAATGGGCCTGCCCGAAGTCATGCTCGGCATCTTCCCCGGCTGGGGCGGCATGCTGCGGCTACCGAAACGCGTCGGCCCGGCAGCGGCACTCGACATGATGCTGACCGGCAAGACCATCGACGCCAAGCGAGCCAAAAAGATGGGCCTGGCCGACGATTGCGTGCCGCCGCGCGTCATGGAAATGGCCGCCCGCCAACTGCTGCTCTTGGGCCAACCACGCCGGCCGTTACCCTTCATGCAGCGTCTGCTAAACGGCCCGCTGAAAAGCGTCGTGGCCAACGGCGCCCGCAAGCAGGTGGCCAGAAAGGCGCGCCCGGAACACTATCCGGCGCCCTACGCCATCATCGACCTGTGGGCCAAGCACGACGGTAACGCGCTGGCCGCGCCGGAGGTCATCGACCGCATCATCACCTCGCCGACGGCGCGTAATCTGGTTCGTGTCTATCACCTGCAGGAACGGCTCAAGGGCTTCGGCAAGTCGTCTGACTTCAAGGCCACTCGCGTCCACGTCATCGGCGCCGGTGTCATGGGGGGCGACATTGCCGCCTGGTGCGCCCTGCGCGGCATGACGGTCACGCTGCAGGACCAGACGCTGGAACGCATTTCCCCGGCCCTCAAGCGCGCCCACGCCCTGTTCACCAAGCGCCTGCGCGAGTCGCTCAAGATTCGCGATGCCTTCGACCGCCTGATCCCCGACCCAAATGGCGATGGCGTCGCCCACGCCGATGTCGTCATCGAAGCCATCTTCGAGAACGTCGAGGCCAAACACGCGTTGTTCAAGGCGCTCGAACCGAGAATGAAACCGGGCGCCGTGCTCGCCACCAACACCTCCAGCCTCAGGCTCGAAGACCTGCGCACGGTTCTGCAACAACCGCAGCGTCTGGTCGGCATCCATTTCTTCAACCCGGTGGCGATGATGCCGCTGGTCGAAGTCGTAGCCGCCGAGGGCGCCGATCAGGCCGCCGTGCAGGCCGCCTGCGCCTTCGTGAAGCAGATCGACAAGCTGCCGCTGCCGGTCAGGAGCGAACCCGGCTTCCTGGTCAACGCCGTACTCGCGCCCTACATGCTGGCCGCGATGCGGGCGGTAGACGAGGGCATTGCGCCGGAAACGGTCGACGAAGCGATGCTCGCTTTCGGCATGCCGATGGGGCCGATCGAACTGGTCGACACCGTCGGCCTCGACATCGCCATGGCCGCCGGCAAGCAACTGGCCGGTGGTGCCGACGCGCCGCGCTGCCTGATCGAGCGCGTCGAAAAAGGCCAGCTTGGCAAGAAGAGCGGGCAGGGCTTCTACGACTGGTCGTCCGGCCGCGCCGCCAAGGCTGTGGCGGGCAACGTACCGGGTGGCCTGGCCGAGCGGCTGGCATCGCCGCTCATCGACCGCGTCGAAAAACTGGTTGCCGACGGTGTCGTTGCCGATGCTGAACTGGCAGATGCAGGCGTAATATTTGGCACCGGCTTCGCACCTTTTACCGGCGGGCCCATGCACTTCCGGCAAGGGATGACATAGCAGTGTTGTTTATTTCCAACGAACGTTTGAAATAGTGCAATTCAAACAATGTTTCACTCGCATGTTTGATATTTAATCGTAGTGGCAGTGACGGGAGAATTCCTCCCAACATAACAAAACAGGAGACAAATCAATGAACAAAACCAATCTGCGCCTCATCCCGGCGCTCATCGCCATCGCCTTTTCCGGCAGCGCCGCAGCGGCTGGTTTCCAGTTGCAAAACCAGACGGGTTCCGGGAACGGTAATGCGTTTGCCGGTGCTGCGGCAGCGGCGGAAGATGCTGGCACCGTAATGTGGAACCCGGCCGGTATGACCTATCTGCCGAAAGGGCACAATATCGCCATGGGCGGAACGATCCTGCATCGTTCAATCAAGTTTTCGAATAATGGCTCGACTACGGTCGACTCAACAACTTTTCCGCTCGGGACAACGGATGGTGGCGATGCCGGGGGAACGTCGTTGATCCCGTTCGGCTACTGGGCTTATTCGGTGAGCGACAAACTCTGGCTCGGCATGGGTATTTCGCCAACCTTTGGAAATGTCTCCGAATACGATTTCAGCTTCATCGGTCGCAATGCCGGCTTTTACGCCAACATCGAGCAGATCAATTTCAACCCGTCGGTCGCCTACAAGGTCAACGACATGATTTCGCTGGGTGGCGGTGTCAATGTTGCGTACAACGCAACGCACTTCAAGCAGGGCTTGGCTTTTGCTTCTGGGCCTGCGATTGCTGGTAACAATCAACTTGACCTCGAAGGCGATGACTGGGCCTTTGGTTACAACCTTGGCCTGATGCTCCAGGTTACACCGACGACCCGTATCGGCCTGAGCTATCGCTCCGAGCTCGAGTTCAACCTGCAGGGAGATCAAAGAACCACCGTGACCGGTTTTGGTAGTCCGCTACTGGCCAATGTCGAAATTGAAGCTGTCCTGAAGACGCCGGCCAATGCATCGCTGGCCTTGTCGCAGAAAGTGGGTGATCGTCTTGAAGTGCTGGCGGATTTCACCTGGACCAATTGGAGCGTCATCAACAGCATTCAAATAAAGAACAAGGTCACCGGGGGAAATTTGAGTGCTTTGAGCTATAACTTCCAGGACACATGGCGCATTGGTCTGGGCGGTAATTATCAGTTGAATGAAACCTGGAAACTGAAGTTCGGGGTCGCCTACGACAAGTCGCCGGTCAAATCGGCTGCTGATCGCACCATGACGCTGCCGGATTCGGATCGCACCTGGCTCTCAATCGGTGCGCGTTACCAGCTTTCCAAGGCGGCATCGATCGACATGGGTTATACCCATATTTTCTTCGCCAACGCCGATACCGCGCGCGTGGTCGAGTTCCCGGCAGGTGCCCCTCGCCAGGTTATTCGCGGCGATTTCAAGACCAGCGTCGACAGCCTTGGCATGCAACTGAACTACAACTTCTGAGCCCTGCTTTTGACTACTTTAAAAATCCCCGGCCCGCCCGGGGTTTTTTTTGAATTTTGGGCTAAAAAACCGGTTGACCGTGGAAGTCCCTGTTCTATAATTCAAACGTTCGTTTTATGTTGACGAAGCGGAAAATAAGAGACTTAAAAGGAGATGCAATTGAACAAGTTGATCGTGAAGAAAGCGGCCGTGCTGGGCGCTGGCGTGATGGGGGCGCAGATTGCGGCGCACCTGGCCAACGCCAATGTGCCGGTCGTGTTGTTCGACCTGGCTGCGAAGGAGGGCGACAAGAACGGTATCGTCAAGAAGGCTCTCGACGGCCTCAAGAAATTGGACCCGGCGCCGCTGGCCAGCAAGGGCAAGCTGAAGTTCATCGATGCCGCCAACTACGACGAGCATCTGCCGCTGCTCTCTGAGTGCGACCTCGTCATCGAGGCCATCGCCGAGCGCATGGACTGGAAAAACGACCTCTACGCCAAAATCGCGCCGCACCTCGCGCCGAACGCGATCATCGCTTCCAACACCTCCGGCCTGTCGATGAATGCGCTGGCGCAGGGTTTGCCCGCGGCAGTCCGTCCGCGCTTCTGCGGCATCCATTTTTTCAACCCGCCGCGCTACATGCATCTGGTCGAGATCATCGGCACGCAGAGCACCGATGCCGGCACGCTCGACGCACTCGAAACCTGGCTGACCTCCCGCCTCGGCAAGGGCGTCATCCGCGCCCTCGATACGCCGAACTTCGTCGCTAACCGCATTGGCGTCATGTCGATTCTTGCTGTCATGCATCACACGCAGGCTTTCGGTCTTGGCTTCGATGAAGTCGATGCGCTGACCGGCCCGAAGATCGGTCGTCCGAAGAGCGCCACCTATCGCACCGCCGATGTCGTCGGCCTCGATACCCTGGCTCACGTCGTCAAGACCATGCAGGACACGCTGCCCAACGACCCGTGGCACGCCTATTTCACCAACCCGGCCTGGCTGCAGGCGCTGATTGCGCAGGGCGCGCTCGGCCAGAAGACGCGCTGCGGCATTTTCCGCAAGCAGGGCAAGGAAATCCAGGTGCTAGACCTGAAGGCGCAGGATTACCGCAAGTCTGAGGGCGAAGTGGCCGAGGAGGTCGCTGCCATCCTCAAGATCAAGAATCCGGCCGAAAAGTTCGCCGCCTTGCGTGCTTCGGCGCATCCGCAGGCCGAATTCCTCTGGGCCATCTTCCGCGACATCTTCCATTACGCCGCCGTGCAACTCGAAAACGTCGCCGACAATGCCCGCGATCTCGATTTCGCCATGCGCTGGGGCTTCGGCTGGGCGCAAGGGCCGTTCGAAACCTGGCAGGCGGCTGGCTGGGGCGACATTGCCAAAGCCATCGCCGTCGATATCGCCGCCGGCAAGACCATGAGCGCCACGCCGTTGCCGGCCTGGGTGCTGGAAGCGGGGCGCACCGGTGTGCATACGGCGCAGGGTTCGTATTCGGCCAGCAAGAACGCCTACGTGCCGCGCTCGACGCTGCCGGTTTATCAGCGCCAGCTGTTCCCCGAACGCGTGCTCGGGGAGACCGCTGCGACGCCCGAAAAATCTGGCGAAACGCTGTACGAGAACGACGGCGTGCGCCTGTGGAAAATGCCGGCGGTCGATGCCGGCATCGGTATCCTGTCGATCAAGTCGAAGATGCACACCATCGGCGACGAGGTGCTCGACGGTGTCATCGCCGCCGTGCGCCAGGCCGAAACGACGCTCGACGGCGTGGTGATCTGGCACGAAGCGCCGTTCGCGGTTGGCGCCAATCTGGCGCAGGTGACGGAAGCCATTGGCGCCGGCCAATTCGATCTGCTCGAAAAGACCGTCGAGAAATTCCAGCGCGCTTCGCAAACGCTCAAGTACGCGCAAGTCCCGACCGTTGCCGCGGTGCAGGGCATGGCGCTGGGCGGCGGTTGCGAATTCGTCATGCATGCCGGCAAACGCGTCATGGCGCTCGAAAGCTATGTCGGGCTGGTCGAGGCCGGTGTCGGCCTGATCCCGGCCGGTGGCGGCTGCAAGGAATTCGCCCTGCGCGCTGCCGAGTGGGCTGCTCAGTCGAACGTGCCGGGCGAAGTTTTCAATTACCTGCAAAACGCCTTCATGACCATTGCTATGGCCAAGGTGGCGAAGAGCGCCGTCGAGGCTGTCGATTACGGCTTCGCCAAGGCGTCCGACACCATCCTGTTCAACGCCAATGAGCTACTCTTCGTGGCGATCCGCGAAGCGCGGGCCATGGCCGAGTCTGGCTATGCGCCGCCGCCGAAGGCCCGGGCCATCCCGGTGGCCGGCAAGAACGGCATCGCGACGCTGGAAATGATGCTGGTGAACATGAAGGAGGGCGGCATGATTTCCGCCCACGACTACAAGGTCGCCAAGTTCGCCGCCATCGCCCTGTGCGGCGGCGAGGTTGAAACGGGCAGCCTGGTTGATGAGGAATGGCTGATTACCGTCGAACGCCGGCTGTTCGTCGAACTGCTGAAAACCCCCGAAACCCAGGCCCGGATCAAGCACATGCTGGAAACCGGCAAGCCTTTGCGTAATTAATCGGGCTGAGGAAAAAATTATGAGCAAACAAATTCAAGACGCCTACATCGTCGCTGCCACCCGCCTGCCGGTGGCCAAGAAAAACGGCATGTTCAAGAACGTGCGGCCGGATGACATGTTGGCCCATGTCATCAAATCGGTGGTCGCCCAGGTGCCGGGCATCGATCCGGCGCTGATCGGCGACGTCATCGTCGGCTGTGCCATGCCGGAAGCCGAGCAGGGCATGAACGTTGCCCGCATCGGCCTGTTGCTGGCCGGGCTGCCGATCACCGTGCCGGGCATCACGATCAACCGTTTCTGCTCCTCCGGGGTGCAGGCGGTGGCCGATGCCGCCAACCAGATCCGCCTCGGCCTGGCTGATGTGATGATCGCCGCTGGCACCGAGTCGATGAGCGTCATGCCGCAGATGATGGGCAACAAGATGTCGATGAACCCGGCCATCTTCGCGAAAGAGGAAAACCTCGGCATCGCCTACGGCATGGGCCTCACCGCCGAAAAGGTGGCGAACCAGTGGAAGGTCGGCCGCGAGGCGCAGGATGCCTTTGCCGTCGAATCGCATCGCCGCGCCTGCGCGGCGATTGCCGCCGGCCATTTCAAGGCGGAAATTTCGCCCTACACGATTCGCGAAAGCCTGCCTGATCTGGCTTCCGGCGAGATCCGCATCCGCGAGCGCGTCGTCGATACCGACGAAGGTCCGCGTCCGGATTCGGCGCTCGACAAGCTGGCCAAGCTGAAGCCGGTCTTCCATGCGCGTGGTTCGGTGACGGCCGGCAATTCGTCGCAGATGTCCGATGGCGCCGGTGCCGTGATGCTGGTTTCCGAGAAGATCCTGCGCCAACACAACCTGACGCCGCTGGCCCGCTTTGCCGGCTACGCCGTCGGTGGCGTGGCGCCGGAAATCATGGGTATCGGCCCGGTTGCGGCGATTCCAAAGGTGCTGGCGCAGGTCGGTATCAAACAGGATGACCTCGACTGGATCGAACTCAACGAAGCCTTCGCCGCGCAGTCGATCGCCGTCATGCAGGAACTCGGCATCGATCCGACCAAGGTCAATCCGCTCGGTGGTGCCATCGCCCTCGGCCATCCGCTTGGCGCCACTGGCGCCATCCGTATCGCCACCGTCGCGCATGGCCTCAAGCGCACCGGCGGCAAGTACGGCATGGTGACAATGTGCATCGGGACGGGGATGGGCGCCGCCGGCATCATCGAACGGATTTAAGGAAATCCGCATGAGCAAGCCATCTCCGTCGTTGCGCAGTGCTCACAAGCTCGCCTACCTCAAGGTATGTCTCGCTTGTTGCGCGCTGGGCGCCTCGGATCTGGCTAACTCCTGCGAATTTCTGATTCCCACGGTCAACCCGAAAAAAAGACCAAAATTGAAACCATGAAACCCGCCTGGCTGGCCAAACTTTCTCCGACCTGGCGGGCGCGCATGGTGCGCCTCGGCTTCAACTTCCATCCCGCCTTTCGCGGTACGGGGGGCAGGGTGACCCATGTGGCCAAGGATTTGCGCCACATCCGGGTTTCCCTGCCGCTCAACTGGAAGACGAAGAATATCGTCGGTTCGCTCTACGGTGGCTCGCTGTTCGCGATCACCGACGGGGCGCATCCGATGATGCTCATGGCGGCGCTCGGCGACGGTTATATCGTCTGGGACAAGGCAGCGAGCATTCGTTACCGCAAGCCCGGGTTTTCGACGCTGTATGCCGATTTTGTGTTGAGTGACGAGGAAGTGGCCAAAATCCGGGCCGAACTGGCCAGAAATCCGGAGCTTGAGCGGACTTATGAGGTCGAATTGAAAGACCAGCACGGCATCGTGCATACCGTCGTCGAACGCACGGTTTACATTGCCGACAAACATTACTACCGACAAAAGAGCGGTGGAGGAGACAAAAAATGATTACATCGACAAGCGTTCGCAAGGCAGCGCTCATTGCCGCCTTGCTGGCGGTTCCCGGGCTGCATGCCGCGGAAGTCGCCGGGGTGAAGGTGGACGACACTATCCGCGTTGGCAGCAGTGATCTGGTGCTCAACGGCGCCGGCCTGCGCAGCAAGCTTTTCATCAAGGTTTACGTCGGTGCGCTCTACGTTGGCCAAAAGTCGACAACGCCGACAGCAATCTTCGACAGCCCGCAACCGCGCCGCATGGTCATGCGCATGATGCGCGACCTCGACGCCGAAACGCTGAACTCGGCCCTCGACGATGGCCTGAAGAGCAATCACAGCCCGGCCGAGTTGGCCGAGCTGAAACCGCAGGCCGACCAGTTGAGCGGCATCATGAAGGGTATCGGCAAGGCCCGCGAAGGCGATACCATTGGCATTGATTTCTCCGCCGACGGCGTCGCTGTCAGCCTGAACGGGGAGATGCGTGGCAAAGTGGCTGGCGCAGGTTTCGCAAAAGCGCTGCTCAAGGTCTGGCTCGGTGACAAGCCGGTGGACGCCTCGTTGAAGAAGGCGCTGCTCGGGTCTTAGGTAGGCAACGGAGGAGGAGACAATCATGGAAAAAATCTGGCTACAAAGCTATCCGAATGGCGTGCCGGCTAACATCGACATCGACCACATCCCGTCGCTCGTCGCGCTGTTTGAAAAGGCCTGCACGACCTTCGCCGACAAGGTCGCCTACATCAGCATGGACAAGGCGATGACCTATCGCCAGCTCGACGAAGAGAGCAAGGCCTTTGCCGGCTGGCTGCAGGCCAAAGGCCTGAAGAAGGGCGACCGCGTCGCGCTGATGATGCCCAACCTGCTGCAATACCCCGTGGCGCTCTTCGGCACCCTGCGCGCCGGTTGCGTCGTGGTCAATTGCAACCCGCTCTACACGCCGCGCGAGCTCGAACACCAGCTCAAGGATTCCGGGGCGATAGCCATCGTCATCGTCGAGAACTTTGCCCACACCCTCGATCAGGTTGTCGCCCACACGGCGATCAAGCACGTCATCGTCACACCAATGGGCGAAATGCTCGGCCTCAAGGGCATCATCGTCAATTTCGTCGTGCGTCATGTGAAAAAGCTGGTGCCGGCCTGGAATCTGCCCGGTTCCATCGGTTTCAACAGTGCGCTGGCGACGGGCCGCAGCCACGGCTGGCAGCCCGTGCCGCTGAACCAGGACGACATCGCCTTCCTGCAATACACGGGTGGCACAACGGGGGTTTCGAAAGGTGCGATGCTGACCCACGCCAACATCGCCTCCAACGTGACCCAGGCCTACAGCTGGATCAAGCCGGTAGTGCGTGAGGGCGAGGAATTCATCATCACCGCGCTGCCGCTCTATCACATCTTCGCCCTGACGGCGAACTGCCTGACCTTCCTGATGATCGGTGCGCGCAACCTGCTCATCGCCAATCCGCGCGACATCCCGGGCTTCGTCAAGGAATGGGGAAAGTACCCGGTGACGGTGGTGACTGGCGTCAACACGCTGTTCAACGCCCTGCTCAATAACGACGATTTCGCCAAGCTGGATTTCTCGACCATGCGCGTTACCCTGGGTGGTGGCATGGCGGTACAGGGACCGGTCGCCGAAAAGTGGAAGAAAGTGGTCGGTACCCCGTTGCTGCAAGCCTACGGCCTGACTGAAACCTCGCCGGCGGCGACGATCAATCCACTCGACATGGGTGATTTCAACGGTTCCATCGGCCTGCCGATTTCCTCTACCGAGGTATCGATTCGCGACGACTACGGCAACGAGGTGCCGCAAGGCCAGATCGGCGAAATCTGCATCCGCGGTCCGCAGGTCATGAAAGGCTACTGGCAGCGGCAGGATGAGACGGATTTCGCCTTTTATCCGGACCGTTTTCTGCGCACCGGCGACATGGGCTACGTCGACAAAAAAGGTTTCGTTTTCCTGGTCGACCGCAAGAAGGACATGATCCTCGTCTCCGGTTTCAACGTTTATCCGAACGAAGTCGAGGAAGTCGTTGCCATGCACCCCGGCGTGCGCGATGTGGCGGCCATCGGCGTGGTCGACGAGAACTCCGGCGAAGCGGTCAAGATCTTCGTCGTCCGCAAGGATCCGGCCGTCACCGAGCGCATGCTGATCGAGCACTGCCGCGGCCTGCTCACCGGCTACAAAATTCCGAAACATGTCGAATTTCGTGACGACCTGCCGCGTACCAATGTCGGCAAGATCCTGCGTCGCGCACTGAAAGAGGGTGCTTGATGCCGATCCCGGAATCACTGAACAAGAACCTCGCGTTGCCCGTCATCTGCGCGCCGATGTTCATCGTCTCCAACCCCGATCTCGTCATCGCCCAGTGCAAGAGCGGCCTGATCGGCTCCTTCCCGGCCCTCAATGCCCGGCCGATGGAGTTGCTCGACGAATGGCTGACCCGCATCAAGGCTGAACTGGCGGCCGATCCGAGTGCCGCGCCGTTCGCCGTCAACCAGATCATTCACCCCTCGAACGAGCGCCTGGAACACGACATGGCGCTGTGCATCAAGCACGAGGTGCCGCTCATCATCACCAGCCTGTCGGCGCCGACGCAGATCGTGCCGCCCGTGCATGCCTACGGCGGCAAGGTCTTCCACGACGTGATCAGCGTCCGCCATGCGGAAAAGGCGCTGGAGGCCGGCGTCGATGGCTTGATCCTGGTTTGCGCCGGGGCCGGCGGCCATGCCGGCACGCTGAGCCCGTTTGCGCTGGTCGGCGAAATTCGCAAGTTCTACGATGGCCCGATCGCCCTCTCAGGTTCGATTACCAACGGCAGCGCGATTCTCGCTGCACAGGCCATGGGCGCCGATTTTGCCTACATCGGCACACGCTTCATCGCCACCGACGAAGCGCATGCCGCCGAAGCCTACAAGCAGGCCATCGTCGATTCGGATGCCAAGGATGTGGTCTACACGCCTTACTTCACCGGCGTGCATGGCAACTACCTGAGCAAGAGCATCGTAGCCGCCGGCCTCGATCCGGCCAACCTGCCAGTCAAGGACAAGACGGCGATGAGCTTCGGCGGCTCCACCGCGGCCAAGGCGTGGAAAGACATCTGGGGCGCCGGCCAGGGCGTCGGTACCATCGCCGACGTACTGCCGACGGCCGAACTGATCGCCCGCCTCAAGCAGGAATACCGCGCCGCGAAGACGGCCTTGTGCAGCAGTCAGTTTTAGCAACCCATCCCCACCCCAGCCCTCCCCTTGAAGGGGAGGGTGTAAATACTCTCCCCCCTTCAAGGGGGGAGCAGGAGGGGGGATGGGGCAATCGTTAATCTGCAACAAAGGAGACCAACAAAATGAGCGACTACCGCGCCCCCGTAAAAGACATGCGTTTCGTCATGGACGAACTGGCCGGCTTCAGGGAACTGAGCCAGATCGCCGGCTACGAAGACGCCACCCCCGACCTCGCCGACGCCATTCTCGACGAAGCCGCCAAGTTCACCGGCGAAGTCCTCGCCCCGCTCAACCGCATCGGCGACCAGCAGGGATGCAAGCTCACGCCCGATGGCGTGACCACGCCACCCGGCTGGAAGGAAGCCTACAAGGCCTTCTGCGAAGCCGGCTGGAACGGAATTTCATCGCCGGCCGATTTCGGCGGCCAGGGGCTGCCGGATACACTCGGCGTTGCGGTCAAGGAAATGGTCTGCTCAGCCAACCTGTCGTTCTCGCTCGGCCCCTTGCTCACCACCGGCGCCGTCGAAGCGCTGCTGACCTGCGCCAGCGACGAGCTCAAGGCCATCTACCTCGAAAAGATGATCACCGGCGAATGGACCGGCACGATGAACCTGACCGAGCCGCAAGCCGGCTCTGATCTGGCGCTGATCCGCAGCCGCGCCGAGCCGCAGCCCGACGGCAGTTACCGGGTTTTCGGCCAGAAGATATTCATCACCTACGGCGACCACGACATGACGGACAACATCGTCCATCTCGTGCTCGCACGCCTGCCCGACGCACCGGCTGGGGTGAAGGGCATCTCGATGTTCCTCGTGCCCAAGTTCCTCGTGAACGCCGACGGTTCGCTTGGCGCCCGTAATGACGCCCATTGTGTCTCCATCGAACACAAGCTAGGCATCCACGCCAGCCCAACCTGCGTCATGGCCTACGGCGACAATGGCGGTGCCGTCGGCTACCTGCTCGGCCAAGCCAATCGCGGACTCGAATACATGTTCATCATGATGAACGAAGCCCGCCTCGGCGTCGGCCTTCAAGGCATTGCGCTGGGCGAGCGCGCCTACCAGCAGGCCCTGGCTTTCGCCCGCGAACGCAAGCAGGGGCGGGATGCGCTGACCGGCGAGGCCTTGGTTACGCTCGACAAGCATCCGGATATCCGCCGCATGCTGATGCTCATGAAGTGCCGCGTCGAAGCCAACCGCGCCATGACTTACTACACCTCCGGCCTGCTCGACCGCGCCCATGCGGCTGGGCACACCGAAGAAGGCAAGCGCCAACTGTGGCTCGCCGAATTCATGATCCCCATCGTCAAGGGCGGCGGTACCGAAATGGGTATCGACGTCACCTCACTCGGCATCCAGATCTACGGCGGCATGGGCTTCATCGAAGAAACCGGCGCCGCCCAGCACTGGCGCGACTCGCGCATCACGACGATCTACGAAGGCACCACCGGCATCCAGGCCAACGACCTGCTGTTCCGCAAACTGATGCGCGATCAGGGCGCCACGGCCAAGGTCGTCTTCGGCGAGGTCTACGCCACCGCCAAAGCCCTCGGTGCCTCCGGCAAGCCGGAACTGCAAGCAATCGGCCAGCGCCTCGGTGTGGCGCTGAAGGCCTGGACGGAAGCCACCGAATGGTTGGCCGCCAACGCCAAAACTGGCCTTTCAGGCGTGTTGACCGCAGCAGTCCCCTACCTGCATTTGGCCGTCACCGTGTGCGGCGGCTGGTTCATGGGCAAGGCAGCGCTCGCCGCAGCTGGCTATCTCGACAAGAACGAAGGCGATCTGGCCTTCTATCGCGCCAAGATCGCTACGGCGCGGTTCTACGCTGACCAGATGTTGCCGCAGGCCACGGCCTACGGCGAAACGGTCAGGGCTGGCGATGCGGCGCTGGCCGGTGTGGGTGACGAGGTTTTCTAGTCGTTCGTTTCCTGCAGTTCAAACGCAAAAAAGCCGCCTGATCCGAGGCGGCTTTTTTACGGCTTGCTGACGGGATTACTGCTTGATGGCTTCGATGGCGATGTCGATGGTCACGTCGTCGCCGACGTAGGGCGCGTACTTGCCCATGTTGAAATCGGTGCGTTTGACGGTGACGGTGGCGTTGCCGCCGATGGCGTCTTTCTTGACCATCGGGTGCGGCATGGCCTGGTAGCCGGTTACCTTGAGGACGACCGGCTTGGTGATGCCCTTGAGGGTCAGCTTGCCTTCGATGCTGGCCGGCTTGTCGCCTTCGAAGACGACCTTGGTCGACTTGAAAGTGGCGGTCGGGTGCTTGGCGGTGTCGAGGAAATCCTCGCCCTGGATGTGCTCGTTGAAAGTCGCCGAGCCGGTGCTGACCGACTTGGTATCGATGACGATGTCGACGACTGCGGTCTTGGCGGCCTTGTCGAGGACGATGGTGCCGGTGGTCTTGTCGAAGCGGCTCATCTGGACCGTGTAGCCGAAGTGGCTGTACGAGAAGCGCGGGAAGCTGTGCGTGCCGTCCAGCGTAAAGGTTTCCGGGGCGGCGAGGGCCGGGGTGGCGGCGGCGATGGTGAGAGCGAGGATGGCGAGTTGTTTCTTCATGGTGATTCTCCTGTGGTGGGTTGGGGGTTATTTCGCTGCAGCGGTGATGCGGAACTTGATCTGGACGTCGTTGGCGACGATGTCGAACTTGGCCCAGGCGCCTTCGCCGATGGAAAAATCGGCGCGGCGGATGGTGAAGGCGCCATCGAAGACGCCGCTGTTGCCTTGTGCCGTGAAGGTGGCGGGGACGACGACATCCTGCGTCTTGCCCTTGATGGTCAGTTGCCCGGCAACCTCATATTTGTTGCCGCCGAGCGCCTTGACGTTGCCGGAAACGAATTTGGCCGTCGGGAAGGCTTTGGTGTTGAACCATGGCTTGCCGGCGACTTCCTCGTCGCCTTCCGCGGCACCGGTGTCGACGCTGGCCAGGTCGACATCGAAGCTGGCCTTGGCGGCGGTCGGTTTGGCCGGGTCGAAATTGAGCTGGCTGGAAAACTTCCGGAATTTCCCGTCGACCGTAACGCCCATCTGTTTGTAGACGAAGTTGATGGCGCTTTTGTCGGCTTGCACCTGGGTGTATTCGACGGCGTTGGCAGCCGGAATCAAGGTTGCGAAGGCAAGGGCGAAGGCGAGGCGTTTCATGTTCTGTTCTCCTTGGAATGGCGGGGCAGGATGCGGGTCAGGATGTCGTCCTTGTCGATCAAGTGATGTTTCAACGCAGCGCCGATGTGGCCGGCGAGGACGACGACGAAGAGCAGGTTGAGGCTCATATGGACGGTTTGCAGCAGGTCGCCGAGCTCCTTGTTTTTCTCAAGCAGGTCGGGGATGGGCAGGACGCCGAAATAAACGGTCTGGAAACCCTTGGCCGAACTCATCAGCCAGCCGGACAGCGGGATGGCCAGCATCAGCCCGTAGAGCGCCAGGTGGCCGGCGTGGGCGGCGAACTGCATGATCTTCGGCATGCTGTCCGGCAGGGCTGGTGGGCGATGCGTGACGCGCCAGAGCAGGCGGAAGCCGACGAGCAGGAAGGCAGTGACGCCAGCCCACTTGTGCCAGGAATAGAGCTTCAGCTTGTCCGGCGACAGCGGCAGGTCGTGCATGTAAAAACCGAGTGCCAGCAGGCCGAAGATCAGGATGGCCATGAGCCAGTGCAGAGCCTTGGCGGTGCTTGTGTAGTGTTGGGTTGCCACGGTCAACCTCCTTTTTTCGGCAAAAATGAATAAGCATCCATGGCGATGACGTAATCGTCGATGCCGGCATGGAAGCGCGTGGCCTCGGCGTTTTCACCACCGGCACCGAGTGCGACATACAAGGGCAACAAATGTTCATCGCTCGGGTGGGCTTGCGCACCGCCGGGGGCTTGCCGCCGGTAGTCGAGCAAGGCGTCGATGTCGTGAGCGTACAGATTGTCGGCCAGCCAGTTGGTGAACTGGCGCACATAGGCTGGCGTCTGTCCGCCGCTGCGGGCGGCTATCTGGTAGTCGCGCAGATTGTGGGTGAGGTTGCCCGAGGCGATGACGAGAAAGCCCCTGGCCGTAAGCGGTGCCAGCGCCTGGCCCAGCTTGTAGGCTTGGGCCGGGCCGCCGCGGCTCTGGATGGAGAGCGGAATGACCGGCACTTCGGCGTCGGGGAACATCAGGCGCAGCGGCACCCAGGCGCCGTGGTCTAGGCCGCGGCCGGCATCGCTGGCGACCGGCAGGCCGGCCGCCTTCAGCGCAGCGACGACCTCTTCGGAAGCCTCGCGGCAACCGGTAGCCGGGTAGCGGATTTCGTACAGTTCATCCGGGAAACCCCAGAAGTCGTGGATGGTTTCCGGACGTTCGGCGAAACCGACGGTCGGCACGGCCGTATCCCAGTG
This sequence comes from Ferribacterium limneticum, assembly GCF_020510565.1. Lineage (NCBI taxonomy): Bacteria > Pseudomonadati > Pseudomonadota > Betaproteobacteria > Rhodocyclales > Azonexaceae > Ferribacterium > Ferribacterium limneticum. The sequence goes on from NZ_CP075189.1 coordinate 1,933,332, forward strand.
GGCGCTGACGATGACGATGGCGCGCGGCAGGGCCAGCGATCCGGCCATGGCCGACAAGGCGGCGCCGGCCGCACCCGGGCGCAGCGCGAAAGTCGGCGCGCCGTGCGGAACAAAAAGGGTGGGTTGAATCTGTGTCATCGCGGCAACTCCTCTGTCGATGGATGCACTGTAGGCCTGTTATTTGGATCGAAATAGCCGACAATGTGCAAATTACTATTGCTGGAGTTGCAACAATGGATCGCCTCGATGCCATGCATCTCTTCGTTCGAGTCGCCGAACTCGGCAGCTTTTCGGCCGTGGCGCAGCAACTGGGTGTCGCTCGCTCGGTGGTGACGCGACAGATCGCCGCGCTCGAGGCGCATCTCGGCGTCAAGCTCATGGCGCGCAGCACGCGCCGGCTGGCGTTGACCTCGGGCGGCACGGCCTATCTGGAGAAATGCCGGGTCATCCTAAACCTCGTCGAGGCGGCCGAAACCGGCGTCGCCGAGGAGCGCCTGACGCCGCGCGGCAATATCCGCATTAGCCTGCCGCTCAGTTACGGCATGAAACGGCTGGCGCCCATCCTGCTCGATTTCTCGCAACGCTATCCGGAAGTCTCGCTCGACATGGATTACAGCGACCGGCGCGTGAACCTGATCGAGGAGGGCATCGACCTGTCGATCCGCATCACCCGCCGGCTCGAATCCGGCGACGTAGCGCGCAAGATCGGTTCAAGCCGCATGTTGGTCGTCGCCGCGCCCGAGTATCTCCATCGCCACGGTAGACCGGAAAAACCGGCCGATTTGATAAACCACGTTTGCCTCGGCTACACCAACGCCGGCAGCAGCCAGCTCTGGCAATTCATGGTCGACGGGCAACTCGAAAGCTTCCATGTCCGCAGCCGCCTCAACGCCAACAACGGTGAGGTGCTGACCGAAGCCACGGCGCAGGGGCTGGGCATCAGCTGCCAGCCGGACTTCATCGCCGACAGCTATCTGGCCAGCGGCCGGGTCGAGGAAATCCTTGCCGCCTTCCCGATGCCCGAACTCGGCATCTACGCCATGCTCCCCAGTAATCGCCATGTCCCCCACCGGGTCAGGGTCTTGATGGATACGCTGGCCGAGCGCCAGGTCTTGCCATAAACGATCACGGCACAATTCTTTACCGATCCGTGCCAACCGTCATTATCGTCACGCGTTAATATTCGAATGGCAATCCGTCATTGCCGTCTGGCATCTTGAGTGAACTGAAAGGATTTCGAAAAATGGGAATCGTGTGGACCATCCTGGTCGGCCTCGTCGTCGGCGTCATCGCCAAGTTTCTGCACCCCGGCAAGGACAACATGGGCTTTATCGCCACCATCCTGCTCGGCATCGGCGGCTCTTTCCTGGCCGGTGTGCTCGGGCAGGCCATGGGCTGGTATCGGGCCGGCGAAGGCGCCGGTTTTGTCGCCTCTGTCGTTGTCGCCATCGTCCTGCTGGTCATTTACGGCCGCTTGCGCGACGGCAACCCGAAATGAACCGGCGCCTGGCAACCCTGCTCGCCGGCGTTTTTCTCGCCGCCACGGCCCGCGCCGGCACCCTCGTCGATCTCGCCGCCGAGGCCAGCCGCCCAGCCGCCAACGACATGGTGCGCGCCAGCGTCTACAGCGAAGCGAGCGGCAAGAGCCCGGCCGAACTGGCACAACGCGTCAATGCCGACATCGCCGAAGCGCTCAAGCTCATTCGCACCAAGTCCGGTATCTCGGTCAAGAGCGGCCAGCAGTCCACCTATCCCGTTTACAGCCAGGGCCAGAAAATCGATGGCTGGCGCATGCGCAGCGAACTGGTGCTCGAATCCAAGGATCAAGGCAGCGTTTCCGAACTGCTCGGCAAGCTGCAGCAAATGCGCCTGGCCGTCGGCGACGTCAGCCTGCAGCCCTCACCGGAAACCCGGCGCAAGGTCGAGGACGAAGCGACGCGCGAGGCCATTCAGGCCTTCCAGAGTCGTGCCGCAGTCATTGCCGGGCAACTTGGCAAGAACTGGAAGATCAAGCAGCTCAGCGTCCAGCAGGGGGGTGGCAGGCCAATGCCCATGATGCGCGCCGCCCGCGGTGTGATGATGGCGGCAGAAGCAGCACCTGCGCCGCTGGAGGCTGGCGAGAGCCTGGTGACGACCAACGTCAGCGGGCAGATCGAACTGGCCGACTGAATGTAGTCACACTGAACTTGAGGGGCAGCCCCCTTTCGGGCTGTTGCTACGGTCAACCGGAAATTTCGCCCGAATTTGAAATGTCATGCCGTGGCCGGCCGGATCGGCCAAAAGCCCCTGTCGCGTAAGGGTTTTGCGCGCGAAGGCAATAAATTTTTCTGGCTGGTAATGCACTGTGAATTTGTTCACAGACGCTGCAGGGCGCGCAAGGCAGAATGAATCCATCGACTCAGAAAGGCAGGAAAATGTCCCTCTCCAGCATCAAGGCAACTCCATCACAAACTGGCAGCAAAGTTGCCAGCAAGGGGAGTGCGCAGGCTGGCGAGATCGACCTGTCGGTATTCAATTTGCGCGATACCTTGAGCAACATCACGGTTCGCGAAGCAAACTTCAGCGAGTTTCTCTCAGCGCTCAAGCAGTTTGGCTCACCCACTACAAAGCAGTAAGTTCGCCGGGCGGCGAGGGCAAGCGGGGTGGTGCCCATGGGCAGGATCGAACTGCCGACCTCTCCCTTACCAAGGGAGTGCTCTACCACTGAGCCACATGGGCAACCTGGTGCTCTGACGGGGGCAAAGTAACCGCTGCACAGGCCGTGGTTACCTGGTTTCTTTCTGGTTCGATCTTGTTGATGCCGCCAGAAATACCGTCAATTGCTATGCGCTTGGGGCTCTGAATAAATCCAGAATTCCGATAACGCGACTGGTGATCACGTTCAAGCGGGGCGCATTGTAACAGCGTAGCGGCCGCTGTGTTGGGCAAATTTAATGTTTGGCGCTTTACCCGGCGCAGCCGTATGCGTGCCGGGATAGGCTATGCACTCGATATCGTGAAAGGCAGCGGGGTAGACAATCTCTGTTGCGTAGGGCGAAATGGCGTGATGCGACGCGAGGCCTGACCTCGATTTCCGGTGTGCGCCGGAAAGTCTTGAGTCATGCGGGTTCCCGGCGGTCGGGGTGGGGGGGGGCGGGCTTATCCCCATTTCCTGTGGATAAGCTTGGGGGCAGGTACGGGGTTGATGTCCTAAGGCGCTGTTGCAGATACCTTTTACATCGTTTGCCTAACAAACAGGCAATGGCCTCAGTTGCAGTAGATTTCCTGCAACATGCCGATGATCACACTCAGCCGCTGGTCGGCGATGGCGTAGTAAACGCGGTTGGCGTCCTTGCGCGATTTGAGCAGGTGCTGGTTGTGGAGTTGGGTGAGGTGCTGCGAGATGTTGGGCTGCGTCGTACCCATTTCGCTGCAGATGTCTCCGACAGTCCGTTCGCCTTGCGCCAGCAGGCAGACGATGGCCAGCCTGAGCGGATGAGCGACCGCCTTGAAGCAGTGGGCGGTTAGCTCTATTTCCTTTTCGCTCCAGTTGTTGGCCATGTTATTTTTTCAAATAGATCTGATCGAAGGTGCCGCCATCGGCGAAGTGAGTTTTCTGCGCTTTCTGCCAGCCGCCGAAGCTGTCATCGATAGTCACCAGCTTCATCTTCGGGAAGCTCGCCGCGTACTTGGCGGCGACCTTGGCATTGCTCGGGCGGTAGTAGTGCCGGGCGGCGATATTCTGGCCTTCCTCCGAATACAGGTAATCCAGATAAGCCTGCGCCGTCAGCCGAGTGCCACGCTTCTCGACCACCTTGTCGACCACGGCCACTGGCGGCTCGGCAAGGATGGACAGGCTGGGGGCGACGATCTCGAACTTGTCCTTGCCCAGTTCATTGACGGCCAGGATGGCTTCGTTTTCCCAGGCGATCAGCACGTCGCCGATGCCGCGTTCAACAAAGGTGGTGGTCGAACCGCGCGCCCCGGAGTCGAGCACCGGCACGTTCTTGAAAATGGCCGTGACCAGTTCCTTGGCCTTCTGCTCATTGCCGCCCGGCTGCTTGAGTGCCCAGGCCCAGGCCGCCAGATAGTTCCAGCGGGCGCCGCCGGAAGTCTTCGGATTCGGCGTGATGACAGCGATACCCGGCTTGGCCAGATCGCCCCAATCCTTGATCGCCTTCGGGTTGCCCTTGCGGACGAGGAAAACGATGGTCGAGGTGTAGGGCGAGGAATTGTTCGGGAAACGCTTCTGCCAGTCGGCCGGAATCAGCTTGCGTTCGGCCAGGGCATCGATGTCGTAACCGAGGGCCAGCGTCACGACATCGGCTTCGAGGCCATCAGCCACCGAGCGGGCCTGCTTGCCGGAACCGCCGTGCGACTGGCGGACCTGCACGGACTGACCGGTCTTTTCCTGCCAGTGCTTGTTGAAGGCGGCGTTGAAGTCCTTGTACAGCTCGCGTGTCGGGTCATAGGAGACGTTGAGCAGGGTGGTCTGGCCAAAAGCGCTGCCCAGGCCGATTGCTACGGTCAACCCGAAAAACAGGCCAAATTTGAACATGGGGAAACTCCGCAAGAGAAGATCAATGTGGCTAGTTTAGGGAGTTGCCTAACAATCAAAAAGAATGAATTCTTAAATGCTTATTATATTTTGATCTATGCAGTTGCCGGCATAAGCGGCGTTTGTCGGTGCCGGCAAACTGTGGTGTCATTGGCTGAAGCGACTTTCAGGAACAAATCACGATGGCTGTCAGACAAATACTGCGCATGGGCGAACCGCTGTTGTTCAAGGTAGCTGAACCCGTCAGCGAATTCGGGACGGACGAACTCAAGCACCTGATAGCCGACATGTTCGACACCATGGCTGCCGCCGGCGGCGTCGGCCTCGCCGCCCCGCAGATCGGCGTTGGCCTGCAACTGGTGATTTTCGGCTTCGACAAGAGCGAGCGCTACCCGGAGGTCGGCTCGGTGCCGCAGACCATCCTGATCAACCCGGTCATCACGCCGCTCGGAGACGATGAGGTGCTGGGCTGGGAGGGTTGCCTGTCCGTCCCAGGTCTGCGTGGCGAGGTGCCGCGTTACTCGCGCATCCGCTACCAGGGCTTTGACCCGGACGGGAATCCGGTCGACCGCACGGTCGACGGCTTCCATGCCCGGGTCGTCCAGCACGAGTGCGATCACCTGATCGGCCGGCTGTTTCCGTCACGAATGCGCGATTTCGCACGTTTCGGTTTTACCGACGTGCTCTTCCCGGAACTTGTTTAGTCGGGTCGAGGCTTTGCTGGCTCAGGTTTCCAGCGGACGATAGCTCCAGCGCGGGATGATGGGCAGGGCGAGCGTGGAAACGATGGCGCCACGGCTACCGGGGACGAATCCGTCGAATCAGCATTGTGAGCTTGAGATTGAAGAAAATGAGAACGGCGGATACGAACCAACACACGATGTTCAGCTACCGAATTCTGGAAGAACGGATACCGATCAATCATCCGTTGCGTTAATTGCGTGCGCTGGTTGATGGCATTCATCAGTTCGATGAACGGCCTGTTTGTGACGCTGTACTGGCACACCGGCCGTCCGGGGATTTGTCTGTTGCGAGCCAGTTTTATTCAGATACTGTTCTCCATTCGCTCTGAGCGCCAACCAGTGCCGCACATTGAGTTCAACCTGCCGTACGGCTGGCTTGTTGGCCTGTCGACAGATGAAGGTATTTGGGCGGTGACCTGCTTCACGGAGAGCAGGGAGCGGCTTATCACGGAAGACATTGCGACATAGGGCGAAATCCGCCCGCTGTGTGCGAAAAGGCAGGCAGCAGGGCCGAATGAGTCTAAATAACTGGCCGAAATCCAGTTTCGAGGCGCCACACGGGGAATATCCCGGATATTTACTCATCGTCAGCTATGAATCGCCGAACGCATCATTGTGTTTTTGAGTGACCTGTTAAATCGGCATTAGCTTTGATTTTATGGCTTTGGTGGTATTTGTCGCGTGAGGGGGGGGTGATAAAATTCATTATTAAATTTAATTTTTTTTGGTACTTTGCTTTTTTATGTACCATTTTTGATATATTTTGGCAAATAAAGCAAACTCCTTCGAAGTTGAACCTATTGCAATCGTAGGTGTTGCCTTCCGTTTTCCTGGCGATCTGGAAGACGAGAAGGATTTTTGGCGGGCTCTGCTCAATGGCGCGGATCTAGTCACTCAGGTTGATCCGGCGCGTTGGGCTACCGACGAGCTACAGCACCCGAAGCGCAGCGAGGCTGGCCGTAGCGTGACTTTCTCGGCTGGGGTGCTATCCCGTATCGATCAGTTCGACGCCGATTTCTTCGGCATTTCGCCACGTGAAGCGGCATGGCTGGACCCGCAGCAGCGCCTGTTGCTTGAACTGGCCTGGGAGGCGATGGAAAACGGTGGCTTGCCGCCATCGCGTCTGGCTGGTAGCGACTGCGCCGTCTATGTTGGTATATCCGGCCTGGACTATGGCATTCGTGGGCTCGACGACCTGTCCAGTATGTCTGCCCACACAATGACCGGCAACACGCTGAGTATTGCCGCCAATCGCCTGTCCTATGTGTTCGACCTGCACGGCCCGTCGATGGCCATCGACACCGCCTGCTCGTCATCGTTGGTCGCGCTGCACCAGGCATGCAACGCCTTGCGTACCGGCGATGCGTCGATGGCCATGGTCGGCGGCGTAAACATGCTGACCCACCCGTACCCCTTCATCGGCTTTTCCAAGGCCTCTATGCTGTCGGCGGGGGGGCGCTGCCGCACTTTCGATGCTGCGGGCGATGGTTATGTTCGGGCCGAGGGGGGGGCGGTCATGTTGCTCAAGCCGCTGGCCAAGGCGCAGGCCGATGGTGACCGCATCCATGCGGTGATCCTCGCTTCCGGAGCCAATGCCGACGGCGGGCGTAAGACCGGCCTGACCATCCCGAGCGGCGAGGGGCAAATTGAGTTGATGCGTTCGGTGCTGGCCCGCGCCGGTATTGCCGCCGAGGATGTCGATTACCTTGAAGCGCACGGCACCGGCACTGCGATTGGCGATCCGATCGAGACGGCCGCTATCGGCGCTGTTTACGGCCAGGCGCGTCCGGCGTCGCGTCCCTTGCCGATTGGCTCAGTCAAGACCAACCTGGGGCACCTCGAACCGGCTTCCGGCATGGCCGGTCTGGTCAAGGCATTGCTCGTCCTCAAGTACCGGGCAGTGCCGCCGTCGATACATCTCGGTACGCCGAACCCGAAAATCGATTTCGCCAACTGGAACCTGCTGCCGGTTTCCGAGTTCCTGCCGTTGACCGACGGCGCTGAGCGGCCCCGCATCGTTGGCGTCAATTCCTTCGGTTTCGGTGGCGCCAACGCCCATGTGCTTTTGCAGGAATTTCCGGCGTCGACCGTAGCCAACAGCCTTGCTGCCGGTGCCACCCTGCCGCCACTGCTCCTTTCGGCGCGCAGCGAGACGGCCTTGCGCGAACTGGCCGGGCGCTATGCCGAATTGCTGGTGGCGTCGGCGGCTCCCGATTACTACGATCTGGCTTATGCCGCCGCCTATCGCCGCGAACGCCTCGACAAGCGCCTGATCCTTGCCCCTGATTCCCCGGGCGCGCTAAGCGAGCAATTGCAGCGCTTTGCCGCCGGTGATCAGCCGGCCGGCCTGATCGTCGACGAAGCACCGCTTGACGCCGGCAAGCTGGCCTTCATCTACGCCGGCAACGGCGCCCAGTGGGTCGGTATGGGGCAGTTGCTGCTCGCCGAATCAGATGCTTTCCGTAGCGTCATCGAAGACCTTGACCAGCGCATCGCGGGGCAGGCGGGGTTCTCGGTTATTGCCGAATTGCAGGCTGATACCGCTGTATCGCGCATGGCTGACACCACCGTCGCGCAGCCGCTGCTTTTCGTCCTTCAGGTAGCGTTGACCGTAGCGTTGCGCGAGCAGGGCATCGTCCCCGACGCTGTGGCCGGCCACAGCGTCGGCGAAGTCGCCGCCGCCTGGGCAGCTGGCGCACTGACGCTGGATGAAGCGGTGAGCATCATATGTAGCCGCAGTGCCGCTCAGGGCCTGACCCGCGGTGCCGGCCGTATGGCCGCCGTCAGCATGCCGGAAGCTGATATGCGCATCCTGCTTGCCGAAGGGCTATGGCCGGATCTGGAAATCGCCGGCATCAACAGTCCCGGCAACCTGACCCTGTCCGGGCCGCTGGAGCAACTCGAAGCCCTGGCCGCCATCGCCAAGGTGCGCGGTATCGTCTTCCGCCTGCTCGATCTCGACTACGCCTTCCACAGCCGTTGCATGGATCCGGTCGAGGAATCGCTGGCCCTGTCGCTGGCTGGCTTTGCGCCGCACCATCCGCGTACCGCAACCTTCGTGTCCACGGTCACCGGCGAGGTTTTTGACGGCTCGCTCGATGCCGGCTACTGGTGGGATAACGTCCGCCAGCCGGTGCTGTTCGCGCCGGCGATCGACCGGCTGATCGGACTCGGTTGCCGGACCTTTGTCGAAATCTCGCCGCACGCCATCCTCCAGCGGTACCTGAAGGAATGTCTGGTGGCTGGCGAGGCCAAGGGCCGAATACTGTCCTCACTGCGCAAAAACGACGACGGTATCGACTGCCTTCAGGAACTGGTGCTACGCCTGCATCTTCTGGCCGTGCGCGATACCTTGAAGGGGTATTTCCCAGCCGTCGGTCGCTTCGTCGACCTGCCGTCCTACCCTTGGCAGCGCGAGCGCCACTGGCTGCCGGCAACCAGTGAAGGCTATCGCCTGATCGAACGTCAGCGCATCCATCCCTTGCTTGGTTGGCCGCTCAAGGATGCCGTCGCGGGCTGGGAGAACATCCTCGATCCGCGGACACAACCGTGGCTGGCCGACCACTGTGTCGGCGGGGCGGTCGTACTGCCCGGCGCTGCCTATATCGAGATGGCGCTGGCTGCCGCCCGTGAATCGTTCGGTGGTGAGACGCAGGAACTCGAAGAGCTCGACATCGTTGCGCCGGTGGTCTTCGACGGGGAACATGGCCGCAGCATCCGTCTCGACTTCAATCCACGCGACGGCGGTTTCCAGATTCGTAGCCGTCAGCGCCTGAGTGACGACGAGTGGGTGCTCAACGCTTCCGGCCGCCTGCTTGGCGCCGTCAGCGGCTATGTCGAGAGCGCCACGTCGCCGGCCGAAACCGGCGAAACGCTCGATCACGAGACCCATTACTGCCTGGCGCATGCGCTCGGTCTCGACTACGGCCCGGTTTTCCAAGGCATGGCCAAAGCCCATGTGGCTGGCGATACGCTCGAAGGTCGCTTCGCCTCGCGCGTCGATCTCGGCCTGGATGCCGAGGCGTGGCTGCTTCACCCTGCCATCGTCGACGTTTGCTTCCAGTCGTTGCTCGATTTTTTCCGCAGCGAAATCGAAGCCGGCGTCGGCCTGCCGTTGCTGCCAGTCAAGATCGGCCGCTTGCGCCTGCTGCGCCAGGCGCCGATTGCCCGCTTTCGCACTCGCATCCTGCGCCGCAGCCTGCGATCGGTTCTCGCCGAATTCGAACTGCTCACGGTCGACGGCGAAACAGTGGCCATTTTGACCGGCTGCCGTTTCCGGGCCGCCTCGCTGCGTCAAGAACGGCAAACCGATCCGGCCTGCTGGGAAATCGTGCCGGTCATCCAGCCCGGGACGCAGGCCAGTAGCCGCAGCGATTTGCCGGCCGTGCGTGTGCTGGCGCAGCAGATCAAGGAATGGTTCATCAACGAGGAAGGCGAACTTAAGCGCATTGCCTATTTCGACGAGGCTCAGCCGTTATTCGACGCTCTGGTCTGTGCCTTCGCCTATGACGCCATGCAGGCGATGCTGGTCGCCCAGCCGGAAACCGCGCAAGGCTGGCTTGACGACGGCGCCACTGCCAACGACGACTATCGCCACTTGCTGCACTGGGTGCGGGATCTGCTGGTCGAGCAGGCCTGGCTTGCCCGAGGCGCAAATGGCTGGCAGCTGGCTGACAGCGACATGCCATCGGCGGCCGAAATCTGGCGGACCCTGCTCGCTGAATATCCTGATGGGATGCCCGAACTGGTCCTGGTCGGGCGCATGGGCAGAGCGCTGATCGCGCTGTTGGCTGGCCAACTCGACCCCGTCAGGATGGCGGCTGATATGCGGCGTAGCCATCAACTGGAAACCCTGTTCGATGACTCGATCAGTTATCGCGGTAACCGTTTCGCCGTAGAGCAACTGCTCGAAGCGCTGGCCAGGCACCTGCCGGCGAACCGCCGCCTGCGCATTCTCGAAATTTCCGCTGGTCTCAGCGAAGTCCCACGGCAACTCAGCCAACGCATCGCCACTACGGCGGTCGACTATGTGCTTGCCCATGGTGATCCTGAAGCCTGTGACCATCTGCGTCACGAGTATCAGGACGATGAGTGGATCACCGTTGCCGAGCTGGAAACATGGCCGCCGATACTCAAGGCCAAGACCAGCCTGCCGGCCCGCTACGATGTCGTGATTTTCCGCCATGCCCTGAACGGGATGGCCGATCCCCGCACCATGCTGGCTTGGGGCCGGGCCAGTCTGGCTAGCGGCGGTCTGCTGGTGCTGGCCGAGCGCTACGCCGACCTAGCGACCGATCTGGTCTGGGGCGGCAAGCAACTGGCGGCGCCGCAGACCTGGCAAGCCGAACTGGCTGCATTGGGTTTCGACGACATCGAAATTTGCCGCGAACCGGCCGGCGAGAGTAGTCAGGTGGGTGCTTACCTGTTGCTAGCCAAATGTGGCGAAGCGGCGCAGGCCGAAAGCTTGCCGGAAGCCGCTCGCTGGCTGCTGCTGGCCGGTGATGCAGTGGCCGCCGGGATCGCCCTGTCCCTGCAGCAGATCATGGTGCCGCGCGGCCAGGTTGCCGTGGGTATCGAATACGGCGCAGAACTGCGCTGCCGGGAATCGGCGGTGGCCTTGCTGGGCCGTCTGCAAAAGGAGTTGGACGGCTCCATCGACCATGTACTGCTCATTGCCGGCGATTATGGGCCGGACGACATGACGCTGCTGGTCGATGCCCTGAACCTCGTTCAGGGCTTGAGCGCCGGGGCGCAGATGCCGAGACTCGGCTTTATTACCCGGGGTGGTGCGCCAGTCGATGGCATCGTCGAGGCCAAATCCTGCAACCCGGCCCATGCCGCATTGTGGGGTTTCGGCCGCGTGGTGATGAACGAATATCCTGGCTTGGCCTGCGAATTGATCGACCTGCCGAAGCCGGGCTCGGCATCGGCTTTGGCTGAACTGCTGGTCGATGAACTGCTTTATCCAGATGGCGAGAGCGAGGTTGTCCTGGACGCTGCCGCTCGCCATGTCCTGCGCATGCAGCGGACCGTGCTCCAGGTTACGGCCGGGCAAGGGCAGGGCGGCAAGCGCTATCGCCTCGATTTCCGCGTGCCGGGGCAACTGCGCAATCTGTTGTGGCTGGAGCAGCCAGAGCGCGAACTGGCGGCGGACGAGATCGAAGTCCGCCCGGTCGCTACCGGTCTGAATTTCCGCGACGTCATGTATGTCATGGGCCTGCTGCCCGATGAGGCGGTCGAACACGGCTTTGCCGGCGCCAGTCTGGGACTGGAGTTTTCTGGCGTGGTCAGCCGTGTCGGCCATCGGGTCGACGAATATGCGCCTGGCGATGCGGTCATGGGCTTCGGTGCGGCCTGTTTTGCCAGCCATGTCGTGACCCGCGCCAACGCGCTCGCGCCGAAGCCGGAAGCCTGGTCCTTCGAGGCGGCTGCGACCGTGCCGACTGTCTTCTTCACCGTCTATTACGCCCTGAAGCAGCTTGCCAACCTGCAACCGGGCGAGCGGATACTGATCCACGGCGCGGCCGGCGGGGTCGGCATAGCCGCCGTTCAACTGGCCCGCCACCTTGGTGCTGAGGTCTTCGCCACGGCCGGCAGCGACGAAAAGCGCGAATTTGTCGCGCTACTTGGCGCCGACCACGTCTTCGATTCGCGTAGCCTGGCCTATGCCGACCAGATACTCACCGCCACCGCAGGCGAAGGCGTCGATGTCGTGCTCAATTCGCTGGCCGGTGAAGCGATACGCCGCAACCTGCAGGTGCTGCGCCCCTTCGGCCGCTTCCTCGAACTCGGCAAGCGCGATTTCTTTGAAAATACGCCGATTGGTCTGCGTCCGTTCAAGGACAATATTAGCTATTTCGGCATTGATGCCGACCAGTTACTGATCGCCCGGCCAGATCTGGCTGGCCGCATATTCCGTGAAGTCATGGCGCTATTCCGTAGCGGTGTGCTGACGCCGTTGCCTGTCCGCGCATTTCGGGCAGAGCAGGTGGTTGATGCCTTCCGCTACATGCAGCAGGCGCGACAGATCGGCAAGGTCGTGGTCAGCTTCGATGGCGCCGTCATCACGCCACGTTCGCAGGTGCCGCAACGGCAGGAAATCCGCTTTGACAGAAAGAGCGCGTATTTGGTCACTGGTGGCATTTCCGGTTTCGGTTTGGAAACAGCCCGATGGCTAGCCAGTAACGGCGCCGGGCAACTTGTCCTGCTCAGTCGTCGCGGCGCCGCCACACCCGGTGTTGAAGAGGCCGTTGCCAGCATTGAGGAACTGGGTGCCAAAGTTACAGTTTTGGCCTGCGACGTTACTGATCGGGAATCTCTTGCCAAGGTGCTTTGCCATGAAGATATGCTGCCGCTCAAGGGCATCTTCCATGCTGCCATGGTCATTGACGACGCGTTGATAAACAACCTTGATGCCGAGCGGGTCTTCCGTGTTCTGGAACCAAAAATCAAGGGAGCCTGGAACCTTCACGAGTTGACCAGTGCAATGCAGCTTGATCATTTCATGCTCTATTCGTCGGTGACGACCTACATTGGCAACCCTGGTCAGGCCAGCTACGTGGCCGGGAATGCTTGGCTTGAAGGTCTTGCCGTGTTGCGTCGCACTCTTGGCATGCCCGTGACCTGCATCGGTTGGGGGCCTATTGGCGACGCCGGTTACCTGACGCGAAATCAGGCGGTCAAAGATAGTTTGGCTAGCCGACTCGGCGCCGAGCCGTTGAGCGCCAAGGGGGCGCTACGCATGCTGGGTCGTGCGCTGGCGGCACCGCAGCCGAATGTGGCGATTGGCGACTTTCAGTTTTCTGCCTTGGCTCGCCTGCTGCCGTCGGCACAAGGACCGCGTTTCACCAGCCTGCGCCATCATGGCGATGATGTGGCTGGCGGGGCTGAAAACCTCGACGATTTTCGTGCATTGATCGAAGGCAAATCGCCGGCAGAAGTGCAAGCTTTGGTAACTCTGCTGGTCACGCAGGAAGTGGCACAGGTTCTCGCTGTCAGTGCTGAACGTATCGATCCGGCACGTTCCCTGCACGACCTTGGCCTTGATTCGCTGATGGGCGTCGAGCTAGCGCTGGGTTTGGAAAAACGCTTTGGCATCCAGGTGCCGGCGATGATGCTTAACGAGGGCCCTACCGTGGAGAGGGTAACTGCCCGTATTATGGAACGTCTGGCTTCTGCCGACGGATCGTTGGAAGATAATAGTGATCTCGCGACAATGGCGTTGGGCATGGCGGTCCAACATGGTGAGTTGGTTTCGCGCGAAGTCGTTGATGCCGCTGTTGCAGAAATTGAAAAAAGGTAGGCGGGCTCATGAGTAAACAAAACTTCGGACTCGTCGGGAATGCCAAGGAACAGTTGGTCAAGCGATTTTTGGCCCGGCGCGACAGCCAACCAGATGCCGCGGCAACATTGCTACGGTCAACCGGAAATTTTGCCCAAATTCCCGATAAATTTTGTCGTTTCGACAAATTTCCCGGTTACGAGAAGGTTGCACTTCCACAGGCCGCTGCACGTAAGTTGGGTATAGAAAACCCCTACTTCAAAACCCACGAAGGCGTAGCGGGTGCCACGACAATAATCGGCGGCAAGAGCTATATCAATTTTTCCAGTTATAACTATCTCGGACTATCCGGTGATCCGCGAGTCAATCAGGCCGCCAAGGACGCAATCGACCGCTACGGCACCTCAGCCTCCGCCAGTCGTCTGGTCGCTGGCGAGCGCCCCATCCAGCGCGAGCTGGAAGAAACCATTGCCGATCTCTATGAAGTTGAGGATTGCGTCGTTTTCGTCAGCGGCCATGCTACCAATGTCACGACGATCTCGACCCTGTTTGGCCCGAAGGACCTGATCGTCCACGACAGCCTGATTCATAACAGCGTCTTCGAAGGCATCAGACTTTCCGGTGCAACCCGCCGGGCGTTTAATCACAACAATCCGGAATCGCTGGAAAGCATTCTGACTGAGTTACGCGGCAACTTCGAACGCACCTTGATCGTAATCGAAGGCCTCTACAGCATGGATGGCGATATCCCTGACCTGCCGCATTTTGTCGATATCAAGAATCGCTATAAAGCGTTTCTGATGGTGGACGAGGCTCATTCGCTCGGTGTTCTTGGTGAAACGGGGCGGGGAATACGTGAGCACTTTGGTTTGCCTGGCAGTGCAGTCGATATCTGGATGGGGACCTTGAGCAAGGCGTTTGCTGGCTGTGGTGGGTACATTGCAGGGGAAAAAGCGCTCGTTGAATATCTCAAATATGCTGCTCCCGGGTTTGTGTACAGCGTCGGCATTGCCCCTCACATGGCTGCTGCATCGCTTGCCTCCATACGCATCATGTTGGATGAACCTGAGCGTGTCGCCGGTATACGTGCCCGGGGTGCGTATTTTCTGGAACAAGCTGCCAGGAAAGGGGTTGATATAGGTCTGTCACAAGGCTACGCAATCATTCCTGCGATCATCGGCAGTTCGCTAAAGGCCACCAAGCTCTCGCAGTACATGTTCGAGCAGGGAGTCAATGTCCAGCCGATCATTCATCCGGCTGTGGAGGAACGTGCTGCGCGCTTGCGTTTCTTTATTAGTTATATGCATAGCAATGCGCAAATTGATACTGCGCTCGCTGCATTTTGTTTGCAGCAATAATGTTTCGCTATTTTTATTCGTTTTCAAGCACTTCTGTTTTATAGATGCTAAATGGTCATCGGATATGACAAAGCTTGGTATGTTTTTGCCTTCTTCCTCGGAATAACTACGAAAGAGCATGAAATTGAAATATGTAACCACGCTGTTTCAGAACAAGCTGCTGCTGGTCACCACGATTATCCCGACAGCGTTGGCAATTCTATATTTTGGGTTGATCGCATCGGATGTATATATCTCCGAGTCCCGTTTCGTCGTACGCAGCCCCGAGCGGCAATCAACCTCACCCTTGGGCCTTATTTTGAAGGGGGCCGGCTTCTCTAAGGCGCAGGACGATTCATACACGGTTCAGGACTACGTGTTGTCTCGGGATGCCCTGAAGGCGCTTAACGATGAGCTCAAGATCAAGGATGCATATTCCTCATCCAGTATCGATTTATTCAGCCGCTTCGCAGGTACGGATTGGGATGACAGCCTGGAGGCCTTTCATCAGTACTACCAGAAAAAGGTCAATGTCCAACTTGACTCAACCTCCTCCATCACTACCTTGACTGTTCGGGCCTTTACTGCTGAAGGAGCACAAAGCATCAATCAGCGCTTGGTCGAGCTGGCTGAAAGCCTTGTCAATAAGCTGAACGAGCGGGGACGTCAGGACATGGTCCGCTTCGCCGCTGATGAAGTAACAGATGCCCAGGTCAAGGCTAAAGCAGCTGCACTCGCCTTATCTCAGTATCGAAGCGCCAAAGGTGTAATCGACCCGGAAAAGCAATCAACCATCCCGCTGCAACAAGTAGCGAAGTTGCAGGACGAATTGATTGCGACCAAAACGCAAGTCATGCAACTCGAGAAACTCGCCAAAGACAATCCTCAACTCCCTGTTTTGCGTCAGCGAGTTGGGCTTCTTGAAGCGGAGATTGAAGCAGAAACCAAGCGAGTTACAGGCGGTGAACGCTCCCTTGCCGGCAAGGCAGCAGAGTTCCAGCGGCTCGCGTTGGAAAAGGAGTTTTCCGACAAAATGTTGGCCAGCGCGATGAGTACCCTTGAACTGGCCAAGAACGACGCCCAGCGAAAGCAGCTTTATCTTGAGCGTATTGTCACGCCAAATATACCGGATCAGGCCATGGAGCCACGCCGCTTGCGGGGCATCATTTCTACACTGGCGGTTGGTTTGGTTATGTTTGCCGTGTTGACAATGCTTTTTGCCGGTATGCGGGAACATCTCGATTAAGGTATGAACGAGACACTTAAGGCGTTTCGCGTTCAGTGCCGGGTGGTCGGCGCGTTGCTGCTACGGGAGGTTATTACCCGCTACGGCCGGCACAACATTGGTTTCATGTGGCTGTTTGCCGAACCGATGCTTTTCACCATCGGCATCACCATTCTCTGGTCACTGGCGGATATGCACCATAACTCGCCTATCCCGATAGTCGCCTTTGCGATTACCGGGTATTCGTCGGTGCTTCTCTGGCGCAATATGCCCGCTCGAACAGTGCATGCAATTGAGCCCAATTTGTCCCTTATGTACCACCGCAATGTAAAAGTGATCGATATCTTCCTGTCTCGGTTGTTGCTCGAGGCGCTTGGGGCATCCATCTCCTTCCTGACGTTGGCGGCTGTTGCAACCGCCATGGGATGGATGAATATGCCCCATGACGTGCTGAAGATTCTGATTGGGTGGTTTATGCTTATCTGGTTTGGTTTCTCGCTTGCCATATTTTTAGGTGCGTTGTCGTGCCGTAGTGAATTAATCGAAAAATTCTGGCATCCCGCTGCTTATCTCATGTTTCCGCTATCCGGGGCTGCCTATATGGTCGACTGGTTGCCGACCGCAGCCCAAAACGCAGTGCTGTGGTTGCCCATGGTCCATGGCGTCGAATACCTTCGAGAAGGCTATTTCGGGGATGCTGTCAAGACGCATCACGACCTTGGCTACATGGCTGCGTGCTGCCTAACTCTGACGGTACTCGGTTTGGCACAAGAGCGTGTTGCCAGCCGTCTGGTGACGCCGGAATGATCGAGGTTTGCAATCTGACCAAGGTGTACCCCATGCGTGGGGGGCACAATACTGTCCTCGATAACCTCAATTTCAGGATACAACCCGGGGAGAAAATTGGCATTCTCGGTCGCAATGGGGCCGGTAAGTCCACGCTGATCCGAATCCTGAGTGGCGCCGAACGGCCTACATCCGGCAGTATCAAGCGCGGCATGAGTCTTTCCTGGCCGCTGGCATTTGGCGGTGCCTTTCAGGGCAGCCTGACTGGCTTGGACAACCTCAAGTTCATCTGCCGGATTTACGGGGTGACACACGAAGACAAAGTCCCCTATGTGCAGGAGTTTTCCGAACTCGGAAAATACCTGCGGGAGCCGGTCAAAACCTATTCGTCCGGCATGCGTGCCCGTCTGGCCTTTGCCATTTCGATGGCGGTTGAATTTGACTGCTTTTTGATCGATGAAATTATTTCAGTAGGCGACGCGCGCTTTCACGCCAAGTGTCAGCACGAGCTATTTGAAAAGCGCAGTGACCGCGGCTTCATCATCGTTTCGCACGAAACCCACAACATTCGCGAGCACTGTACGAAAGCCTATGTGTTGCATCAAGGCAAGTTGCATGAGTTTTCCGATATCGATAGTGCCTACGCCTGGTATCAAAAGGCAACGAACTAATGCTCCTTGCGTGGCTGGAAAGCCTGAAAAAACTACCTCATATTCCGGCTGTGATCGAGCGCCATTCGGTAGCCAAGGCACGAAACGCCATCCAGCCAGTCAGGGGTGGCTCAAACCCGTCCGAATCGACTCTATGGGTTGATATATCCGTCATCAGCCGGCGGGATGCCGGCAGCGGAATCCAACGCGTTGTTCGCGCACTGCTCGCGGAACTGCAGGTCTCGTCGATAGCCGGTTGGCGCATCCAGCCGGTGGCGGCGACACCTCGGCAGCCCTATCGTGCCGTTCCCTGGCAGATTCCTACGGTCAACCTGGAAAAATGCCCAAAAATTGAACCACAGGCCGGCGATGTTTTTTTGGGTCTCGATCTCTCGGCGCACATTATTCCCCGCCACCAAAAACAGATGGCAGCATGGAAGTCTCGCGGGCTAAAACTCGCTTTTGTGATCTACGACCTTCTACCGTTGCAATTCCCCCAGTGGTTCTCAGCCAAACTGGTTCGTGCCTTTCGCCGTTGGATCAAATCCGTTGCCATTCTGGCAGACCAGGTCTTCTGCATTTCGCCGCCCGTCAAACAGGATTTCGAAAACCTCATGCAAAGCCGATATGGCCTGCAACCGGGAGCCATTCCGGCCAATGTTTTTCCGATGGGGGCTGATATCAAGGCGAGTAAGCCCAGTGCCGGGCTGCCAGAGGGCTTTTCTGGCACGTTGAACTTGATTATGCAAGGCAAGGCCGCGCTGATGGTCGGCACCGTTGAACCGCGCAAGGGCTACGGGGAAATGCTCAATGCCTTCGAACATCTCTGGGCCAAGGGCCGCTCCCATAAGCTCGTTATTGTCGGCAGACCCGGCTGGATGACGGATGGTCTGCAACGCAGAATCACGGCAAACCCGTATCTCAACGACCGGCTCTTCTGGTTTGATAATGCCAGTGACGAAGCGCTGAATGCGCTCTACGAAAATTGCACGGGCGTTATTGCCGCCTCATTTGCCGAAGGTTACGGCCTGCCGCTACTGGAGGCGCTTGGCCAAGGCAAATCGGTACTCGCACGCGATTTGGCCGTTTTTCGTCAATTTCACACACCATTGGTCAGCTACTTCGCAGCAGATGCCAATACTGAAACCATTGGCGCAGCTGTCGAACTTTGGTTCGACGATGCCAACAAGCTTGGCAAGCTTGAGCGGAGCGTCGAGCGAATTCTACTTCCCACCTGGCGAGCCAGTTTGAACAGCCTGCTCGGCCAGTTGTTGCCTGATTCCTATTCGGCTGAACGGTATGGAGAGTTTGCATAATGGGCATCATTTCTTACGCACAGAACTTTGAAGATGTGATTCTTTGGCGCGCGCTTGGGCATGTCGAGAAAGGTAACTACATCGATATTGGGGCTCAGGATCCAATAGTCGATTCCGTAAGCAAAGCCTTCTATGAACAGGGATGGCGTGGCATCCATGTCGAGCCAACAGCTGAATTCGCAAATCGCTTAAGAGCCGATCGCTCTGATGAGATTGTGGTTCAGGCACTTGTCGCAGAAAGGCCGGGCGTTCTTCAATTTTATGAAATCCCTGGTGGCGGGTTGTCCACGGCGTGTAAGGATATAGCTGAAGAGCATCTACATAGCTTGGGTTGTAAAGTAGTGGAAACCTTGGTTACTTCGGTGACACTGGATGATCTACTCGCTCTTGCTCCTGGAGAAGACATTCATTGGCTAAAAATAGACGTAGAGGGGTTTGAGAGAGAAGTACTTGCCGGTTGGGAATTGTCGCCACGTCATCCTTGGGTTGTCGTTGTTGAAGCAACATACCCAAATTCGCCGATTGAGACATTTGAGAAGTGGGAATATCTGTTACTAAAGCGTGCCTACAGGCTTGTCTACCGCGATGGCCTTAACAGGTATTACCTAAGTGAAAAGCATCTGGATCTATTGCCGCATTTTGATCGACCGCCGAATGTCTTTGACGGCTTTCAGCTGAGTGGTTCCGCAACATCACATACTAGTCGCATTGTGATGGCTAATAATAGAGAGCTGGCGGAATTGAATCACCAAAAACTCGCAGTCGAGTGCCAGTTGGAAAATACTCGTGTACGAGCTTCAGCCCAGCAAACAGAGTCATCCAAACGTGAGCGTGCGCTATTGGTACTAGCCACCCGTACCTTAGAAAGAGCACGCTCAGAGAGTCAATCACAGTGGATGGAGCTGATTGATCGTGAGCGCGCCTTTGCAAAAGACTTAGCAACAGTACGAAATGAAGCGCATTTGGCGATGGAGGCACAAAGTCGACAACAAGCGGATCAGGAGCGGCAATTGCAAGCCGAGTTGGCGGCAATTCGGAAGGCAAAGGAGCTAGTTGAGGCAGATTTGTTGGATCGTGAGCGCGCCTTTGCAAAAGACTTAGCAACAGCACGAAATGAAGCGCATTTGGCGATGGAGGCACAAAGTCGACAACAAGCAGATCAAGAGCGGCAATTGCAAGCCGAGTTGGCCGCAGCCCGGAAGGCAAAAGAGCTAGTTGAGGCAGATTTGTTGGATCGTGAGCGCGCCTTTGCAAAAGACTTAGCAACAGCACGAAATGAAGCGCATTTGGCGATGGAGGCACAAAGTCGACAACAAGCAGATCAGGAGCGGCAATTGCAAGCCGAGTTGGCCGCAGTTCGGAAGGCAAAAGAGCTAGTTGACGCAGATTTGTTGCATCGTGAGCGTACATTAACGAAACAGCTTTGTAATGCTCAGATCGACTTAAATTTGAAGTCAATACAGTTATCTCGGCTGAGACTTAAGTTAATGTTTGCTCGTTCGGCTATCACAAATATGCGTCGAAGTAGATGGTGGCGTTTAACGCATATCTTTGGCGATAAGGAGCCTTTTTGTAATCAGTGCTCAGCAGAGAAATTGGTTTTGCCAACAGGAGGGGGAGGGCGGTTTGATATGTCAAGGGAATCACAAAGCAATATTAAAACCGATTTGAAAACAGGTGAAGTGAGAGCAGTAGAATGGCATAAGAAAAAGTATGGAAATTCCATATTTCAAAATACTAAATCTGAAATAACAATGGATGGTGGCAAGGTGATGCAGAGAATTTATCATATAAATGGATTGGCTCTTCTTGATGGAGAAGAATTCGTTACGGCATTGTATCAATTGTTGCTAAAGCGTGATCCGGATAATACTGGAATGCAATATTATCTTGGTCGTCTAAGCAACGGATGCCGTAAGTCTCAATTGATTTGGCAACTCTCCAAGTCAAATGAGTTTACTTCAGACATTGAAGATATACCAGGTCTGAAATTAATAATACAACATGAAAAAAGACGAGCTTACTGGATATTTGGAATATATTATTCCATCGCTGATTTTTTTGCTGCAAGCCGTCGATTGGAGTATCAATTGGTGAGACTTGCGTCGTTAAATACCGGCTTGCAAACACGAGTTCCTATTGGCTTTGTTGATTCAGTGTCGCGGAGGAACCTTTCTGAGGATAATGATGTTTATAAAGATAATCGTATCCAAAGTCTATTTTCTAGTTTTGATCAGATCAGTATGCAGGTCGACGAAATATACTTGAGTTCAAAAATGCGAGCGCCTTGGAGTATTGAGAGTATCATGAAACTAGAAGGTGAAGAGTTCGTGAAGGCTTCGTATATTGCAATATTGGCAAGAGAGGCCGATCAGCATGGTCTTGAATATTTTTATAATAATATTAAGCGGGGTGATAGTAAGGTTTCTGTTTTAAAGCATTTGGTTAATACTGATGAAGCAAAAAAACTACCAAATCGACAGCGTGTTTTGGAAGAGAGACTTGATTTAGTCATAGCAGCGCTAGATGGTGTTCAGGCCAGTATAGTTGCAACGCACGGCAAATAAACTATATGGTTTTATAAAAAATGAAAATTTCACTTGTTATTAGTACTTATAACCGTCTTCATACATTGCCGCAGGCTCTTGATGCTGTGCAGAGGTTGCGATATCCAGACTTAGAAGTAATTGTCGTGGACGGCCCCAGCACGGACGGTACAATGGATTATCTCAAGAAGAATTGGCAAGGCAAACTTAAAATTCTCCAGTGTCCTGAAGCTAATCTTTCCATGTCTCGCAATATCGGCATTCTCGCTGCGCAGGGCGAAATAGTTGCATTTACTGATGATGATGGAATTCCAGAGCCCGATTGGCTTGATAAAATTGCGCCAGCATATGATGATGTGGGTGTTGGGGCGGTCGGAGGATTTGTTAGAAACCATACTGGAGTTGAGTTTCAAACAAAGTATATTATATCTAAGCGGGATGGTAATTCGGATGTGTTGATTGATGATCATTCACTGGTTCCAAAAGTGAAACCGGGATCGCATAAGTTTCCCGGCATGATTGGTGTAAATTCTACGTTTCGTCGAAATGCACTTTTGGAAATTGGTGGGTTTGATCTTGAATATGAATATTTTTTGGATGAAACTGATGTCGTGGCTCGGCTAGTTGATGCCGGCTATTTGATATTAATTGTTGAAGATGCTGAAGTTCACCATAAATATGCTAGAAGCCATATCAGGTCCGAGAAAGGCCTCCCTCGAACTTGGTTGCCAATCGCCCGGAGTACGGCATATTTTTGCATAAGAAATAACGCGGGATACAATTCGCTATTAAGCGTTTTTGAATATATAGATAGAAGTAAACATAATTTTATTAATAATACTAATTGGGCATTAACTACCGGTGGTCTAACTGCAGATGAAGCAAATGACTTGAAGCTCTCAATTTATAAGGGGTTGGAGGAGGGGGTAAGGGATGCTTTTGCGCATCCGTGGAGGAAGCTTATTTGCCAAAATTCTGTTGAGCAATTTGCGCAGCCGTGGTTGCCGTTTCGTCGATTAATGCCTGCGCAGATGAGGCAATTGAAAATCGCATTTGTTACTGATTTATATCCCCCTCGGCCGTGCGGTGGTATTGCTGTATTCATGCATCAACTCGCTAAGCACCTTGCTGCTATCGGGCATGAAATAACAGTAATTACCTTTGGAGAACCAGATCGCCCTCATACTGTTGATATGGAGGATGGAGTTTGGGTTCATCGATTGGCCGCATGTTCTTTTGATAGAGTATCTAGTGAAGTACCGTTTATGCCAGAAAGTAGTTTGGCCATGTCGGAACAGGTACTTGCTGAAATCGATCGCGTTCAGATACATCGAAATGTTGAATGGGTTATCGGAACCATTTGGGATTTGCATATCGCTGCGGTTATTGCTTCTAAGCGCTATCGTGTTGGTATGTATCTTGTCACTAGCTACGGATTGATGCTTGAGAGTAAACCTGAATGGAAATCGAATTCCCATTATTTTGAAAATCATATCCAAAAGATGATCGAAGCCGAACATTGGGCGCTTGATGAAGTTGACCTAGTTTTAGCTAGTACTCGTGCGATACACCGTGATGTGGAAAATTTCTACGATGTAACTCTAAATAAGGCAAAAACTGTCATTCAACCGTTTGGAATTAAAGCGCCAGATCTAGCGTTGCTTGATGATCGAGGCATTAAATCGCGAGTCCAAATCCTTTTTGTCGGTCGCTTTGAGGTTCGGAAGGGTATTATTGAGTTACTTGAGATTATACCTGGATTGCTGAAGAGGAATAGAAATATTGAGTTTAAACTTGTGGGAGATAATACGATTCCAAGTTTTATTGGGCTATCATATTGGGATGAGTTCTCGAATAAGTATTCTAGTGAGGCGTGGTTTGATAGGGTTGAAGTTACTGGGATTATCGATGATGAAAGTCTTGAGAAAGCCTATGCGGACTGTGATGTATTTGTAGCGCCTAGCCGCTATGAGAGCTTTGGTCTTATTTATGTTGAGGCTATGCGCTACAAAAAGCCTTGTATTGGCTGCGATGTGGGGGGGGTTCCAGAGGTGGTTATTAATGGTAAATCCGGAATTCTTGTTTCGGTTAATGATCCAGAGGCTATCTCGAATGCAGTACAACTATTGGTTGATGATCCGATTTTACGCGAAAAATATGGTAATGCAGGTTATCAGCGTTATAATGATAATTTCACTATTGATGCATTTGCAAAAGGGTTTGCTAAGAGTATATTAGCAGTTTGACTGTGTAGTGGAGTATTTTTATTTTCATAACGGTTATCAAAATATTGGGTATGGCGGATATATTTTATTTTGTAGTGTATTGGAGTTAATCTGGTGTTTGCTTTTATTAAACTTAACTTCGCTGTAAGCGTATATAAACTACGATTAATAACCTACAATATTTCTCTATGAATAATTTTATTAAATATTTAACTTGCCCGGTTCATAAGGTTCCGCTGGATATTATCGCTCACTCACGCACATCTGATGGTGTAATTAAGCATGGCGCCCTTGCCTGTAAGGTTTGCGGGGATATTGTCGGAGCTATTAAGTTTGGAAAAGTTGACTTCCTTCGGTTTTCTGAAGCTAAATTATTAAACCTAGAGGAGGAAGTAGTCTCTCCCCCTTTTCAGTATAAACGTGTTCCGTGGAGTGACCCTGCGATCAAATACGAAGGCTTTGTATTTGATCCATATACAACTGACACGGAACGAATAGAGAGGGGGTGTCAAAGAAGGAGTAGCGAATCAGGTGTGTCATCAATTGAAATTGTCACTGACGCAACGGATTTGTCGCTTAGATTTCTTTCCAGCCCCTGGGGAGGAGCTGTTGGGATCGAAGTTAATGGCATCCATAAGGTTGATTGCGATTTATACTGTGAATTAGATCCTGCAGTTATTGCGATCCCTGTATTCACTAACTGTTCAGGGATTAAGGTAATCCGAATTACTGCTGGTGATGCGCATAATGCGGCACGCGGTGATGAAATACTGTTTTTTGGATTTGATGCATGCTTCTTAAGTGAAGGTAAAGGTAATTTCGAGCAGATCAACAGAGGTAACCATTATCCGGCTGCTTTTTCGTGGTGTTTGGATCACTTGTGCCAGGACGCGCTTGTTTTGGATTGCAGTTCGGGGGACCGAAAGTTCGGAGATCCTAGGGTCTTATCTTGTGAGTATATGGATTTTGCCGCCCCGGATGTTTATTGTGATGGTCATGATTTGCCGTTTGCCAATGATACATTTGACGTTGTATTCAGCCAAGCTGTAATGGAGCACATGAAGGATCCTTTTAGGGCTGCGAAGGAAATTGCTCGTATTACTAAGCCTGGAGGACTGGTGTATATAGAGTCAGCTTTCCTTCAACCGCTACACGGGGTTCCGTATCATTTTTTCAATACAACTCCTTGGGGTGTTGAGGCTATCTTCGCAGATGCGGGAGTTGCGGTCTCCGTGTCAGAGTGGTTTGGGCATTTATCGTTTAGCGTGCCATGGATATTACGTTCCTGTGGCGGTGGTGGACTTTCTATCCATGAGGCGGATACTCTTAAAAATATATTACAGAAGATAGAAAATAACACATCTTATGATCAGCTTCGTGCTGGTGCAGCCGCTGTAGCCTATTGGGGAATTAAGAGCGGTTCAATAAGTGTTTGGAGTGACTATTTGAAATTGGATAGCAGGCCTAGTTATCGATATTGAGGCACCAAAGTCCATAATTACTCAGTGCACGTTCGTTCGGGTATTGTTTTTAAAGCTGCAAAAATTGCCTATTGAAGTGTGCTTTGCTTGGCCAATGGAAGGGGGAGTTGTTTCTATATATTGGATATCAAGGCTTATTTATGGAGATTGCTAATTTTATGTAGAACGGAAAGTGAGATTTCCTCTGTGCTATAGGCGCTCCAAGATTAGGGTATGCTATGGTTTTCAATATTTTAGGCCATATATGTTCGTTGAGTGTCGGATTGCGGTTTTTATACAACTACATTTTAATATATTTTGCTATCCATTACCTTAGAAGATGTCATTGATTGATTCAAACCGAAAGTGTCTTTTTATCGCTAGCGAAGTTCGCTCAGGTTCAACATACGTAGCTGAGTCTCTGGCATATGAGCTAGCTAATAATTTTGGGTACTTCATGTGGCCCCTCGCAGAAGAGCTTTTTTCGTTCCTCGACGAAAGCTCTTCACCAGGTGATGTCATCGAGACGTGGCGTACCTTATACCTTGACCCCTCTTCAGGCTTTGCGCCGGCTAAAATAATGTGTAAGGCTCTCTCT
Source organism: Ferribacterium limneticum (assembly GCF_020510565.1). NCBI lineage: Bacteria > Pseudomonadati > Pseudomonadota > Betaproteobacteria > Rhodocyclales > Azonexaceae > Ferribacterium > Ferribacterium limneticum. The sequence goes on from NZ_CP075189.1 coordinate 1,959,036, forward strand.
GTAATACACAGGTTGGCAAGTTGTAACCAAGATGTCAAACGGGCTTTCTTCGGCGAGAATGCATATTGGCTCGTGATTAGACGCCGTGATCGTATAAAGCAGGCTGTTAGTCTTGCTATAGCGATTAAGGCCGGAACTTATCATTATTACGGTAATCCAGACGAGTCACCTGATAATTGTGTTGTCGTTAGCAATGCAGAGATTAATTCCGCTCTGCAAATGATCAGCCTATCTGATATTTACCTACAAGTTTTTGCGTCTACCATTTCTGAGTCGCGGATTGTCAATTGTTTTTATGAGGATTTTATGGCTGATGAGGTTGAATGGCTAAACCGAGTGCATGCGATGTGCAATTTTCAACTTATCGAGCCAGGAGAATACATCAATCAGGCCAAGTTGAAATCGACGGCTATAAAATCTAAGCAATTGGCTTATGCTGAATATTCACAGTGGCTTCTGCAGAACTACGTCTAGTGCTGGGGACTGCTTGGTTCTTATTTTATTAATCAAAAAATTCTACAAGTGCCACTTCCATTATGCTTTGCAAATTCTTTGGATAAACTTTTTGCAATCATGAAATAACGGTTTTGGTTGCTGCATTTTTTAATTTTTATTTAATTACTACCCAACCTAACTTTTAATGAATTACTGGATGGCTTATGAGAACCGCAATTATTACTGGAGTTACTGGTCAAGATGGTGCTTATCTTGCAGCATTGCTGCTTCAGAAAGGCTATAAGGTTTTTGGTACTTATCGTCGTACCGCATCTACTAATTTTTGGCGGATTCGTGAATTGGGAATTGATAATCATGCGAATTTGAATTTGGTTGAGTATGACTTGACGGATTTAGGAGCAAGTATTCGTTTGCTTGAAAATACCCAGGCTACTGAAGTTTATAATCTTGCGGCCCAAAGTTTTGTCGCTGTTTCATTTGATCAGCCAATGACTACGGCACATATTACGGGGTTAGGTCCCCTTCATCTGCTTGAGGCGATTCGTGTCGTGAATCGGAAAATTCGTTTTTATCAGGCTAGCACCTCGGAAATGTTCGGAAAGGTGCAAGCCATACCTCAGACTGAGAGTACTCCGTTCTATCCCCGTAGTCCTTATGGTGTCGCAAAGCTTTACGCACATTGGATGACCGTAAATTACCGAGAGTCTTACGATATTTTTGGTTGTAGCGGTATTTTATTTAATCATGAGTCTCCTTTACGGGGATTGGAGTTTGTGACTCGCAAGATTACTGATTCATTTGCTAAGATCAGACTTGGTAAACTGGATGTTCTAGAGTTAGGTAACCTCGACGCAAAAAGAGATTGGGGCTATGCCGAGGAGTACGTCGAAGGAATGTGGCGCATGTTGCAAGCTGCTCAGCCAGATACGTATGTGTTGGCGACTAATCGGACTGAGACAGTGCGTGATTTTGTCAGTATGGCCGCTAAGGCAGCTGGTTTCGAGTTGTCGTTCAATGGTATGGCTGAGGATGAGGTGGGGGTTGATATCAAATCTGGAAAGACCTTAATCAAGGTCAATCCAAGGTTCTATCGCCCAGCCGAAGTTGAGTTGCTTATTGGCGATCCCGAAAAGGCAAAAAGAGAATTGGGTTGGAAGCCCAAAGTGACGCTTGAGCAAATGTGTCAAATTATGCTTGAGGCGGATCTTTATCGTAATCAAAACGGAGGATCCTATTGATGAAGAAATGTGCAGCATATTCGGGACAGATAATTTTTTATCGTTAGCCGAAAATCGCAGATTAGGCAATTAATGCGTGGCTTATATAGGAACTTGGTTGCGGCTGTGTATCTGTGTTTAGTTGGTGGTATTCATCACGTCTAATTCATAGATGTGGTTGCATCTCGGTGTCTCCGAACCCAGATTGAATATGCCGATTGATCCTTTCCTATGTCTATCTGCGTTGCCTGCCTTATGAGGATTGTTCATGAAAGTATTGATTACCGGTGCCAATGGCTTTACTGGCATGTTTCTGGCCCGAGAATACAAGCTATTGGGCGCAGAGGTGGTTGGTCTAGTGCAACGGTCGCATCCGGAGGTTGAGGCCGACTCGGTTTTTGAGGCAAATTTGCTGGATAGGGTTCGTTTGCTTTCGGTGATACAGGCTGTCCGTCCGGACTATGTTGTTCATCTGGCGGCGATTTCCTTTGTTGCACATGGTAACGTGGATGAAATTTACCGGACGAACGTGGTTGGCACGCGCAATCTTTTGCAGGCTCTACTCGATGCTGATGTGAAGGCGAAAGGGGTGTTGCTGGCGAGTACTGCCAATATCTATGGGAACGCATCTGTCGAGGTTATCGATGAGTCGGTATCTCCTTCTCCGGCAAATGACTATGCTGTTAGCAAGTTGGCCATGGAGTATGTTGCGCGTTTGTATGCGGATCGTTTGCCGATCATAGTGACTCGGCCTTTCAATTACACGGGGGTTGGGCAGGCAGATAACTTCCTGTTGCCGAAGATTGTTGATCATTTTCGTCGGCGTGCTTCGGTTATCGAATTGGGCAATCTTGATGTGGCGCGCGATTTCTCGGATGTGCGCATGGTGGCAAACTGCTATCGCCGGTTGCTCGAGACACAGGGCGCAGTCGGCAGTATTTTCAATACTTGTAGCGGCCGGGCCCATTCGCTGATGGATGTCTTGCGGATGGCCGAGAAAATAACCGGGCATTCGATGGAGGTTCGTGTCAATCCTGCCTTTGTGCGGGCCAATGAGGTTCATGTGCTGCGTGGTTCAAGAGTCAGACTGGAAGCAGCTATTGGTTCTGTGGCTGATTATCCGCTGGAAGAGACTCTGCGCTGGATGTTGGAGGCTTGACCTTGGTTGTTGGGATTTCGACATTGTTTGAAACGCGTCTGGCCGATGACGCTAATGGTCTTTGGTTGCTTGAAGACGAGGCGTTTGTCGATGCAGTTTTGAACATTTTGGTCGAAAGCCCCGTGACCGCTGATAAGCGGACACAATTTGTCTTGCTACTCCGTAGTGGATTTTCGAAGCACCACGTTTTGGCTGAGATTGCCGATCAGTCTAAAGAGTACTTTCGCGCTGGCAGGTTGCCGGGCATCAATAGGCGTTTGGGTCAATATCGCTTGGTATGCAGGCCTGTTGTCGGGAGCGTGATTCGATGGTTATTGGGCTTGCCTAGCGACTCCCCCTCGGAACGGCGTTTGCGAATTATTGAAAATCAGCTTTATTTGCTGGCAAAAACGACCTTTGAGCGAGTTGGGGGGGCGCATTTTCCATTTGCGCCCTGGGGCGGCATTCATCGGTTGGGGATGCTTCAGGAACTGATTGAAATCGAAGGCCAGATGGAGCCTTCGGTGAAGGCATCTTATGTGGCCTTGCTTGAGGGCTCCAGTCCGGATTTGCCTAGCGATTTGGAGTCTTGATGAGACTTCTGATCGATGTGCAGGGAGCTCAGAACGACAGCCGGTTTCGTGGTATTGGGCGCTATGTGAATGCCTTGCTGGCCCATTTGATTGCGACAAAAGTGGATGGCGATGAGATTGTGCTGTTACTGAACGGCCAACTTATCGACGGTGAAAAAGAGGTTAAAGCAACATACTCCGGGTTGGTCGAGGCAGAAAACTTCAAGGTCTGGTATCCGCTTGCACCGGCCTCATGGGGATCTGCGCGAAATATTGCTCGCCGGCTTACTTCGCAGGTGATCCGAGAATGGGCTATTCGTCAGGTCTCACCGGATTGCCTGCTGATTTCCAGTTTGTTTGAGGGCTGTGGGGATGATGTGGTTACATCGATTCCTTCATGTGATATGCCACCCACGGCGGTTGTGTTTTATGACTTGATTCCGTTTCTCTACCCTGAGCAATATCTTGCGAACTCTTCGCTTCGTGGCTGGTATGCGGAAAAATTGCAGCATCTTAAGTGCGCTGATTTGTTGTTGGCGATTTCGCAGGCATCGCGTCGGGATGCTATGGAATATCTTGGTGTGTCTGAAGAGCAAGTAGCCAATATTTCATCAGGTATTGATGTCGAGATGTTTGGCAGGGAAAGCGCACCTTGGGAAGATACCGTCAAGAAATATGGGGTTCCTGAGCGTTATCTTCTTTATGTTGGTGCGGCGGATCCAAGAAAAAACCTTGGCGCTTTTTTGCAGGCTTTTGGCAGCCTGCCATCTTCGGAGATTGGTGATGTGTCTGTCGTCATTGTCGGACGCATCACGAATGGGCAAAGAAAAGCGCTCGGGAAAATTGCATCGGCGCTTCCTCGTGGCAGTAGGCAGCTTATCTTTGCCGGGCACGTAAGCGACGACGCGTTGATTGCGTTTTACCGCCATGCTTTGGCTTTGGTATTTCCTTCGCTCCATGAGGGATTCGGGTTGCCTCTCCTGGAGGCTATGGCGGCTGGGTGTCCGGTCATTGCGTCAAATTGCTCGGCGTTTCCTGAGGTTGTTGGCGTGCAGGAGGCTTTGTTCGATCCCATGTCACTTCAGTCAATGTCCGAACTGATTCGTAAAGTGATTCTGGACAAGGAATACCGAAATTGGTTGATTGCTGAGCAGAGCGGGCGCGTGGGGCTTTTTTCTTGGGGTGGCGTGGCTGAGAGGGCTTGGTCTGCCATGCGTCATCTAGTGGCTAATGGGCGAAGAAGGTCCCTTGGTAGTAAGAGCACTGGACGTACAGCGTTGATTAATGAGGTTGCGACTCAACTTCGGCTGGTCGGGGCACCGGTAAAATATTTCGTGCAGGCTGCCAAATCGATTGAGATGACGATAGCTGGCGTTCAAGGAAGCAAATAGCTAGAAATTCTCTGAACAAAATTTAGCTTCGGTCGCATTCGTGGGCAAGGAAAAAGTTGGCGATCTTCTTGCGTTTCGGCGATCATCGCGTGATTCAGATGTATTTAAATATGTGTTTTTGTAAGGGTCTTTTTCCTTTTATGAACTGTTCGTCTTTTAGCAGGGTTCCGGCTCTTTCGACCGTGGTGTTTGCATTGGCCATATCGATGTTGGCAGCGTGTTCAAGCCTTCCATCTTCTGGGGCAAATAAGAATCAGGTATTGCAGCCTGAGATCAGTTCGTCATTGCCGATTAGAGTGGTCGATATCGATGACGCGACGGCCCGGCGGGTTTTTGCGGCAGATAAAAGAATCCGTTTTGCGGATGTGTTTACCAATGACAAGCGGATGGGCTATCGCGTTGGTGCCGGCGATGTTGTGGAGGTTTCAATATGGGAGGCGCCACCGGCAACCTTGTTTGGCTCGACGGTGCTCGATCCACGGGCAGGTGCTGCGACGACGCGAGTGACGACTTTTCCTGAGCAGATGGTTTCCTACGAAGGGGCGATCAATATTCCTTTTGCCGGTATGGTGCCAGCGGCGGGTAAGTCTCCTCAGGAGATCGAGTCTGAAATTGCCCGTCGCCTGCATGGCAAGGCAAATCAGGCGCAGGTGTTGGTGCGCATTACCCGTAATGCAACTTCTAACGTGACTGTGGTTGGCGAGGTTACGCAAAGTCTCCGTATGCCGTTGACAGCCAAAGGGGAACGTTTGCTGGATGCGATTGCAGCATCAGGTGGCGTTCGCCAACCGGTGGGCAAGATGACAGTTCAGGTTACGCGTGGCGATGTGGTTCAGGCCATGGCGCTGGATACCGTGATCCAAGACCCCAAGCAGAATATCGTGTTGCAGCCGGGTGATGTGGTGACGGCCTTGTTCCAGCCGCTGAGTTTTACCGCCTTGGGAGCCACAGGCAAAAACGAAGAGGTGTTCTTTGAGGCGCAGGGTATTACGCTGGCTCAGGCGCTGGCTCGCTCGGGCGGGTTGCAGGATAACCGGGCCGATTCGAGAGGGGTATTCATTTTTCGTTATGAAGAACCCTTGGTGCTGGGCGTAGCCGGCGAAAATCCCCCTTTGACCCCTGATGGCAAGGTGCCCGTGATCTATCGTGTGGACCTGAAGGATCCACGCAGCTTCTTTGTTGCGCAGGGGTTTCCGATACGCAACAAAGATGTGATGTACATATCCAATGCGCCAGCGGCGGAATTGCAAAAATTCCTGAATATCCTGACTTCGGTGGTGTTCACGGCGCAAGGCTTAGGGGCTATCAGGTAGTGCCCAAGATCTATAGGCCGGTTTTCGAGTAACTGGTTGAAATTGAGCAGATGGCTTAACTATCGATCATAATTGATCAAAATTGGGCTGGAAAAGAACACCGATGAATCTATTTTGGCAGCATAGCAGTGTAGGGAAGATTCGAAGAGCTACAGTCATGAAGCAGCAGCCAAGATGCATATGGCTGACTGGCTTGTCCGGTGCAGGTAAATCTACTTTGGCTAGTTCTCTGGAGGAGGATTTACATGTTGCGGGTAGATTCGTCTATGTGCTTGACGGTGACAACGTTCGCCATGGACTCAACAAGGACTTGGGATTTAGTCCGGAAGACCGTCGGGAAAACATTCGGCGCGTAGCTGAAGTGGCACGGTTGATGGTGGATGCAGGCCTGATTGTCATCGTTGCCTTCATTTCCCCGTTTCGTGCTGAGCGCGATTTTGCACGGGCTTTGTTCGAGCCAGGAGAGTTCATTGAAGTATTTGTGGATGCGTCGTTGGCCGCTTGTGAACGGCGAGATAAGAAGGGGCTGTATGCATTGGCTCGCTCAGGAGGACTGAAGGAATTTACGGGTATCAATAGTCCGTATGAGATACCGTTTTCTCCTGAAATCCATTTGGAAACGGATCATGACTCGTTGTCGGATTGCCTTGCTGAGATTCGCCTGTTTCTCGATACTAGATGAGACATGAGCGTTGTGTCCGCGACAGGAGATGCCTGCCGTGCTAATTGACATTACCCGGCTGGCAGACCGTTTCCTGCAAAATCGACTGCCAACCGGTGTTGATCGTGTCAGTTTGCGATATCTCCGACGTTTCATCGACCGTTCCTATGCGCTCATCCGTTTTGCGGGGCGGTGGGTTGAATTGAATCGACGGGATTCTCGCCGGGTATTCGAGGTGTTGCTGGATGGAGTGAGCGACGAGGGCTCGGTGATTCGGCGATGCGTTGCACAAGCTTATGTGCTGTCTTGGCGCAGTCGCCATTGCGGGGTGCTGTTTAATACAGGTCATAGTGGACTAGACCGCCCGGATTATGGCGTCGAGGTAGTCAAGCGTTGCCTCAAACCCGTATTTTTTCTGCATGACCTGATTCCCATATCTCATCCTGAATATTGTCGTGCCGGTGAAACAGCCCGCCATCATCGCCGGCTGGAGACCATGCTCTCGACGGGCAAGTGCCTGATTGTCAATTCCCAGGCAACCCGCGATGAACTGATGGCCTATGCGAGGGAACGTGGAATTGATGTACCCCCGTGTGCTGTTGCCTCCCTGGCGCCCGCCCGCTTGCCAGCCCCCTTCCACGGTCGACCGGAAAAAAGGCCATATTTTGTAATCCTCGGGACTATCGAGCCACGCAAGAACCACTCGCTTCTACTGCATCTTTGGCGGCAGCTTGTGGCCGAGTTTGGCGAGGCTGCTCCGAAATTGGTGGTGATCGGCCAGCGGGGCTGGGAGTGTGAGCAGGTGGTTGATCTGCTGGATCGTTGTGCCGCTTTGCAAGGGCATGTCATTGAGTTGCCGCGTTGTGAGGATCGCGAACTATCGACCTGGCTGGCGCATGCCCAAGCCTTACTATTTCCGTCATTCATAGAGGGCTTCGGAATGCCGCTGGTGGAGGCGCTCATGCTTGGCGTGCCGGTGATCGCCAGTGATTTGCCTGTATTCCGGGAAATTGCCGGAGATATTCCCCTTTATCTTGATCCGCTTGATGGACCCGGTTGGCGCCGGGCCGTGCTGGAGTTCGTTCGGCCAGACAGTATCGAGCGCCAGACGCAGATAGAGCGAATTGAAAGTTATGCTCCGCCGACCTGGGAGCAGCATTTCGCAGTGGTGGAGGATTTGCTGAGAGAGATTGATGTCTCTGGCTGATCAGCCCTTTTACGCACTGGATTTTTCGTTCTGGAAGCGGCCGTATGTGCGTATGTTCTTTCATGGGCGGCGGGTTCGGTTCGTGGCTACTGTCAATGACACTCCTTCGGGGGCCACGCTGATTGTTTGGGGCATGCGCGATGCGGCTCAGGACATCCCGGATGGTGTTCGGGTGCTGCGGATTGAGGATGGTTTTATTCGTTCGGTTGGGTTGGGGGCAGACCTGATCCGGCCGGTGTCGTGGGTGATCGATGATCTCGGCATCTATTTCGATGCGACGCGCCCATCACGACTGGAAAATATTCTGGCAGAGACTGTGTTTGACGATATTTCGTTACAGCGTGCTGTGGCTTTGCGCCAGAAAATTGTGGCTTCGGGACTGACCAAATACAACGTTGGTGCTGGTGGCTGGCAGCGCCCCCCTGATAGCCGACGCGTGATTCTCGTGCCAGGGCAGGTCGAGACCGATGCATCGATTACCTACGGTGCGCCGGAAGAGGTGTGTCCTATCCGCCGCAACATGAATTTGCTGCGAGCGGTTCGCGAGGCGAACCCCGATGCATGGGTGGTTTATAAGCCACATCCCGATGTGCTGGCTGGTTTGCGGCTAAAGGGCATCGACGAAGATGCGGCGCTGCAGTGGTGTGATGAACAGGTTATCGATGCATCCATGGGCGACTTGCTCGGCATGGTGGATGAGGTTCACGTGATCACTTCGTTGGCTGGCTTTGAGGCACTTTTGCGGGGTAAATCAGTGACCTGCTACGGCCAGCCGTTTTATGCCGGCTGGGGCCTCACGACAGACATGGCGCCCATAGAGCGCCGAACCCGCCATCTGGCGCTGGATGAACTAGTCGCCGGTGCATTGATCGAGTACCCCAAATACGTGAGCCGGATGAGCGGGGAATTGACGACGCCGGAGCGGGCGCTTGATGAACTAATTGCTTGGCGCGGGCAGGGTGGTGCATTGCCGTGGTGGCGGAAAATCCTGCGGCTGGTATTGCAGTTCCATAAACGATGACCAAGCGGAATTTCCTTTTTCTACAGGGTGTCTGCTCGCCATTTTTTTCGCGTCTCGCAGAACGTTTAATGGCTGATGGCCATAACGTTTTGAAGGTCAATTTCAACGCTGGCGATCTGGCTTACTGGAGTGGTGGAAATTCGATCAGTTTTCGTGGTCGACCGCAGGATTTGCGCGATTTCCTCGATGCGCTCTTCCATCGCCATGGAATTTCCGACCAGGTTTTGTTTGGCGACCAGAGGCCAATTCATCGCCCGGCCGTCGAGCATGCAGACGCTTTGGGAATTCGTACGCATGTCTTTGAAGAGGGGTATTTCCGGCCACACTGGGTGACGCTGGAACGCGAAGGGGTGAATGGCCATTCGCTATTGCCGCGCGATCCGGAATGGTTCTGGGCAGTTGGTGGCGAACTTGGCGCGGATGAGTTGGTTGTTCCCTTTGCCTCGCCTTTCTCGGTGCGGGCGGCACATGATGTCGCCTACCATGTGGCCGGGTTGGCCAATCCGCTCCTGTTTCCACGCTATCGGACGCATTCTCCAATCAGCGCACCGGTTGAGTATCTTGGCTACATCCGGCGCTTTTCGTTGCTTCGTTTGTGGAAACGATGGGATGCGGAACTGATTGCAGATTTGCTTGCCAACAAGGCTGCGTATTACGTACTACCCTTGCAGTTGAACAGCGATGCCCAGATTCGCGATCATTCCCGATTCGAAAGCATGGCCGAGGTCATCGAATTCGTCATCGAGTCTTTCGCCCGGCATGCGCTGGTTCAAAGTCGTCTGGTGATCAAGAATCACCCGCTGGACATGGGGCTGACTGGCTACGGAAAGGTAATCTCGCGGCTCGCCAAGGAATACGATGTAGTTGGCCGGGTTGATTATCTGGAGTCCGGTGATCTCGATTTGCTGGTCCGCCATGCGCGAGGGCTGGTGACCGTGAACAGTACGGTCGGCAGCGTCTCCCTTGGCCTCAATTGCCCGACAGTGACGCTCAGCGATCCGATCTACAATCTGCCGGGCCTGACCTTTCAGGGCGTTCTGGACGATTTTTGGCAAGAGGGAGAGGCGCCTAATAGCGAGTTGTTCCAGCGTTTCCGCAAGGTGGTGATTCATGCGACCCAGGTGAATGGCGGGTTTTATTGTCGTAAGGGCATTGAGTTGGCTGTTCAAAACAGCCGTGCCATTCTGGAGGGTGAGATCTCCCCGCTGGAAGCATTGATATGAGCGCAGGGACATGCAAAGAGTATTGATTACCGGTGCAACAGGCGCTATCGGTGGTGCATTGGCCGAGGTTTACGCTGCGCCCGGCGTCGAACTCCATCTACATGGGCGTAACGAGGCGAAGCTGGCGTCAGTTGCTGCACGCTGCTCGGCACTTGGCGCCAATGTGCTGACCAGTCGATTTGACCTTCGCGATACGGCTGCCTTGCGGGGCTGGATTTCCAGCATTTGCGCGACGCAGGCACTTGATCTGGTCATCATCAATGCCGGCATGAATACAAATATTGGCCCGGCAGGCGAGGGCGAACCCTGGGATGAAGTTGAGGCCTTGATCGACATCAACCTCAAGGCGAGCATGGCCATCGCTTCCGAAGTGCTGCCAGCCATGCGTCGGCGGGGCTGCGGCCAGATCGCGCTAGTCAGTTCGCTAGCTGGCTATTTCGGCCTGCCGGTCACGCCGGCCTATTGTGCCAGCAAGGCCGGCGTCAAGGCTTACGGCGAGGCCATGCGGGGCTGGTTGGCGCCCGAGGGTATCCGGGTCAACGTGATTATGCCGGGCTATGTCGAATCGCCGATGTGCGACGCGATGCCGGGGCCAAAGCCTTTCCTGTGGCAGCCGCTTCGGGCTGCAAGGTTCATTCAGCGCGGCTTGGCGGCTGACAGGGCTCGGATCAGTTTTCCGTTCCCGCTCAATCTGGGCACATGGTTTCTCGCCATTCTGCCCGCCGCCGTTTCGCTGCGCATTCTGGCTTGGCTCGGATACCGGGGCTGATTTGGAAATTGGGCTTTTTTTCCCGTTGACCGTGGGATTGGCCATGTCGTTTCTTATGGTGTCCCTGCTACGGCCGTCTGTCCCGGCACCCTGGCGCTGGGCATGGCAAGGCATCACATTGCACGCTGGTCTGTGGCTGATATTGCATGCCGTGCTGGTGCTGGTGCTAGGCCGTCCGTGGTTCGCAATGGCCGTCGGCCTGGCTTTCCTGATGCTGCTGGTCCAGGTCAGTAATGCCAAATTCCATTCTCTGCGCGAACCGTTTGTCTTTCAGGATTTCGAGTACTTCACAGATGCCATACGGCATCCCCGGCTTTACATTCCATTTCTCGGCTGGTGGAAGTTCGCGCTCATCGTCGTCGCGGTCACAGCTGCTCTGGCAGTTGGCATTTGGCTTGAGGCCGCGCCAGCCGCTCGTTTTTCACTGGATGGCCAGTTGGGAGAGGTTGGGCTGCACCTGTTGATTGCTGCCGGGTTGCTCATCATCTCCAACGGTGGCCCCGAACTGGATTTCGACCCGGAGACAGATCCGAAGCGCCTTGGTTTTTTGGGGGGCTTGTGGCGCTATGCTTGGGCCGAGCAATCGCCGTTGAAGATTCCGAATCAATTGCCCGATGCGGGCGCTCTGGCGCCTGAATTTCCTGATCTTCTGGTTGTGCAAAGCGAATCGTTTTTTGATCCCCGCTCATACTTTCCAGGTATTCGAACGGATGTTCTGGTTGAATTCGACCGATTGAATGCTGAATCTACTTTGCACGGTAAATTGCAGGTACCTGCCTGGGGTGCCAACACGGTTCGCAGCGAATTTGCCTTTTTGAGCGGTGCGACCGAAGCGATGCTGGGGGTTCATCGATTCAATCCGTATCGTCAGATACTGAAAGCGGATGTTCATTCGCTGGCGGGGGAACTGAAGGCAGCTGGATACCGAACGGTCTGCATCCATCCTTATGCGGCCTCGTTTTATGGCCGCGAGAGGGTGTATCCATTCCTCGGATTTGATGAGTTCATTGACATTCGAAGCTTCGAGGGTGCGGAGCGGTCTGGACCATACGTGTCCGATCAGGCGGTGGCAGAAAAAGTGAAGTCGTTGATGGAATCAGTCGTTGGGCCAATCTTCATTTTTGTCATCACCATGGAAAATCATGGGCCGTTGCATCTGGAAAAACCTGATGCACACGATATTGATGATCTCTATTCAGCGAAGCCGCCTACCGGTTGCGACGATCTGACGGTCTATTTGCGCCACCTTCGTAACGCAGACCAGATGATCGGAGATATGCGTGCATTCCTTATCCAGCATTCGCGCCACGCTCGTTTCTGCTGGTATGGCGATCACGTTCCAATCATGTCAGAAGTCTATCGGCAATTCGGAGCGCCAGACGGGCGAACAAACTATTTTGTCTGGGATAATCAGGCAGAAAAAGGCGGAGAGGGCTCTGAATTGAAATTGAGCGAACTGGCCGGCGTGGTCTTGGAATGGCGGTCGGCTCGCACAGCCACCAAGTGAGTTTTTCCCCAGAAATTCCCCTACCTGGGGTGGTTTAAAACTGAGTCACAAATGAAAAACCCCGCCAGAGCGGGGTTTTGGTACTTCATGATTTGTCATGGAGTAGGTATTTGGTGCTCCTGACGGGGTCAAAGTAACCGCCGTATAGGCCGTGGTTACGTCGTTTCTTCTGATTCGATCTTTTGGATACCGTCAGAAATACCGTCAATTGCTATGCGCTTGGGTCTCCAAATAATTTCCGGATACCTGTAACGCGACTGGTGATCACGTTCAAGCGGGGCGCATTGTAACAGCGTAGTGGCCGTCGTGTTTGGCAAAATTAATGTTTGAAACGCTATGTTGCTTAAGGGATGGTTTCCGTGGGCGTTTCCAACGGACGCCTATTACTCACACCTATTCCCGGCGCCTTTGTATCGTTCGCCAGGTTAAATGCAGTTATTTCAAGGAGCCACTTCGCTCCTTGCCAGATTGCCGTCTGAGTTTGGTCGAAAAATGACATCTCGGTATGTGTGCGAGCCAACAGACGTCGACCTTGGTCAGAGTAGCCTTGACGCCAACTGCCGAAAGGGCAGGTGTGGTAACGGGGAAAAATATGAGCAAGAAGATGGCTGCCCTTGTGCTGGCCTGGCTGGCGGGGTCTGCGATGGCCGCCGAGCCATTGACGGGATGTGCCGACGAAGCGGATGACCGCCTGCGACTGGCCTGCTACGACAACGCCTACAAGCGACTGAAAGCCGGGAACGAACCGATCAGTGATGCTCAGGTCGACGCACAGGTGGCCACCAGCGACAACCAGCGCGAATCGTCGAATATGTCGAAAATCTGGGAGCTTGGCCCGACGGACAAGCGCAATACCTTCGTTGTTCGCACCTACCTGCCCAACTTCCTGCTGCCCATGCATTACACCTCGAACCTGAACCGTACTCCGCACAGTCCGACGCAGCCGGCCAGTGCGGGCAACCAGGACTACCGCAGCGTCGAGGCCAAGCTGCAAATTTCCCTGCGTGCCAAAATTGCCGAAGACCTGCTGCTGCCGGGAGCAGATCTGTGGGCTGCCTATACCCAGCATTCGCTGTGGCAGTTGTGGGACTCCGGGGATTCATCACCATTTCGCAGCACTGATTACCAGCCGGAAATGATCTATGTCGTACCCGTTCCCGAGAAATTCGGAAAACTGCCGCTGGGCTGGAACCTGCGCATGCTGCAGGTGGGCTTTGCCCACCAGTCGAATGGGCAGACCGACCCGCTTTCCCGGAGCTGGAACCGGATTACGCTGGGCGCCGGTTTCGAGCATGGCGACTTCAGCCTCCAGATCCGTGACAATCAACGAATTCGCGTGCAGGGCAAGGATGACAACCCCGATCTTGTCGATCACATCGGGCGCGGCGAAGTCATCATGGCCTGGTTGCCAGGAACCTCTACGCTCGGCCTGACTTGGCGGACCAATTACGATTCGCTGAGTCGTGGGTCGCTCCAGCTCGACTGGACTCACCCGGTGTTCGTCGATCAACCTGCCGGCCTGCGCTGGTATGTGCAATTGTTCCATGGCTACGGTGAGACCCTGCTTGACTACAACCATCGGCAGACCAGCCTCGGGCTGGGGCTGACGCTGTTCCAGTTTTAAGGGATCGAAAGTGCGCGCCCGGTCGCCAAGCCGGCACCCTGAAATGCACCGGACCACACGCATCGGCTGGCTGCGTGCGGCCGTCCTTGGCGCCAATGACGGCATCGTCTCCACGGCCAGCCTTATCCTCGGTGTCGCCGCCGCTGGAGCCGATGCCAAGGCCATCCTGATTGCTGGCGTTGCCGGGTTGGTGGCGGGTGCTTCTTCGATGGCGGCTGGCGAGTATGTTTCGGTTAGTTCCCAGTCCGATACCGAGCGCGCTGATCTGGCGCGCGAAAGCGAAGAACTGGCGACCGATCCGGTCCGTGAGCATGCAGAAATGGCCGCCATTTACGTCAAGCGGGGCCTCGATCCAGCCCTTGCCGAGGTCGTCGCCAGGCAACTGACGGCGCACGATGCACTGGGCACCCATGCTCGTGATGAGCTGGGAATTACGGATACCTCGACGGCTCGTCCCCTGCAGGCGGCGCTGACCTCTGCAGCAACGTTTTCGCTGGGCGCTGCATTGCCATTATTGGTCGTGCTGCTCGCCCCGGTCACCTGGCTGGCTTGGTCTGTGACCGGAAGTGCGCTGCTCTTTCTCGCCCTGCTCGGCGCCATCGCCGGAGCGACCGGCGGCGCACCCGTGTTCTCCGCAACCTTCCGGTTGACGTTGTGGGGCGCGCTGGCGATGGCGATTACCGCCGGCGTTGGCGCCTTGTTTGGGGGCAGCGCCTGAGTTTCCGCTGCAAAGGCGATCAGATTTTCCTTATGTGCGCCAACGGACAGATGGGGCACTACCGAGCCCATAAGCTGAATCCATCCGAGCCCATCGCAGTCAATTCTGCGGAGAGTCGCCGCCGCAGTCACGCTGCGCGATTCTGGTGAAGACAGCGGCATTACTTGCCGCGGGAAAATAATCAATCGCATCGAGGAACAACATGAACAAGCTCAATATCAATGTCGTCGCAATCGCAGTCGCTCTGGCCTTCAGCACTGGCGCTTTGGCTGAAGGCATGTCAAAAACCGATTACAAGGCCGCCAAAGAGAAGATTTCAGCTGAGTACAAGACCGCCAAGACCACCTGTGGTTCGCTGTCCGGCAATGCCAAGGACATCTGTACGGCTGAAGCCAAGGGCAAGGAGAAGGTCGCTGAAGCGGAACTCAAGGCTGCTTACGAGCCGACGCAGAAGCATGGCTATGAAGCCCGTGTCGCCAAGGCTGAGGCCGATCACGACGTGGCGATCGAAAAGTGCGATGACCTGGCCGGCAACGCCAAGGATGTCTGCGTCAAGGAAGCCAAGGCAGCAGAAACCACAGCCAAGGCCGATGCCAAGGCACAAATGAAGACCGCCGAAGCCAACACCAAGGCCGTTGAAAAGACGGTGGATGCGCGTAGCGACGCCAGCAAGAAGGGCACTGAAGCCCGCAAGGACGCCGCTGAAGACAAGAGCGATGCCAACTATGCCGTGGCCAAGGAAAAGTGCGACACCTATTCGGGTACCGCCAAGGATTCTTGCCTGAGCCAGGCCAAGGCACGTTTCAACAAGTAATTACTGACGCCAATTCAGGCGTCAGAAAAGATCGTTCCAAGGAGTCTGTTCCATGAAAAATATGCAGAGAGTCTCGCTCAACGCTGTCGTCGTGGCCGCCTTGCTCGGTCTGGGCGCCTGTTCCGGCATGTCGCCGCAAGGGCAGAGCACCGCCATCGGCGCTGGTGCCGGCGCCATCGGTGGCGCCGTACTAACCGGCGGTAGTGCTGCCGGAACAGTGGGTGGCGCTGTCGTTGGTGGTGTTATCGGTCACGAAGTTGCCAAATAAGGGAGCGTGATCAGACGCGATGCGCCCGGCCGGATCGGTCGGGGCATCCATTGATGGCGTAATCAAGGAGAAGCAAATGATCAAACCAGGAAAAACACTAGGCGCAGCGGTCATGTTGGCTGCGCTGCTCGTCGCGCTGAGTGGTTGCCAGAAGAAGGAAGGGCCGGTCGAGCAGGCTGGCAAGAAGGTCGATGAGGCCACCCAAAAGGTCGGTCAGGAAATCGAAAAGGCCGGCGACAAGATTCAGGATGCGACCCAGGGTGACAAGAAATAAGCACGGCAATGGACAAAGGAGTTTCACCATGAACTTGAACCTGTTACTGCTCGGAGTTGTTCTGGCCGGTGCTTCGATACCGGCACAGGCTGCCGATGTCGGGGTGTCGGTTACGCTCGGTCAGCCGGGTTTTTATGGCCGCATCGACATCGGTGACTATCCGCGGCCGCAATTGCTCTATTCGCAACCTCGCATGATCCGGCGCGGGGCTTCCGGCCGCCCGCCGATCTACCTCCATGTACCCCCGGGCCACGCCAAGAACTGGCGTCGGCACTGCGGCGCCTACAACGCCTGTGACGAGCGGGTCTATTTCGTCCGCGAGCGCTGGTACAACAACCAGTACGTCCCACGTTATCAGGAGCGCAACCGTCACCGCCAGGATGATCGTCATGATGGACGCCGCGATGATCATCGCGGGAACGACCGTGGCCAGTATCGGTGAGGCCTGCCATGACTAATCTCACACCTGTCCTCGCCGGCAAGGCACAAACGCGCTACGGCCGACTTGGCCTGATTGCCATGGTAATGGTTCTGCAATGTGTGCCGGCACTTGCCTTTGAACTCGACGATGCGGCAAAAAGCAATGTGGCAAGCAGCCCGCAGGCCGGCGTTTCCTGGCTGAGCGGTGGGGTCGGCGACGAAGCCATGACGGAAATGCACAAGGTGTCGTCGGCCTATAACGTTCACCTCATGTTGACCGGGCCGCGCGGCAATTATCTGGCCGGGATTCCCTTTACGGTCAGTCGCCGTAGCGGGCAGGTTACAGTTTCCGGCGTGACCGAGGGGCCGTTGCTTTACCTCAAGCTGCCGGCCGGCCGCTATCAGATTGCCGTTGAAATCGATGGCGCCTGGCAAACCCGACGTGTTCAGGCTTCAGCCTCGGGGCCGGCGACCAAGGTGCGCTTTGTCGCCAAGGGCGAATAAGGCTTCAATCAGTTCGACCGGCCTTTCGGCAGATTGCCGCAGGCCGAAAAGGGGGTGAAAAGGCCCCAAAACAACATGATCAGCTTTAATCGCCACCTCTGGCTGCGCTTTCACAAAATTGCCGCGCCTTATTGGTTTGGCGAGGAAAAGTGGCAAGCCAGACGCCTGCTCGTCCTGCTGATTTTGTTGCTGCTCGGGCAGACCGGATTTGCCGTACTGTTCAACGAGCAGACGGGCGAATTCACTTCGGCGCTGGCGGCCAAGGATATCGACCGGTTCTGGCTTTCCATTCAGATAAGCCTGGGCATCCTGGTTGTCGGGGTGCCGGTTTTCGGTTTTTATTACTATGTCCGGGACCGCCTCGCACTGCACTGGCGGCGCTGGCTGACGCGGGATTTTCTCGGCGAATATTTCAGCAATCGGGCTTATTACGAACTGAATGCCAGCGCCGATATCGACAATCCGGATCAACGGATTGCCGAGGACATCAACACCTTCACCCAGCGCTCGCTGCAGTTTCTGATGGTTATTTTCGGGGCGCTACTTCAGCTGATTGCTTTCTCCGGCGTGCTCTGGGCCATCTCGCGAGAGCTGGTTGCCTTTCTGCTCATCTATGCCGCCGCCGGCACGGCAATAACCCTGCTGGTTTTCGGCAAAATCCTGATCGGGCTGAACTTTTACCAGCTCAAGCGCGAAGCCAATTTCCGCTTCAGTCTGGTCCGCATTCGCGAGAACGCCGAAGCCATTGCCTTCTATCGCGGCGAGGCGCGAGAGTCATCGCTGGTTGGTGGGTTTTTCAACGACATTTTCGAGAACCTCAGCAAGCTGATCCGGGTACAACTGAAGCTCAACCTGTTTCAGTTCGGTTATAGCTTCCTGACAGTTGTGATGCCCAGTGCGATCATTGCCGAGCGGGTCATTTCCGGCGAGCTTGAAGTTGGCCGTGCCGTCCAGGCCGCCGGCGCCTTCGCCGCCATCCTGAGTGCGCTGACGGTGATCATCGACAACTTCGACAACCTCAGCAAGTTTGCGGCGGGGATCAAGCGTCTCGACACTTTCCGAAATTTTCTCATCGCCACTGACGGCGCGCCCGTATCGGAAGAACGCGTCATCCGCTTTGCGCCGGGCCCCGATCTGGCCATTGAAAAGCTCACGCTACGGACGCCCAACCATGAGCGCATCCTGCTCAAGAATCTGTCGCTGAAAATCAGCCCGGGGCAGGGCGTACTGATCGTTGGCCCGAGCGGCTGCGGCAAGAGTTCGCTGCTGCGCGCCATCGCCGGACTGTGGCACTCGGGAAACGGCCGCATCATCGGGCCGGATAGCACGGAAATGCTGTTTCTGCCGCAACGGCCCTACATGGTGCAGGGAACCTTGCGCAACCAGCTGCTTTACCCGAACGTCGAGAAAGGCCTGACCGATGCCGAGTTGCTGGAGGTACTGAAGCAGGTGAACCTGCCGGACATCGCCGCCCATTTTGATGGTCTGGATGCCGAACTGGATTGGGGCAAGGTCCTGTCGGTCGGCGAACAGCAACGCGTGGCCTTCGCCCGCGTTCTGCTGATCGGGCCGCGCTACGCCATCCTCGATGAAGCGACCAGCGCCCTCGATATTGCCAACGAAGAAAGCCTGTATCGACTGTTGGCGGCGACCAGTACAACGTTGGTCAGCGTCGGCCATCGGCCGTCCATCCTCAAATATCACCAGCAGGTGCTGGAATTGAGTGGCGATGGCGACTGGAAGCTGTATGCGGGCGAGGACTATCGATTCGAGTGACTTCCCTAGCTGTTCAGGCCTGTGCCGGACGTCAAGGCTCGACCCCGGCATTTCAATTTTGGCTGTTTTTTCCGGTTGACCGTAGCAAGCCCGGTTGACCGTGGGAAGCCTCAAAGAATGAAGTGGGTATTGATGAAATTCGATTTGTTGCCGAGCACGATGGCGTCGAGCAGTTTTTTCGAGGCTTCGGTCTGCTTGGCGGCGACCATGGTGCGGATCGAGAAGGCGCGCAGTGCGTCGTGCACGGACAGCGTGCCCTCGGCCGAATCCTTGCGCCCGACGAAGGGGAAGACGTCGGGGCCGCGCTGGCACTGGCAATTGATATTGACCCGGCACACCTGATTGACCAGGGTATCGACGAGCGAGGCGATCTGCCCCGGGTCGCTGCCGAAGATGCTGACCTGCTGGCCGTGGTCGGAGGTGATCACGTAGTCGAGCGGCGTCTCGATATCCTCGAAGGTGGCGACCGGGATGATCGGGCCGAACTGCTCCTCGCGGTAGAGTTTCATGCCTTCCTTGACAGGAAAGAGCACGGCCGGATAGACCAGCGTTTCGACCGTATTGCCGCCGCCGGGATTGATCACCTTGGCGCCTTTGGCCACGGCATCGGCGATGCACTCGTTCATGTAGGCGACCATTTCCATCTCGGGCAGCGGCGTCAGCATGACGCCCGCCTCCCACGGCATGCCGATGGCCAGCTTGCCGACTTCCTCGCAGAAGCGGCGCAGGAATTGTTCAGCAATCGACTGGTGCACCAGGATCATCTTGATTGCCGTGCACCGCTGGCCGTTGAAGGAGAGCGAGCCGGTGATGCATTCCTTGACCGTCAGCTCGATGTCGGCGTCGGCCATGATGATCGCCGCGTTCTTGGCCCCGAGGCCGAGGATGGCGCGCAGGCGGTTGGTTTTCGGGTGCGATTTCTTGAGCTGGTCGGCTACTTCGGAGGAGCCGATCAGGGCGAGCACATTGACCTGGCCGGAGCCCATGATGTGCGGCACAACGACATGGCCCTGGCCGTAAACGATGTTGATGACGCCCGGCGGGAAGGCGCTGCGGAAGGCTTCGAGCATCGGGTAATAGAGCAGCACGCCGAAGCGCGGCGGCTTGAAGAGCACGACATTGCCCATGATCAGCGCCGGGATCAGCGTGCTGAAGGTCTCGTTCATCGGGTAGTTGTACGGCCCCATGCACAGCGCGATGCCAACCGGCGAGCGGCGGATCTGGGCGATGGTGCCGTCGACGATCTCGAAGCGCGAATTGCTGTTGTCGAGCCGCTTGAGCTCCTCGACTGTGGCGCGGATGTAGTCGATGGTGCGGTCGAATTCCTTCTGCGAGTCGGCCAGGCTCTTGCCGATTTCCCACATGATCAGGTTCACGATCTCGCGGCGGCGGGCGACGATCTGGTTGGTGAAGTTGCCGACGCAGGCGATGCGCTCGGCCACCGACAGGTTCGGCCAGTCGCCGCGGCCATGGTCGTAAGCGGCGACGGCAGCAGCCAAGGCCGCATCGGCCTCGACGGTGCCGGTGACCGGCACGCTCCCCAGTTCGACATGGCTCAGCGTGCCGTCGGCAGCCACCACGCAGACCGGCGAATGCACCGTCCGCGTCTCGCCCTTCCAGATGCGCATTTCGCCATTGATCAGGATGGCGCGCTGGTGGATGGGCGCCAGGATGCGACAGTCGCCAGGGATGTCGCTTTCGCGCGGGAACAGTGCGGCCAGCTGATCGACGGTTTTCATCGGCTAGTAACGGTTCGGATTGTTCGGACGCGTGTCATGGCGATCCGGCACGCCATCGCGGTCACGATCATGGCTGCGATTCGGTTGGCCATCGCGATCCCCGCGGCGTCCGCCATCCCGATAAGCCGGGTCGTAAACCACACAGCCGGATAAGAGGGTGGCAAGGGCAACTAACACAACGGCAAGTTTTTTCACGGGATTACCTCACTGGGTTTCGGGTTTGACGGACAGGGTGATCGGAGCGTTCAATAGTTTTGATACCGCGCCATGTTTGGCAATATCGGCGACGCGTTCCAGATCGACCTGAGTGGCTGCCGCTCCAAGTCCTTTTCTTCGTGAGTCCACGGGTAGCAGCATGCGCTGATGGTGCGCCGGCGGGGCGACGAATTCTGTTCGCCAACGCACACAGCCACCATTCCCTTTGTGTATGTTAGCTAGCGCACGGAAATGTTTGCATCCGGACTGCATAGTCATCGCCACAGCACCGGGTTGTTCTGGTATCGGAGGTCGCAGATGAATGACGAAATGGAATACCCAAAGCGAGAAGACCACAAAACCGCTCGACACCTCGCCACACAAGCGGGTTGTTGCCATTGGGCGCCGATAGTTCCTCTCGCCGCCGATGTGCCGGATATGTCGGACATGCTGGATGCCACGGTCAACCCGAAAAATCGGCCAAATTTGAAATCCGGCGACCAATGAATTCAATCAAGGGTAACGAAATGCTCACGACCCACCTGCCGCTGGCGGCCGACGAACTCGACCAAATGAACGCCTGGTGGCGCGCCGCCAACTACCTGTCGGTCGGCCAGATCTACCTGCTCGACAACCCGCTGCTCAAGACGCCGCTCACCTTGGCTCACATCAAGCCGCGCCTGCTCGGTCACTGGGGTACGACGCCGGGTTTGAACTTCATTTACGTGCACATGAACCGGGCGATCCGGCAGCACGACCTCGACATGATTTTCATCGCCGGCCCCGGCCACGGTGGCCCGGGCGTTGTGGCGAATACCTGGCTGGAAGGCAGTTACAGCGAGTTTTACCAGGATATTTCACAGGACGAGGAGGGTATGCGCCGGCTGTTCAAGCAGTTTTCCTTCCCCGGCGGCATTCCCAGCCACGCCTCGCCCGATACGCCGGGATCGATCCACGAAGGCGGCGAACTGGGCTACGCCCTGTTCCATGCCTACGGTGCCGTGTTCGACAACCCGCACCTGATCACCTGCTGTGTCGTCGGCGACGGCGAGGCGGAAACCGGGCCGCTGGCGACCTCGTGGCATTCGAACAAGTTCCTCAATCCGCGCACCGACGGCGCCGTGCTGCCCATCCTCCACCTCAACGGCTACAAGATTGCCAACCCGACCATCCTGGCCCGGATCAGCCACACCGAGCTGGAATGCCTGTTCGTCGGCTACGGCTACCAGCCGATCTTTGTCGAAGGCGAAGACCCGGAAACCATGCACCAGTTGATGGCTGCTGCGGTCGACACGGCCATGGCCAGCATTTCCGCCATCCAGCGCAAGGCGCGCGAAGGCGGCGATGAGAGTCGTCCACGCTGGCCGATGATCATCCTGCGTTCGCCGAAAGGGTGGACCGGGCCCAAAACGGTCGATGGCAAGCAAAGCGAGGGCTCCTGGCGTTCGCACCAGGTGCCGTTCAGCGACATGGACAAGCCGGAACACGTCGAATTGCTGGGCGAATGGATGGCGTCCTACAAGCCGGCCGAACTGTTCGACAAGGGGGGCCGCCTGATGCCTGAGATTGCCGCGCTGGCCCCGGTCGGCCCACGGCGCATGGGCGCCAACCTGCACGCCAATGGTGGCGCTTTGCTGCGTGACTTGCGTCTGCCGGATTATCGCGACTACGCCGTGGCGGTGCCGACGCCAGGTGGTTCGGTGGCCGAGGCGACGCGCGCCATGGGCGTCTTCCTGCGCGACGTGATGCGCCAGAACCCCGACAATTTCCGCGTCTTCGGGCCGGACGAAACGGCTTCCAACCGTCTCGGTGCGCTGTTTGAGGTCACCAACCGGACCTGGATGGCCGAACATTTCGAAGGCGACGACCATCTGGCGCCGGACGGCCGGGTCATGGAAGTGCTGTCCGAACACGCCTGCCAGGGCTGGCTCGAAGGCTATCTGCTGACCGGCCGGCACGGCCTGTTCTCGTGCTACGAAGCCTTCATCCACATCGTCGATTCGATGTTCAACCAGCACGCCAAGTGGCTCAAGATGTGCGGCGAGATTCCCTGGCGGCGGCCGATTGCCTCGCTCAACATCCTCCTTACCTCGCACGTCTGGCGCCAGGATCACAACGGCTTTTCGCATCAGGACCCGGGCTTCATCGACCACGTGGTCAACAAGAAGGCCGACATCATTCGCGTCTATCTGCCGCCCGATGCCAATACGCTGCTCTACGTCACCGACCGCTGCCTGAAGAGCCGCAACCTGGTCAATGTCATCGTTGCCGGCAAGCAGCCGGACTGGCAGTGGCTGGACATGGAAGCGGCGATCAACCACGCCAGCGCCGGCATTGGTTTATGGGAATGGGCCTGCAACGACCAGCCGGGCGAGCCGGACATCGTGCTCGCTGCTGCCGGCGATGTGCCGACGCTCGAAATGCTCGCCGCCATCGACATCCTGCATAGCCTGACGCCGACCCTGAAAATCCGCTTCATCAACGTCGTCGACCTGATGACCCTGCAACCGCAGGAAGAGCACCCGCACGGCCTGTCGAGCGACGAATTCGACTCGCTGTTCACGGCCGACAAGCCGATCATCTTCGCCTACCACGGCTATCCGTGGCTGATCCACCGGCTGACCTACCGCCGCACCAACCACGCCCGCCTGCACGTCCGCGGCTACAAGGAGGAGGGCACGACGACGACGCCGTTCGACATGGTCGTGCTCAACACCCTCGACCGTTTCCATCTGGTCATGGACGTCGCCACTCGGGTACCCAAGCTGCAGGCGCAGGCGCCGCACATCAAGCAAGCCATGCGCGACAAGCTCAACGAGCACGCCCAATACATCCTCGAACACGGCGAAGACATGCCGGAAATTCTCGATTGGCAGTGGTCGGGAGCAAAGATATGAGCAAGAATCCGCTACTGGAACTCAAGGCGATCGGCCAGCATATCTGGCTCGACAACCTGTCGCGCACACTGCTCCGCGAGGGCGGCCTGCAGCGCCTGATCAACGAGGACGGCATCGATGGCGTTACCTCGAATCCGTCCATTTTCGAGAAAGCCATCGCCAACGGGACCTATTACCGCGAGGATCTCGAACGCCTGCGTGGTGCCGGGCTCGATGCCGAGGCTTGTTACGAATCGCTGGTCATCGCCGACATCCGCGCCGCCTGTTCCATCTTGCTGCCGGCTTTCCGGAAGAGCCGTGGCGAGGTTGGTTACGTCAGCCTGGAAGTCTCGCCGGCGCTGGCCAACGATACGGTGGGCACCGTTGCCGCGGCGCGCCGTCTGCTACAACAGGTCGGTCTGGACAATGTGCTGATCAAGGTGCCGGCCACGCCTTCCGGAATTGAGGCTTTTTTCCGGTTGACCGCAGAAGGCATCTCGGTAAACGTCACCCTGATCTTTTCGCTGGCCCAGTACGATGCTGTGGTCCAGGCCTACCTGCGCGGGGCCATTCGCTGGCTGGAAAGCGGCGGGCAAGCCCGGCACTTGCGTTCCGTGGCCAGCGTTTTCCTGAGCCGCGTCGATACCGCGGTCGATAAACGTCTCGATGCGCTTGGCACCATGCACGCCGCGCGACTCAGCGGACGATCCGGTGTCGCCTTGGCCAAATGCTGCCATGGCCGTTACCGGGAAATCTTTCACGGGCCCGATTTCGCCCTGCTGCGCCTGGCCGGCATACGGCCGCAGACGCCGCTGTGGGCGAGTACCGGCAGCAAGAATCTGGCGTACAGCGACGTGCTTTATGTCGAACCGTTGATCGGTCCGGAAAGCATCAACACGCTGCCCGACGCGACGCTGGCCGCTTTCCGGAAACACGGCCAGGTCGCCAACAAATTGACGGAAGGTCTGGACGAAGCGCAGATCCACATTCAGGCGCTGATCGAACTGGGCATCGACCTGAACGCTGTCGGAGATAGCCTGCAGCTGGACGGCGTGCGGCTGTTTGCCGAGGCCTACCAGAAAATATTGCGCGGTCTGCGGGCAGAAGCCTGACCCGGCTTTTCAGCCCTCCATCAGCTTGATTGCCGTTACGGTAGAGGCGAATTGAAAACCCCGCTGGCGCTGGTCAGCAGCACAACATTTAGCCACTTTACGGCCGGTTTTCCGGGCGCCGGCGCACGCATTGTGGCAATGCATTTGGTGGCCAGTTTCGGTGTAGCCCATGCCCGCCTCGTCTATGTGCGCCAGCGAACGGTATCGAGGCGGCCATGCTCCTAAGCTCAAGTATCGATTCATGGGGCATGCCCGAGAGAGCTGTGCTGTGCGCCTCGCTGTCGATCGCTTCATTCTCAATCAAATCAATACGGACAGGACAAGATCATGACCACCAGACGCCACCTTTTGAAAAACCTTCTTCTCATCACCGCCGCCACATTTTCATTTGGCACAGTGAGCAGCCAGGCAATCGCCGCCAGCGCGGAAGATCTCGACCAGGATGCCGCCCAGGCCCTGCAATCGCTCTACAAGACCAACCCGGTCGCCGAAAGCCTTGCCAAGAAAGCCAAGGGCATCCTGGTCTTCCCCAAGATACTCAAAGCCGGCCTGGTCTTTGGCGGTAGCTACGGTGAAGGCGTGCTGACCAAGAGCGGTAAGCAGTCCGGCTACTACAACTCCGTGTCGGCCTCCTGGGGCTGGCAAGCCGGTGCTGAATCCTACGGCTACGTCGTCTTCCTGATGAGCGACAAGGCCGTCAAATACCTCGACAAATCCAAGGGCTGGGAATTCGGTGTTGGCCCCAGCGTGGTCGTCGTCAACGAAGGTGTCGCCAAGAACCTGTCGACCTCGACACTCAAGGACGACGCCTATGCCTTCATCTTCGACCAGCAGGGCCTGATGGCCAGCCTGAGTATCGAAGGCACCAAGATCAGCCGCATCAAGCGCTGAGTACATGAACGCCTGCACAACGCAGGCGTAACCAAGAACAGGGCAGGCGAGTGCTTGCCCGCTCCCGGAGTCTGAAGAGAGCAAGCGGCAATTTGCCCAAGTCTTGCGCTATCGAAACCAGTCACAAAAGGAGAAATACCATGCTCTATACGATCGCCGTTGTCCTGATCATCCTGTGGCTGTTCGGGCTACTCTCCGCCTACACCGCCGGCGGACTCATCCACATTCTGCTGGTCATCGCCATCGTCGCCATCCTGCTTCGCGTAATCCGGGGCGGCAGGGTTCTTTAGGTAATTTTTCGCCGATGTCGATTATGGGAGGTTTTCGCTCAACCGAGCATATCGGCTCGGAGGTTTTCCGGCATATCGACTGAAGGCAACGCTGAAGGCACTGCTTGATCCGTAGCCGACACGTTCCGCGATCTCGGCAGTTCCCAGTTTGCCTCGGCCAAGCAGGTCTTTTGCAATTTCCATGCGCCATGCGTGGAGATACTCCATGGGGGCGACACCCACCGCGCGCGTGAACCGCTCGAAAAAGGTCGATCTTGAAAGCGCCGCAGCCTTCGCCAGCTGAGCGACAGTCCAGTGCTGATCGATATGCGCGTGCATTTGTTTCAAGGCGATCGCCAGCCTTTCGTCGCCAAGCCCCTTGAGCAGTCCGGGCGGTGCACTTCCCGCCGTTGTCGACCGCATAGCCTCGATCAGAAGCAACTCGACGAGCCGGGACAGTATGAACTCGCCTCCTGGCCGAGGATTGGTGCTCTCCTCCGAAACCATCTGGACCAACTGCGAAAGGCGAGACGAGCCGCGCACATGCACGACAGGGGGAAGCAGTGAGATCAGTAGTGCCGGATCGGTGCTGTCAAACAGGAAGGCGCCGCCAAGGGAGCGCATGTCAGGCCTTCCTTCCCGATCACCATAGCGAAGCTCGCGGCCATCGTTGGACAAGGAGTCGGGGTCGAGAAGGATGGGCGCTGGTGGGTCGAAACTGGAAATGGTGAACGCCGGAGTCTTCGGCAACAGGATGAAATCTCCCGCGCTGATCACGAAAGGCTCATGGCCATCGATGGCCAGTTGGCAGCTACCTTCCAGGACAATGCAAAACCCCGGTTTTCCATACTCGGAGTAACGAATAGCCCAGTCACCTTTGCCGCTAATGACATTGGCGAATGCGGCCCGCGGATGCAGGAGGTTGACGACCTCGGATAATGGATCACTCACAATTGGACTCCGGCTAAATTAGTTTGGATTTTTGATTATCGATAATCCGGAAACCATGGATTAAAGTGGTTTCGAAGTCAATCTACCCTAAGGAGTCACCATGAAAACTGCACTGATCACCGGCTGTTCGTCCGGCTATGGCCTCGAGACCGCCCGCCACTTCCTCGCCAAGGGCTGGAAAGTCATCGCCACCATGCGCCGGCCCGACCGCGACTTGTTCCCGGCTTCGGGCGATATTCACGTCCTGCCGCTCGACGTGACCAGCCCCGAAAGCATTACTCGCGCCCTGGATGTCGCCGGTCCCATCGACGTGCTCGTCAACAACGCCGGTGTCGGCCTGTTCGGCGCATTCGAAGCGACCCCGATGACGACCGTGCGGGATATTTTCGAGACCAACACCTTCGGCATGATGGCCATGTGCCAGGCAGTCATTCCCCGGTTCCGTGAACGTAAGGCTGGGACAATCGTGAATGTCACATCGAGTGCGACGCTCGCTCCGTTTCCGCTCGTCGCGGCCTATACCGCAAGCAAGACGGCAATCGAGGGCTTCTCCGGATCGCTGGCGCTTGAACTGGCCGATTTTGGTGTGCGCGTGAAATTGATCGAACCAGGCTACTGTCCCGATACGCGCTTTACCGAGAATGGCGCCGAGCGCATGCGAGGGTTAATCACCGAGCCTTACGGTTTGTTCGCCAATCGCATCTTCGAAGGGTTTTCCCAAGTCGTTGACGTAACCCAACCGATCAATGTGGCAGAAGCAGTGTGGCAGGCGGCCAACGATTCCTCGGATCGCCTGCGCTTTCCGGCTGGTGCCGATGCGGTCGCGTTATCCCGCCAACACGAAGGCCGCTAAGCCAAGGACGCATTGCGCATCAAATTTCGCAACGAGAGGGTCTGGGGCTTTAACGCTCGATCAACGGATATTCCGGCGTTAAAGCGCCCCCAAAAGCTTCAATCCATGCCTTATCGCCCGCGTCCCTGACCGCGCTCGTCAGAATTATCACGTTCCCGTTGTTGCCCCGAGTGCTGTCCTGAGTCGGCCGGGCGAGGGCCGGACTTGTTCTCTCTTGGTCGTTGGGCACGTTGCTCGTTCGGTTCTGCCTGCTGGCGCATGTTCGGCTCGCGCTGAGGCTGCGGGTTGGTGCGCGGGGCCTGGCGCTCTTCGGTTCGGGGAGCAGTCTGCGGTTGTCTCTGCGCTTCCGGCTTGTCTCTTGCCCGTTCGGGCCGCTGGGTAGCCGGGGCTTCCTGGCGTACTGCAGGCGCGGGGCGCGGTGGCGCTGCCGACGGTTCAGGATTTCTCCTTTGCGGTGACTCATCCCTTCCTCGCGGGGCCTGTTCTGGCTGGCTCCTCGTCGGTGGCGCGACCCTGGATTGCTGGCGAACCAGCGGATCACGGGCTTCGTGGCGGTAGTTCCGTTTCTGCAATACCGGCTGCTGATCGCGGGATGGGTAACGATCCCCGGAATACTTGCGCTGATAGGTTGGTAGCGGGGCGGGTGCCGGCATGGCGCGGCGGTTCCAGCGATCCCAGCCGCTTCTGTGCTGCGCCCAGTCGTTGCCCCAGTGGTCGCCCCAACGCGGTGGTGAATTGGCTTGCCAGCCGACGAAGAAGGCTGGCGGGCTGCGGTAATAGCGGACCGGTACGCGCAGCAGGTAGAGCGGTATTAATTCGGGATCGACCATCATCCACGGCCCGTTGTACCAGGAGCTCGAATACCAGCGATCGGTCTCGAAGACCCAGTACATGCCGTCGTAGAAGAAATAGTTCGAATTGAGGCCGGAGGCGTAATAGACCGGGTAGCCGGGGACGCGGACCAGATTCGGATAGGTCGACAGGCTGATACTGATGTTGTCGGTCTGGAAACCAAAGCCGAAGCTGACCTGAGCCGGCGCTGGAAGGGCAAATTGGAGCAATATTCCCAGGACAATCAGTTGTTTGCGCATGGTCTTTCTCCGTTGCAAAAGATGGCGCCGGCGAGGTTGTTCATTGCCCGCTTTTGGCCGATAAAAAAGCGCCCGAAGGCGCCGAATTGCGTGCTTACTTGAATTTCGACTGGGCGTCGGTCAGTCCGGTTTTCAGGTCGTCCCACATCTTGTCGGCCGTTACCCTGACCTGGTCCCAGGCTTCGCCGCTGGCCTTGCCGAGTTCTTTCATCTTGTCGGCGGCGGCATGCTGCTTGCCGCGCAGGGCCTGAATTTCTTCCGCCCGCATGATTTTCATGTCGGCCGTGAAGTTGTCGATTTTGGCTTCGAGCAGATTGACCTGGGCGCTCCATTCCTTGAGTTGGGCGCCCATCTTTTCCTTGTATTCCTTGTGCAGCTCCATGATTTTCTCCTTCAATGCAGGTGAGTGCTTCGGCCTTATTTGGCCGAGGTGACGACGAGTTGGTTAACCACGTCCCGGACGCCATTGATCGCCATTGCGCGGGCCTTGGCCTTGTCGCTGTTGGCTTTCGAATCGACCGTGCCGGTCAGCGTGACCACACCCTTGATGGTGTCGACGCTGATCTGCATCGATTTCAGGCCGGGTTCACCGAGGAATTCGGCTTTGACCCTGGCGGTGATTTCGGTGTCATCCCAGGATTGAGCGGTTTTGGCGCCTTGCTCGGTCATCTTGTTTTCGAACTTGTCGACGGTTTCGCCGACCTTCTTGCCGGTGTCGGTGGCAGCTTGATCCAGTTTCTTGCCGGTCTGTTCGGCTGGACCGGGTTTGTCGCAAGCGCTCAGCCCAAGGGCAAGGAACAGTGAAATGGTGATCAGTGTGGTTTTGCTTTGCATGTGGTGATTTCTCCGGTGTGGTTTTGTCTAAATCTTGCCGAGCAGAAGCAGGACGAGCAGGATCAGCAGCACCAGTCCGATGCCGCCGCTCGGGGCATAACCCCAGCCCTTGCTATGCGGCCAGCTCGGAATGGCGCCGATCAAGAGCAGGACCAGAACGATCAGCAGAATGGTTCCCAGGGACATTTCTTTTCTCCTCAATGTTGCAGGGCATCAACGATGCATGCCGTGGTGGCCATGGTACGGACGCCATGCCCAAGGTCTGTTCGCCAGCGCACAGACCCGGCATCGGCTTGCTACCAGCATATGAATCAGTGGAGTGAAGCGGACAGCCATCCCGGCAGCCCGTCGTCCTCTCCCTTCCCCCATTTGCAGATATCAGGAGAAATCATGACAACAGAAATCATCACCATTCCAGGAACGACCGAAAGTCTGAAGGAAACATTGAGCAGGGATTTGAAGGGGATTGTTGGCAAGGCAGACCATCTTCTGAAGGATGCCGGTCATTCAGTGGCCGAAGAGTTTTCCGCGACGCGCCATGCCATTGCAGAAAATGCTTGCGCCGCCTCCACTGCCACCGATGCCTATGTCCGCGCCAACCCCTGGAAAATCATCGGGATTGCTGCGGCTACAGGCGCCTTCATTGGTGCCCTGATCAGCCGTCGCTGATTCCGTGACTTTGGCAGGAGGGCAGATATTGAACGATTCCGCGCTGCATCTCTTGCTGATTGAAGATGATTCCAGCGAGGCCCGGCTGATCGAAGCGGCGCTCGCCCGCAAGGGTGGAAAACCGTATCGGATCGAACGGGCGACTTGCCTGTCCGAAGCCTTGGGTGCGCTCGCCAAGTCAGCTTTCGAGATCATCCTGCTCGACCTCGGTTTGCCCGATGGCCAGGGCATTACTGTTTTCGAGCAGGTCTACAGCGCGGCGCCCGATGCCCTGATCATCATCCTGAGTACCGAGGCGGATGAGGAAACTGCTCGTCAAGCCGTGCAGGCTGGCGCCGACGATTATCTCGTCAAGGAGCAGGTCGATACTCACTGGTTGCCACGCACCCTGAACTATCTGATCGAGTGCAAGACCACCCGGCAGGCCCTGACCTTCAGCGAAGCGCGCTTTCGCGCCATGAGCGATGCCTCGCCGCTTGGCATCTTCGTTTCTGATGTCCATGGCGAATGTGTCTATACCAACGAGGCCTATCACACGATATCCGGGCTGAATCTGGAGCAGACGCTGGGCACCAACTGGAGCATGGCGATTCATCCCGATGACCGCCAGCGTGTCCTGCTCGAATGGCGTGCTGCCGCGCAGGGCGAGGCCATCTTCAAGTCGGAAGCACGGTTTTTGCGGGCTGACGGCAGCATGGTCTGGGCGCGGCTCAATGCGGCGGCCATGCTCGATGGCCAGTTGTCGCGCGGCCATGTCCAGATCGTCGAGGACATCACTGAACGCAAGCTTGCCGAAGATGCCTTGTTCGAGGAAAAAGAGCGCGCCCAGGTGACGCTCAACTCGATTGGTGACGCGGTGCTGACGACCAACCTGCCAGGCAACGTGACCTACCTCAACCTCGTGGCTGAGTCGATGACCGGCTGGTCGCGGGAGACTGCCCTCGGGCATCCGCTTTCCGAGGTTTTCAACATCGTCGATGGTTCAACGCACCTGCCTGCGGCGAATCCGGCGCAGTTGGCCATCAGCGAGAACCGGACCGTCGGGCTGGCGGCTGACAGCCTTCTCGTCCGTCGCGACGGCACCGAATCGGCCATCGAGGATTCGGCAGCCCCCATCCACAACCGGGATGGCAAGGTTTCCGGTGCCGTCATCGTCTTTCACGATGTCAGCGAGTCGCGGGCCATGGCGCTCAAGATGGCGCATCTGGCCCAGCACGATTTTCTGACCGGGCTGCCCAACCGGCTCCTGCTCACCGAGCGTCTGTCCCGTGCCATCGGGCAGGCCCGGCGGCACGGCAAGCGGGTTGCCCTGATGTTCGTCGACCTCGACTATTTCAAGCACATCAACGATTCGCTCGGGCACACGATAGGCGACCTCCTGCTGCAGGTAGTGGCGGAGCGCCTGAAACTCTGCATTCGCGATACCGACACGGTTTGCCGGCAGGGTGGCGACGAGTTCGTCATCCTGCTCACCGAAATCGAAGATACGCCAGATGCGGCGCCGGTCGCCGAAAAGCTCCTGGCGGCCTTTGCCGAACCCTGCCTGATCGGCGGGCATGAGCTTCACGTCACGCTGAGCATCGGTATCGCCATTTATCCGGATGACGGGCTGGATGCCGATGAAGTGATGAAGAACGCCGATACCGCGATGTATCACGCCAAGGCCAACGGCCGGAACAACTACCAGTTTTTCACGACGGAGATGAACACGCGCGCCGTCCGCCGTCTGTTTGTCGAAGGCAATCTGCGCCGAGCCCTGAAGCAGGGCGAGTTCATGCTCTACTACCAGCCCAAGATCGATCTGGCCACCGGCCTCATGATCGGCAGCGAAGCGCTGATCCGCTGGCAGGACCCCGAGCACGGCGTGGTCTATCCGAACCAGTTCGTGCCGATTGCCGAAGAATCCGGTCTCATCATCCCGATTGGCAGCTGGGTCCTGCGCGAAGCGTGCCGGCAGGTCTGCGCCTGGCAGGATGCCGGGCTGCTCGCCGTGCCGGTCTCGGTGAATATTTCAGCCGTCGAGTTTCGCCACAAGAACTTCCTCGAAGGGGTGGCGACGATCCTCCGGGAAACGGGGATGCTGCCGAGTTTTCTTGAGCTGGAACTGACCGAAAGCATCCTCATGCACGATGCCGAATCGTCGGCGTCGGTACTCGAATCGCTCAAGGCGATGGGCATGCATCTGGCCATCGACGATTTCGGCACCGGCTATTCCAGCCTGAGCTATCTCAAGCGTTTTCCGATCAATACCCTGAAGATCGACCAGTCTTTCGTTCAGGACATCGACATCGACGAGGACGACGCGAGCATCGTCAGCGCCATGATCGGCATGGGCAAGAGCCTCAAGCAGCGGGTGATCGCCGAAGGCGTCGAAACCGAGTCGCAGCTCGCCTTCCTGCGCTCCCTGCAATGCGACGAAGGGCAGGGCTTCCTGTTCGGACATCCCCTGCCGGCCGAGCAGTTCGCGCGCCTCCTGCTCAAAGAGCAGGGATTGCCGGGCTAGAAGCGAAGATCGGGCATTTCAAAATCGGGCGATATTTCCGGTTGACCGTGGGATTGCCCATCTGCGCGAAGCCAGCTATGTGTCCCACCACACCGACGCGATTATTCCGGCTGGCTACTCTTCATTTCTCAGGTGTCGAAGCTCGATCAGGGAACGATGCCGAGATCAGGGAATTCAGTTTCCCCATAACAGGAGAGTCGATCATGAATACATTCAGCAAATATCTGTCCGCCGCATTTCTGGCCCTGTCGCTGCTCACCGCCGTTGGCTGCGCTTCCACCGCCAAGTCGGAAGGCACCGGCGAATACATCGATGACACGGTGATCACCAGCAAGGTCAAGGCCGCCATCCTCGGCGAATCGACCCTGAAATCTGCCGAGATCAATGTCGAAACCTTCAAGGGCATCGTCCAGCTCAGCGGCTTCGTCAGTTCGCAAGCCGCCGCCAGCAAGGCCGTCGAACTTGCCCGCGCGGTCAAGGGCGTGAGCTCGGTCAAGAACGACATGCGTATCAAGTAATTGACGATCAGCCTGCGGTCCGGTGCGCAGGCACCGGGCTGTCGGATTGAAGTAGTCAATCTCACGATGCGCCATGCGTCGTGAGATTTTTTGTTTATGGGAAGGCGATTCGATTTGAAATCCAGCCAATCGGTTTTTGAGTATTTTCGCCAACTGGGAAGACGCTTTCGGGATGGCGACTGGTCGGCTGCACTGCCCAACGAAGAGGCGCCCTTGCGCGCCGCCCTGTACAGCGCCGACCAGATGGCGCAGCACGGCAAGGCGCTGGCCGCGGCACACCGGCTCGCTGCCGGCACCGTCACCGACCGCCTGCTCGGCCGGCTGGCCGCCAACGAAAATACGCTGGTTGATGTCTGTCGCCGACTGACTTCCGTTGCTACCGAAAAGCGCCGGATCACACCGGCCGGCGAATGGTTGCTCGACAATTTCTATCTCATCGAAGAGCAGATCCGTACGGCCAAGCGCCACCTGCCCAAAGGCTACAGCCGCGAACTGCCGCGCCTGGCCAGCGGGCCATCGGCCGGCCATCCGCGCGTTTACGACATTGCGCTGGAAACGGTCGCGCACGGCGATGGGCGGGTCGATCCGGAAACCCTGAGCCGTTTCGTCGCCGCCTACCAAACCGTCACCGACCTGCGCCTCGGCGAGTTGTGGGCGATCCCCATCATGCTGCGTCTGGCCGTCATCGAGAATCTGCGCCGGGTCGGGGTCAGCATCGCCGCTGGCTGGGAAGAGCGCGGTCTGGCCGAGTTGTGGGCCGACCGCATGATCGAGGCCGCCGAGCATGATCCGAAGAACCTGATCCTGACCATCGCCGACATGGCGCGCTCACAGCCGCCCATGGTCAGCGCCTTCGTCGCCGAACTGGCCCGTCGCCTACAAGGGCGCGGCCCGGCGCTGGCGCTGCCGCTGACCTGGATCGAGCAGCATCTGGCCGAATCGGGCCTGACCATCGCCCAGATGGTGCAGACCGAGAACCAGTTGCAGGCGGCCGATCAGGTGTCGATCAGCAACAGCATCGGCAGCCTGCGCATCATCGGCGCGATGGATTGGCAGACCTTTGTCGAAACCCAGAGCATCGTCGAGCAGACGCTGCTCGGCGACCCCGGTGGCGTTTATGGCGCGATGGATTTCGCGACACGCGACCGCTATCGCCATGCCACCGAAGCGATTGCCCGCAAGAGCGATCTGTCCGAGGGGCTGCTTGCCGCCCGCGTGCTCGAACTGGCTCGCACAGCGCACGACGGGCCGGGCGGGCCGGGCGTGCCGGGGGCGCACGTCGGTTATTACCTGATTGGCCCCGGTCTGGCGCAACTCGAAAGCGCCATCGAGGTTCGTCACACTTTCCCCGAAAGCGTTCGCCGGGCGGCGAGTCGCATGCCGCTGACCATCTACCTGGGCGGCGTTACCGTCATTGCCGGCCTGCTCGCCAGCAGCCTGGTCATGCGCGCCATGCCGGCCGGTTTGCCGCTGTGGGCGATGATATTGCTCGGCCTGGTGGCGCTGCTGGCGACCAGCCAACTGGCCGTGTCACTGGTGAACTGGGCGGCCAGCTTGCTCGTCGCTCCGCATCCGCTGCCGAAAATGGATTTCTCCGAGGGCATCCCGCCCGCCTCGCGAACGTTGGTCGTCGTGCCGACCATGCTGACCAGCGCCGCCGGCATTGACAGCCTGATCGAGGCGCTGGAAGTCCGCTTCCTGGCCAACCGCGATCCCTGCCTGCACTTCGCGCTGCTCACCGATTTTCTCGACGCCGGGCAGGAAACGCTGCCCGAAGACGCTGCCCTGATGCAGTTGGCGGCGCAAAAGATCGACGAACTGAATTTCAAATTCGGGCAAAAAATCGGGTTGACCGTAGCAAGCATCTTTTTCCTCTTCCACCGGCCGCGCCGCTGGAATCCGCAGGAACGCGTCTGGATGGGCTACGAACGCAAGCGTGGCAAGCTGGCTGATCTCAATGCGCTGCTCATGAATGGCACGCCCGACGGCTTTTCGCTGATCGCCGGCGATACCGCGGCGCTGGCCGGGACGCGCTATGTCATCACCCTCGACACCGACACCCAGTTGCCGCGCGATACGGCGCGCCAGTTTGTCGGGGCGATGGCCCATCCGCTCAACCGGCCAGGTTTTGACGAAATGCGCCAGCGCGTGGTCAGCGGCTACGGCATCCTGCAGCCGCGCGTCGCGGTCAGCCTGCCCGGCACCAATCGCTCGCGGCTCGCCCGGCTCTACGGCGGCGAACCAGGCATCGACCCCTATACCCGTGCCGTCTCCGATGTTTATCAGGACGTCTTCGGCGAAGGCTCGTTCATCGGCAAGGGCATCTACGACGTCGAAGCCTTCGAACGCGCCTTGGGTGGCTGTTTTCCGGAAAACCGCATCCTCAGCCACGACCTGCTCGAAGGCTGCTACGCCCGGGCCGGCCTGCTCAGCGATGTGCAGTTGTACGAGGATTGCCCGGCCAGCTACCGGGCCGATGTCATTCGCCGCCATCGCTGGCTGCGCGGCGACTGGCAACTGGCCGACTGGCTGTTCCGGCGCGTGCCGGGCAAGGGTATGTGCCGGCAGACGAATCCGCTGTCGACGCTGTCGCAGTGGAAGCTGTTCGACAACCTGCGGCGCAGCCTCGTCCCGGCTGCGCTGAGCGTGCTGCTCGTGCTCGGCTGGACGGTGCTCGCCCCCGTTGCCTGGTGGACCATGTCCATCCTCGGCATCCTGCTCGTTCCGCCAATTTTTGCCGCCTTGCTCGACGCCAGCCGCAAGCCCGACGAAATCCTGGTCCGCCAGCATCTCGCCGCGGTGGCCGGCTCGGCCTGGCGCCATTTCCGGCAGCTTGGCTTTGAATTGGCCTGTCTGCCTTACGAAGCCTTTTTCAGCCTCGACGCCATCGCGAGAACTACCTGGCGCGTGCTGGTTTCGCATCGCCGCCTGCTCGAATGGAACCCGTCGAGCGAAGTCGAACGTCAGATAGCCGGGCGCCGCCGTAGCGAGCTGCTCGCCTGCCTGCGCAGCATGTGGATCGGCCCGCTGCTGGCCGGCGGGCTGGGTGCCTGGCTGGTGCTCGCCAGTCAGGAAGAAATGCTCATCGCTACGCCGGTCCTCCTGCTCTGGTTGACCTCGCCGTTCATTGCCTGGTGGCTGAGTCGTCCACTGGCTGCCCACAAGGTCCGCCTGACGGTCGAGCAGGGCTTTTTCCTGCGCCGCATTGCCCGCCGCACCTGGGCCTTCTTCGAGCATTTCGTTGGACCGGACGATCACTGGCTGGCCCCGGATAATTTCCAGGAATACCGGGTCGCCGCCATCGCCCACCGCACCTCGCCGACCAATATGGGCCTGGCCCTGCTGGCCAACCTGGGCGCCTGGGATTTTGGTTACATCACGACCGGCAGGCTGCTCGAACGTACGGCCAACACGCTGCGCACCATGGTCGGTCTGGAGCGTTATCGCAGCCATTTCTACAACTGGTACGACACCCAGACCCTGCAACCGCTGCCGCTGCTCTACGTGTCGACGGTCGACAGCGGCAATCTGGCCGGCCATCTGCTGACCCTGCGCGGCGGCCTGCTCGAACTGGCCGACGCGCCGATATTGCAGCCACGCTTGCTGGCCGGCCTCAACGACACGCTCGGCCTGCTCGCCGAGAGCGCCGAAGAAGCCGTCGCCGGCACGCTGGGCGCCTGGCGCAAGCTGCTCGATACGGCGATGCTGAATCCGCCGCCGACCATTTCGGCCATGGCTCGGCTGATCCGCCAACTCGGCGAGGGCGCCGGCGAATTGCTCAGCGAGGTTGAAGCCAGCCTTGTCGTGGTCGATGAAAGCACGCCGGAAAACGAGGCCGCCGAATGGGCCCGGGCACTGGTAAGGCAACTGGCTGAAGCGCAGGCCGAACTGGAACATCTCGCCCCCTGGCTGAGACTGCCACCAGCCCCGGCCGGGCTGGAAGTTTTTGCCCGGATCGCCAACGAGGCCACCTTGCCGACCCTGCGCGGTCTGGCCCGACTGGCCACCGAGCGCTGCCCGGATATCGAGACGCACCTGGCGATGGACCTGAACATCGAGCAACGCAACTGGCTGATCGAGCTATCCCGCAAGATTGTGCTGGCCGGCAATGTCGCCACCCAGCGCATCGCCCTGATCGACGCACTCGCCGAGCAATCCGGCGAACTGGCGCAGATGGATTACGACTTCCTGTTCGACAAGGCGCGCCACCTGTTGACCATCGGCTACAACGTCGGCGAACGCCGCGTCGATACCAGTTATTACGATCTGCTCGCCTCCGAAGCCCGGCTGTGCAATTTCGTCGCCATCGCCCAGGGGCAACTGCCGCAGGAAAGCTGGTTCTCGCTCGGCCGGCTGCTCACCGGCACCGGCGGCGAGCCGGCCTTGCTGTCGTGGAGCGGCTCGATGTTCGAGTACCTGATGCCGATGCTGGTCATGCCCAATTACGAAAACACCTTGCTCGACCAGACCTGCAAGGCCGCCGTGGCGCGCCAGATCGAGTACGGCAAGCAGCGCGGCGTGCCGTGGGGCGTTTCCGAATCGGGCTACAACACGGTCGATCTGCATCTCAACTATCAGTACCGCGCCTTTGGCGTGCCGGGACTGGGCCTCAAGCGCGGGCTGGCCGAGGATCTGGTCATCGCGCCCTATGCCTCGGCGCTGGCCCTGATGGTGGCGCCGGAAGCGGCCTGCCTCAACCTGCAGCGCATGGCCGACGAGGGTTTTGTCGGCAAATACGGCTTCTTCGAGGCCATCGACTACACGACTGCCCGCCAGCGGCGCGGCCAGTCGCATGTCGTCGTCCGTTCCTTCATGGCCCACCACCAGGGCATGAGCCTGCTGGCGCTCGATTACCTGCTGCTCAATCAGCCGATGCAGCGGCGTTTTGTTGCCGACCGTCTGTTCCAGGCCATCCTGCTCCTGCTTCAGGAGCGTATTCCCAAGGCCACGACGCTCTTCTCGCACACGGCCGAACTGGCCGACGCGCGTTCGGTTTCGAGCATCGACGAAACGCCGATCCGCGTCTTTACGACCCCGGACACGCCGGTGCCCGAAGTCCAGTTGCTGTCGAACGGCCGCTACCACGTGATGGTGACCAATGCCGGCGGCGGCTACAGCCGCTGGAACGATCTGGCCGTCACCCGCTGGCGCGAAGACGGCACCCGCGACAATTGGGGCAGCTTCTGCTACATCCGCGAACTGGCCAGCGGCAGTGTCTGGTCGACGGCTTATCAGCCGACGCTCAAACGGCCGGATCATTACGAGGCGATCTTCTCCGAAGGACGCGCCGAATTCCGCCGGCGCGATTCGCTCAACGGCGACGACGGCGAGTTCGAAACCTACACCGACATCGTCGTCTCGCCCGAGGACGACATCGAACTCCGGCGGACCCGCATCACCAACCGCTCGCGCCAGCGCCGCGAGATCGAGGTAACGAGTTACGCCGAGGTGGTTATCGCCCCGGCGGCGGCCGACGAGTTGCACCCGGCCTTCAGCAACCTGTTTGTGCAGACGGAGATCCTGCACGGGCGCAACGCCGTGCTGTGCACCCGGCGGCCGCGTTCGCTCACCGAACAGGCGCCGTGGATGCTGCACCTGATGGCCGTCCATGACGCCGTTTCAGGCGCCGTTTCCTACGAAACCGATCGTGCCCGTTTCATCGGCCGCACCTGTTCCACGGCCCATCCGCTGGCCATGGAGCAAGCCGGCAAACTGTCTGGCACGGCGGGTTCGGTGCTCGACCCCATTGTCGCCATTCGCCATCGCATCGTGCTCGAACCCGAGCAGTCGGTGACCATCGATGTAGTGACCGGCATTACCGAAAACCGCGCTCTGGCGCTCGGTCTGGTCGAAAAATATCAGGACCGCCATCTGGCCGACCGCGTCTTCGAACTGACCTGGACGCATAGCCAGGTCGTCCTGCGCCAGCTCAACGCCAGCGAGGCCGACGCCCAGCTTTACGCCCGCTTGGCCAGCTCGGTCATCCATGCCAATGCCTCGCTGCGGGCCGATGCGTCGGTATTGATTCGCAACCAGCGCGGCCAGTCCGGCCTCTGGGGCTATGCCATTTCCGGCGACCTGCCCATCGTTCTGCTGCAGATTGGCGATGCGGCCAATATCGACCTCGTCCGCCAGCTGGTTCAGGCCCACGCCTACTGGCGCCTCAAAGGGCTGGTCGTCGATCTGGTGATCTGGAACGAGGACCACGCCGGCTACCGCCAGCGGCTGCAGGACCAGATCATGGGACTGATCGCCTCGGGCATCGAGGCCAGCGTCATCGACAAGCCGGGCGGCATTTTCGTGCGGCTGGCCGAACAGATTTCGAGCGAGGACCGCATCCTGCTGCAATCGGTGGCGCGCGCCGTGATCAACGATTGTCGCGGCTCGCTGGCCGAACAGCTCGACCTGCGCAGCCCGCCCGAATCACGCGTGCCGCGTCTGGTGGCGAGCCGGCGCTATCGCCCGGAAGCGCCGCCGGCCGCCACCGTGAACGGCCTTGATCTGCAGTTTTACAACGGCCTGGGCGGCTTCGCGGCGGATGGCCGGGAATACGTCATCACGCTGGCCGCCGGCCACACCACGCCGGCGCCATGGGCCAATGTGCTGGCCAACCCGCAGTTCGGCACGGTGATTTCGGAAAGTGGCAGCGCCTATACCTGGAGCGACAACGCCCACGAATTCCGCCTGACGCCGTGGCATAACGACCCGGTCAGCGATGGTGGCGGCGAAGCCATCTACCTGCGCGACGAGGAAACCGGCCACGTCTGGTCGCCAACCCCCTTGCCGGTGCGCGGCGCCATGCCTTACGTGGTTCGCCACGGTTTTGGCATCACGTCCTTTGAAACCTCGGTCGGCGGCATTCGCTCCGAGCTCACGGTCTATGTCGCCATCGACGCGCCGGTCAAATTCTCGATTTTAAAATTGGCCAATATTTCCGGTCGACCGCGGAAGATCTCGGCGACGGGCTATGTCGAGTGGGTACTCGGCGATTTGCGGGCCAAAACGGCCATGCATGTCACCACCGAGATCGCCACCGGTAGCGGCGCGCTGCTGGCGCGAAATCCCTACAGCCCCGAGTTCTCGGGACGCGTCGCCTTCTTCGATGTCGATGAAGTGAGCCGCACGCTGACCGGCGACCGCAACGAATTCATCGGCCGCAACGGTTCGCCGGGCGAGCCCTCGGCGCTCAAACGGGCCCGCCTTTCCGGCAAGCTCGGCGCCGGGCTGGACCCCTGCGGCGCCATCCAGATGGCGGTGGATCTGGCCGATGGTGAGGAACATGAGTTCGTTTTCCGTCTCGGCGTTGGGCGAACGACGGATGACGCCAATCAATTGATCCAGCGTTTCCGTGGTCCGCTGGCGGCGCGCATGGCGCTCGAAGCGGTTGAAGCGTATTGGGCGCAGTCACTGGGCGCCGTGCAGGTCGAGACGCCCGACCCGGCGCTCGATGTGCTGGCCAACGGCTGGCTGGTCTATCAGACGCTGGCCTGCCGGGTCTGGGCGCGCAGCGGCTATTACCAGTCGGGTGGCGCCTTCGGCTTTCGCGACCAGCTACAGGACATGATGGCGCTGGTCCATACCGAACCGGCGCTGGTCCGCGAACATCTGCTGCTCTGTGCCGGCCGCCAGTTTGCCGAGGGCGACGTCCAGCACTGGTGGCACCCGCCGGCCGGGCGCGGCGTGCGCACCCGCTGTTCGGACGACTACCTGTGGCTGCCGCTGGCCGTCTGCCGCTATGTGCAGGCCACCGCCGACACCGGTGTGCTCGATGAACGCAGCAATTTCCTCGAAGGCCGCCCGGTCAATCCGGAAGACGACTCCTACTACGATCTGCCGGTCCGCTCGGGCGAGGTGGCCAGCCTCTACGACCACTGCGTGCGCGCCATCCGCCATGGCCTGCGTTTCGGCGCGCACGGCCTGCCGCTGATCGGCTCCGGCGACTGGAACGACGGCATGAGCCGGGTCGGCATTGAGGGTCGTGGCGAGAGCGTCTGGCTCGGCTTCTTCCTGCATGAAGTGCTCCGGCAGTTCAGCGGTGTGGCGACAATTCATGGCGATCCGGCCTTTGCCGAATTTTGTCAGGGCGAAGCCGCCCGACTGCACCAGAACATCGAGGAGCAGGGCTGGGACGGCGCCTGGTATCGCCGCGCCTATTTCGACGACGGCACGCCGCTCGGCGACAGCACCAGTCCGGAATGCCGGATCGACTCGATCTCGCAGAGCTGGGCCGTGCTTTCCGGCGTGGCCAGTGCG
Organism: Ferribacterium limneticum; assembly: GCF_020510565.1. Taxonomy (NCBI): domain Bacteria; kingdom Pseudomonadati; phylum Pseudomonadota; class Betaproteobacteria; order Rhodocyclales; family Azonexaceae; genus Ferribacterium; species Ferribacterium limneticum. The sequence continues at coordinate 2,000,663 of NZ_CP075189.1, forward strand.
ACGCGCGGGCAGATGGCCATGCAGGCCGTCGACGAACACCTCGTGCGCCGGCAGGCCGGGCTGATCCAGTTGCTCGACCCGCCCTTCGACAAATCGCGGCTCGACACCGGCTACATCCGCGGCTACGTGCCGGGCGTCCGGGAAAATGGCGGCCAATACACCCACGCGGCGATCTGGGCGGCGATGGCCTTTGCCACCAGGGGAGACCGCGAACGGGCCTGGGAACTGGCGGCGATGATCAACCCGATCAACCACACCCATTCCGTAACCGCTGTCGATACCTACAAGGCCGAGCCATACGTGATGGCCGCCGATGTCTATGCGCTGGCCCCGCACGCCGGTCGCGGTGGCTGGACCTGGTATACCGGTTCGGCTGGCTGGATGTACCGGCTACTCGTCGAGTCGCTGCTTGGCTTGCGGCTGGAAGGCAACAAATTGCACCTGTCGCCTTGCCTGCCGGCGGATTGGCCGGGATTCAAGCTTCGCTACCGCTATCGGGCAACGGTCTATCGCATCGCCGTCATCTCAAGCGTCGATGCCCGAGGCAGCGTCACTGTGGATGGCCTGGAACAGGCGGACAATGTGATTCAACTGGTCGACGACCTGGTCGAACATCAGGTCGTGATTGTCGTCAATCAGGGCCAGCCTAATTGATCGGCGGCGTGGTCGCCAGCCACTTGGCCAGCATGGCATAAAGCTTTTCGGGTTCCACCGGCTTGGCGATGAAGTCGTCCATGCCGGCTTCCCGGCAGCGTTGATTGTCGTCGTCAAAAGCATTGGCCGTCATGGCCAGAATCGGTGTCGTCAGGTGTTTTGTTTGTTGGCGGATGGCGCGGGTTGCCGCCAGGCCGTCCATGACCGGCATCTGTATGTCCATCAGGATGAGGTCGTAATCGTTTGTGGCCGCAATATCGACAGCCTGGGCGCCGTTGTCGGCTACATCAACGTGCAGGCCGATCTCTTCCTGCAGCAGTGCCAGCGCCACTTCCTGAATGATGATGTCGTCCTCAACGAGCAGGATGCGCTTGTCGCGATACTTTGATCTGAGGAGGTTTCCAGCGTCGGGATGCGACGGGTTTGTTTCAGCGTGAGCCGTGACTGAACTATCGATGTGCCTTGGCAGACGGATGGCGAAAGAAAAGGTACTGCCGCTGCCCAGTGTGCTGCTTACCCCGAGTTCGCCGTTCATCAGTTGTACCAGGCGTCTTGAAATACTCAAACCAAGCCCGGTGCCCCCGTATTGCCGGGTTGTCGAGGCGTCGACCTGCTCGAACGGGGTGAAGACCCGAGTCAGGGCATCGGCTGGAATGCCGCAACCCGTGTCCTGGACGGCGAAGCTGACCTGCATTTCCTGGTCGTTCACTGCATCCACGTTCGCCCTTAGCTCGATCTGTCCGTGTTCGGTAAATTTGACGGCATTGCTCAACAGGTTGAGCAGGATCTGTTTGAGGTGCAAGGGGTCGCCGATCAATTGGCTTTCGCGCAGTGCCGGGGCCATGTCCAGCCGGAAGTCGAGATTCTTGTCCTTCATCTTGTCGATAACCAGGCTGCTGACTTCGGCCAGCAGTGTATCAAGCATGAATGGTGTCTGCTCCAGCGTGAGCTGTTCGGCATCAATTTTCGACAGATCGAGGATATCGTTGATGATCCCGAGCAGATGCCTGGCCGCGATGTTGATCTTGCCGAGCTGTGCTTCCTGATCGGATTTCAGACCGGAGCGCCGCATCAGATGCGCCATGCCGAGAATGGCGCTCAGCGGTGTTCTGATTTCATGGCTCATGTTGGCAAGAAAGGTTGCTTTGGCTCGATTGGCCGTTTCGGCAGCAGTCTTGGCGGCAGCCAGTTCTTCCGTCCGTATGGCCAGCGCAGCCAGGGCTTCATCCGACGCATGTTGTCGGCTCAGATCGGTGACGACCAGGCGGCATTCCAGACGACTCTCGTCGGCAATGCCTTCCATGAAAACATGGACGGGAGGGTATTCTGCCGGGCCGGCCAGTTTGAGATTGCAGGATTCCAGCTGGCCCTGCGAAAAAACCCGCTCGAAGAATTCCTTGTATCTGTGCAGTGCTTCTTGCGCCACAAATCGTGAAAGATGGCAGCGATCCAGGGGCAGCACCGGGCTACCCAGCAGCTTTCTGGCCATGGCATTCGATTTGGTAATGCAGCCGGTGCGATCCAGGGTGAAATAGGCAATGGGAGCAAGATCGTACAGATCGGTCAGTTGTGCGAGGTTTCGGGAAATTTCCGACTGGGCTTCGCGCAACACCTGGTTTTGCATTTCAAGTTCGATCTCATGAATTTGAAGTTCTTGCACCAGTTTCATCTGGTCGCCATGCGGCATGGTGGCGGGCTTGCCGCCTGGTATGGCGCCAAGCCGGTCTTCGGCCCGGCGCCGCAATTCGGTCGGGGTGATCGCTAGCAGCTGCGTCATGAATGATCCTCGATGGCAGGCGGGGCATCACCGGCTGACCTGGCTGCCCGCAGCTCGGCTTCGAGACGTTTTGCTTCGCTGATGTCGATGAGCGTAATGACCACGCCATCGATCACGTTTTCCAGCGTCCGGTAGGGCATGATCCGGACGATGTACCAAGAGCCATCCTTGCAGGTGATCTGCTTTTCGGAAAAGGCCAGTGTTTGCAGCACATCCTGGGCATCGTGCTGCAACTCGAGGTAGTCGAGCTTATGGACGATATCGGCTAGCGGTCGTCCGATATCGCTTGGAATGAACTTGAATATCTTGGTCGCCTGGCTGGTAAAGCGGCGCAAATGCAGCGTGTTGTCGAGAAAAATCGTGGCGATGTCGGTGCTGTTGAGCAGGTTCTTCATGTCACTGCTGGCAGCCGACCATTCATCGACTTTGGACTGGAGTTCGGCGTTGACCGTCTGCAACTCTTCGTTGAGCGACTGCATTTCCTCTTTGGAGGTGGTCAGCTCTTCGTTGGTCGACTGCAGCTCTTCATTGGTCGATTGCAGTTCTTCGTTGGCCGATTTGAGTTCTTCGTGTGAGGTCTGCATTTCTTCGCGAATGCTCTGAACTTCTTCCCTTGCCTTGAGCAGGGCCTGTTCGAGTTCGGCAACCCGGAGGTCGGCAAGCTGCTTTCTCGAGCGCCGTTTGGGCTGAGGTTTTGCCGCCACGACATCGGCGAAAACAATCATCACCATGCCGTGCAGAGCGGCGGGTTCTTCGATGGGGTAAACGGTCAGGTCAAGGCGCTGAGTTTCACCGCCATCCTCGATCGTCAGATCTTTGATGACCACCGCCTCGGCACTGCGCAGTGCTTTGGGCAGGGCAAGGATCAGTTCCTGGCGCAAGCCGTCGCGGGCCATGGCATGAATGTTCCAGTTGGCCTTGCCAGCTGCCGGCTCAAGATATTTTCCGGTCCGCCCGTTGATGAAAAGGACGTCCCCTTCAGCATTGGTCAACACGGCGGCCGGCGAGAATTTCTGCAGCAGCAATTGGTCGGCCAGGGTTTGCAGGTTGGCAGGTTGCATGGTCGGTGATGGCATCAGAATGGGGTTGGGGGAGTCGTCGAAATGGCGGGTCGGGAAGTCGATATCGATTGCTCTTCGCTTCGCTTCTTCCCGGCGATAGATTCGCGCCTTGGGCTCAAGCGGGGAAAAGAGTTCGGTAAAACTGCCGATGCTTTCGGCCGAGCCGAGAAAAAGCGTGCCGCCGGGTTTCAGGCTGTAGTGAAAAAGCGGCAACAAACGTTTTTGCAGGTCGGTGCCGAGATAAATCAGCACGTTCCGGCAGGTCAGGATATCCAGCCGGGTAAAAGGCGGGTCCATCGTGACATTGTGCGGCGCGAACACCACCATCTGGCGTATTTCCTGGCAGATCCGGAAACGGCCATTCTCTTCAACGAAAAACCGCTCCAGACGCTCCGCAGAAACGTCACTGGCAATGCTGGACGGATAGGTTCCTTGCCGCGCCTTGGCGATGGCGTCCGGATCGAGGTCGGTGGCGAAAATCTGCAGGTCGAGCCGGTTGGCGGGTTTGGCATGGTCCATTGCTTCGCAGAAGACCATGGCCAGTGTGTAGGCCTCTTCGCCGCTCGAGCAGCCGGCCACCCAGGCGCGCAGCAGATTGTCGTGTGTTTTGGTGCGAATCATTCCGGGCAGGACTTCTTCCTGCAGATAGGCCCAGGCGGCAGGGTCGCGGAAGAAGCTGGTGACACCGATCAGCAATTCCTTGAAGAGCAGGTCGACTTCCTGTGGGTTGCTCTGGAGAAAGGCGACGTAATCGCCGATTCCGCCCAGCCGATGAATGCCCATCCGGCGCTCGACCCGCCGATAGATGGTGCTTTTCTTGTATAGCGAGAAATCGTGACCGGTCTGGGCGCGCAGCAGGATGCAGATTTTCTCGAAGGCCGAACTCTTGGCGTCGCTATCTGGCTCGAGAAAGGGCTCCAGGGGCAAAAGGCGAGGCGGGTGTTGCAGACGGTCGATAATCAGCCGCGCCAGATCGCCCGGCGGGGCGACGATATCGGCCAGACGGGCATCAATCGCGCTGCGCGGCATGGCATCGAACTTGGCCGTGGCCGGATCCTGTACAAGTGACAGGCCGCCATGTTCGCTGATCGCCAGCAGGCCGAGCGTTCCATCCGAGCCCATGCCGGAAAGAATGATGCCGATGGCCCGTTCGCGCCGGTCTTCGGCCAGGCTGGATAAAAATGAGTTGATCGGCAAACGCAATCCTCGGGCCGCTACCGGGGCGAGCAGGTAGAGCGTGTCGTGGAGGATCGACAGATCCTTGTTGGGCGGGATGACATATACGCAATCCGGCTTGATCTTCATCCGGTTGCCCGCCTGCTTGACGACCATCGTAGTGGTGCGTTGCAGGAGTTCGGGCAGCATGCCGTAGCGGTTGGGGTCGAGGTGCTGGACGACGACAAAAGCCATGCCGCTCATGGGCGGCACGCCGCCGAGAAATTGCTCGAGGGCTTCCAGTCCGCCGGCTGACGCGCCTATACCGATGATCGGAAAGCGCTGGTCATCAGCTACTGCGGAGGATGTGGGCTGGATGCGCTCGCGCTTCCCTTTGGACGGCATTGCCGGATCATACCCCCCAGATGACCGGCTCGCCGGCTTTTGCGGCGCGCTCGAGCATGTCAACGAAGGGCGCGGCGCGTCGGGCGAGGCTGACCGGCGGCTCGTCGTCAGCTTCCTTTTTGCTTGGGCTGGCAGCCGTTTCCTGCGGCCTGGCTTTGTCGGCCACGATGGCTTTTTGCAGCGTCGCTATGGCTTCCGGCAACTGCTCGACGGTGATGATTCCGCGTGCCTCGTCCGGGCTTTTACCGAGCAGGGCAAGAATTTCCTTGGCGCTCTTTTCGTGCATGATCAGGTCGGCATTGGTGGCGGATTTGAAGGTGAAAAGCATGGCGATCACTCCTTTGTGTTGGTGTTGTCGGTGTCGCGACGCGATTGGTGCTTGGACCGTGTGGCGTTGCCTGAGGTATCGATGACGACCATCCGGCATTCACGACCATCGGCATCGGGAACCGCCTCGATCCGGATGTTGGTTGCCGGGCGGTGGACATTGGCGGCAAGCACGGATTCGCTGCGCAGCTTCTTTCTCGAGTGGAGAACGTCGTCGACAAAGCGATTGAATGCCTCGGCATGGTTGGGCTCAAGGAAAGCGGCAAAGCGATGCCGGCCTTTCTGGGAACCCTTGGTGCCGAGCAGCATGGCGCCGGCCAGATTCATGTCGATGATGACACCGAGCGGATCCAGGGTTAGATAGCCGACCGGCGCGAAGTCATAGATGTCGGCATAACGTTCGCGCAAGTCGTCTGCTTCTTCATAGGCGTGGCGGAGCTCTTCGTTGCTCATTTCAAGTTCGATCTGATGCACTTGCAGTTCGTGCACCAGCTGGGCGTTGTCCCAGGCTGTTTTCGGCTCCGGATGCGGTGATTGCTGCAAGCGGGCTTCGGCACGATGGCGTACGCTGGCCGGATTTGGGCGAGGGCGGCCGGGGCCCCGGGCATCGGATTGCAGGCGGAATATCCGGTCATATTCGCTTTTGACGGCGGCGTAGCATTCGCATGACCGGGCTTCCAGGCCGGGGCGGTCGAGGACGGTGATATGGCCGCGGCTGTACTCGATCAGGCCTGCAGCCTGGAGCTTTCCGGCGGCTTCGGTGATTGCTTCACGGCGCACGCCGAGCATGTTGGCGATGAGTTCCTGCGTCATGTTGAGCTGATTGCCGGGTAGCAGGTCGAGGCTGACCAGCAGCCAGCGGCACAACTGCTGTTCGACGGCGTGGAATCGGTTGCAGACGATGCTCTGCGCCATCTGGGTCATGAGTGCCTGGGTGTAGCGCAGGGCAAGGTGCTGCAATTCGCCGCCCTGATCGAGTTCCCAGCGGACGACTTCGACCTTGAGTCGGTAGGCGGCGCCGGTGCTCTGTACAACCACCCGGTGCGTGGTTGTATCGCCGCCCAGAACGAGCGGAATGCCGACCAGTCCATCGTTGCCGGTAATGGCCAGTTCTGCCGTGCCGCCTTTTTGGGTGGTGAAGATCAGGGAAACGATGCAGGTGATCGGGAAGTAGATGTAGCCAAGCGTATCGCCTGACTCATAGAGAACCTGGCCTAGTTCCAGATGGACGAGTTCAAGGTCATCCTGCAGACGAGAGTAGTCATTGGTGGCCAGTGAGCCAAGAATGCGGTTCTGTTTCGGGCTGAATAGCAATTCGGATGGCATCGCGCCTCCATTATTTTATCCGCTCGGTACTTCTCGGAAATTTGATGACACATCCTGCTGGTGTCGATCGGTGTCAGGGTTTTCTTACTTTCTCTAATTCAGGACAGGCTGCCTTTGGCGCCAGTCATTTATGTAATCCCCAACCAATTTGCATGATACAGAACAAAGCTGAAACGATATGTGGCCTCGCCAACATACAGACAGTTGATTTCTGACTAATTTCAATAATTCCCAATTGACTAAAAAGGAGAGTGACCATGGGTAAGGAAAAACACGGAACGAAGGAAGGCAAGAAGCCGGCTGTCTTGACCCTCAAGGAAAAGAAGTTGGCCAAGCAAGTCAAGAAACAGGAGAAGGCGGCGCCTCATCCGCTAATTCCTCGCTGAGTTTGTGCTTGGCTGTGGAATAAATCCTGATCCGGACATTGGCGATCGGATACAGGGGCGGGAATGCAGGGTCTTCCGATCGCTGTCGAACCGGTGTTTCATGCGCTAAAGCATTGACCCGGCGGGCTGAATCAGGAGACATATCCCCTTTTTGCTGGCTAGTTTGAGCCACTTGTTTTCGATTTTGCCGTGCGAATTGCTGTGTCAGAGTGTTCCGTCGCCGATACCGTCAGGAATGGCGGTATTTCATTGGATAGATATAGACGACGAGACGACGTGGGGTGAATATACAAATGAAAAGCCCCGCCGGATCGGGGCTTTGGTACTTCATTACAGATCATGAAGTCTATATTTGGTGCTCTGCAATCAGGTCTCGTCCGAGGTATCAATGTCAGGGTCACCTGTTGGTGGACATGATCTGGCGCGTCGGGCGAGCTTTCCACAATAGGCATTCGATGCGCGCTGGCGCTCATGACCGGCTAGCCTGGCAACGGCTCGGCGAGCCGCAGCTTCGACCTCTGGCGCAAGGATGCCACCACCACGTACGGGCGGCTGCTGTCCTGAACACGCAACAAACTCGTCGATCAGCGCTTCGTGTCGAAGACCATGCGCGGTAATACCCAACTCGCGCGCTGTGATGCCAAATTTATCCAGCACATAGTCGAAGCGACGCAGATTCCTCTTGAGGTCGTTGGCCGGGTCGCCCATGTGCGCTTCCGTTCCCCACACTACCGATTGCGCGTACTCGATGGCGGCCACCCGTTGCGGCGTGCTCAGCGGCACAAATCGCTGGCGGCCATTTTTGGCCCCCTGCCTGATCCAGACATACCGATCTGCTAGCTTCTCACTCTCCGCCAGACCTGTAGACTCGAAGGGCACAATGCACTCATTCGGTCGTAGCATTACCGATTCCTTGCGCCGCAGACCGAACGCCCGGATCAGTCGCAGTGACGCACCGACATATGGGTCGTATACGCAGACCTTGTCGATCAACGCCTCGACATCCACGCCTTGTGCCGACCAGCTCTTGTCTCGCTCGGCCGCCTCGTGGCGCTGGTACTCATCGATTTCCAGTCCGTAGTGCGCCGGGCTACGCACGAAGCCGTTCTTGCCCAGCCACTTGGCCAGACCACGCAAGAAACTGAGATAGGTCTGAATGGTGGCCGGCTTCAGTTTGTCCTCTCGCCATATCTGCACCATGGCCTGAATATGTTTCTGGCCGAGATTGCGCGGATCAGGCAAGGTCTTGAAGCCCGCCCGTCTCTGCAGGTCGCGGAAAAACCGCCGCAGGAAGTCGGCACGCTCCTGGCGGGTCTTGTGCGACACGGTCTTCATCCGGGCGGTATGCCGCTCGTTGAACAGCTTGAGCAGCACCTCCAGCACGTTCATCGGGGCAGCGTGGCCCGGCCGGTAGCGAGCCAGAATATCCGGCGCATTCAGGCCCGACCAGTCGCGTGGGTTCTGAGCTTTATGGGTCGCCCGGCCTGCAGAATGTGGTCGGTGAGGGAGAGACGAATCGGCGGCGAGATGAGACATGGCTTTCTCCAGGAGAAGGCGCGCACTGCCCGAATAGCGCGCAAGGGATGTAGTTGGAATCGGTGGTTATGCTTGGCGGGGTGGATTCCGTCGCCCGGCCAAGCAGTGGTCAGAAGATTCAGTGCAGCACGCGACCCAGCGTTGCTGCACCTACCCAGGGTTGTGTCGGCCCTTGCGAAAGGCTCGCTACGGGCTGACTCGGTCATCCTTAAAAATGAAACGAGTTGATCCGGCCCGTGCGCGGGTTTCCGCGCTACACGGGGGTTTTGATGCCACTGGCCTCAAGGGCCAAGGCGGTACCGGCAGACAGGTCGAGCCTGCTGCCTGCGAGGGATCAGTTCTCTACTTCGTAGCGCCATCCACCTGCATGGGCCCACCCCTCACCGAGAGTCCGGGGTGGTGTCAGGTCATCGAGCGGAATGGCCCGCGGCGGAGCCCATCAGGGGCAAGCACGACCGCAGGCCTCGCCATTCACGGAGGAAGGGCAGGTGCTCGAAGGAATGGCGGGAACAGGTGCACCGGCATCTGGTGCCAGGCACGACATCAGCTCTGGTTGCGACACGCTTCGGGAGCGTCCGACGAAAATCGTCGGCAGGTCGCAGACATTGGCTCTACGAATGATTTCTACAAGGCCGCCAGCTCAGGGGCGGCGACCAGTCCGATTCGAGGATCGGAACTTCAGAGGCAGGTAACGACTGCAACGCCTTTCGCTCCACATGGAGCCGGCCATCAGGAGGGCCGTCGGGAGTCGTCAGTTGACACCCGTCATTCCGCACCGTCAAGGCGCCGGCAACGCAACAGCCGTGTTTTTCAGGGCATTTCGGGTGGTGTTGTATCAGCGCTTGATGCGGCTCCATTTGCTGCTAGACGCTGACGGGCAAGCTGTATCAGGGATTGACGGGAATAATCATGGCCTCTGGTACGGATTGTGGGTATCACGAGGTCATAAGTCACAGTTAAGTGCCCCTTCGGCGGGCGGATAGAGCGTGAATGTGGTCTTGCCACAGAGATAGAGCCAGGCGGACTGAGCTGCATGACTGAGCAATACCCACACTGCAGTCTCGATACACCGTTACCGGGTGTCACTATGCTGGCATTGGATTCGCCGACCATTGCTGCGAATGAGGGTTGATTTCAAGGGTGCGCATGCGACGTTGAGCGGACACACAAGGAGTCACGCATGGAAAAACTCTATTCAGTCAGTGGCCAACTGGTCGAGGTTCAACGCTATATCAACGTACCAATGCGTTGGTGCGAGCAATACCCGGCGCGCGAAAGGCGCGAACTCTGGTTGTCGACGACCAGCGGCAACGACATCAAGCTCGTCGTCCACACCCGCCAGATGCCGGCACGACGCGGTCATCAGGTGACGGTTCTGCTTCTCGGCGAAAGGCCGGTCGGACTTTACAACGCATCCACGGGGAAGCAGGCAAACTTTATTCGAGCCGATCCACCACTACTTTGGCGACGCTGCGATGCAGTGCTTGTAGCGGGGCTGTTGGTTGCCAGTGTCGTTGCGTTCACATTGACGGCGTGGCCTGCCTTGCTGATCAGCTTGCCGCTCACGTTGTTGTACCCGCCGCTGGTGGTGACGGTGCGCTTTGCCCAGCGCTGCCTTATACGTTCTCAGGTCGACCGTGCACTGGAAATCGTGAAAGGCAGCGAGGCCGCGCAATCGGTATTGCGCCGGGTGAAATAGCGTGACCCGGAAATCCGCATACAGCACTCAGTAAATTTATTTGGGGTGCTTTGCACTCATCCGCTGGGCGTTCTTTTAGTCTGTAGTTACTTTGCAGACTAGAACGGAACAGGTTCTCACCAGTTATCTCTGGCCTGGCAATGTCCGTGAACTCAAGCACGCCGTCGAACCGGCTTGCATCCTCTCCTCTGAGCTATTTTTCGGGGCATAAGCATTTTTTGGTGTTAGTCCGGAATGTGGTGAATCGGCGGGGAAGATTTCTCCATCGTGAGCCCACTACCATATGGCTTGCGAGCGTGACTATTTTCAGGTTGCGCTGGATAAACATGACTGGCACATGACGCAGACAGCGGAAGCTCTTGGCATTTTCAGAAAGATGCTCAGGGAGAAGTTGCGAAGGATGGAGATTCAGGCCGATGAGGCGTAACAATAAGCTAAACATCCTCATAAGCTAAACATCCTCTGTTGATAGAGCAGTTCTTGCGAAGCTCGAACGCCCACCAAACCAAATGTCGAACTCAATACATGGCCAGAATCTGGATTACGCTGCTTCTCCACGTAACTGGATAACTGCGGCACCTGCTTTCAGTTTGTCCAGATAATCTCCCCACTCCTGCATCATCGCTTTTCTTTCGAACAAATACTCGGCGCGGTTATAGGCAGCACGTACCTGATTACGCTCGGCGTGGGCGAGCTGTCGTTCAATCACGTCGTGTCGATAGCCTTGTTCGTTGAGGATGGTCGAGGCAATAGAGCGGAAACCGTGGCCGGTCATACGCCCTTTGAAGCCCAGTCGGGCAAGGGCATAGGTGACGGTATTCTCAGAGATTGGGCGATTCCTGTTTGTGCTCGAAGGGAAGAGCAGGCGGTTGCCACCGGTCAGTGCCTGCAATTCCTTGAGGTGGGCGAGCATCTGTGTGCTTAGGGGAACCAGATGGGCCTCGCGCATTTTCATGACTTCGGCAGGAATGCGCCACAGCGCCGTATCGAAATCGAACTGTGACCATTCAGCAAAGCGGACCTCCTTGGTCCGCTGGAAGGTACCGGCCAGCAATTGCATCGCTATTTTGGTAGTGACCTCCCCGCGGTATTCATCAATGCTTCGCAGCAAATCGGCGAAGTCCTTCGGATCTGTCAGTGCAGCATAGTGCTCTGTCTTTACCGTTGAGAGCGCGCCCCGGAGGCTTGGAGTGGGGTCTGCCGACAATAGACCTGTGGCAATGGCATAGCGAAAGACTGCGCCGCAATGTTGCTGAATACGATGGGCCATGTCGACCGTGCCGCGTTTCTCAATCACCCGCAGCATCGTCAGTAGTTGGGGGGCGGTGATCTCTGTGATCGGCTTGTTGCCCAAGGATGGAAGGGCGTGATGCTCAAGGCAGGCCCGGGTCTTGGTGGCGTAGCCGGCAGTCCACTCCTTCCCCTTGGTCTTCATCCAGTCGCGTGCAACCGCCTCGAAAGTGTTTTCTTGGGACACCTTGCGTTCGTGTTTGTCTTGTTTGCGCTGGGCCGCCGGGTCGATGTCCTGCGCCAATAGCTTGCGGGCTGCATCGCGCTTCTCCCTCGCAAGGGCAAGGCCAGTGTCAGGGTAGGAGCCAAGGGCCAGGGTTTTTCGCTTGCTGTCGAACCGATAATCCAGGCGCCAAAGTTTTGCCCCGCCGGGCTGAATCAGGAGGTACATTCCCTTTTCATCGGCTAGTTTGCGCGGCTTTTCTGCCGGTTTTGCTGTGCGAATTGCAGTATCAGAAAGCGCCATGATGCCCTCCAAATGGTGTATTTCGGGGCTGTTTTTGCTATGTATACCGTCAACGTCTGAGTATACCGTCACCGATACCGTCACCAATGACGGTATTTCATGGGATGAATATAGACGGCGCGGGGCGAATGTACAAATGAAAAGCCCCGCCAGAGCGGGGCTTTGGTACTTCATGATCTGTCATGAAGTAGGTGTTTGGTGCGTCCTGACGGGCTCGAACCGCCGACATTCTGCGTGTAAGGCAGACGCTCTACCAACTGAGCTAAGAACGCTGGGGCGCGCATTATAACGAATAAAGTATTTTGCGTCAGCGTTCTGAATGATGGCGATTGTTTTACGGCAAATCTTCGTGGTCGTTCAGGCTGTTATTGTGTTTGAGCCAGTCGTTCTGATCTCTTCATCAAGCGAGAGAAAAACGTTGATTGTTGGTAATCTACGAGCCGATGCCTGCAAATTCTCCTGTTCAATTTACCTTGCCCGCCCTGGCCGGCTTGAAGCTCTCCGAATTGATTTCGGCGCTCAGTCATGCGCTCGACATTACCGAAGGGCAGCCGGAAGGCCATTGCGTGCGTTGTTGCTGGATCGGCATGCACATCGGCCGCCGTCTCGGGCTCGGCGACGACGATCTGTGGATTCTCTACTACACCTTGCTGCTCAAGGATCTGGGCTGCAGCAGCAACGCGGCGCGCATTTGCGAGCTGTACCTGACCGACGACCTGAGCTTCAAACGCGATTTCAAGAGGGTCGGCGACAGCCTGCCCAGGGTGCTCCAGTTCGTGCTCAGCCATACCGGACTGAGGGCGCCGCTGGCCGAGCGTTTCCGCAGCGTCATGACGATCATGCGCGATGGCGAACAGATCGCCACCGAGTTGATCGCCACGCGCTGCCAGCGGGGTGCCGAAATCGCCCGCCTGCTGCGTTTTCCTGAGAGCGTGTCGGCTGGCATCTACAGCCTGGACGAGCATTTCAACGGTCAGGGCAAGCCGCATGGGCTGGCTGGAGAAGCGATTCCGCTCTATTCGCGCATTGCGCTGCTGGCTCAGGTGATTGACGTTTTTCATACCTCGGGCGGCCCGCAGGCGGCTTTCGACGAGGTTCGCCAGCGCGTCGGTGGCTGGTTCGATCCCGCTCTGGTTCAGGCATTCGAGCAACTGGCAGGCGACGACGCTTTCTGGAAAACACTGGCTTCGCCCGAGGTCATGACGGCGGTGCTGGCGCTCGAGCCGGCCGGGCATGTCGTGGCGCTCGACGACGATTATCTCGACGACATTGCCGCCGCTTTCGGCCAGGTTGTCGACTCGAAGAGCCCCTACACCAGCGGGCATAGCACGCGGGTTGCGCTCTATGCCGACCTGATCGCCGAAACGCTCGGTCTGGCGGCGGACCGTCGGCGCTGGCTTAAGCGCGGCGCACTGCTTCACGATGTCGGCAAGCTCGGCGTCAGCAACAGTGTGCTCGACAAGCCCGGCAAGCTCGATGACGAGGAGTGGGAGGCGGTCAAGGCGCACGCCATGTACACCGAAACGATCCTCTCGCGCATCGATGCCTTTACCGAACTGGCGCAGGTGTCGGCCGCCCATCACGAGCGCTTCGACGGCAAGGGCTATCCGCGCGGCGTAATGGCGAAAGATATCTGCCTCGAAACGCGGATCATCACGACGGCCGATATTTTCGATGCGATCACCGCCGAACGCCCGTATCGCGGCGCTGTGCCGATTCCCAAGACACTCGAAATCATGGCCGAGAATGTCGGCACGGCCATCGACGCGAAATGTTTTGACGCGCTGAAACAGGCACTTGCCCGCCTGCCGTCCTGAGAGCCTGTAAAATACGCCCTTTGTTCGCCGGCCAGTCCGGATAAGGTTTCCATCGCATGACTATTCAGCAAAAAGTGCCGACCGTCGGCTTCGTTTCCCTCGGCTGTCCGAAGGCTTCTTCGGATGCCGAGCGCATCCTGACCAAGCTGCGCGCCGAAGGCTACGAGATTTCACCGAGCTACGATAATTCCGATCTCGTCATCGTCAATACCTGCGGCTTCATCGATGCCGCGGTGGAAGAGTCGCTCGATGCCATCGGCGAGGCCCTTAACGAGAACGGCAAGGTCATCGTCACCGGCTGCCTCGGCGCCAAGGGCGACATCGTGCAATCGACGCATCCGGCAGTGCTCGCCGTGACCGGCCCGCACGCGGCCGACGAAGTCATGAGCTACGTTCATGCCCATCTGCCGAAACCGCACGACCCGTATTCCGACCTCGTGCCGCCACAGGGCGTTCGCCTGACGCCGGATCACTTCGCTTACCTGAAAATTTCCGAAGGCTGCAACCATAGCTGTACCTTCTGCATCATCCCGTCGCTGCGCGGCCCGTTGGTTTCGCGGCCGGTTGGCGATGTGTTGGCCGAGGCTGAAAACCTGGCCCGGGCTGGCGTGAAGGAAATTCTCGTCATTTCGCAGGATACGTCCGCCTACGGCGTCGACCTCAAATACCGCACGGCTTTCTGGGGCGGCAAGCCGGTCAAGTCGCGGTTGAAAGAGTTGTGCGAGGCGCTTGCCAGCTTCGGTATCTGGGTCCGCCTGCACTACGTTTACCCGTATCCGTCGGTCGATGACGTCATCCCGCTCATGGCCGAAGGCAAGATCCTGCCTTACCTCGATGTGCCTTTCCAGCACGCCAGCCCGACCATTCTCAAGGCGATGAAGCGGCCGGCCTCGGCCGAAAATACGCTCGAACGCATCGCCAAGTGGCGCGAAATCTGCCCGGAAATCGTCATTCGCTCGACCTTCATCACCGGCTTCCCGGGCGAAACGGACGAGGATTTCGATCAGCTGATCCAGTTCCTGGAAGACGCCAAGCTCGATCGTGTCGGCGCCTTTGCCTACTCGCCGGTCGAAGGCGCCAAGGCCAACGAACTGGCAGGCCTGCCGCCGGAAGATGTGCGCGAAGACCGTAGACGCTGGCTCATGCAGGTTCAGGAAGACATTTCCGCCGCCAAGCTCGAAGCCAAGATCGATACGGTCATTCAGGTGCTGGTCGATGCCGTCGATGAGGAAGGCACGATTGCCCGCTCCAAGGCCGATGCCCCGGAAATCGATGGCGTGGTTTACATCGACGGTCATTTCGATGCCGAGCCGGGTGACTTCCTGATGGTCAAGGTTATCGACGCCGATCACCACGACCTCTACGCCCAGCCGGTCGGGCCGGGCTGATCTGTCGTGGCCCGGCCGCGTCTCGGCATCGCCCTTGGTTCCGGCTCGGCGCGCGGCTGGGCGCATATCGGCGTGTTGCGCGCCCTGCAGGACGCCGGCATCGAGCCTGATGTCGTCTGCGGCACTTCGATCGGCGCCTTCGTCGGCGCCGCCTACGCCTCCGGCGATCTCGACAAGCTTGAGGCCTGGGCCGGCGGACTGAGCCGGAGCGACGTACTCGGCTTCTTCGATGTCAGCCTGACCGGCGGGCTGATCAAGGGGGCAAAGCTGCTCGATTTTGCCTCGACCTCCTTCCTTGATAACACTTTCGCCGATCTCGACCGGCCCTTCGCCTGCGTTGCCACCGATTTGGCGACGGGGCGCGAAATCTGGTTGCGCGAGGGCTCGGTGACCGATGCGGTACGTGCTTCAATCGCACTGCCCGGCCTGTTTTCGCCGCAATTGCTCGACGGGCGTTTCCTGGTTGATGGTGGCCTGGTCAATCCGGTGCCGGTTTCGCTGTGCCGGGTGCTCGACGCCGAAGTGGTGATCGCCGTCGATCTTGGCATGGACATCCTGACCACGCTGCAGCGGCGCAACGGCAAGCCGGTCATGGCCAGCGGGGGCTGGCGCAATGCCGTCGGTCGCTGGTTTGGTGGTGGTGAGGAGAGGCCGGTTCAGCCTTCGCTCGCCGACGTGGTGAGCAACAGCATTGCCATCATGCAGGGCCGCATCTCGCGTTCGCGCCTGGCTGGCGAGCCGGCCGACGTGCTGATCACGCCGCGCCTCGGGCAGCTCAACCTGCTCGACTACCATCGTGCCGGCGAAGCCATTGCTGCCGGGCGCAAGGCCACTGAACACATGCTGCCGCTCCTGCATTCGCTGCTCGATTGAAAACGCCATGCGTGATTCCCTGATCGATCAACTCGCCGCTCTCGTCGGCCCGGCCCAGGTACTGACCGAGCCGGCCGACATTGCACCCTTCGTCACCGACTGGCGTGGCCGTTACCGTGGTGCGGCGCGATGCGTCGTCCGCCCCGGCAATACTGCCGAGGTGGCGGCGGTCGTCAAGGCCTGCGTCGCAGCCGGCGTGGCCATCGTGCCGCAGGGCGGCAACACCAGCCTGTGCGGCGCGGCAACGCCGGACGACTCGGGTGGGGCGGTGGTTGTCAGTTTGAGCCGCCTGAACCGCATTCTCACGGTCGACCGGAAAAACAGCACGATTTCAGTAGAAGCCGGCTGCACGCTGGCCGCCGTCCAGGAGGCCGCACGCGCTGCCGACCGGCTCTTTCCGTTGGCCCTGGCGTCGGAAGGGACGTGCCAGATCGGCGGCAACCTGTCGACCAACGCTGGCGGCGTCCAGGTCCTGCGCTACGGCAATACCCGCGAACTGACGCTCGGCCTCGAAGTTGTTCTCGCCAACGGCGACATCTGGAACGGTATGCGCGGCCTGCGCAAGGACAACACCGGCTATGACCTCAAGCAGTTATTCATCGGCGCCGAGGGCACGCTGGGCATCATCACCGGCGCCGTGCTCAAGCTTTTTCCGCTGCCCAAAACGCAGGTCACCTGCTGGCTGAACGTCGCTTCACCGACTGCTGCGGTCGACCTGCTGAATTCGGCAAAAACCGCTTTCGACGCCCAACTGACGGCCTTCGAGCTGGTTTCGGAAACGGCGCTCGGGCTGGTTCTCAAGAACATCCCCGCTACCGTCCGGCCAAGTGCCGGCTCACCTTGGTACGTGCTGGCCGAGTTCTCCGAGGTCGATCTGGCCGCCGTCGAAGCCTGGCTGGACAGGTGTCTGGAGGCGGGCGAGGTCAGCGACGGCGTCGTCGCGCAATCGGAAACGCAGGCGAAAAAGCTGTGGGCGTTGCGCGAAAACATTTCCGAGGCGCAGAAAATCGAGGGCATCAGCATCAAGCACGACGTTTCGGTGCCGGTATCGGGTATCCCGGAGTTTCTGGCGACGGCTGATGCGGCGCTGGCCAGGGCCTTCCCCGGCATCCGCGTGGTTGCCTTCGGCCATGTTGGCGACGGCAACCTGCATTACAACCTGTCGAAGGCCGATGCCCACGACAACGAAGCCTTCCTCGCCAGCGAGCCCGAGGTGCATCGCCTCGTTCATGACACGGTGCACGCGTTGAACGGCTCGATTTCGGCCGAGCATGGCATCGGCCAGCTCAAGCGTGAGGAAATCCGGCGCTACAAGAGCGAGGTCGAGATCGCGCTCATGCGTTCGCTCAAGCAGGCGCTCGATCCGCGCGGCCTCATGAATCCCGGCAAGGTGCTCTGAGGCTGCCGGCTCAGACGTCCTTCAACCCGAAGGGAACGACGAAACTGAAGCGGCTGCCGATACCGACTTCGCTTTCTATCCTGAGTTTGCCACCCATCAATTCGACCAGCTTGCGGGCGATCGGCAGGCCGATGCCGGTGCCGCCATGGCGCCGGGTAGCCGATCCGTCCGCCTGAACGAAAAGGCCATCGAGTGCGGCGATTTTTTCGGCCGGGATGCCGGGGCCGGTGTCGCTGATGGCGAACTCGATATTGACCGTGCTTGTCGATTGCTCATGAATGCGGGCGGTCAGCGTGATGTGGCCGCGTTCCGTGAATTTGATCGCATTGTCGGCCAGTTGCGCGAATGCCTGCAGCAGCAGCGAGATGTCGCCCTTGACGACCTGCGGCAGGTTCTCGTCGAATTGTTCCAGCAAGTCCAGGCCTTTGGTCGTGCAGGCATTGAAGTAGTTGGCATGCAGGCTGGCGCCCAGATCGCTCAGGGCAAAAGGCGTCGGATTTGGCTTGATGTGCCCGGCCTCCAGCGCCGAAAGCTGAATCAGATCGTTGATCAGCAATAGCAAATCGCTGGCTGACTCGCGCAACGGGGTCAGCAGCTCACGCTGTGGCTCGGTCAGCGGCTCAAGGTCAAGCAGCTCCGACAAGCCCATGATGCCGTTCATCGGTGTACGCAATTCGTGGCTGATATTGGCCAGGAACTCGGTCTTGGCGCGGTCGGAGCGTTCGGCCAGTTCGCGGGCATGGTCGAGGTTGTCGAGCAGGCCATCTTTTTCATGCTCGAGCCGGAAGGTGTCGTGCAGCGTGCTGTGGAAGAAGTCGACGCTGCGCGTTACGGCCAGCAGGAACAGGAGCGACATGACGGTGAATGCGATGTGCAACGGGTCGCTGCCGAAGGCGCCGAAAGCCACGGCAAGGGCGACCGGCCACGCGTAGCTGCGGAAAATGAGCCGGTCGGCGGCCAGGATGGGCACGGCGCCGGCGATCATGCCGGACATGACGAAGCCGGCAAACAGTTGCAGCTGGGTATTGCCTTGCGACATGAGGAGCAGGGCGCCGCCGGCCCAGACGATGCCCGCCGCGGTTGCGCTCAGGCGGGCTCGCCGGTGCCACTTGAAGGCGTCGGCCGCCCTTTTTGCCGGGGTTTCTCGCCGGTAGATGATGGCCTGGTTGATCCGTATTCCGGCTATCACGATGGCCGCCAGCCACCAGCCATAAATGGTCGTATTGTCGATCAGAGACGTGGCAACCCAGGTCAGCATCGAGGCATTGATGAGCGAAACGATCTGCCCGAGCAGGACATTTCGATAGAGCAGTTCGACTCTTCGGCCGAGGACGAAGGGTTCCGTCAATGCAGTGCCTTGCCTTCGCTGATGGCGAACAGCGCGGCGACATCGTCGGCGCTGAAGTGATAGTCGCGGTTGCAGATGTCGTCCCGGATGACGATTTCACCGTGTTCGGCGAGGATAGCCTCGGCATCGGCATGGCCCAGGCTGCGGATCATGTCGGCGACCTTGTTGCGGTCTTCCGGGCAGTGGTAGGCCACCGGGCGCGGATCGTAGAGGCGGATGCCGTGTTCCGCCATGTCTTCGTGGAAGAGGCGGCCGAGCAGGCTTTCGGTGTCGAGTTCGAGCAACTCGGCCGGCTTGACCGTGGCGGCCAGCTGGGTGATGCGTTGCCAGCCATCCTGGTCGTGGTGGTCGGCTGCCGGCAGTTTCTGCAGGAACAGGCAGGCTGCGGCCTTGGGCGCGGCCGTGGCAAAGAGGCGCGACGGTTGTTGTTCGGATTGTTCAAGGTAATGCTCGAAAATCGTCGCAATGCTGTCGCCGACCATGGGTACGTAGCTTTGGTAGGGCTGGCGGGCTTCCGGCATGTCGAGGCTCATCATGAGCTGGCCGCCCTGATGGGCGCCGAGCAGTTCGGGTACCGGCGCCGGCAGCACCACCGGGTTGCTGCGCGCCATGCCGCGCATCTGCAATTGTTCGTTGCAATCCATGACCAGCAGCTGAATCGGGCCGTTGCCGCGCAATTGCAGGGTCAGGCGGCCGGGCTGCTTGAGCTGGCCGGCAATCAGGGCGGTGACGGCGGCTGTTTCACCGAGCAACTGGGCGACGGTCGGCTGGTAGTCGCGGCCGGCCTGCATTTGCTGCCAGGCGTCGCCGAGATAGACGACGGCACCGCGAATGTCGAGACCTTCGAAGATGAAGCGCTGGACGAAACTGTCGCTCATTTGAGCTGCTCCGCGTAGTTTTCCGGCGTGAAGCCGACGATGAGTTGTTTGCCGTTGTCGAGCACCGGTCGCTTGATCAGGCTCGGATACTGCGCCATCAATTTGAGGGCTTTTGGCTCGTCGACCGCAGAACGTTCGTCGTCGCTGAGCTTTCTCCACATCAGGCCGCGCGTGTTGAGCAGCTTTTCCCAACCGGCCCGGGCGTTCCAGTCCGGCAGATTCGCCTCGGCGACGCCGACCTTCTTGTAATCGATGAATTCATAGGCGACACCGTTGTCGGTCAGCCAGTTCATGGCCTTCTTCATGGTGTCGCAGTTCTTGATGCCAAAGACCTTGATCATGACGGCGGATGTGGTTCGTGGGGAAGGCCGCATGATACCAGCCGAGGCGGGGCTTAGCGGAACTCGAAGGCTTCCTGATGGAAGGCGGCGCGCGACAGGCCGCTGCTCTGTAGCGCCTGGCCGAGGGCCTTGCCCCAGGCGGCCGGGCCGCAGAACCAGACGGTGCTGTTGGGCTGGAGCGTGGCGGCGACTTCCTGCGGCGTGAGCGGGCCGGTTTTGTCGGTCTGACGGCGATGCAGACGGACGCCGGCGGCGTCGCAGAGGGTTTCCAGATGTTCGGGGAAATCGCCGGCAGCGGCGTTTGGCGTGCAGTAGAACAGATCGGCCGTGGCTTTCGTTGGCGCCGGGGCGGCGGCCAGTTGCTCGAGGCGGGCGAGGAAGGGCGTAATGCCGATGCCGCCGGCGACCCAGACCTGGTGCGGTGCATTCCCACGGTCAACCGGAATTTTGGCCGAAAAATCAAATGCGCCGTAGGGGCCTTCGAGGGTGATCGTTTGGCCGGCCTCGATCAAGTCCGGGAGCTGGGCGGTGAAATCACCGAGCGCCTTGATGGCCAGGGTCAGCGTACCATCCTGCGCGTTCCATGCCGAGGCGATGGTGAACGGGTGGGCACCTTCGCCGCGCGAGCCGAAGTTGGCGAAGAGGAATTGTCCGGCCTGGTGACCGGGCCAGTTCTTTTCGGGACGGCAGATGATTTCAAGCAACTTGCCGTCGTGCTGGCTGAGCGAAACGATGTCGGCGCGATGCTGGCGCTTGCGGCCGATGCGATTGGTCAGCGAGAGCAGGGCGGGCACAACGCCGGCAGCGGCGAGGGCGGCGGTCAGCCAGCCGAGCGGACTTTGCCAGAAAGTCGTCGGCATGAGCATCAGGCCATGGAAGGCGCCAGCCAGGAAAACAGCGCCAAAAGCCTTGTGCACCCAGCGGAAATAGCGGTAGGGAATGCGTTTGACGAGGGCGATGACGACCAGGGCGAGGAGGATGTAGCCGGCCCATTCGCCGACATCCTTGGCCAGATCGATCCACATGTCGGGTTCGCCACGTGGTCCACGCGGGCCGCGTGGCCCGGTGATCAGGCCAGCCTTGGACAGGTTTTTGGGCAGCCATTCGATCATCCAGTGGGTGAAGACGAGGATGCCGGCGCCGATGCCGATGTTTTTGTGCAGGCGGTAAAGCTTGTCGAGGCCGCCGAAACGTTGTTCGAGCCAGGGGGCACGCGTGGCGAGCAGCATGCCGGCGCTCATCCACCACAGGGCGAGCAGGCCCGAGAGGATGATCAGTGGTTTGCGCCAGGCCCAGGGGCCTGGGGGATTGGCGGCGAGGACGTCGGGCAGGGCGAAAATTCCCCACAGGGCGAGGGGGATGAGGGCGAGGTAGAGCAGGGGGCGTTTCATGATGGCAGCGGAATGGCGAGTTGATGACGTCAGTCTACGTCCTCAGGCGCCATCCCGCTGTCAGTATGCTGTTTCAGGTTGTAAGCAAATGAAACCGGTTTTTTGATTTTGGCCCTTTTTTCCGGTTGACCGTGGCAATTACTTGCGCAGCTTGGCGAAGGCCGACGCCATTGCGTTGCCGGCCGGGGCCGGGCCGCTGCTGCGTTGCTGTGGCCGGCTCGGCGCATTGCCGCGCCCGGTCGGGGCGTTGTCGTGCCGTTTGGCCTGGCTCGGCTCGTCGCCCATGCGCATGGTCAGCGCGATGCGCTGGCGTTGCAGGTCGACTTCGAGCACCTTGACTTTGACCACCTGGCCAGCCTTGACGATGCTGTGCGGGTCCTTGACGAAGGTGTTGGACAGGGCTGAGACGTGGACGAGGCCGTCCTGATGGACGCCGATGTCGACGAAGGCGCCGAAGGCGGCGACGTTGGTCACGACGCCTTCGAGGATCATGCCCGGGCGCAGGTCGCCGACCTTTTCGACGCCGTCGGCGAAGGTCGCCGTCTTGAACTCGGGGCGCGGGTCGCGGCCGGGTTTTTCCAGTTCCTTGAAAATGTCCTGGACGGTTGGCAGGCCGAAGCGTTCGTCGGTGTATTTCGCCGGGTTCAAACCCTTTAGGGCGCGGCTGTCGCCGAGGATTTCCTTGATCGACTTGTTGAGGTCGACAATGATTTTTTCGACGACTGGGTAGGCTTCCGGGTGCACCGACGAGCTGTCGAGCGGATTGTCGCCGTTCGGCACGCGCAGGAAGCCGGCGGCTTGTTCAAAAGTCTTGTCGCCGAGGCGAGGCACCTTCTTGAGTTCGTCGCGCGAATGGAAGGCGCCGTTGGCGTCGCGGTAGCTCACGATGTTGGCGGCGAGCCCGGCGGTCAGGCCGGAAATGCGGGCGAGCAGCGGCACCGAGGCGGTATTGACGTCGACGCCGACGGCATTGACGCAGTCCTCAACAACCGCATCGAGGTTGCGCGCCAGCTTGGTCTGCGAGACGTCGTGCTGGTACTGGCCGACGCCGATGGATTTCGGGTCGATCTTGACCAGTTCGGCCAGCGGGTCTTGCAGGCGGCGGGCAATCGACACCGCGCCACGGATCGAGACGTCGAGGTCGGGGAATTCCTTGGCGGCGAATTCGGAGGCGGAATAGACCGAGGCACCGGCTTCCGAAACGACGATTTTCGTCAGCCGGGCTTCCGGGTAGCGCTTCATGACGTCCTGCACGAGCTTGTCGGTCTCGCGGCTGGCCGTGCCGTTGCCGATGGCGACCAGACTGACCTGATGCTTGGCGGCCAGGCGGGCGATGGTGGACATGCTGCCGTCCCAGTCGCAGCGCGGCTCATGCGGGTAGATGGTGGCGTGGTCGAGCATCTTGCCGGTGGCGTCGACGATGGCGATCTTGCAGCCGGTGCGGATGCCTGGGTCGACGCCCATCGTGACGTGCTGGCCGGCCGGGGCGGCGAGCAGAAGGTCTTTGAGGTTGCGCCCGAAGACGCGGATGGCTTCTTCCTCGGCGCGCTCGCGCAGCTCGTTCATGAGTTCGAGTTCGAGGTGGGTATAAACCTTGACCTTCCAGGTCCAGCGCACGGTGTCGGCCAGCCATTTGTCGGCCGGGCGGCCCTGCGGCTTGATGCCGAAACGGACGGCGATACGCTGTTCGCAGGGGTTTTGCGTGCCGGGTTTGACGGCCTCCGGATCGAGTTCGGAGTCGAGAACCAGCGCCACCTGCAGCATGCCTTCGTTGCGGCCGCGGAGCAGGGCCAGGGCGCGGTGCGAGGGCATGGTGGCAATCGGTTCGGCGAAGTCGAACCAGTCGCGGAACTTGGCGCCTTCGGTTTCCTTGCCTTCGACGACGGTCGACCGCACATGGCCGTGCTCGCTGAGGTAGGCGCGCAGGCCGCCGAGCAGTTCGGCATCCTCGGCGAACTTTTCCATGAGGATCTGGCGGGCGCCGTCGAGGACGGCGCGGGCATCGGCGAAACCGGCCTCGGCGTTGAGGTACTTTTCAGCTTCGTCGTCCGGCGTCAGGTTCGGGTCTTCGAGCAGGCCGAGGGCCAGCGGCTCGATGCCGGCTTCGCGGGCGATCTGGGCCTTGGTGCGGCGCTTTTGCTTGTACGGCAGGTAGAGGTCTTCGAGGCGCTGCTTCGTTTCCGCATCGCTGATCTCGGCCTTGAGTTCCGGCGTCAGCTTGCCTTGTTCCTCGATGCTGGCGAGGATCGCGGTGCGCCGCTCTTCAAGGTCGCGCAGGTAGGTAAGGCGTTCTTCGAGGTTACGGAGCTGGGTATCGTCGAGGCCATCGGTCGCTTCCTTGCGGTAGCGCGAGATGAAAGGCACGGTGGCGCCTTCGTCGAGCAAGGCGATGGCGGCGTTGACCTGGGCCGGGCGGACGCCGAGTTCGGCGGCAATGCGGTGTTCGATGGGTGGCAGCATGGGTGCGGCAGTGCAGCAAAATTGGGGGGTGCACTATGCGCAATAGTGGTAGAAAATACAACCATCACCGCTGGTGGGCACTTGGTGTAGGATATGTTGTTGGCATTCAACTTGAGAGGAGAACAAAAATGAAAATTGAAACCTATTTGTTTGGCGCTGTTGAGGTTAGCCCGGAAAAAGTCATCAATTTCCCGAGTGGCCTGGTTGGCTTCGAGGAGAGCAAGCGTTTCATGCTGGCCCATGAAGAAGGCAAGGAGCACCCGGCCACCTTTACGCTGCAATCCCTGGATGATCCGATGCTGGCTTTCCAGATTGTCGACCCGACGACACTCGGCTTCAATTATGAATTGGAGTTGAGCGACGCCGAAAATGCCCTGCTGCAGTCGCCTGCTCCCGAGGATGTGTTGGTTATGCAGGTGCTGTTCAAGCAGGACGAAGGCGGCAAGGCGGCGATCACGCCAAACCTGCGCGCCCCGCTATTGATCAATACCCGGGCACGGGTTGGTTTGCAGAAGGTCATGGAAAACATGCGCCCGAACATCACGCTGTCGAATCTGGCGAGCTCTGTCTAAAGCGCCTGGCTGTTCAGGTAGTTCCACGAAAAGCCACTGTCTGTTGTCAGTGGCTTTTTTGCGCCTGGGCTACAGGTGTTTTGCCGCTTCCCGGAAAGATAGTCCGGACAGCTTTTCCCGATTTGTCTCGAGAAAATGGCGCACGGCGGCCGGGTTGGTGCGGGCGTATTGGCGCAACGCCCAGCCGATGGCCTTGCGGATGAAGAATTCCCGTTCGTCGGCGCAGTGCAGGCAGTAGGCGAAGAGCCGAGCTTCGTCGGTGTTTTCTTTCCAGTCGAGTTGATGCAACAAGGCGATGCGGCGCAGCCAGAAGTCAGGGGACTCGATCAGGGCGTCCATTCGCCTGACCAGTTGCGGCTCGCGCGCTACGATGGCGCCGATCGTCGGGGTCAGGCCGTCGACGGTGTCCCACCAGGATTTTTCCTGGACCAGCGCTTCCAGTGCCGGCAGGTCGGCGGCCGCCAGACGTTTGTTTTGCCGGCGCAACAGGTCGACGGCGACGTACTGGTATTCGCGTTCGGACAAGGCCCAGAGCTCGCGCGCGGCGTCGACCGGATTGCCGGCGAAGGCGCGCATGAGAGGGAACGCGGCCACGCGTCGGGCCGGGGTCTGGATGCCGAGGAAAGCGAATTGGCCTTTCATGTAGGCGGCCATCGCCTTGGCTCTCTCGGCGTCGGTCAGTGGTTTTAGCGCTTGTTGAATTTGGGTTGCAAAGTCGCTCATGATTTGCCGCGCAGCACTTTGCGGATTTCGCCATCGCAGGCATTGGCGACGCGTTCGTATTCTTCGGCAGTATCGATTTTGGCCTGGGCTTCGTCGACGCGCTTGATCTGCCGCTGGACGTAGGGCGCCCAGCGTGCGTCGAGTTCCTGTCGGAGCCGGCTGGCGGTCTGGCCGACCGGGCCGCGCCACACGGCGCCGGTGACGAAACGGGCGTTCAGCGTTTCGGTCAGTTCCTTCTCGATGCTGGCGATATGCGTCCGGTAGGCCTCGACGTGGCGCATCTCGTGCTCGTGGATTTCCTTGTAGGCGCAAGTGCCTTCGGGGAATTCGCGGGCGACGTAGACGGTCATCGGGCTGAAGCCGAAGCTCAGCGTGATCTGCGGGCTGGTGCATTCCCAGCGCCCGGTCGGGTCGATGATGCCCGGCGTGTTCGAGGCGAAACTGACCGTCGCATTGCCGCGGGTCAGGCCAAGCACCTGTTTGCCGGGGCGGGCCAGCGAGGCGCCGATGTTGGTCAGCGACTTGTAGCTGTACTCGGTGTTGTAGCTGAGGCGCTCATCGATGCGCTTGATCGTCACCGATGGCTTCGGCAACTCGTCGCATGGGTCGGCCCAACTCGGGCTGGCGATCAGCAGCAGGGGCGGAATGAGCAGGAGGCGCATCGGCTGGCTGGCTTACAGCGGCAGCAGCGTGTCGCGATAGCGTTGGGCGTTGGCGACGTAGTGTTCGGCCGATTTCTGCAGGTTGGCGACATCCTGCTCGCTCAGTTCGCGGATGACCTTGCCGGGCGAGCCGACGATCAGCACGCGATCCGGGAAGACCTTGCCCTCCGGAATCAGCGTGTTGGCGCCGACGATGCAGCCCTTGCCGATCACCGCGCGGTTGAGGATGACCGAGCCAATGCCGATCAGGCTGCCATCGCCGACCGTGCAGCCGTGCAGCATGACAAGATGGCCGACGGTGACGTTATTGCCGATGTGCATCGGGACGCCTTCGTCGGTATGCAGCACCGAGCCGTCCTGGATATTGGTGTTGTCGCCGATGTGGATCGGGTCGTTGTCGCCGCGCAGCGTGGCGTTCCACCAGATCGAGCTGTTGGCGCCGAGGCGGACGTCGCCGATGACCGTGGCGTTGGGCGCGATCCAGGCGTTGTCGCCGAGTTGGGGCTGTTTGTCAGCGAGGCGGAAGAGGGGCATGCGGGCTCCTTGCAATATTTCAATTTTGGGGATTTTTTCCGGTTGACCGTGGCAAGCCCGGTTTGACCGTCAGAGCTGGGCATTTTACCTGTCTGGCGTCGGCGAACTAAGCGCAATACTCCCGCCAGGCTCCGCGGCCCGAACGCTTGACCTGATACAGCGCTTCATCGGCCTGGCGGATCAGGGCCGGCACGTTGTCGGCATGTTCCGGGTAATGGCTCCAGCCCAGGCTCAGGCCGACGCAGACCGGCTCGGCCAGGCCGAGGTCGAAAGGCGCGCTGATTCGTTCGATCAATTGCTCGGCAACCGCGACGATATCGTCGTGCCCGACATCCTCGAGAACGATCAGGAACTCGTCGCCGCCAAGCCGGGCGATGGTG
This sequence comes from Ferribacterium limneticum, assembly GCF_020510565.1. NCBI lineage: Bacteria > Pseudomonadati > Pseudomonadota > Betaproteobacteria > Rhodocyclales > Azonexaceae > Ferribacterium > Ferribacterium limneticum. The sequence goes on from NZ_CP075189.1 coordinate 2,027,511, forward strand.
TCCGTTTCGCGCATGTTTTCGCGCAGGCGGCAGGCGACGACCTTGAGCAGCTCGTCGCCGACCGGGTGGCCGAGCGTGTCGTTGACCGCCTTGAAACCATCGAGGTCGAGGAACATCACGGCGAAAGGCTTGCCATCACGGTGGGCGCGCTCCCAGGTTTTCTGGATGCGCGAATTGAGCAGCAGGCGGTTGGGCAGCCCGGTCAGTGCGTCGTAATGCGCCAGCCGTTCGACGGCCGTCTCGACGTGATTCATCCGGCCCATGTCGGTAGTGATCCCGACATACTGGATGGGCCGGCCGTCGCGATCCCGCACCGTGCTGATCGACAGCCATTCGTGATAAACCTCGCCATTTTTCCGGCGATTCCAGATCGGCCCTTGCCATTCCCCTGTGTTGAGAATCGAGTCCCACATCCGGCGGTAGAAAAAATCGTCGTGCCGCCCCGAACGCAGCACGCGCATGTGCTGGCCAAGCAATTCCTTCTTGCAGTATTCGGTGGCCATCTCGAAGGCTGGATTGACCGCGATGATGCGGCAATTCACATCGGTCACCACGATGCCTTCCTGCGTCGACTGGAAGACCGTGTTGGCGATGGTCAGCTTTTCCTCGATCTCCTTGCGTACCGTGGCATCGCGCACGACGCACAGCGTTTGCTTCCGGTCGCCAATGTCCAGCGGTGAGAGCATGACGTCGACCGGAAACAGGCTGCCATCCTTGCGGCAGCCGAGCAGGTCGTTGCTGGCACCCATTGCGCGAGTCTTTGGCGCTGCCTGGTATTGCTCACGATAAGCAGCATGCGTCGATGCAAGATGGCGTGGTGTCAGTCGCTCGACCGGCTGGCCGATCAGTTCGTCCGGCGCGTAGCCGAACAGACTCTCCAAGGCGCCGTTCGCATACAGAATCAGGCCTGCTGTATCAACCACCAGCAAGCCATCGGGAACGGCTTCGAAAATTTTCTCAAAAACCCGCATCAGCCGTGACCACGCAATACCTCCGTCCAGCCAGGGACTCCGGTTTACAGCGCCGACGTTCGCGAAAACTACAGGAAATTGGATTGCGCCGGGCGGGTGAAGGTTCCCCGCTTCGGAACCGCTTGCATTGCCGCATCCGGGGCGGACTGGCATGATCACCGTTCTATCGAGAGGATTTCAAAATGAGCGATTTTTCGGCGTTGACCGCAGCATTGCTGGCATTTCGCGATGAACGCGACTGGCAGCAGTTTCACACGCTGCGCAATCTGATCACTTCCCTCAACCTCGAAGCGGCCGAGTTGCTGGAGCTGACCCAATGGAAAAGCGACGCCGAAGTCGAGGCGCTACCGGCCGATCCACAAACTGCCGAAGCCCTGCGCGACGAATGCGCCGATATCCTGCTTTACCTGCTGCTGATCGCCGATACGGCGGGCATCGATCTGGCCGCCGCGGCCCGCGCCAAACTGGCTAAAAACGCCGAAAAATACCCGGTCGACAAAGCCTATGGCTCGCGGGCCAAATACACCGAGCTAGGTTGATTCGCTTTCCAGCGTGTACTTCGCGCCGGCGTCCTGGGCGAGCAGGGTAGCGAGCGTCGGCAGCGTGTCGTGCAAGGTCTTTTCCAGCGTCCACGGCGGGTTGATGATGAACATCCCGCTGCCGTGCATGCCGTAGCCGTCGCGGGATGGTGCCTTGACTTCCAGCGTCGCGTGCAGCCAGTTGGCCGCACCTAGCCGTTTCAGCTTGTCCGGCAACTGGCGGGATTCGGGTTTGCCGAGCATCGGATACCACAGCGCGTAGGTGCCGGTCGAAAAACGTTTGAGTGAATCCTGTAGCGTCTTGACGACAGCCGTGTAGTCGCCCTTGGTTTCGTAGGACGGATCGATGAGAACGAGCGCCCGGCGCGGTGGTGGCGGCAGGATGGCCTTGAGGCCGGCAAAGCCGTCGCCGTCGGTGATCGCCACCTCGCGGCCACTGCCCTTGAAGCACTCCATGAGCAGCTTGCCGTCGGTGCTGTGCATTTCATAGAGCCGCAGACGGTCGCTGTCGCGCAGCAACTGGCGGGCCAGCCAGGGCGAACCGGGGTAATGGCGCAACTGGCCGTCCGGGTTCAGCATCTTGACGAAATCGAGGTAATTGAGCGCCGCCTTGGGCAGCCCCTTGGCCTCCCAGAGACGGGCGACGCCATCGCGGTATTCGCTCAGCTTGGTGGCGTGCGCCGAGTCCAGCGCATAACGCCCGGCCCCGGCGTGGGTATCGATGATCCAGAACGGCGCCGGCTTTTCGGCCATGTATTGGGCGATCTCGATCAGGATGAGGTGTTTCAGCACATCGGCGTGGTTGCCGGCGTGAAAGGCGTGGCGGTAGCTGAGCAAAGTGGGATTAATCCGGAAGCAGGTCTAGGGCGAAGAATTCTAGCCCTTCATTGGCTTCCATGCATGTCCCGATTAGCCGGTGCAGAGAACGTCCCGGCAATTTGACCATGATTTTCTGGCCGGTCTGGAAGGCGCCGGGCGCCGTGATCAGGCCGGAATACTTGCCGTAGGCCGGCAGGCTGTGCAGGAACACGGCGCGTTGATCCGGCGTTTCTTCGGCCACGATGTCAACCACGCTGACCTGTGGCGACATCAGCTGCAAACCGACTTCGAGCCGAATCTGCGACGACGAGATGCGGCGAACCAGGCAGACGTGAATCTTGCTCGATTCACGCGGTTGCAGGGCGACGAGGTCGCCGGCACCGAGGTTACGCTTCTCGCCCTTGATGAAACGCAGGCGGAAACCATCCGGACTTTCGTCGACCATGGCCCACTCGCTGGACGTGTAATCGCGGCCATCGTAGCGTGAGGCCGAATCGACCGAGCGGCGGGAAAAGGTATTGCCGTCGAGGAAGCTGAGAACCGGACCGAAACCGCTGACCAGGTCGCCACGCGGGCGAAAGCGGGTCCGGCTGAAACGGCGGGCGCTCTTGCCGCTGATGGCGAGACGCAGGGCCTGCAAAAGGGCAGGAGAAGCCTCAAGAATGGGGTCGATGGCCTTGCCGGGGCGGCGCGTGATATTCCGGTCAATGGCGGCGATGACCTGGGTGCAGTCGATGAGCAGGCTGCCGAAAATCGAGGCGCCGGAAGGCAAGCGCATCATCGGATAGCCCGGATTGCCTTCATCAGGGCGAACAATGAAACAGGCGTCGGCGGCCTTGCCGTTGCAGATTTCCGGCGTCACTTCGCCAATCAGCGCGTAGGCGGCCAGTTGCCGGGTGCTGGTGTTGATGATTTCGAGCTCGGCACGAGGTAGCTTGGTCGGTTCGAGGTAGGCGAAGAGCAGGGCACCGAGGTATTCGTGCTCGACCGGTGCCGTTTCGCCGTTGAGCGGCTTGGAACGCTGACCGCGCACCATCTGGTAAAGCTCGTGCAGGGCTTGCCACGAACTCGTCGACGGGGCGGCGTAGGCACGGTAGGCGAGCAACTGGCGCCGGCCAATCATGGCCATTGCGCGTTGCACACTGCGATGCAGCAGATGGCTCAGTCCGTCGTTGAAATGGCCCTTGTTGATGCTGCGGGCAATGCCGGCGTAGGCCATGGCCAGGCCCTTGAGCAGATTGTCGGCATGCAGGGCCGAGGTTGCGGCATCGAGTGGCAGCGGCAGTACGGCGTGGGCTATGAGCTTTTCGAGAACGGGCAGCGATTCTTCGGCTTCAAGCCTGACATCTTCGAGCAACTTGAAGCGCATGTGCAGGTTCGGTTGCCCATTGATGCTGGGCAGAACGCTACCGGCCAGCTTGGCGATGGTTTCCTGCGGCGACAGGCCGGTCACGGTATCGAGCAATCCGCGAACTGCGGCTGCACTTTTCTGTTCGGCACCGGCTTGGCCGAACGGAAACAGCTCGCGCAACAGTTGCAGAGGAGATTCCATGATTACCGCGGAAAATTTGACATGCGAATTATCCGGTAATTTCGCTGGAATTTCTGTGCGTTATTTCCGCTTTACGTATACTTGGGGCATGAATTTGAGCGAAGTGTTGTTTCTTGCCCTGACTGCCGTCGGCGTCTGGTTCTGGCTGGATAGCCTGAAAACGCGTGAAATCGGCGTCGATGCGGCCCGTACTGCCTGTCAGGACGACGGTCTGCAGTTTCTCGATGAAACCGTTGTTGGCACCTCGGTGCGCCTGGCTCGCGACGACGCCGGGCGGCTCAGGCTGCGCCGCGTCTACTCCTTCGAATACAGCGACACCGGGAATGACCGGCGTTCCGGCAGCGTTACGCTGCTCGGCCACGATGTCGAATTCCTGCATGTCCGTCCCCACCTTTACGTGATTCCGAATACCCATGAAACCCTCCATTGAAACCATCGATTTTCACGGCATCGAAGCCCTGCGCCTGAATGGCCCGCGTGGCGCCACCGCCGTCATCAGCAAATTGGGGGCGCAGGTTTTGTCTTGGGTTCCGCCTGATGGCAAGGAACGCCTGTTTTTGTCCGACAAGGCCATTTTTGACGGCAGCGTCGCCATTCGCGGCGGCGTTCCCGTCTGTTTTCCGCAATTTGCCGAACGCGGCGATTTGCCCAAGCACGGCTTCGTGCGGACCCGTGAATGGTCGGTCAGTAGCGAGCGGACGGGCGATGATTTCGCGCTGGTGACCATGGAAATCACTAGCGACGAGTCCACGCTGGCGCTCTGGCCGCATGCATTCCATGCCGAACTGACGCTGATGATCGAAGCCGACCGCATCGACATCGAGCTGGGCGTCACCAATACCGGCGGCGCGCCGCTTTCCTTTACCGGCGCGCTGCACTCTTATCTGCGCGTTGCGCAGGTCGAGGAGGCGGTGCTCGAAGGGGTGAAAGGGCTGGAGTACTGCGATTCGCTCGACGGCGACCGAAATGCGCTTGAATCCCGTCCCGAATTGACCGTCGACCGCGAAGTCGACCGCGTCTACTTCAACGCCAAGCGGCCGCAACTGCTGCATAGCGGCAAGCAGACCCTGGCCATGCAGAATCAGGGTTTCCCGGATGTGGTCGTGTGGAACCCGTTTGTCGACCGCTGTGCCGAGCTCAAGGACATGCCGGCCAACGGCTGGCGCCACATGCTCTGCGTCGAGGCGGCGGCGACTCGTCCGATCACGCTGCCGGCCGGCGAGGAGTGGTACGGGCGGCAGACGCTGGTCGTTGTTTGATCGGCCGACTTTAATCCCGCCCGGCAAATTTGATTTGCATTAGGGCAGGGTAGGGCGGCTTTTCGGTAGTCTCGGTCAATAGCGCAGCCATCCCGCCGGGGTGGCTGTTTTTCGACCGGACGAGCGATGACCCTTTCCCCCCTAACCGTTGGCGGCCTGCAACGCGCTCTGGCTGACGGCTGGCGCATGGCCAATGCGACGCGCGGCATCAGCATCGGCTATGCCCTCATTTTTACGCTCGGTGGCCTGGCGATCATGGGCGGCCTGCTGGCTCAGGGCTGGACGCCCTTCATCATCGCCACGGCGGGCGCCTTCATGCTGATCGGCCCGGTCAGTCTGGCCGGATTTTTCGGCATCGCCGGCGCGTTTGAAGCCGGTGAGCCGGTTGGTCCGGCCAGTATCGTCAGCGGTTTTGCCAGGGCCTCACGGGCGTTGTGGGCGCTGGCGCTGGTCTGCGCGCTGCTCTTCATGATCTTCGTCACCGACGCGGCGATTCTTTACGCCTACATGGTCGGGGCGACGCCGGTGTGGCTCGGCAATCTGCTGCCGGCCAACGCCAACGTGCTGTCTTTTGTGCGCTGGGCCGGCGTTTCCGGTCTGGTCGTTGCGCTGCTGCTCTACTGCGTCGCCGCCTTTTCCATACCGCTGCTTTGCGAGCGCCGGGCTGGGCTGGTCGAGGCGGTCGTACTCAGCGTGCGCATCGTTTTCGCCAATTTCATTCCTTCCATTTTTTGGGCTTTTTTCCTGTCGACCGTGACAATCGGCAGCATCCTGCTTTTGCCGCTGCTACCGCTGACCCTGCCGTGGATGGCCTACGCCAGCAGGGCCGTGTATCGGCAAGTGCTGCCCGTTTCCTGAACGCCGGTGCTTGCCCGGCGGCGCGGGTATAATGGCCGACTTTCCGCATCTGCTAGCCCTGCCGTGACTCCCCTCGATACTGAAATTGCCCGCCGGCGTACCTTCGCCATCATTTCCCACCCCGACGCCGGTAAAACGACGCTGACCGAAAAGCTGCTGTGGTTCGGCGGCGCCATTCAGGTGGCCGGCGAAGTCCGCGCCCGCAAGGCCTCGCGCCACGCGACTTCGGACTGGATGGAGCTGGAAAAGCAGCGCGGCATTTCGGTGACTTCGTCGGTCATGCAGTTTCCTTACCGCGAATGCATGGTCAACCTGCTCGACACGCCGGGCCACGAGGACTTTTCGGAAGATACCTATCGCACGCTGACGGCTGTCGACTCTGCCGTCATGGTGATCGACTCGGTGAATGGTGTCGAAGCGCAGACGATCAAGCTCCTCAACGTCTGCCGCATGCGCGACACGCCGATTCTGACCTTCATCAACAAGCTCGACCGCGAAGGCAAGGAGCCGATCGACCTGCTCGACGAAATCGAGTCGGTGCTCGGTATCCAGTGCGCGCCGATGACCTGGCCAATCGGCATGGGCAAGCGTTTTCGTGGCGTCTATCACCTCTACGACGATGCCATCGCTTTCTTCGATCCGCAGGCCGAGAAGGGCACGGCTGAGATCATCCAGGGTCTCGACAACCCTCGTCTCGACGAGCTGATCGGCACGCAGGCCGACGAATTGCGCATGGACATCGAACTGGTCCGCGGTGCTTCGCACGCTTTTGACGCCGAGGCTTACCTGAGCGGCAAGCAGTCGCCCGTATTCTTCGGCTCGGCGGTCAACAACTTTGGCGTGCAGAGCCTGCTCGATGCCGTCGTCGACCTGTCTCCGCCGCCGATTGCCCGGCCGTCTACGACGCGTGAAGTGGCGCCGAACGAGCCGAAATTCTCCGGCTTTGTGTTCAAGATCCAGGCCAACATGGACCCCAAGCACCGTGACCGAATTGCCTTCCTGCGCGTCTGTTCCGGCCGCTTCGAACGCGGTATGAAGGTCAAGCAGGGCGGCGCCGGCAAGTTCCTGTCGGTCAACAACGCCATCACTTTCATGGCGCGCGACCGCAGCACGACCGACGAAGCCTATCCGGGCGACATCATTGGCATCCCGAACCACGGCACCATCCGTCTCGGCGAAACCTTTACCGAGGGCGAAGAGCTGCGCTTCACTGGCATTCCATCCTTCGCACCTGAACACTTCCGTCTGGCCCGCATCGCCAATCCGCTCAAGATCAAGCAACTGCAAAAGGGCTTGCAGCAACTGGCGGAAGAGGGCGCGACCCAGTTGTTCCGCCCGTTGTCGGGCACCGACCTGATTCTCGGCGCGGTCGGTACGCTGCAGTTCGACGTGGTGGCCAGCCGCCTGGAACACGAATACGGCGTGCAGGTCATTTTTGAGTCGTACAACTGCGCGACGGCGCGCTGGATTCATGGTGATGCCGACGAACTACGGCAGATTTCCGACCGCTACAGCGCCAATGTCGCGCTCGACGGGGCCGACGATCCGGTCTATCTGGCGCCGAACAATGTTTATCTCAACATGGTCAAAGAGAAGTATCCCAAGCTGCGTTTCATGGAAGCACGCGAGGTAATCTGAGCATGACCGTCCGGGTGCAGGAAGCCGATTTCGATCTTGGCGCCGAGTTGCTGGCGCTGAGGGCGGCTGATGCCCGGGTTGGCGCATTGGCCAGCTTTCTCGGGCTGGTCCGCGACATGAACGATGGGGCCAGCGTTGCTGAAATGACGCTGGAGCACTACCCCGGCATGACGGAAAAGGCCTTGGAGGCGATCGTCGCCGAGGCCAAAGGCCGCTGGGATATCTACGACGCGCTGGTCATCCACCGAGTCGGCCCGCTCAAGCCCTGCGACCAGATCGTGCTCGTCGCCGTGACCAGCGCCCATCGCGGCGAAGCCTTCGCCGCCTGCGAATTCATCATGGATTACCTGAAGACCCGCGCTCCCTTCTGGAAGCGCGAAGCGACGCCGGATGGCGGTCGCTGGGTCGATGCCCGCGATGCCGACGATAGCGCGGCGGCGCGCTGGCAGAAATAAAAAAGGGGAGCCGAAGCTCCCCGGATAAATCCCGTTCGCTGATCAGGTCTTGAACTGCGCCACCGTCTGATGCAAGGCGTTCGACAGCGTCTGTAGCTGGCGAGCAGCATCGGCAGTCTGGCGAACGGCGGCAGCGCTTTCCTCGGACATCTGGGCGATGACCTCCAACTTCTGGGCGATCTCGTTGCTGGCTATGCTTTGTTCCGAAATCGAATCGGAAATGCCGTTGACCACAACAGTGACGCGCATGGCGCCATCGCGAATGAGGTTAATGGAGTCCCCCGCCTTGTTGGCCAGTTCGACGCCGTTGCCAACCTGGCGGACGCCATCCTGCATGCTGCTCACCGCGCTGCGTGTGCCGTTCTGGATCTTGGCCACCATTTCGCCAATTTCCTTGGTTGAGTTGCCTGTGCGTTCGGCCAGCTTGCGAACTTCGTCGGCGACGACGGCAAAGCCGCGCCCTTGTTCGCCGGCGCGGGCGGCCTCGATGGCGGCATTGAGGGCCAGCAGATTGGTCTGGTCGGCGATTTCCTTGATGGTATTGACGATGGAAGTGATCTGGTCGGACTGGTGTCCGAGGTCTTCGATAATCTCCGACGAGGCCTGAACGGCCTGGGAAATCTTGCGCATTTCGCTGGCGGCGTTGTGGATGACGGCCGCACCATCTTCGGAAATTTCACCGGCTGTTTGCGAAATGCTGTGTGCCTCGGTGGCATTTTCCTTGACCTGATCGATGCTGACGGCCATTTCCTCGACCGAGGCGGCCATTGACGAGGCTGCATCGCTCTGCTGGCTGGCCCGTACGGCAACCTGTTCCGAGGCGCCGAGCAACTGGTCGGCGGCGCTGGCCACCTGTTCGGCATTGGAGACAATGCTGGCGATCATCGCTCGCAGGGTTTCCTGCATGGTGCGGATGTTGGCGAGCAGACTGTCCTTGTCGTCCGCCGGGCAGTCGACCGGTGTGGCCAGATCGCCGGCGGCGATGCGCTTGGTGATGGCAGAGGCGATAGCCGGATCGCCGCCCAGGGTTTTGATGATGTTGTTGGAAAGCAGGAGCAGCGAAATGCCGATGAAACCGGCAATGCCCAGACCCCAGAGCAAAAGCTTGATGGCATCGCTGCGGAACTTGGTATCGACGTCATCCAGGTAGATACCCGAACCGAGCACCCAGCCCCATGGCTCGAAACCCATGACGAAGGAAATTTTCGGCACGCCTTCCTCCGAACCCGGTTTTGGCCAGAGATAATCGACAAAGCCCGAGCCTTTGGTCTTGACCGTGCTGTTGAATTCGACGAACAGCAACTTGCCGTTCTTGTCCTTGATCTGGTCGAGTTTCTTTCCCTCAAGTTCGGGCTTGATAGGATGCATGACCATGATGTCCTGCAGATCGTTGATCCAGAAGTACTCGACCTTGTCGTAACGCAGGGTGCGAATTGCAGCAGCAGAGGATTTTTTGGCGTCTTCAACGGACATTTGCCCGTCGCGGGCCAGTTTTTCGTAGAAGGTCAGGATGCCATGGGTTGATTCGACCAGATTGCGTACCTTGGCCTGGCGGTCCTCGAGCATCTGACTCTTGCCGTTGATCAGTAGCGCCGAGAAGAGGACGGCCAGAGCGATAACGGTGATGGCCGTCATGGCGAGCAGTTTGCCCCGTAGTGTCATTCCCTGATTGGACATGTCCCTATCCCTCCATGCTTCTTGATTTTTTAACTAAAGTTTCAAATTTGATAATTGAAATTTAGCACAATCCCATTATGTGAAGGGGGTTTTTGGAAGGCGCTCAGGCGGTAAACCCTGAGGGCCGCGGGTTGAAATTTCCAGATCAGTCCTTATCTGTCGGATAACAGAAAATCCTCACCGGGAGAATTGAAATGCGCCTCGACAAATTCACGACCAAGTTCCAGCAAGCCCTGTCCGATGCCCAGAGTCTGGCCATTGGCGGTGACCAGCAGTTCATCGAACCGCAGCACCTGCTGCTCGCGCTGCTCAATCAGGACGACGGTGGCACGACCTCGCTGCTCGGCCGGGCCGGCGCCAATGTGGCGGGGCTGCGCAAGGATCTGGAACAGGCGCTGACTCGCCTGCCCAAGGTTGAGGGCCATGGTGGCGATGTCTCCATCGGTCGCGACTTGGGCAACCTGCTCAATCTGACTGATAAGGAAGCGCAAAAGCGTGGCGACCAGTTCATCGCCAGCGAAATGTTCCTGCTCGCCGTGTGCGAGGACAAGAACGAAACCGGTCGTCTGGCCAAGCAGCACGGCCTGAGCCGCAAGGCGCTGGAGGCGGCGATCATGGCCGTGCGCGGCGGTCAGGGCGTTGATTCGCAGGAAGCCGAAGGGCAGCGCGAGTCGCTCAAGAAATACTGTATCGACCTGACCGAGCGCGCCGCGCAGGGCAAGCTCGACCCGGTTATCGGCCGCGATGATGAAATTCGCCGCGCCATCCAGATTTTGCAGCGCCGGACCAAGAACAACCCGGTACTGATCGGAGAGCCGGGTGTCGGCAAGACGGCCATCGTCGAAGGGCTAGCCCAGCGCATCATCAACGGTGAAGTGCCGGAAACCCTCAAGGGCAAGAAGGTGCTGGTGCTCGACATGGCCGGCCTGTTGGCCGGCGCCAAGTATCGTGGCGAGTTCGAGGAACGGCTGAAGGCCGTCCTCAAGGAAGTGTCGCAGGAGGCCGGGCAGATCATCCTGTTCATCGACGAGCTGCACACCATGGTCGGTGCCGGCAAGGCCGAAGGCGCCATCGATGCTGGCAACATGCTCAAGCCGGCGCTGGCGCGCGGCGAGCTGCACTGCATTGGCGCGACGACGCTCAACGAATATCGCAAGTACATCGAGAAGGATGCCGCGCTCGAGCGTCGCTTCCAGAAGGTGCTGGTCGATGAGCCGAGCGTCGAGTCGACGATTGCTATCCTGCGCGGTCTGCAGGAGAAGTACGAACTGCACCACGGTGTCGACATCACAGACCCGGCCATCGTCGCTGCGGCCGAGTTGTCGCACCGTTACATCACCGACCGTTTCCTGCCTGACAAGGCGATCGACCTGATCGACGAGGCAGCGGCGCGCATCAAGATGGAAATCGACTCGAAGCCGGAAGTCATGGACAAGCTGGACCGCCGCATCATCCAGCTCAAGATTGAGCGTGAGGCGGTCAAGCGCGAGAAGGACGAAGCGTCGAAGAAGCGCTTTGGCCTGATCGAGGACGAAATTGCCAAGCTGGCCAAGGAATATTCCGATCTCGAAGAAATCTGGAAGGCCGAGAAGGCGCAGGTTCAGGGATCGGCACACATCAAGGAAGAAATCGACAAGCTCAAGGCTGAAGTCACCAAGCTGCAGCGCGAAGGCAAGCTCGACAAGGTGGCCGAGCTGCAATACGGCAAGCTGCCGCAACTCGAAGCCCAGTTGAAGACGGCCGAAAAGGCGGGCGAAGGCGAGGGCAAGAAGAACATTCTGCTGCGTACGCAGGTTGGCGCCGAGGAAATCGCTGAAGTGGTGTCACGCGCCACCGGCATTCCGGTCAGCAAAATGATGCAGGGCGAACGCGAGAAGCTGCTGCATATGGAAGATCGGCTGCACAAGCGGGTCGTTGGGCAGGATGAAGCAGTGCGCTTGGTCGGCGATGCGATTCGTCGTTCGCGCGCCGGACTGTCCGATCCGAACCGTCCTTACGGTTCCTTCCTCTTCCTTGGCCCGACGGGCGTTGGCAAGACCGAGCTGTGCAAGGCGCTGGCCGAATTCATGTTCGACGCCGAGGATCACCTGATCCGCATCGACATGAGCGAGTTCATGGAGAAGCATTCGGTTGCCCGCCTGATCGGCGCGCCACCGGGCTATGTCGGCTACGAAGAAGGCGGCTACCTGACCGAGGCCGTGCGCCGCAAGCCGTACTCGGTGATCCTGCTCGATGAAGTCGAGAAGGCGCACCCGGACGTCTTCAACGTACTGCTGCAGGTGCTCGACGACGGGCGGATGACCGATGGTCAGGGGCGCACCGTCGACTTCAAGAACACGGTGATCGTCATGACCTCCAACCTCGGCAGCCAGATGATCCAGCAGATGTCGGGTGACGATTACGGCGTGATCAAGATGGCGGTGATGGCCGAGGTGAAGAACTACTTCCGGCCGGAGTTCATCAACCGGATCGACGAAGTCGTCGTCTTCCATGCGCTTGACGAGAAACACATTGCCGGCATTGCCAGGATCCAACTTGGCTATCTGGAAAAGCGGCTGGCTCAGCTCGACATGGGCATTGTCGTCGACGACAGCGCCCTGGCCGAACTGGCCCAGGCCGGCTTCGACCCGGTGTTCGGCGCGCGGCCGCTCAAGCGGGCGATCCAGCAGCAGATCGAGAATCCGCTGGCCAAGGCCATCCTCGAAGGCAAGTTCGCCGCCAAGGATGTGATCCATGTCAGTTGCGACCCGGCGACGGGCGGCATCATGCGTTTTGCCAAGGGTTGAGGGGTTGGGCGGTTCACGAAAAAGGGCGGGACCGGAAGGTCTCGCCCTTTGTTATTGAGAGCAGCAAGCGCTGATCAACAGTTGCCCTTCTTGGCCTGACCCGGCGGGCAGTGGCCGCCATCCTTGTGGTGGCCGTTCTTGTTGCCGCGGCCGGTGTAATAACGCTCGCCGCGCGGACCGCCGTGCTGCTTCCAGTAGGCTGGTTCGCGCCAGTCGTAGCCATCCCAGTAATAGCCACGGTCGTTACGCGAACCGAAGGTGACGCTGACGCCCGGTGCATCGACCCGGACGCTGCCGAGATTGACATTGATATCGACGGCGTTGGCCAGAAGCGGGGAGGCGGCGAGCAGCGCTGCCAGAATAATTTTTTTCATGCGCTATTTCCTTTCAGCAAGCGTGGATGGAACATCTCAAACCTTATAACGGATTAACGCTGGCGTGAACAACAAGGATCTGAAAAATGTGGGATGACCTCAAAAACTGGCAGGCCAGGCGCCATGCCGAACTGGCCGGGCCGGAAAGCTGGCTGGGCATACGCGGCCTGTTCTGGCTGGAACCGGGGATGAACAGCGTCGGCAGCGCCGCGGGCTCGGTTGTTCTTTTGCCCGGCGGTCCGGCACATCTCGGTGATCTGCTCTGGCACGACGGACGGGTGATCTGGCAGCCGGTAGACGGCGAAACGCGCGAGTTGCAGACCGATATTGCCGGCCAGCCGACTGTCGTCGATTTTCAAAATTGGTCGTTTTTTCCGGTTGACCGTGAGAATCGAATTGCGGTCCGTTTGCGTGACCGGGACTGGGCGCAGAGCCAGCCATTCAACGGACTGGATTATTTCGACTTCGATCCGGCCTGGCAGATCGAGGCCGATTGGCAGGTGTTGTCGCCGCCGATCAAGATGGAAGTGCCGAACGTCAGCGGTGAGCTGAAAGTCGTCGAGGTCAGCCATCAGGCCGTGTTTGAAGTCGCCGGGCAGACGGTGACGCTATTGCCGATGTCAGTCAGCGACAAGGAAGTTTTCTTCGTTTTCCGGGATCGGACGAGCGGCAAGGAAACCTATGGCGCCGGCCGTTTCCTCAAGGCCGTTCCCACGGTCAACCGGAAAATTCGCCTGAATTTCAATTGCGCCTACAACCCGCCTTGCGCATTCACTTCGTTTGCGACCTGCCCGCTGCCGCCGCCGGAAAACTGGCTGCCGTTTGCCGTGCCGGCCGGCGAAAAAAAGTGGGTCAAGCCGGCCTGAGCGGCGACTGCACAGGCCAATTACAGTTCGGCCAACCCGTTGCGGATGGCGTAGCGAACCAGGCTGGGAATGTCTTGCAGCCCGAGCTTGTGCATCATTTGCGTGCGATAGGTTTCCACCGTTTTGACGCTGATGTCGAGGGCAAAGGCAATTTCCTTGGTGCGCATGCCATCCACCGTCATTTTCAGCACGGTGGACTGGCGAGCGGTCAGTTCGTGCGATTTGCGCACTTGATCGAGATAGAGATCCAGCATCTGCCGGGAGATCGACGGCGGAAGCCACATCCCGCCGAGCAGAACCTTTCGGATGGCGAGCAGAAGTTCTTCGGGGGCGGAGGTCTTGATGACATAGCCATCGGCGCCAAGGCTCATGGCTGAATTGATATGTTCCTGATCGGCATGCATTGACAGCATGATCACCTTGGTCGGGCTGCCTTGCTCGCGGATTCGGGCAAGTATCTGAAATCCCGTGACGCCCGGCATGGCGATATCGAGCAGGGCGACATCGGGCTTGGTTTCGGCAATGAGCTGAATGGCTTCTTCGCCCGATCCCGTGCTGCCGACAATCTCGAATTCCGGATGGCCGTTCAAGAGGGAAGCAATCCCGGCGCGGACCAGATGATGATCGTCGGCCAGGACAATTCGGATGGGCATCAGGTTCGCGCTATTCGTGGCAGGCATGCGGCTACCCTCGTTCCAGTATTCGGTTGGGAATCAATCTCGAACTTGCCGCCGAGACTGGTGACGCGTTCGCGTATCCCGATCAGGCCGAGCGAGATTCGCTCATTGTCCTTGTCGAGAGGGCTGTCGATATCAAATCCCTTGCCATCGTCAGCCACGGAAAGGCAGATCTGATCGGGCATACAGGTAATCTGCACAATGATCCCGCTGGCCTCGGCATGGCGCAGCGCATTGGTGATCGCCTCCTGAACAATGCGGAAGCCAGCCAGTTCGACCGCTTCGGAGAAACGCAGGGCATCGATATCCTGGGCGAAGCGGACCTCGACGCCGGGCGGCAGCGACAGATTCCTGATGTGCCAGGCCAGGGCCGAGCCGATCCCCAGTTCGTCGAGCAGCGGAGGGCGCAGGCGGCGGGCAATATCGCCGGTGGTCTGCGCGATGCCTTCGACAATTTCTTGCGCGGTATCGAGCACCGCGCTGGTCGCCAGAGCATCGCCGACATGCAGTTTGGCGCCGGCCAGCGAAATTTTGAGGGCAGCCAGTGACTGACCAATCTGATCGTGCAATTCCATCGAAAGGTGATGGCGCTCCCTTTCCTGGATATCCTGGTGCATTCTGGCCAGGGCCTGCAGTTGCCGGGTGTATTGCGCTTGCAGCTTCTGGGCATCCTTGACGCTGGTGATGTCCACGTAGGTAATGACGGCACCGCCGGAGCCCACTTTTAACGGCGTCACGTTCATCATGAACCACAACTCCTGGCCGGGGGTGACGCAGGCGCTCTCCATCGAAAAGCGCGCTGTTTTTCCATCGAGTACCGCCTGTACGCCAGCCAGCGCGGCTTTGGCCTGAGCTGGGTCGGAGCCCTCGCGATGGCGGCAGCCCGAGAAAAAATTGCTGCCGACTCCCGCCTTCTCATAATCGGCCTGCACGCAAGCATTGTTGCAGACGCACCGGGTCCAGGCGTTATTGACACTGACGATCATCCCGGATTTGTCCACCACCGCCATTTGCGTGGCTGAAGCATCGAGCACGGCACAATTGAATTCGAGGCTGGCCTGGAGAGCCTCCTCGGATAGTTGTTGCGCCGAGATGTCGCGGGCAATGCCGACGACACCGATCAGTTCGTCATGGATGTCGAATACCGGGCTCTTGGTGATTTCAAAATGCGAGAGCTTGCCATCCGGGTCGCGATACGACTGGTTGGTGACCAATGCTGCGGTTGCCCCTGCTTTCAGGCCGGATTCGACAAACGCCCCGGTGTCAGCCGTCGGCCGGATGTCCTTGTCCGTGCGATTGAGGATTTGCTCCGCCGGCAGCTTGAACAGTTTCTCGAAGGCCGGATTGCAGGCGATATAGCTTCCCGTCGTGTCTTTCATCCAGACCGGGTCCGGGATCGAACGAATCAGGGCCTGCAGGCGCTGGCGTTCCATGTCGGCACTTTTTTGCGCTCGGCGCGTTTCGGTCAGGTCCGATCCGATCGCCAGGTAGCTGCCGTCGGGCAGGCGCTGGGTGGTGACTTCGACATGCACACGCCAGCCATCCTTGTGCCGGATGTCCCAATCCTGCCGAATCAATGGGCGCCGTTCAAGTGCGGCGACGTGGGCGCCGAGCAGGGCGGCGTAGCGTTCGGACAGGATATCGGCAATCGGATGCCCGACCAGTTCCTCGGCTCGGTAGCCGGATATTTTCTGCGCTGCCGGGTTGGCGTAAATGATGCGCAAGGCCTGATCGCACAGGACTACCCCGTCCTTCGCCTGCTCACTGATGATCCTGAACGTCTGGTCATGCACGGCCTGGGCCTGGGCACGGCGAGTCAGGATGACGTAGAGCAGGGCAGTCGTTACGCCGACGAAAAGCAGGTCTTCGCTCAGATCCTGAGCGGTAAAGTGAAACGTGCTTCCGGCGATTCGCGCCAGAATCCAGTCAGCCAGAATAACCCAGGTGCCAGCGACGAGCGCATAAACAAGGACCGGACAAAGCACCCCCCCTCTGGCCGCATGAGGGCCTTTGAATGGTGTTTCGTCTCTGGTCTTGCAAACCATTGACCGGTCTCCGCTGTTATTGATTTATGGTGTTCTGGCAAGGCCCCCGATTCTCTAGCTTTGGTCAGGGCAATCAATCAGACAATGCGCAACTGGTGACAGCGATTTACCTGACAAGGCGGGTTTTTGCCGAACCAAGTGGTTGCCGACAATGTCAGCTTCCGGTGGACCACCGTTTTGCTCAGGAATTTCGTAATTATTCAGTTATATCTTCCGGATGGTTGCCATGGTGCTCGCAGAGCAGAATTAACGATGCCCACATGCTGCAAGCCACTCCCCGTGCGACCAGGTGAAAAAATACCGAGGGCATTGGAGGAAGATGAAGTCGCTTGATGATCCATGCCGGGTTCGACCCCTGCAGTTGCTCTTGGTGGTCGACGAGCCGAATGATTCGGGCGTGATTGAAGAAGCGCTTTTTTCTACCGGTATCGTTGGCAAACTCAGTCATATTTCCAGCCCCGAAGCGCTTGAGTCGGTTCTCGACGACTCTCTGGATGCCATCGTCGCCAGCTTCGCCAATCCGGACGTCGAATTCAAGACAATGTTGTCGAGAATCCGCATCCGCCACCCATTGTTGCCGGTGGTTCTGGTTTCCGGGCCGATCGGTGAGGAGCTGACTGCCGATCTGTTCCGGCTGGGCATTGCCGATTTTGTCCTGGGCAGCAATCTGTCCCGCTTGTCCGGGGCGATCATGAACAGTATTCACGGGCGTCGATTCCCGTCCGTCCATTTTTCCATCGACCGGCGGCTGAACCTTTTTGAAGCAATTGCCCGGGGTTCCCAGAACATCGTACTCGGCAAGGATCTGCAGGGGCGCTACCTGTTCGTCAATGAAGCGGCCTTGTCACTGTTCGGCAAGCGCGAAGAGGAGATTCTCGGGCGTTGTGACGGCGAGCTGTTTTCAGCGGCGCAGGCGGCGATTTTTGCGGCGGCCGATCAGGTTGTAATCGATGGCAATTGCAGTGTCACGCAGGACGAGCCGTATCTGAGTGCGGCCGGTGAAGTCCTTCTCCATGTGACGCGCGGCCCGATCCACGACAGCGACGGAAATATCAAGGGGAGCTTTGCCGTGGCCCGCGATGTCAGCGAGCGGCGACGGCTGGAGGCGATTACGCAGGCCCATGGTCGTCTGCTCGAGATGGTTGCCACCAACTTGCCCTTGCCCCGACTGTTTGGCGAGTTGGTGCGCACGGTTGAATCGATGGTGTCCGGTGCCCGGGCGGCGATCCTGACGATGGATGACGGCGCTGAGTGCCTGCGGGTTGCGGCCGCCCCCTCGATGCCAGAGGCTTTTTATGACGGACTGGATGGCCTGGCGGTTCTCGACGGCATGGCCTCGTGCGGAACCGCGGCAGCGCGCAAATCCCAGGTGCTGACCGAGGATGTTCTCAATGATCCGTTGTGGGTGCCTTTCCGGGATCTGGCGCTGACTTGCGATATTCGGGCGGCCTGGTCGACGCCAATACCGGATGCCGGCGGCCAACTGCTCGGCATTCTTGTCCTTTACGGTCGCCAGCCCGGAATGCCGGAGCCGTTTCATCAACTCGTCATCGACATGGTGACGCGCCTTGCCGGGATAGCCATCGAGCGCTGGCGCGAGGAAGATTTGATCCGCAAGCTGCAACTGGCTGTCGAGCAGAACCCCAACAGCATCATCATCACCAATACAGCCGCCGAAATCGAATATGTGAACGCGGCTTTCGAGCGGATGAGCGGCTACAGCCTGGATGAGGTCAAGGGGAAGAATCCCAATATTCTGCAATCCGGCCTGACACCGCCTGCCGTCTTTGAAGATCTCTGGCGAACCTTGTGCGAAGGGCGTTCCTGGCAGGGTGAGTTCATCAATCGGCGGAAGAATGGTGAGTTATTTACCGAAAACGAGATTTTCTCGCCGATCCGTCAGCCTGACGGGACGATTACGCATTATCTGTGCATCAAGGAAGACATCACCGCGAAAAAGCGCGATGCCGAAGAACTGGACCGGCATCGCCACCGCCTGGAAGAACTGGTCGCCGAGCGCACCGAGCAATTGCACCAGGCCAAGGAGGAAGCGGAGGCTGCCGTGCGAGCGAAGGGAACCTTCCTGGCCAACATGAGCCACGAAATACGGACGCCGCTCAATGCCATTGTCGGCTTCACTCACCTGTTGCGGCAGCGGAATCCGACGGAAGACCAGGACGGCAAGCTGGAAAAGATTGCCAATGCTGCCGATCACCTGCTGTCGGTGATCAATGACATTCTCGACATCTCGAAAATCGATGCCGGTAAGCTGGTGCTTGAGCGCGAGCCTTTTGATCTGGAAGGGATGCTGACCCGAATTTGCAGTCTGGTGATCGACCGGGCGCGGGCCAAAGGCCTGGAACTGGTCGTCGATGTCGGCACTGTGCCACGCCAGGTGAATGGCGATGCGACGCGGCTCGGGCAGGCATTGCTCAACTATCTGGGCAACGCCGTCAAGTTTACTGAGCAGGGGACGATCCGCTTGCGGGCAAAGGTCGTTGAGGAAAATGGAAATGACCTGCTGGTCCGTTTCGAGGTCGAGGACAGCGGCATTGGCATCGAAGCGGGCTGCCTGCATAAGCTTTTCGAGCCATTTCAGCAGGCCGACCAATCGATCACGCGGCAGTATGGCGGCACCGGTCTTGGCCTGGCCATCAGCCGCAATCTTGCCCGATTGATGGACGGCGAGGTCGGCGCCAGCAGCACGCCGGGCGTGGGTAGCCTGTTCTGGCTCACGGCATGGCTCGGCAAGGTGAGTCAGCCGGCGGTGGATGAGCGGGAAAAGGCCAGGCTGGATGGCGTGCGGGCATTGGTGGTTGAAGATGTCGCCATGACCCGCATGGGGCTGCTCTATCAACTACGGCAGATTGGCCTGCGGGCGGAAGGGGTCGCCTCCGGGGAGAATGCCCTTGAAGCCATATCGGCGGCAGATGCCGACGGCGATCCCTTTGGTTTCCTGCTGGTCGATATGTACATGCCCGGCCTGGATGGACTGGATACTTTGGCCAGCGTCCGGGCCTTGCCGATACTGAGCAGGCCGGTGTGTTTCCTGGTCACGGCGTCCTATGACGAGGATCTGGCCAGGGCAGGCCTGCGCGCCGGATTTTCCCAGGTGTTGCACAAGCCGGTCTCGACCCTGGCCTTGCATCACTGCCTGCTGAAACATGTCGACCGGGGGAGCGCCGATGCGGCGCTTGCCGAACCCGTCGAGGCTCGCTTGCGTCGCCTGCATGCGGGCAGTCGAATCCTGCTGGTCGAGGATGAGCCGATCAATCAGATGGTCGCCCAGGACATGCTCGAGGATGTCGGGATGGTTGTCGATATCGCCAACAACGGGCTTGAGGCACTGGAAAAACTGGCGAGCAATACCTATCGGATCGTCCTGATGGATCTGCAGATGCCGAAGATGGGTGGCCTTGAAGCAGCAGGGCGAATTCGCCAGCTTCCTGGCGGCGAGCATTTGCCCATCGTGGCCATGACCGCCAATGCCTTTAGCGATGATCGCGACTTGTGCTATTCGGTTGGCATGAATGGTTTTTTGCCTAAGCCGGTTGCGCCTGAACTGCTCTTTTCCGAGGTTCTCGAATGGTTGGAAAAAGATGCGATGATTCGCCCCCTCGCGGGTAAGGAGATATCGATCCGCGAGTAAGGGAGCCGGTAGGGCGGCATGGGGAAAACACTATAAATACAAGGGATGACTGATGTTCTGGGGTGGAAAAAAAGAATTGGATGCCTTGCGGCAGGCGTATGAAGGATTGCAACAGCGTGAGCAGGGCCTGATGCAGGAGCTGGAAACGGCAAAGCGGGTTTTGGGTGATCAGCAGAACGCGGCAGTAGAAAAGGACCGGGAATGCGAGACGCTGAAAAACGTCGTGCGTAGCCTGTCGAGTTTCGCGGCGACTTTGGCCGGCTCGCAAAGCAGTCTGGGGACGATGGCCAGCGTGTTGCATGACGAGAAAATGCAGGCTGTCGAGGCTGCCGAAGTGGCTTTGCTGAGTGGCCAGGCGACGACGGAAATTGCTTCCAACCTGCACCAGTTGGCGCAAGATTCAGCGAAGACGGCGCATGAGGTTGAGTCGCTTGCCCTGCAGGCCGACAAGATCGGTTCGATTGTCCAGTTGATTCGTGAAATTGCCGACCAGACCAATCTGCTCGCCCTCAATGCGGCCATCGAGGCGGCCCGGGCCGGTGAATCCGGTCGCGGCTTTGCGGTGGTTGCCGACGAAGTGCGCAAACTGGCCGAGCGCACCTCAAAGGCAACGAAGGATATCGGCGGGCTGGTCAGCGATATCCGTCAGAACTCGACGAACGCCAAGGATGCGATGGAACTTTTGTCGTCGTCGGCCGATGATTTCAGCCAGCGTGGCGCCAAGTCGACCGAAGACATGCGTCGCCTGATGGACATGTCGAAGCAAATGGAGCAGGTCATTTCGGCCAGCGCCCTGAGCAGTTTTGTCGAAGTCGCCAAGGTCGATCACCTGGTCTTCAAGTTCCGCATCTACATGGCTCTTTTTGGCCTGGAAACTATGGAGGCCGACGGGGTTGCGTCGCATACCGGATGCCGGCTCGGCAAGTGGTACTACGATGGTGAAGGGAAAAACCTCTTCAGCCAGTTGCCCGGTTATCGCGAGATGGAAGCCCCGCACATCGTTGTGCACAGCAACGGCAAGGCCGCCCTGCAAGCCAAGGCCTCAGGCGATATCGAGGCCATGCTCAAGCATGTTCAGGCCATGGAACAGGGTAGCGTTGGCGTCATCGACAACCTCGAACGCATGGCGAACTCGGTTGCCGTCGACGTGAACCGCTTTTGATCAGGTTTCCGGGGCGCTAGTTTCCACTAAGCCCCGGTTGCTGCGGCCAGCGCGGTGGCGAAGTTTTCCACCGTCTGCGCCGGATTGTGCAGCTTTTCCAGACCGAACAGGCCGATGCGGAAGGTGCGGAAATCGGCCGGTTCGTCGCATTGCAGCGGCACCCCGGCGGCGGTCTGGAGGCCCTGGGCGATGAATTTCTTGCCGCTGTGAATGTCCGGGTCGGACGTGTAGCTGACGACTACGCCGGGCGCCTGGAAACCTTCGGCGGCGACGCTGGGGAAGCCGTTGGCCACCATCAGTTGGCGGATGCGGCGGCCGAGTTCGATCTGTTCCTGGCAAACTTTTTCGAAGCCATAGGCTTCGGTTTCGAGCATGACGTCGCGCAGGGTGGCCAGGGCATCGGTCGGCATCGTCGCGTGGTAGGCGTGACCACCATTTTCGAAGGCTTCCATGATCTGCAGCCATTTCTTGAGGTCGCAGGCGAAGCTGCTGCTGCTCGTCGCGTCGATGTGGGCGCGGGCGCGTTCGCCGAGGGCGACCATGGCGCAGCATGGCGAGGCGCTCCAGCCTTTCTGCGGGGCGCTGATCAGGATGTCGACATTGTTGGCGACCATGTCCACCCAGACCGTGCCGGAGGCGATGCAGTCGAGCACGAAATAGCCATCCACCGCCCGCACGGCCTCGCCAACGGCGCGAATGTAGTCGTCAGGCAGGATCATGCCCGACGAGGTTTCGACGTGCGGTGCGAAAACGACTTCCGGCCGATGCTGGCGAATGGCGGCAACGACTTCCTCGATCGGTGGTGGGGTGAACGGTGCCTGCGACCCGCTACCGACTTGTCGGGCCTTGAGGACGATGCTTTCGGCCGGGATCTTGCCCATGTCGAAAATCTGCGTCCAGCGGAAACTGAACCAGCCGTTGCGGATGACCAGCACCTTGCGATGGGTCGCGAACTGGCGGGCCACGGCTTCCATGCCGAAAGTGCCGCTGCCGGGCACGATGATGGCAGCCTTGGCGTTGTAGGCCTTCTTGATCAGGCGCGAGATGTCTTTCATGACGCCCTGGAAGCGTTGCGACATGTGGTTCAGGGCGCGGTCGGTGTACACCACCGAATATTCGAGCAGGCCATCGGGATCGGGTTGGGGCAGCAGTGCGGGCACAGGAGGTCTCCGTTGAGCGTTGTGGCCGAGAGCATACCGTCAAGGCGTGATGGCGCGCTAGTCATCGGTTGACGCGAGTGCGAAACTGTCGGCGTGTTGATCTTGTCTGACTGATGGCCGGCGTGGCGGCCGGCAAGGGAGGAGCGACGATGGGATTGCCCGAATTGCGTAGCGCCCTGCGGGCCGATTGCCGGCGCGCCGAGCCGGAATGCGTCGGCCGGCTGCTGGCGGAATTCGACTGCATGGTTGGCGACGGCGATGCGGCGCAGCGGCTGGCCCGCCAACTGGTCGGCGGCGAACGCCAGCGTTTCGCGGCAAGCGCGGGCTTCAACCACCTGCTGCACGAGTTTGCCTTGTCCAGCCAGGAGGGCGTCGCGCTGATGTGCCTGGCTGAGGCGCTGCTGCGCATTCCGGACAGTGCCACGGTCGACCGCCTGATTCGCGACAAAATCGGCCGCGGCGACTGGTCGGCCCACCTCGCCGGCGATCACCCGCTGTTCGTCAATGCGGCGACCTGGGGGCTGATGCTGACCGGCAAGCTGGTCGCCATCCAGAGTCACGGCGACCTCGGCAATGCCCTGACCCGGCTGCTGGCGCGGGGTGGTGAGCCGCTCATCCGCAAGAGTATCGACTTCGCCATGCGCCTGCTCGGCGAACATTTCGTCATGGGCGAGACGATAGCTTCGGCGCTGGTGCGTAGCCGGAGTAATGAAGCGCGCGGCTACCGGCACTCCTTCGACATGCTCGGCGAAGCGGCCCTGACTGCGGCCGATGCCGAACGCTACTACCGCGCCTACGAAACGGCCATTCACGCCATCGGCACGGCCAGTGCCGGGCGCGGGGTGGTCCACGGGCCGGGGATTTCGATCAAGCTGTCGGCCCTGCATCCGCGCTATGTCCGTAGCCAGCGGGGGCGGGTGCTGGCCGAACTGGGGCCGCGGCTGATGGGGCCCATGCGGCTGGCCAGGGACTACGCCATCGGCGTCAATATCGATGCCGAGGAGGCCGAGCGTCTGGACCTGTCGCTCGATATTTTCGCCAGGCTGGCTGGCGACTCCGAACTGGCCGGCTGGGATGGCCTCGGCTTTGTCGTCCAGGCTTATCAGAAGCGCAGCCCGGCCGTCATCGACTGGCTGGTCGAATTGGCCCGGCAAAATCGCCGACGGATCATGGTGCGGCTGGTCAAGGGCGCCTACTGGGACAGCGAAATCAAGCGCGCCCAGGTCGATGGCCTGAGCGACTACCCCGTGTTCACGCGCAAGGCGCATACCGATCTGGCTTATCTCGTTTGCGCCGGCCGCCTGCTGGGGGCGGCCGATGCGGTCTATCCGCAGTTCGCCACGCACAACGCCCTGACCCTGGCGACGGTGGTTCAGCTGGCCGCGGCCCGCGGTGTCGAGGACTACGAGTTCCAGTGCCTGCACGGCATGGGCGAGCCGCTTTACGATCAGGTGGTCGGCTCGGCCGGGCTGGGCAAGCCGTGCCGCATCTACGCGCCGGTCGGCACGCACCGGACTTTGCTGCCCTATCTGGTGCGCCGCCTGCTCGAAAATGGCGCCAACAGTTCTTTCGTCAACCGGATCGTCGATGCCGGGGTGTCGGTCGATGCGCTGCTGGAAGACCCGGCGGCGAGCGTGCGCCGGGATGGCGGCACGCGGCATCCGAAAATTCCCCTGCCACCCGAGCTTTACGGCCCGGGACGGCGCAATTCGGCCGGGAGCGATCTGGCCGACGAGGCAACGCTCGCCCGGCTGGCCGATGAATTGCAGGGGCTGGCCGGGAAAGCCTGGCGGGCCGGGCCGCTGCTGGCCGGGCCGGGGGCGCCATCGCCGGCTGGTTCTGCGCCTAAACCGGTGATCAACCCGGCCAACGCTCAGGATCAGGTCGGCAGCGTGATCGAGGCCACTAGCGCCCAGGTCGAAAGTGCGCTGGCCGCAGCGGCCGATTTTTCGGAAGCATGGTTCCAGACCCCGCCCGCCAAGCGCGCCGCCATTCTGCAGCGGGCGGCCGATCTGCTGCAGGCGCATCGGGCCGAACTGGTCAGCCTGCTCATCCGCGAAGCCGGCAAGACCTGGCCCACTGGGCTGGCCGAGGTGCGCGAGGCGGTTGATTTCTGTCGTTACTACGGTCAACCGGAAATTTTGGCCAAAATTGAAATCGACGTGGCACCGGGTCCGGTCACCTGCATCAGCCCGTGGAATTTCCCACTGGCTATTTTCATCGGCCAGGTCAGTGCGGCGCTAGCCGCCGGCAGCCCGGTACTGGCCAAGCCTGCCGCCCAGACACCGTTGATTGCGGCTCTCGCGGTCGAGCTGTTGCACCGGGCCGGGGTGCCGCTTGCGGCGCTGCAATTGCTGCCCGGATCCGGCGACATCGTCGGCGCCGCGCTGACCGTCGATGTGCGGGTGCGCGGCGTGGTATTTACCGGTTCTGCCGAGGTGGCGCGGCGCATCAACCGGAGCATCGCCGGCCGCGACGAGGCCCGGTTGATCGCCGAAACCGGCGGCCAGAACGCAATGATCGTCGATTCCTCGGCGCTGCCTGAACAGGTTGTCCAGGATGTGCTGGCCTCGGGCTTCGACAGCGCCGGCCAGCGTTGTTCGGCCCTGCGCGTCCTCTGCCTGCAAGACGAGATTGCCGATACCGTGCTCGACCTCCTGAAGGCGGCGATGGGCGAACTGCGCATCGGCGATCCGGCCGACCTGGCGACCGACATCGGTCCGGTCATCGATCGCCCGGCACAGTCCGCCCTGCTGGCTCACATTGCCGATAAGGCGGCACGGGGCAGGGCGGTGTTCCAGTCGCCGTTGCCGGCCGACTGTGCGGCGGGAAGCTACGTGCCGCCGACCCTGATCGAGATCGATTCCCTGGCCGAACTGCAGGGCGAAGTGTTCGGCCCAGTCGTCCACGTCCTGCGCTACGCCGCCGGCCAGCTCGATGCCCTGATCGACGCCATCAACGCCACCGGCTACGGCCTGACGCTGGGCATCCATAGCCGCATCGACGAAACCATTCAGCGCATCGTCGGGCGGGCGCGGGTCGGCAATATCTACGTCAATCGCAACATGGTCGGTGCCGTCGTTGGCGTCCAACCATTCGGCGGCGAAGGGCTTTCGGGGACCGGGCCGAAGGCCGGCGGGCCGCTCTATCTGCCTCGGCTGGCTGGAGCTGGCGAGCTTCGCCCTGGCGCAATCGGTGCACGGCGGGAGGGCGGGGCGCTCGCTGCTTCGGCCTTGGCGCGCCTGACTGAGTGGGCTTGCTTTTCCGGGTATCACGAGTTGGCCGAGCTGTGCGCCGAATACGCTGAACTGACGTTGCTCGACGCGGTGATCGACCTGCCCGGACCGACCGGCGAACAGAACACCCTGCGCTTCGCACCGCGCGGAACCTTGCTCTGTCTGGCCGATAACCAGCATGCCTTGCTGCACCAACTGGCCGCCGTCTGGGCGACCGGCAATCGGGCTGCTGCGGTCGACGGCCCGGAAACGCGAAAAACCATAGGCGGCCTGCCGGACGATCTGGCGGCGGCGATCGAATGGCGGCAGCCCGACGACTATCGCGACCTGGCCGGTGTGTTGTCCGAGCCGGATGCGTCGCTTCGGCAGCGCCTGGCGCGGGAGCCGGGGGCCTTGATCGCCACTTACCAGCCGGCCGACAATGGCGGACACTATCCCTTGTACCGTATGCTGGTCGAGCGCGTGCTCACCGTGAACACGACGGCGGCCGGCGGCAATACCACCTTGATGATGCTTGATGCGTAAAGGACTCCCATGTTGAACACGCCGCAACTACCTTCCTACCTTTCCAAGGAAAACATTGGTCCGTGGCACATCTATCTGCAGCAGGTCGAACAGGTCGCGCCGTTGCTCGACAAGTCCCTGCTGCCCTGGGTTGATACGCTGCGGCGGCCGAAGCGGTCGCTCATCGTCGATGTGCCGATCCGCCTCGACAACGGCCAGATCACGCACTTCGAGGGCTATCGCGTGCATCACAACACCTCGCGCGGGCCGGGCAAGGGCGGCGTGCGCTACCACCAGGACGTAACGCTGTCCGAAGTGATGGCGCTGGCCGGCTGGATGACGATCAAGAATGCCGTGGTCAATGTGCCTTTCGGTGGTGCCAAGGGCGGCGTGCGGGTCGATCCGCGCCAGTTGTCGATGTCCGAACTGGAAGGGCTGACCCGGCGCTACACCAGCGAGATCAGCTCGATGATCGGACCGGACAAGGACATCCCGGCGCCGGACATGAATACCAACGCCCAGGTCATGGCCTGGATGATGGATACCTATTCGATGGGTGAGGGGCGGACGGTGACCGGTGTGGTGACCGGCAAGCCGGTTTCGCTCGGCGGTTCGCTTGGCCGGCAGGATGCCACCGGGCGCGGCGTTTTCGTCACGGCCCGCGAAGCGGCGCGCAAGTTGGGTGTATCCATCGACGGGGCACGGGTGATCGTCCAGGGCTTCGGCAATGTCGGCGAGGCCAGTGCCCGGATGTTCGCTCAACACGGCGCCCGGGTGGTTGCCGTGCAGGATGTCAGCGGCACGGTATACAACGGGGCAGGGCTGGATGTGCTGGCGCTCAAACGCTATCTGGCCGACAACAAGACGCTGCTCGGCGCGCCCGATTGCGAGACGATAAGCAATGACGACTTCTGGTCGCTGCCCTGCGAATTCCTCGTGCCGGCCGCGCTGGAGTCGCAGATCAACCGCTTCAACGCCGAGCACATCGCCGCCCGCATCATCGTCGAAGGCGCCAACGGCCCGACGACGCCGGAAGCCGACGCCATCCTCGCCGAGCGCGGCATCGTCGTCGTGCCTGACGTGCTGGCCAATGCCGGCGGCGTCACCGTCAGCTATTTCGAATGGGTGCAGGATTTCTCGAGCTTCTTCTGGACCGAGGATGAAATCAACGCCCGCCTCGAACGGATCATGGCGGAAGCCTTCAACGCCATCTGGCAGATGGCCGAAGAGCGGAAAATGCCCCTGCGTTCAGCCGCTTTCGTCATCGGCTGCAGCCGGGTGCTCGAAGCACGGGCGACGCGCGGGCTGTATCCGTGATTTGACCATTGCTACGGTCAACCGGAAAAGATGGCCAAAATTGAAATGGGCTTTGCGGTTAGCGCCGGGCCAGAATCAGCGAACCCTTTTCACGCGGCTCGAGGTCGATTCGTTCAATCGCTGAAAATCCGGCTGCCGTCAGCCAGGCGCAATAATCTTCATGGCGGTGCGTCTGGGTGCCGGTTTCCAGCAGCAGGGTCAGGCGGAAAGCGGCGTTGAGCGCGTCGAGCGAGGTTTCGGCCAGGTATTCGTGAATCACCAGCAGGCCGCCCGGATTCATCGATTCGCCAATCTGCCAGATGGCCAGGCGATTCTCTTCGGCCGAATGGTTGTGGGCGACCGACAGATAGAAGACCAGATCATTGTCGCTGCCCCAGTCGTGCTCCTGCAAGGTGCCGGGGCTGAGCTGAATGCGCCCGGTCAGTCCGGCTTTTTCGATCTCCGGCCCGGTTTCGGTCAGCGCACTGGGCATGTCGACGATCACGGCGGCGAGCTGCGGATAGTGCTGGCAGAAGCGGATCGAATGCAGGCCATGGGAGCCGCCGAGGTCGAGCAGGCGGCGATAGCCCGGCAAGACCGGCACGTGCCTGAGCAGATCGGGGCCGAGGTCGGCGGCAAAGGCGCCCATGTAGGACGAGAACAGCGGGCCGAGATGCGGCTTTTCGATCATCGCCTCCCAGAGTGTCTGCTCCGGTTCGCCCTTGCGCACCGTTTCGGCCAGGCTGCCCATCATCGCCCATGCCTCGTGCGTCCACAGCAGGCCGGGCGTGTAATCGACCTGGCCGGCGCTGGTAAACCAGCGCTGGGTGCTCGCCGTGTTGGCAAAGGCGTCGTCGTCCTTTTCCAGATAGCCGATGGCGACCAGGAAGTCGACCAGCGTCGTAGTGCCGCGCAGGCTCGAATCGATTTTCGCGGCGAGTTCTTCCGCTGTCAGCGGGCCGTCGACCAGTGCCTCGAAAAGGCCCAGCCGGCCGGCCGAAATGATCGCCGACGACTTCATCATCGGCATGTATACGTCGAGCATGGCCAGTTCAGCCGAGCCGGTCGGCTGGCAGACATCGGGTTTGCGGGTGCGGGGCATCGGTCTTCTTGTTTTTGGTTGCTGGGTGAAGCTTAGCTGAGCGCCGCTTCAATTGCGGCGAGCAGGGTCGGATCGTCCGGTGTGGTATCCGGCGAAAAACGCTGCAAAACCCGGCCATCACGCCCGACCAGGAATTTCTCGAAATTCCACAGTACATCGCTAGGCTGCTTGGGCGAACAGCCGTAACCGGCCAGTTTCTCGCGGAAATCGCTGCCGGCCGGAAACACCGCCTCGGGCCGGGCGGCGATCAAAGACGTATACAACGGATGCCGCGGTTCGCTGTTGATATTGAGCTTCTCGAACATCGGGAAATCGACGCCGTAGTTCGTCGTGCAGAAATCCTGAATGTCGTCAGCCGAACCCGGCTCCTGTGCAGCAAAGTCGTTGCAGGGAAAGCCCAGCACCTGCAGGCCGCGCCCGCGATACTCCTTGAACAGGCACTCCAGCCCGGCGTACTGCGGCGTCAGCCCGCACTTCGAGGCGACATTGACGACCAGCAACACTTGTCCCCGGAACTCGCCCAGCGTCAGCGCGCGCCCATCGAGGCTGTTGAGGGGAATGTCGTAGAGGGAGTCATTCATGGCGATCTCGTTTCCTTAGGGGGTAGCAAGTCCGAACCGGCAAGCCAACGGGCAGCCATTTTACGTGTTGATGACCAAATGCCCGACGGTATTTGAAAAACCGGTGAGCAATGAGGTGCTGTTGAAAACTGCTGAAAGTCGCTCTCCGTGCGGGTATACCCCTATGCAAACAGCCTTGTTCCAGCAAGCAATTCGGCATATTGTCGTGCCATGATTAACGACAGATGAATCAGTTGCAGTATCGGCAACCAAAGACGGAGGTGAGGCAGTGGTGACATTCAATCTCTGGACTGATCAGCACCAAGCAGACCTAGTGCCCGCTTCGCCATCCATAGCCGGCCGCAAGCAACGACAAAGCCGTCAGGAGAAGCAATGAGCGATTTCATTCTGGAAACGCGCGGTCTGACCAAGGAATTCAAAGGTTTTACCGCTGTTTCCGATGTCAATCTCAAGGTGCAGCGCGGCACCATCCACGCGCTGATCGGGCCGAACGGCGCGGGCAAGACGACAGTGTTCAATCTGGTCACCAAATTCCTGCCGCCCACCGCCGGCACGATTCACTTCAAGGGCGAGGACATCACGCACGAAGCGCCGGCGGTTACGGCACGCCGGGGCTTTGTCCGCTCCTTCCAGATTTCCGCTACCTTCCCGCACCTGACGGTCATGGAAAACGTGCGCATCGGCCTGCAGCGCAAGCTGGGCACCGAGTTCCATTTCTGGAAATCGGAAAAGAGCCTCAACAAGCTCAACGACGAAGCGATGGCGCTGCTCGAGGCAGTCGACCTCGGCAGCTTCGCCGAAACGATGACGGCCGAAATGCCCTATGGCCGCAAGCGGGCGCTGGAAATTGCCACGACGCTGGCACTCGAACCCGACATGATGCTGCTCGACGAACCGACGCAGGGCATGGGGCATGAGGACATCGCCCGCGTTGTCGAACTGATTCGCAAGGTTTCGGTCAACCGTACCATCCTGATGGTCGAACACAATCTGTCGGTGGTCGCCAACCTGTGCGACCGGATTACCGTGCTGACCCGGGGCAGCGTGCTGGCTGAAGGGACTTACGAAGAGGTCTCGAAAAATCCGCAGGTGCTCGAAGCCTACGTCGGTTCCGACAATATGAACGACGCGCATCACTAGGCGGGAAAACGACCATGACCAGCGCTTTTCAACCAAAACCCGAATATCTCCGCCTGACCGACCTGCACGCTTTTTACGGCGAGTCGCACATCCTGCACGGGTTGGACCTCAGCGTCGCCAAGGGCGAATGCATCACGCTGCTCGGCCGCAACGGCTCGGGCCGGACGACCACGCTCAAGTCGATCATGGGCCTGGTCGGCCGGCGAACCGGCTCGATCATGGTCAACGGCAACGAGGTCATCCACGTGCCGACCCACAAGATCGCCCACCACGGCGTCGGCTATTGCCCGGAAGAGCGGGCCATCTTTACCTCGCTCAGTGCCGAGGAAAACCTGACCCTGGCGCCCATTGTTTCGAGCGGTGGCATGTCGGTCGATGAGCTTTATACGATGTTCCCGAATCTCGGCGAACGTCGCACCAGCCCGGGCGGCAAGCTTTCCGGCGGTGAGCAGCAGATGCTGGCGATGGCCCGCATTCTGCGCACGGGGGCCAAGCTGCTATTGCTCGACGAAATTACCGAAGGTCTCGCCCCTGTCATCGTCAAGAAGCTCGGCGAGGTGATTACCGAACTGAAGATACGCGGCTTCACCATCATTCTTGTCGAACAAAATTTCCGTTTCGCGGCACCGCTGGCCGACCGCCATTACGTGCTCGAACACGGAGAAATAATCGCCACCATCACCCGGGACGAACTCCCGGGCAAGATGGACTGGCTGCATCACACGCTCGGTGTCTAGTGTCGTGCAACACAACACTTGCCGTGCTTGCCCACAACCATAAGGAGGAATCACCCATGTCATCCAGAAAATATGCAAGAACTGCCTGCGCCGCCGCTCTGGCTGCGCTTTCTTTCGGTGCCCAGGCGCAGATTTCGGGCGGCTCGGTAAAAATCGGCGTGCTGACCGATCTGTCCGGCACCTATTCCGACCTCGCCGGCTCGGGTGCCATTTTGGCCACCAGAATGGCCATTGACGACTTCATCGCCAATGAAAAGCCGAGCTTCAAAATCGAGGTGGTGACTGCCGACCACCAGAACAAGGCCGACATTGCTTCGAACAAGGCGCGTGAATGGATCGAGCGCGAGAACGTCGATACGGTCACCGAGCTGGTCACTACCTCCACCGCGTTGGCCGTGATGAAGGTCGCCAAGGAAAAGGACCGCGTCGTCATCATGAACGGCCCGGCCTCGACGCCGATCACCAACGAGCAGTGCAACGACGTTTCGGTGCACTACACCTACGACACCTATGCGCTGGCCAACGGCACGGCCAAGGCGGTGACCACGCAGGGCGGCAAGAGCTGGTTCTTCCTGACTGCCGACTATGCCTTCGGTCATGCGCTGGAAAAGGATTCCTCAGCCGTCGTCACAGCCAACGGCGGCAAGGTGCTCGGTGCAGTGCGCCACCCCTTCCCGGGCTCCGACTTTTCCTCCTTCCTGCTCAAGGCCCAGTCTTCAGGGGCGCAGGTGATCGGCCTGGCCAACGCCGGTGCCGATACCACCAATGCCATCAAGCAGGCGGCCGAGTTTGGCGTCACGCCCAAGCAGTCGCTGGCCGGCCTGCTGATGTTCATCACCGACGTCCACGCCCTCGGCCTCAAGCCGACCCAGGGCATGTTCCTGACCACCGGTTTTTACTGGGATCGCACTGAAGAAACCCGCGCCTGGTCGAAGCGCTTCTTCGACAAGCAGAAGAAGATGCCGACCATGGTCCAGGCCGGCCAGTACTCGTCGATCTACCACTACCTGAAGGCGGTCAAGGCGGCCGGCAGCGATGACACGAGCAAGGTCATGGCGGCGATGAAAAAGACGCCGATCAACGACTTCTTCGCCAAGAACGGCCAGATTCGCGACGACGGCCGCATGGTCCATGACATGTACCTGGTTCAGGTCAAGAAGCCGGCTGACTCGAAATATCCGTGGGATTACTACACAATCAAGGCGACCATTCCGGCGGCCGAGGCCTTCCAGCCGCTGGCCCAGTCGCGCTGCCCGCTGATCAAGAAGTAAGCAGAGTCATCGCAATCCCCGGTGCGGACAACGGTTCGCGCCGGGACTGGAGCCTTCCATGGAAATTTTCGGAATCTCGACCGCCTTGCTCGGCAGCCAGTTGCTGGTCGGGCTGATCAATGGCTCGTTCTACGCCATTCTCAGCCTCGGGCTGGCGATCATCTTCGGCCTGCTCAACATCATCAATTTCTGCCACGGCGCGCAGTACATGATGGGCGCCTTCGTCGCCTGGATTGCACTGACCCGCTTTGGCATCAACTACTGGGTCGCCCTGATCGCCGCGCCGCTCATCGTCGGCGTCGTCGGCGTGCTGATCGAGCGCCTGATGCTGCGCCGCCTGTACAAGCTCGACCACCTCTACGGATTGCTGCTCACCTTCGGTCTGGCACTGATCTTCGAAGGCATTTTCCGCGACCAGTTCGGCATTTCCGGCGAGAGCTACGAAGTCCCCGAGCTACTCTCCGGCGGGGTCAATCTCGGCTTCATGTTCCTGCCCATCTATCGCGGCTGGGTCATCATCGCCTCGCTGACCGTCTGTTTCGGCACCTGGTACATGATCGAACGGACCAAGCTCGGCGCCTATCTGCGCGCCGGCACCGAGAATTCGGCGATGGTCCAGGCCCTGGGCATCAACGTGCCGCTGCTGATCACCTTCACCTACGGCTACGGCGTCGCGCTCGCCGCCTTCGCCGGCGTGCTGGCGGCGCCCATCTTCCAGGTCAATCCGCTGATGGGCTCCAACCTGATCATCGTCGTCTTTGCGGTAGTCGTCATCGGCGGCATGGGTTCGATCATGGGCTCCATCCTGACCGGCCTCGGCCTCGGCCTGATCGAAGGCCTGACCAGGGTGTTCTATCCGGAAGCCTCCAGCGTGGTGGTTTTCGTCATCATGGTCATCGTTCTGCTGCTGCGGCCGGCAGGTCTGTTCGGCAAGTCCTGAAACGCGACAAGTGAAAACTCGAAGGAAAACCTCATGAATGCGCCGGTCTCGTTTGCCGAATCGAAGTTGCCGCTGCTCCTCGGCGTGCTGTTCGTCATCGGCCTGATCGCACCTTTTGCGGTCTACCCCACTTTTCTGATGAAAATCCTCTGCTACGCGCTGTTCGCCTGCGCCTTCAACCTGCTGCTCGGCTTTGCCGGCCTGCTTTCCTTCGGGCACGCCGCTTTCCTCGGCACGGCTGGTTACGTCTGCGGCATGATGGTGCGCGATGTCGGCGTCACGCCGGAAGTCGGCATCCTTGCCGGTACCGTGGCGGCCGGGCTGCTCGGCTGGCTGTTCGGCTCGCTGGCCATCAAGCGCACCGGCATCTACTTCGCGATGATTACCCTGGCCCTGGCCCAGATGGTTTTCTTCCTCGCCATCCAGATCAAGGAAACCGGCGGCGAGGACGGCCTGCAGGGCGTGCCGCGCGGCCACCTGTTCGGCCTGCTCGATCTTTCCGACAACATCGCCATGTATTACCTGGTCTTTGCCATCTTCTGTTTCGGCTTCTTCATCATCTACCGCACCATCCATTCGCCCTTCGGCCAGATTCTCAAGGCCATCCGCGAGAACGAGCCGCGCGCCATTTCGCTCGGCTACGACGTCGCCAAATTCAAGCTGATCGCCTTCATCATTTCGGCCGCCCTGGCCGGCATGGCCGGCGCGACCAAAACCCTGGTCTTCCAGCTTGCCTCGCTGAGCGATGTGCACTGGCATGCCTCGGGCGAAGTCGTGCTGATGACCCTGCTCGGCGGCCTCGGCACCATCCTCGGCCCGATCGTCGGCGCCGCCACCATCGTCGCCCTGCAGACTCAGCTCGCCGATTCTGTCGGCTCCTGGGTGACGGTGATCATGGGCGTGATTTTCGTGATCTGCGTACTCAGCTTCCGGCGCGGTATCGTTGGCGAACTGCAGGCACTGATCAAGCGTTCAGGCGTCAATTGAATTGATTGCCCATTGATCTGAAGCCGGGCAGATAGTTGTATCTGCCCGACGCCGCAATGTCGGTGACTATCCATTGCCGGTTACTATCTGCCTTCGCCAAATCAAGAGAAACAATTTCGGATGCAGACGGAAGTAGAACAAAAGCTCAGGATCGCCGTTGCGGCGGCCGTACAACTGCCGAACGTGAGCGACATGGAGTTCGAGGCGTCGTTGACCGAGCTGCGCGAACTGGCTAAAACGCTGGGTTTCAAGGTCATCCATACCTTCGTGCAGAAGCGCACCAGCTTCGATACGACGGGTTATCTGGGCGTTGGCAAGCGGCAGGAAATACGCGCTTTCGTCCATGGCGAGCCGATTTTTGACGAAGCAGGCGATGAGGTGCTGTCGCTGGCCGAGTCGAATCTGCCGGAGATCGAAGCCATTCTCGTCGATCACGAGATTTCGCCGTCGCAGGCGCGCAATCTGGAAATCGAGGCCGGTTGCGAGGTCATGGACCGGACCATGGTCATCCTCGAAATTTTCCATCGCAACGCCCGCTCGCGGGCGGCCAAGGCGCAGGTGGAAATTGCCCGCCTCGGCTATATGGCGCCGCGCCTGCGCGAGGCGGCCAAGCTGGCCGGACCACAGGGTCGGCAACGGAGCGGTGTCGGCGGCCGGGGGGCTGGCGAGTCGCATACCGAACTCGATAAACGCAAGATCCGCGACCGCATCGCCGAACTGCAGCTCGAAATCCTCGCCATGGAGGCCGAGCGCAAGACGCAGCGCGCCCGGCGTCAGGAGCGCCAGAGCCAGGCATCTGTCGCGCTGGTTGGCTACACCAATGCCGGCAAGTCCACGCTGATGCGGGCGCTGACCGGCAGCGAAGTGCTGGTTGCCAACAAGCTGTTTGCGACGCTCGACACCACCGTCCGCGCCCTCTACCCGGAGAGCGTGCCGCGCGTGCTGGTCAGCGATACGGTCGGTTTCATCAAGAACCTGCCACACGGTCTGGTGGCGTCGTTCAAGTCAACGCTCGACGAGGCGCTTGATGCCTCGTTGTTGCTCCACGTCATCGACGCCAGCGACCCCGGTTTCGAACGTCAGCTCGAAGTGACCGACAAGGTGCTCGAAGAAATCGGCGCCGATGTCGTGCCGCGTCTGCGCATCTTCAACAAGATCGACCACGTTGGCGACGCCGAGGCACAGGCCGAGTGCGAAGCGGCTCTACGGGCCAAGTATCCCGATTGTGTCGTGATGAGCGCTCGCCGTCCGGAGGAAGTGGCCGCGCTACGCCTCAAGATCATCGCCTTTTTCCAGAGCGATCATATCGAGGCCGAGCTTTTCCTGCCTTGGTCGGCGCAGCAGCTGCGCAAGGAAATCTTCGCCAGCTGCGAGGTGCTGGAAGAGCGGGCCGACAACGATGGCGCCTTCTTCAAGGTTCGCGGCGCAAGCGTTGTTGTCGAGGATTTGCGCGAGCAGTTCGCACAGATCTGAGTCTGATTTTTCGGTTTTTTCAGGTTGCTACGGTCAACCGGGTTTACTACGTGAAACGTAAAAAACAGCCAAAATCAAAATCGACCGTAGCGCCTGGCTAGCCAGGTCAGCGCCACGGCCACGGCCGGCAAGGCCAGCGCCACCGCCGGCTGGTCGAGTCGTTCCGGCGCCACTAGCAGGACGGCGCCGAGGCCGGCCATCATGAGCCCGGAGAGTAATTTGAGCAGTCGGCCATCGCGTTCGCTGAGCTTGCGCCTGCCCATCGAGCGGACGAAGGCGAGCACGATGACGAACAGCGGCAAAACGTAAATCACGTTGTAGAGCGCCAAGTACAGGTAGTGCTGGCCGAGGCCATGCTCGCGCAGGGTGAGCAGGCGCGTGAAAACCATCGGGAAGCCGGCCGTGCACAGCAGTTCGTAGAAATTGGCGGCAATGGCCAGCACGACGGTCGCCGCCAGCATGGCCGGCAGGCTGCCGGCAGCCAGGATGCGCCGGCCGCGCTGAAAAATATCGGCCTTGCGTCCTTTCGAAATCGACAACGAAGGCCCGTGCTTGAAAGCGACGAAATCCTTGATGTTGAACGCCCCGATCAACAAGGCAACCAGCCCGGCGCCGGCGGTGACCCAGGGCAGGCTGCCGACGACGAGAAACAGATTGAGCCAGGCCGCCATGAAGGCGAAATACATCAGCCCGGAAAAGGCGACGAAGACGCCGCCGATAAGCAGCATCCGGCTGCGCTGATGCTGATGGACGAGCAGCGAGAGCAAAAAGAGCAGCACGAAAAAGGCGCAGGGATTGAAGGCATCGAGCCCGGCGAGCAGCAGGGTCAATAACGGGAGCGAGGCTGACGCAGGGTCGATTTCGCCAATCAGCGGCAGGTTCAGTGGCGGGCTGGCGACCGGCTTCGCAGTCTCGCCGCTACCGTCGCGGCAGGCTTCCAGTCGGGCGAGCAGGGCCGCTTGGGCCTCCGGGCGGTCATCCCAGCCGACTTCCATGCGGCCGCAGTAAATCAGCGTCGGAACGGATTGCGCCTCTTCGCCAAGCTGGCGCGCCATGGTGAAGAAGCGTTCGAGGTTTTCCGGCGACTGGGTGATTTCGTGGTCATGCAGGCGTAGCCACGGCTGCTCTGCCGCCAGCGCCTGCACCTGCGGCCGCGCCTCGAGGCAGTGCGGGCAGCGCAAGGACCAGAACAGGTAAAGATCAACCTCGCCCTGCGCCCAGGCCGGGAAGGCCAGGCACAGGCTGAACAGAGAGGCGAAAAAGAGGCGGGAGAACATGGCTATCGGCGTGGCGGGAGATGCTCCGCAAGTTTGCTTCACGACGTATTCAGGCTGGTAATTTATCGTGAACCCGGTCGTCGGCGACGATGTCGCCGTCCACCATTTCAATGATCCGGTCGCAGCGGGCGGCGAGGCGGCGGTCGTGGGTGACGATCAGGAAGGTGGTGTTGAGCCGGGTATTGACCTCGCGGAGCAGGGCGAAGACGTCGTCGGCAGAGTGAGTGTCGAGGTTGCCGGTCGGTTCGTCGGCGAGCACCAGCGAGGGGCTCATGGCCAGGGCGCGGGCGATGGCGACGCGCTGTTGCTGGCCGCCGGAGAGCTGGTTGGCGAGGTTCTGCTTGCGCTCGGCGAGGCCGACCTGGTCGAGCAGTCGGCCGGCCTGCTCGAACATCTCGGCGTCGGGGCGGCCGCGGGCGACGAGCAGCGGCATGGCTACGTTTTCCAGCGCCGTGAAGGCGGGAATCAGGTGGTGGTGCTGGAAGACGAAGCCGATGCGCTGGCCGCGCAGGCGGGTCAGGCCGGTGTCGTCGAGCTGGCCGGTTTCCTGGCCGTCGATGAAAAGCTGGCCGCCGCTTGGCCGGTCGAGCAGGCCGATGAGGTTGAGCAGGGTACTTTTGCCGGAACCGGAGGGGCCGATCAGGGCAGCAAATTCGCCGCGTTCGAGGCGCAGGTCGATGCCGTGCAGAATTTCGCTTTCCGTTTCGCCGCTGCCGTAGGATTTGCGGATGCCGCTGAGCTGAAGAACGGGCGTTGTCGTCACGGGATCAGCCACGGATTGCCACCACCGGATCAAGGCGCGCCGCCCGGCGGGCCGGCAGCAGGGCGGCGAGGATGCCGACCAGGCTGGCGCCGCCGGCGGCGATGGCGACCAGCCACGGATCGACGCCGATCATGAACATCGGCGTGCCGTCCGCGTTGCGCGCCATGAGCCGCCAGAGCATCAGGAAAGTCCAGGCCAGGCCGGAGCCGAGCAGGGAACCGAAGAAACCGACAATGCCGCCCTGCAGCAGGAAAATGCGCAGCATCTGCCCCTGCGAGGCGCCCATGGCGCGCAGGATGCCGATTTCGCGGGCGCGCTGGATGACCGAAACGACGAGCACGCTGGCAATGCCGAAGGCGACCGAGAGGCCGATGAAGAAGCGGATGACGTTGCTCGACACGCGCTGCGAGGTCAGCGCCGTGACGAACTGGGCGTTGGTCTTGATCCAGCTGTCGGCGGTCAACCCGGTTTCGGCGGCAATTTTGCCGGCCAGCCGTTCGGCCTCGTCGATGTCGTGCAGCGAAATGTCGATGCTCGACACGCCGCCGACCAGATCGAGCAGGCTTTGCGCCGAGCGCAGGCTGACATAGACGTTGCGGGCATTGACGCCCTTGTTGCCAAGGTCGAAGAGGCCGGTGACGGTGAAGGTTTCGGTGGCGTCGCCGGCGGTCGTGACGCGGATCTTGTCGCCGATGTCGGCGCCGAGATCCTTGGCTAGCTCGATGCCGATCACCGCCTCGCCGGCGCCGACGCGCAACTGGCCGGCGACCATGCGTTCAGGCAGGGCGATGACGCCGCTGTAGCGCACCGGGTCGATGCCAAGCAGGGTGATCGCCTTGTTGGCGTCGCCGCGCACGACGAAGGCCGGGCCGGAAGCTATCGGCGAGATGGCGGCGATGTTCGGCAAGACTTCCAGCCGGGCCTGAATCTGCTGCCACTGGTCGATCGAGCGCAGGCGCTGGGCCTGTTTTTGCAGGCGGAGCGCAATGCCCGCCGCCGGCGATTGCGGCCGGGCGATTTCCTCGGGCGGCAGGAGGACGATGTGGGCCTGCGAACTGAGCGTGCGTTTGACCAGATTGCCCTGCAAACCGGAAAGCAGGGCCGACATGAAGACGATGACAGCGACGCCAACGCCGACGCCGACGATGATCAGCAGCGACTGCATGCGCCCCTCACGCAGGAAGCGGATGGCGGCGATCCACTCGAAAGGCATCCAGGATTTCATTTTTGGCCGTTATTTCCGGTTGACCGTAGCAACCTTGCGGCCCTCGGCCAGATTCTGGCTGGCCGCGGCCAAGGCTTCCCCGGCAACGACGCCATCGAGGATTTCCACCCGACCGGCACCGCGGATGCCGAGCTTGACCGGCTGGCGCTGCGTCACGCCATCGCGCACCACCATGACCCACGGCTGGCCGGACGCCTGGTCACGGATGACATCGGCCGGCACGATCAGCGTGTCGGCGCGGTGGGCCGAGGCGATATCGATGGAAACGGTCATTTCGTGTTTTAGATAAGCCGGCGGTTCGGCAACGCGCAGGCGGATTTCGACCGAGCCGCGCTGGGCATCGACGGCCGGGGCGATGTAGGTGACCTCGGCCTTGAAGTGTTCGCCCGGATAGGCATCGGCCGAGGCCAGCGCCGTCTGGCCAAGCTGGAGCAGGGCGAGGTTTTTCTCGTCGATCTGCGCCGTCAGTTCGGTGTCGCCCTGCGGCGCCACCGTCAGCAAAACCTTGCCCGGCTGCACCATGTCGCCGGCTTCCACGCTACGCGTCAGCACCCGGCCGGCCCCCGGCGCCGTCAGCGTGGCGTAGGTCAGCCGCGCTTCGGCTACGGCCAGCGCGGCGCGCGCCTGTTCGACATTGCTGCGCACGACCTGCGCCTCGCTGCCGCCCGGCTGGTTGCTGACCAGCTGCAATTTGGCCGCCTGCCACTGGCTGTCGGCG
The DNA here is from genome assembly GCF_020510565.1 of Ferribacterium limneticum. Lineage (NCBI taxonomy): Bacteria > Pseudomonadati > Pseudomonadota > Betaproteobacteria > Rhodocyclales > Azonexaceae > Ferribacterium > Ferribacterium limneticum. Next base: position 2,067,248 of record NZ_CP075189.1, read on the forward strand.
ACCTGCGCGTTACGCCGGGCATCGTCGAGCTGGGCGGTGCTGTAGAAACCCTTGGCGACCAGTTCGCCGACCCGCTCGAAATGGCGCTTCGCCTGCAGGGCATTGGCTTCCGCCTGCTGCACGCTTTGCTCGGCCACCGGCCGGCCGAGGCGGTCGAGCTGGCGCTGTTTGGCTTCGGCCTGCGCCAGGCTGGCCCGGGCCTGGGCGGCGCTCGCCCGCCATTCGGTGTCGTCGAGCTGGATCATCGTCTGGCCAGCCGTCACGGCATCGCCTTCGCGCACCTTGACGGCGACGACGCGGGCGCTGATCTGCGCTGCCACCTCGATGCGCTGCGGGGTCCGCACCCGGCCGCTGGCCACCACCGCCTGGCGCAACTCGCCGCGTTCGGCCACGGCCACCACGACGCGCTCGCCACCCCAGCCGGCATAGCCGGTGACAAGCAAGGCCACGATGGCAATGCCCGCTATGACGAGCAGGCTGCGGCGGGAACGGAGGAGGCTGGTCATGGGCGGGCGGGGCTTTTCTGAAGAAAAATTAGCAAACGCTGATGTTAATCGAATGGCGGCAAACCCGAGGCGTATAATTGTTTGCTTATGTAACCGAGAGCCATTGCGGGGCTTCTGGAGAACATCGTGTTCAAGTTTTTGTCCTTTGTTTCAAAGAATCTGATCCTCGCCATTCCGGTCATGATGGTGCTTGGTTTCGGCTTTGGCCTGCTGGCGCCGACCGGCTGGCTCAAGTCGCTGATCGTGCCGCTGACCTTCCTGATGGTCTATCCGATGATGGTCACGCTCAAGCTGACCAAGGTGCTCGAAGGTGGCGACAGCAAGGCGCAACTGCTCGCCCAGCTGATCAATTTCGGCATCATCCCCTTTGTTGCCTTCGGCCTTGGCCAGTATTTCTTCCCGGCTCAGCCCTATTACGCCATGGGCCTGCTGCTTGCCGCACTGCTGCCAACCTCGGGCATGACCATTTCGTGGACCGGTTTTGCCGGCGGCAACCTCGGCGCAGCCGTCAAGATGACCGTGCTTGGCCTGATCCTCGGCTCGCTGGCCACCCCGTTCTACGTTCAGTGGCTGATGGGCGCGGCGGTGCCGGTCGATCTGTGGGCAGTGTTTTCGCAGATCGTCTTCATCGTTTTCCTGCCCATGGTGGCCGGCCATTTCACCCAAAGCTACCTGCTCAAGAAGCACGGCCAGAAGGCTTTCCAGGCCGAATGGGGGCCGAAGTTCCCGCCCTTCTCGACCCTCGGCGTGCTCGGCATCGTCTTCGTCGCCATGGCCCTCAAAGCCCAGCAACTCGCTGCCCAGCCGGCCGAACTGCTGCTACTTGTTGGCCCGCTACTCGCCCTCTACGGCGTCAATTACCTGCTCAGCACCCTCGTCGCCAAGGCCATGCTGCCGCGCGGCGACGCCATCGCGCTGGTCTACGGCACGGTCATGCGCAACCTGTCGATCGCCCTGGCCCTAGCCATGAACGCCTTCGGCAGCGCCGCCTCCGACGCCGCCCTGGTCATCACGCTGGCCTACATCATCCAGGTCCAGTCGGCGGCCTGGTACGTCAAGCTGACCGATGCGCTGTTCGGGAAAAAGCCGGTTCAGGGCTGATGCTGCGCCCGCTGAGGGCGAGGTTCTGTGGTCATCTGCGGCATAGCAGCCCGGATGACCACGGGAAAAGTTTATAACTGACTACCGATCCGTTTATCGGTTACCACTCAGCCAAGCTGAGACATTCGCGAATGACTGCAAAATAATTCAGATTCCGAGATACAGCCGTCGATGGCAGACCAATCATCTCAGCGCAGCACAGACATCTCTGATGTGATTACGTAGCCATCGATGCGCAGGATCTGCATCCTGTCTCGGGTGCCAAAGCAATGAAACGGTGATCTCTGGCGTGGAAACCGGAATGGGGAAGCTATGCATGCCGGCGCGCAGGTTTCCGGTGTGTCGTTCGGGAACGCTGGCGATCAGGTCCGAGGCCCGAGCCAGGGCCAGCGCTGTCGAAAATCCGCCAACGATGGTGACGATCTTGCGTTCCAGCCCGAATGCGCCCAGAGCCTCATCAATCGGCCCCTTGTCCACACCCTGACGCGAGACGTAGACATGCCGTCCAGCCGCATAGCGGGCAGGCGTGACCTCCCCTTGGCTAAGCGGGTGCCCCATGCGAACGACGCCAATAAAACGGTCCCGGAACAAGGCCTGCACACGTAGTTCCGGCGCTGTCGTTTGCCCCACAACACCGGTTTCCAGATCGACCAGCCCATCGCGCAGCGGCTTGCTGTCCTTGTCCGGTTTCTGCACGAAGCGCAGGCGCACGCCGGGTGCTTCCTCGCCGACGCGGGCGATCAACTCCGGTCCGAAATTTTCGACAAAACCCTCGCTGGTTCGCAGTGTGAAGGTTCTCGCCAGCTGTTTGAGATTGAGCTTTTCGGCCGGGCGTAAAACGGCCTCTCCATCCTGCACCAGTTGACCAACTCGCTCGCGCAGTTCGATGGCGCGCGGCGTCGGAACGAGACCGCGCCCGGCCCTGACCAGCAACGGATCGCCCGTCGTCTCGCGCAATCGCGCCAGCGCCCGGCTCATCGCCGACGGGCTGAGCCGCAGCCGCCGGGCAGCGCGTGCCACGCTGCCTTCGGCGAGCAAGACATCGAGGGTGAACAGCAGGTTTAGATCGGGTCGAGACATGGGGCAACGATAGCAGTATTTATTTGATATGTGGCGTCATATGCATTCATAACCTGCAAATGCTGCGTCTTCCGCCATGTCATGCAAGGGCCTAGGATTCAGATAGCCCCATCGGAAGCGAAATACTTGAAAGGAGTTCACGGTGAAAACAATCGTTGCAGGACACATTGAAGCGGAGTCTCGAAGCATGGAAACAACGCCATCAGTGCGTTGGGCGCTGGCCAGCCTGGCGCTTTCAGTACTGCTGTCATCACTCGGTACGAGTATTGCCAATGTGGCTTTGCCGAGCCTGGCGGAGGCGTTCAATGCCTCCTTCCAGGCAGTTCAGTGGATCGTCATCGCCTATCTGCTCGCCATTACCACCCTTATCGTCAGCGCCGGACGGCTGGGCGACATCGTTGGTCGCAGAAGGCTGCTGTTGATCGGAGTTTCGTTGTTCACGCTGGCCTCGCTTCTGTGCAGCATGGCGCCAACCCTGTGGCTGCTGATTGCTGCGCGGGCGCTGCAAGGGCTTGGCGCAGCGATCATGATGGCCCTCGCTATGGCCTTCGTCGGCGAGACGGTGCCGAAGGAAAAAACAGGCAGTGCAATTGGCCTGCTGGGAACGATGTCGGCAATTGGCACCGCGCTTGGCCCATCTCTTGGTGGCGCCTTGATTGCCGGGCTTGGTTGGCGGGCAATATTTTTCATCAACCTGCCGCTGGGGGTGCTGACGCTTTATCTCGCTCATCATTACCTGCCCATTGATCAAAGGAAAGCGAAAACAGAGCGCGCCGGCTTCGACACGATCGGCACGCTGCTCCTGGCCCTGACGCTTGCCGCCTATGCGCTGGCGATGACGACCGGACGCGGCAGTTTCGGTCAGCTCAACATGGCGCTGCTTTCGGCTGCCATTATCGGTGCCGGTCTTTTTATGTTTGCCGAAGCGAGAACTACATCACCTTTGATTCAAATGACGATGTTTCGCCAGCTTCAACTGAGTGCGAGCCTGGCCACCAGTGCCCTCGTGTCGACCGTGATGATGGCGACGCTGGTGGTCGGACCGTTCTACCTCTCTCGTTCGCTCGGGCTTGACGCGGCAATGGTGGGGCTCATCCTGTCGGTCGGCCCGGCGGTAGCTGCACTGACCGCCGCGCCGGCCGGGCGCTTGGCAGACCGCCTGGGCACCCAACGCGTAACCATAGTCGGGCTCGTCGGCATGGCGACCGGCACCATCACGCTATCCATCTTGCCGACGACTTTCGGCATCTCCGGCTACCTCGCACCCATCGTCGTCATCACCGCCAGCTATGCGTTCTTCCAGACGGCCAACAACACGGCAGTAATGACTGATGTCAGTCCGGAGCAACGTGGCGCGATTTCCGGCATGCTTAACCTGTCGCGCAACCTAGGGCTTATCACCGGCGCATCCGTCATGGGCGCCGTCTTCGCATTCGGATCGTCTTCGAGCGATATTGCTACTGCGTCCTCCGATGCCGTTGCCACTGGCATGCAGATAACGTTCGCCGTCGCGGCAGCTCTGGTTGTCGTTGCCCTTGCCATCGCCACTGGCGCTAATCGTCGCGCATTCCGGAATCGACTCGCAGCTCCGTAAGCAGGAAATGTAGATTCGACAAACACAGGCCATCTCAATTCACGATGAAATCGGCAGTTTTGCGATCAGTAACCTGCCAAAGCATCGCATCCGTCATGTGATAGCAAAAAGTCGCAGGCTGCCGGTAAAACCGAGGGGAAGCAGTCGCGCGACCGAGTATCAGCTGACCGGAAGGTGCATCAGGCAGCAGTCGGCCAGGTGCAGACTTTTCCCTACCTACTGCAAATGACTGCAAACCGTCAGGTAGCAGTCATCGTCCCCAGCGATAGATTTCCGTCTGTCGTTTCATTTCGCCTTCTTCCTGCTCAATGGTGTCGGCTGTCGAGTCCGTTACGCATTTTTCCTGGGAAGCATCGGCCGGAACGCGCTTCGGCGCACGATGCTTGACCTGTTCCTGTGGTGATTTGCCATCCCAGGCAAATGGATTCTTGAACGCGGGCGGGTCCGGCAGGCAGTCCAGGGTATAACTCGGCGGCCAGCCGGTCTCATAGGGCAGGAAAGAAATGGTCCGCTCGAATATCAGGGGCTGCCCGGTAGGGGTTGGTGGTAGCGGTGGCAAGGATTTGATGGCCTGCCACGCCAGTTTCGAAGCATTCTCGGAAGTGGACCACAACTCCTTGACGTTCGCGAGCGTGCCATTCGGGGCAATCTCAATGCGGAAACGCACCATCCCCTGACCGGGCCCTTCGACCGCTGTGCCCATCATGCTGCGCACCAGTTGTCCCCAATTATTGCGATAACGCTTGCTGTTCTTGAGCTTATAGGTGGAGGCCAATTGCCACTCTTCCGCACTCGGTGGCGGCGGCGCTTCCAGTGAGGCCGGGGTCTTGGCTGATGGCGCGACCAGCACCTCCGGCGCCGGTGCCGGATTTGCCTCACGGCGAGGTGTCGCGGTGCGCGGCGCAGATGCCCTGGGTTTCGCACGCTTAGGCAGAGGCGGTGCTGGCGCTTCCTGAACGTCTTCTCGAACTTGGGTGGCAATCCGGATTTCAATCGGTTCAGGGTTCTTCGCGATGCGCAATAGGTCGAATTGCCATCCAGCGACCAGGACGGCATGCAGTACCAGCGACAGCAGGAGCGGGATGCCCAACTTCATATGCACTCCATCGTTTCAGGCTGCATCGCGCAGGGTTGATTCCGCAAAAAAATTCCAACAGAGCATCGATGTTTACAAACAATCCAATAATCGTTAGATTGTAATCATGAAACCAACCATTACCAAGTCCTACCTTTACGAACACGTTGCCCGCATCGGCAAGGCGATTTCCAGCCCGAAGCGCCTGGAACTCATCGAACTGCTCGCCCAAGGGGAGAAGACCGTCGAAACCCTGGCCGAACAGGCCCGCATCGACATGCGTCTGGCCAGCGCTCATTTGCGCGCACTCCGCGAAGCCCGTCTGGTCGAAACCCGCCGCGAGGGCAAGTTCATTCACTACCGCTTGAGCGGCCCGGATGTCGCCCAGTTGTGGGTCAATGTAAGGGAAGTGGCCGAGGAGCACCTCGTTGAACTGCGGGTAGCGCTCGACCAGATGGCGGCATCTCCTGACGCCCTGTCGTCAGAAAGCCGTGAGAGCTTGCTGACCAAAGCGCGTAGCGGCGACATCGTGGTCATCGACGTTCGCCCTGAAGCGGAATACGTCGCCGGTCATCTGCCGTTCGCCCGTTCGCTCCCCCTCGCGGAATTGGAGAAGCGACTGGCAGACCTGCCGACCGGCAAGGAAATCGTTGCCTACTGCCGTGGCCCCTTCTGCCTGATGTCCGACGAAGCCGTGAAGCTGCTGCGCCAGCGCGGCTACACCGCCCACAAGATTACCGATGGCGTCAGCGAATGGCGTGCTGGCGGGCAACCCATCGAGAACTGAAGTCAAACCACAACAGAGGAGACAACTCGTGAAGCATCTATCCATCTTCGCCCTGTGCGGCACCCTGGCCTTCTCGGCCGTGGCCGCCGAAGTATCGATGGCCGTTCCCGGTGCCCAAACTGCCAATGGCCAGAAGGTACTGACCTTCATCGCCAAGGACCCACCGGGCCAGCGCTGTAACGGCAACCTCCAGGTCGCGGCTGAAGTCGCCAACACCTACCGTGTTCCGATTCAACTACTGCCGTCCACCCTAGCACCAGGCCTACCAGCTCCGGCCGTCTTCTACGGCACCCAACTCATCGTTGCTGACGGCAAGGATTTCAACGGTGCGGCCAGCTACCAAATCGTTGCCGACGTTCTCGACTTGGAGAGCGTGCCGAAACAGGCTAAATCCGGCCTGCTCTTCCAGGAAGGCGTTCGCAAGGATTTCGATGCTTTGAAGGCCACCATCAAATCTGGCGGCAAGTAGCTATTTCAACAACAAACAGGGAGCCCACCATGAACACCTTGTTCATTCTCAACGATGGCCCGTACGGAACGGAACGCAGCTACAACGCCCTGCGCCTGGCTCGCCAGCTCGGCAAGATGGAAGGTGAGACGGTCCGCGTCTTCCTGATGGGCGACGCAGTGGCCTGCGCCAAGAGCGGCCAAAAGGTGCCTGAGGGCTATTACAACGCCGGAGACATGGTGCGGATGGTCGGCGGTGAGGTGGGTCTCTGCGGCACTTGCATGGACGCCCGCGGCATGGGTATCGACCAGGTGGTCGAAGGCGCACGCCGCAGCACCTTGAAGGAACTCGCCGAATGGACGGCAGTCGCCGACAAGGTTCTGGTGTTCTGATTTCTCAAAGCAATACAACAACCCCAACAGGAGACAAGATGTCATTCAAACTGATGCGTGCTGCCGTTTTGGCCCTCGCCGTTGTTACGGCCCCGGCCATGGCCAACGAGGAAGCGGTCAAGGCCATGGAGGAGTATCTGGACTTCGTCGATTACGGCGGCGCCACCATCTTCCCGGAACAAATTCCCAAGGAGGACTGGAAGCGTTTCTACGTTATCGATGCCCGGGACAAGGACCAGTACGCCAAGGAACACATTCCCGGTGCCGTGAACATCGAATGGCGCCAGGTGCTGGCCAAACGCAGCAGCATCCCGAAGGACAAGCCGGTGCTTATCTACTGCAACACCGGCAGCCTTTCCGCTCAGGCTGGCTTCGCATTGCGCATCGCCGGTTACGATAATCTACGCATCCTGCAAGGTGGCTTTGCCGAGTGGAAAGCCAAAGGCGGCCTTGATGCAGCTGCCAAGGCCACCGGCCAGGCGAAGCACTGAGGGGCAACATGAAGGGACGTGAAAGCGGCATGCCGGACGAGGTCTACTGGGACTCGTTTTTTCAGCCAGAAGGCATTCTCGACCGACTGCTGGTTACCCAAGGTGGCTGCTACAACCTGGTCGAATTCGGCTGTGGCTATGGGACCTTCAGTCTCCCTGCGGCAAAGCGCACGCGTGGCATGGTCACAGCACTGGACATCGAACTTGTGATGGTTGAATTGGTGGCTGAACGAGCCAAGGCTGATGGCCTGCTCAATGTGCGAACCGAGCTGCGTGACTTTGTTGAGCATGGCACAGGCGTACCTGACGGCTCACAGGGACACGCGATGGTCTTCAATCTTCTGCACATCGAAGACCCGCTGGCCCTCCTGCGTGAAGCCTATCGAACGCTTCGACCGGGTGCCATTCTCTCGGTTATTCACTGGCGCAGTGACATTGAGACGCCTCGTGGGCCACCAATGGCTATTCGGCCCAAGCCCGAACAATGTGCCTCCTGGCTATCCGAGACTGGGTTTGATTCGGTGGTTCATGTGGACCTGGGGCCAAGCGCGCCCTACCACTTTGGGTTGCTGGCGCAACGGCCGATGGCTTGAGACATGAAAAACCAGGGGCACCGGTTGCCACCGATGCCCCTGGTTAACGCTTAGCGGTTCCGCCCTGGTCCCATACCACCACCGGGACCCATGCCCCCCATACCACCTCCTGGCCCCATGCCGCGACCTTGTCCGCCTCCTTGAGCAGGCGGCGTATCCGGCAAGGTCACGCCTTTTTCCTTGGCACGCAATTGCATCTGCTCGTGATGTTGCAGCCGGACTTGCTCACGCTCCTCAGCGGTTTTGGCCGCCTGAAGCTTGCTGCGATGCTCAATGCGTTCTTGATTGGTCATCAATTGGCTGCCATAAATCGGGGCATCCGCGGCAAAGGAAGCTGAGGAAGCCATCAAACCCAGCGCAATAGCAGACAGGGTGATTTTCAAGGTGTTCTTGGTCATTTTGCTCTCCCAAAAGGCGAATTCATCAAGGCTATGAAATACCTTCAACCATCATGACGAGGTGTTTTTCCATCTCGTCACTTCAGTTATAGCCGCAATTACAGAGAAATCCGGCGTTGCAACAAATAGTTGCAATTGGCGTAAGGGTGAGCGGCTGTAGTCAGCTTTTGGCCAGGAACAGACGTTAATAATGGAAGTGTCGAGCGAGAACAACGAGGCGACAACCGCCGCCCGACACAAGCAGGTCAATGATGTGATTTCTGCTGCTTGTCGCCGATTCGTTTGAATGGCCGAGCCATCGCGATTCTGCAGTCAACCGGGCTTGCTACGGTCAACCGGAAAAAACGCCCAAAATTGAAATGCAAAAACCCCGGACAGGTCGAAGGTGCTGTTGGCCAATGTTTTGCGGAGCCATGACTTTCGGGATGCAGGTACAACAGCCGGTAACTTGAGGCAGTATGGTGGACTCTGTTGATTCGAGATAATCCATGGAACTGTTACGCCTGAGCCTGCTGTTTGCCGTTACCGCTGTTGCCGAAATCGTTGGTTGTTACCTGCCGTGGCTGGTCGTGAAGCAAGGCAAGAGCTTTCTCTTGCTCCTTCCGGCGGGGCTTTCGCTGGCTGTTTTCGCTTGGCTGCTGACCCTGCACCCGACTGCGGCGGGGAGGACTTATGCCGCGTACGGCGGGATGTATATTGCTGTCGCACTGCTCTGGCTGCATTTCGTCGATGGTATCGCGCTGACACGCTGGGATGCGCTGGGTGCAGGGATTGCTCTCGTTGGTATGGCGGTGATTGCGCTGCAGCCTTCGGTGGCCTGATTACAGTCATTGAATAGCCGTTTCTGATCATGCAAAACAACATCCAATCACCCCCTGTCACCAACCAGCCCGAAAGGGGCAGCCCAATTGAGGTCCTGGGTGCCTTCCTCAAACTCGGGCTGACTTCTTTTGGCGGACCGGTTGCCCATCTGGGCTATTTCCGTGCCGAGTTTGTCGAACGCCGGCAGTGGCTCGACGACAAAAGCTATGCGGATCTGGTGGCCCTGTGCCAGTTCCTTCCGGGGCCGGCGAGCAGCCAGGTCGGCATGGCTCTTGGGCTGGGCCGCGCCGGCTGGCTTGGTGCGCTGGCGGCGTGGATTGGCTTCACGCTGCCATCGGCCATTGCGCTCATCCTGTTTGCGTTTGGCGTGGCCAACTGGGCCGGGTTGGCACAGTCCGGCGTCGTTCATGGATTGAAAATGATGGCCGTCGCCGTGGTGGCCCAGGCGGTGTGGGGCATGGCGAAATCACTTTGTCCCGACCGCTTGCGGGGTGGCATTGCCATCGGCGCCGCCATGCTGGTGCTGATGTTTTCATCGGCGTTCATTCAGATTGCCGCAATCGTGCTCGGTGGTCTGGTCGGCTGGCGTCTGTTGTCGCTCCTGCATCTGCCGACTGTTGAACACCGCGATTTCGGGGTGAGCCGGACGACCGGTAGCTTGTTGCTGGCGCTGTTCGGCCTGTTGCTGCTCGGGTTGCCAACCCTGGCTGCGCTGTCCGACTCGCTGCTTGTTTCGGCCATTTCGGGCTTTTATCAGGCCGGCTCGCTGGTCTTTGGCGGTGGGCATGTCGTCTTGCCGCTGTTGCAGGCGAGCGTCGTTCCGCCAGCCTGGGTCAGCAACGATACCTTTCTGGCCGGCTACGGCGCAGCGCAAGCGGTGCCCGGCCCGCTGTTTACGTTTGCCGCTTTCCTCGGCGCGGCGATGCCGTCGCCGCTGGGCGGCTGGTTCGGCGGCATTGTGCTGTTGCTGGCCATCTTTCTTCCCTCGTTCCTGCTGGTCGCCGGGGCGCTGCCGTACTGGGAAAGCTTGCGCCAGCGGGATGGCGTTCAGCGGGCAATGGGCGGCATCAATGCTGCCGTCGTCGGGGTTCTCGGGGCGGCACTTTATGACCCGGTGTGGACGAGTGCCATTCATTCAAAAGCAGACTTTTGTCTGGCTTTGGCTGCATACGGGTTGCTGGTCTTTGGCAAGGCTTCGCCAGTCATCGTGGTTGTCCTTGCCGCTATCGGCGGATGGTTTCTTGGAACGTGAGACCTGATTGTCGGCTTCTACGGTCAACCGGAAAAAATGCCCAAAATTGAAATGCCAAAACCCCGGCCAGACAGCGCCGGGGTTTTGTTTTTTGCGGGTTTGTTCAGGCGTCGCGCAGGGCCAGGGTCCACGCTTCCATGGCTTCGTTGGCCGGTTGCATCGGCGCTTCCATGAAGCTGATGACGTACTTGTCGCCCATGTCGGCGATGCCGATGGAGCGGGGGCGGACGGCGAGCATTTGCGGGGTCGGGATGGCGAAGCCGAAGCAGAAAATGATGTCGACTGCGGCCTTCATGCCTTCGACAATGGGGCCGCCGATTTTGCTGGTGTGGGCGTAGTGGTCAAAGACGTCGATGAAATGCACTTTCGGGTTCTCGGCAATTTTGCCTTTGTAATAGGCGACGAGTGAATCGACGGTGTTGTAGGTGGTTTCGGTCTTGGCGATCTCGGCGACGAAGATGGGATATTTTTCCTGGAGCATGGTCTGTTTCATGGCTTTTCCTGTGCGGTGATTAATAAGCAAGCTTGATGTTGATGGCGGTTTCCGGCCCGGTCAGGTCGAAGGCGCTGTCGGCGAATTTGGGCGGTTCCATGACTTTCGGGTTGTTGGAGAGGCCGTAGCCTTCGGTCGGGAACATGCCGAAACGCAGGTTGAGTTTCTGGTCGATGTTGTCGTCGTGATAGGCCATGACGGCGTAGCGGCCGGGTGGCAGGCCGGTGAAGACGAGTTTGGCGTCGCCCTTGGCGGCGGGCAGCGAAACGACTTGCACGGCCTTGTCTTCCTTGCGGAAGGTGTCCGGTTCGCGGTACAGCGAGGCGCGCAGATTGCCGGTGGCGTCGCGCACGCCAAGCAGGTTGACGACCAGCCGGCTGTCGTCGGCCTGGCTATGGCCGGCGGCAAGCAGGCAGCCGAGCAGCAGGCCCTGAATGGGCAGGCGCGGGATCGAGTGGCGGCTTAAAAGCGGGGTGATGTTACGAGGTTTAGTGGTGATGTTCATGGCCTTGGCAATGGGTGTTGTCGGGGAGTGGCTGGCGATGCCGATTTTTATGTCAGGCTTTCTCTGTTTCGTCGCTGCCGATGATCACGCGGCTATCGCTCAGATACTGGTGTGGCGGAATTTCGAGGTTGGTCGGGGCAGGTTTGTTCTTGAAGACGCGGCCGGCAAAGTCGAAGGTCGAGCCGTGGCAGGGGCACAGGAAGCCACCCGGCCAGTCGGCGCCGAGGGCCGCATCGCCCGGCGTGAAGGCCGGCGAGGGCGAGCAGCCGAGATGGGTGCAGATGCCGACGGCAATGAGCATTTCCGGCTTGCGCGAGCGGGTTTCATTGGCGGCGTAGGGCGGTTGCTGCTGCCGTTCCGAAGCGGGGTCGACGAGCATCGGTTCGGCTTTTTTGAGTGCCGCCATCATGTCCGGCGTGCGATTCAGTATCCACACCGGCTTGCCGCGCCATTCGACGATCATCATGTCGCCCGGCGCCAGCTTGCCGATATCGACCTCGACCGGCGCGCCGGCCGCTTTGGCGCGTTCGGAGGGGAGCAGGCTGGAGACGAAAGGGGTCAGGGCGGTGAGGGCCAGCGCGCCACCGGCGCCGGCGGTCGCCATCATCCACTGGCGGCGCGGCAGGCTGTCGCAGATGGTGAATGACTCACCCTGGCAAAGGCATTCGGACATGTTGTTCTCCTGGTCTTGGGGGATATCGATGGCCGGTTTGGCTCAAATATCAGATAACGCTAATCAAGACGCGTGCCAGCTGCCTGATGGCCGTTTATTGCCACGGATCAAGGCCTTGCCATGCCTTGGCGGACTGTTCGATGGCTGGATTGCCATTTATGGCAGCAAAATATGGCAATCGATGATTGCTACGGTCAACCGGAAAAACGGGCCAAATCTGAAATGGCGGCCTGTCTGTCACCCGGGGTGGAATCCGCGGCGCAAAAAAACGGGTGGGGTTGCCCCCACCCGAAATCACGCAAGGTAAGCGGTAGTTCAGTGCTTTTCGTCGACTTCCTCCCAGCCGGTAATCATCGCATTGATGTGGGCGAAGACCGTGTGGCCGGTGGTCGTCAGATAGACGTGAATGAAGAAGAAGGCAGTGATCATGTAGGCGCCGAGTGTATGCAGCACGGCCACTGTTTCCAGCGACAGCGTTTGATCAATACCCAGTCGCGCCCAGTCGCCGTAAAACAGGTAGAAGATCCCGGTGCCCCAGATCAGCGGCGAAATGAAGGCGAGCAGGGCAAGGTAGGCCAGGCGCTGCAGCGGGTTGTGTTTTTGCACCACGGTCTTGTGGAACGGATGCGGTGCGTTGGTGAAAATGCCGACCGTGTAGTACTTGATCATCGCCCCGACATTTTTCAGCGAAGGCAGGTACTGCCGCCATTCGCCGGTGGTGAATTGCCAGAAGATGGTGAAGGCCCACAGGGTGAGCAGCGTCCAGGCGGCCAGGCTATGCAATTGCACTGCCTTCTGGAAGCCGACCAGGGTGTAGCTGCCATGCACCTCGAAGCCGGTGATCATCATGACGATGATGAGCAGTGCCTGCGACCAGTGCCAGAAACGCTCGTAGCGCTTGTAGATGTAGATGCGTTCGCTCATTTTGCATTCTCCTTGCGGCGGCTGAGGATACGGACGATGCCGTGGAGCAGGCCGCCACCGATGGCGCCGGCGATCATCAGCCCGCCAAAAAGGTCGACCAGTTTGTTGTTGTCACGGCCCGGCAGGTAGATGTCGGTGATCGCGCTCAGGCGACCGTCGGCAGCCCGGGTGTGACACTCCTGGCAAGGCACGGCCTTCTCTTTCGGCGCAACCATGTGGGTAATGAACCAGTTCATCTTTGTCTCGATGAAGCCGAACTTGCCGCTGTAGGGCAGGCCGGCATAGTCCATCCCCGCCTTGATCGACTTGGCATAGTCGAAGTTTTTCCAGAGCGAGGTGTCGTCGTCACCGAAAACATGGTTGACCACCAGGGTCTTGTTCTCGGTGTCGTAAGGCTGCTTGCCGCGCATGACCTTGAACGGCCAGATGCGCGCGTTCGGATCGCTGGCCGAGCCTTCGACACGATTGAGTTCGAGGACTTTGCTGTCATCGATCTTGTCGGTGATGGCGACGGGGTGGACGATGCCGTTGTACCACTTGTAGTCGGGCCGGACATTCTCGCCATATTCGAAATCACCCTTGGCGGCCGAGTACTTCAGGTGGCCATGGTCGTCCTTGACGAAGAGCGGTTTGCCATCCGGACCCATCTTGCCGGCAGTGGACCAGTCCCACAGCGTCTTGGTGGCAATGCCGCCCCGTGCAAATTCAGGGATATGGCAGGTCTGGCAGGCCACCTTGTTGGTGTGGGTGTTGATCTTGGCTTCCTTGTGCGGCGTGAAGCCGTGGCAGGACTCGCAAGTGGCGCGGTTGTGATCGTCCTTGGGCAGGTCGAAACCATGCTTGTCCTTGGCGGTTGCCGCATAACGGCTGCCGGACGGCTGGTGCGCATTGAACGTATGGCAGTCGGCGCAGACCAGATTGGCGCCATCCTTGGCCATGTGTACGTCGAGTTCGCGCGACGGATTTTTCAACGAGGAATCCAGGTCGCCGTGCTTGACCGCATCGCCGCCGCCGCCATTGAAGTGGCAGGCGCCGCAGTTTGAGCGGCCTGGTTTGCCGACGTGCTGGGCGATCTTGGTCAGGTCGGGAGCCTTGAACATTTTTTTGCCCGGCGGCCCTTCCATCGGCTCGAACTCCCGGTCTTCATACAGCGGGTGGCCGGCATCGGTGCCGAATTTCTTGTAGGTGCCGGTGTTGTCATGGCAGGCCAGGCAATCGACGTTGTCCTGATTCGTGAAGTCGAAATTCTTGTCGTTCCAGCCGTAACCGGCGTGGCAACTGGTGCAGCGCGTCTCGTTGGAAAGGGGCGAGCCGCAGAAGTTATTGGCAGCCCATTTCTTGCCGAGGGTCTTGCCGGTGGTCGGGCTCTTGGTTTCCCAAGTCCAGTGGAGACTCTTCATCACCTGATGTCCCGCCGTGTTGTGGCAAGACAGGCAAGCCTTGGTCACTTCGGGGCCGGTCTTGAAGGGGCCCTTCAGTGCTTCAAGCTTGCTGTGGTCGGTGGTGGAATTCGATACTTCAACCTTGCTGACGGCGGTTGGCGGCACCGGTCCTTCCGCCGCCTGCGCGAGCAGGGCGAAACCCAGCAGGGCCGCCCCGATAAGCCTACGTACATGATCCATTATCTTGCCTCCTCTAATTGTCTCGGAATGGATGGCCTCCCCAGGACCAGTGGTTTTATTGCTCGCAGGCTTGCTTCTATTACTTTGGTTAAGAATATAAGCAAATTCTAAAATACAACTGATCCAGATCAAATCCCGCGTTTTCTCTGGCCGGGAATGGACCGTCCGCCTCAACGGTCAGGAGCGGCGTGCTAGAATCGCGGCATTGTCTTGAATATCTTGAGGAAACAGCGAAATGGCTGACGTCAATACGAGCTACGTGTCCGATCACCAGACTTGGATGAATGAGCAACTCGAAAAGAATCCCGAGTGGGCCGAAGACCAGAAGGTCGGGCGCGCCCTGTGGTGGGACAAGAAACAGGATGCCGACACCACGGCCCGCAATGCCGGCTCCAAGGTGCCGCAGAAGTCTTATCCCTACGATGTGAACTTCTTCGGCGAATAGTCGCCGCCGAATTTCAGTCGTTAAAAAAGCCGGTCGATGACCGGCTTTTTGTTTGCCTGCGCGCCGGGCCAGCCGGCGCGGAGCAGGGCAATCAACCCGTGAGCGGGCGAACGACGCGCTTGACGGCGGTATCGTCCGGATGCGGGTGGATGGTGAAGCCGAGGCTGGTCATCAGGCGGAACATCTTGGAGTTGGTCGACAGCACGTCGCCGACCACGGCGCGGTAGCCCTTCTGGCGGGCGCATTCGATCAGCGCCGTCATGAGCTTGCGGCCGACACCGCACTTCTGCCAATCGTCGCCGACGGCCAGCGCGAATTCCACCGACTCACCATCCGGATTGACGACATAACGGGCCACGCCGATCTGATGTTCCCGTGGCTCGATTCCGTCAATATTGTCTTCAATGTCCTTGGGGATGGTGGCAACGAGCGCCATTTCCCGGTCATAGTCGATCTGCGTGAAGCGGACGAGCATGGTCTGGGTCAGTTCGCGCAGGGTGTCCATGAAGCGGTAGTAGCGTGACTCGTCGGACATGTTCTTGACGAATTCCTGCTCCATGTCGGCATCTTCCGGGCGGATCGGGCGGATGGTGACGACCTTGCCGTCGTTCATCTGCCATTCCTGGATCAGATGCACCGGGTAGGGGTAGATCGACATGTGGGCGTAGCGGTCGCCCGAGGCGTTGGCGGCGTGGTCGATGACGATGCGGGCATCGGCGGCGATGGCGCCGTTTTCATCGACGATCAGCGGGTTGAGATCGAGTTCCTGGATCCACGGCAGTTCGCAGACCATTTCCGAAATGCACAGCAGCACTTCTTTCAGCGCGGCGCGGTCGACCGGTGGCATGTTGTGGAACTGGTCGAGAATCAGCGAAGCACGCGTCGAGTCTATCAAATCCTTGGCCAGGAATTCGTTGAGTGGCGGCAAGGCGACCGAGCGGTCGCTGAAAATTTCGACATCGAAACCGCCGGCGCCGAAGGTGATGACCGGCCCGAAAATCGGATCGCGGAAAACGCCGATCATCACTTCGCGGCCATTCGGACGTGACAGGAAGGGCTCGATCGAAACGCCGTTGATCTTGGCGTTCGGATGCCGCTTCTGCACGGTGTCGATGATGTCGTGATAGGCGTTGCGGACTGCCGGCGCATTGGTGATGTTGAGGCGGACGCCGCCGGCATCGGACTTGTGCGTCAGGTCCGGTGAATCAACCTTCATGGCAATCGGGAAACCGATCTGCTCGGCGAGCAGCAGCGCCTCGGTCGCCGTACGGGCGACCATGGTCTGGGCGACCGGCACCTTGAAGGCGCGCAGGATGGCCTTCGATTCCATTTCCGACAGCACCTTGCGGCGTTCGGCCAGCAGCGCCTCGATCAGCATCTTGGCGCCTTCGGCTTCCGGCCGGCCGTGCTGGCGGGTCGGTTCCGGCGTCTGGAGCAGCAGCTTCTGGTTACGGTAGTACTTGGAAATGTGGTGGAACAGCTCGATCGCCGTTTCCGGCATGCGGAAGGCCGGGATACCGGCGCTTTCAAGCAGATTACGCGCCTCGCGGACCTGCTCTTCGCCCATCCAGCAGCAGATCAGCGAACGGTTGAGCTTGTCGGCGACTTCGATGATCGCCTGGGCGACGGCCAGCGGGTCGGTCATCGCCTGCGGCGAGAGCATGACCAGCGTGCTGTCGACGCCCGGGTCGTGGGTGACGGCCATGATGGTGTCGCGGTAGCGCTCCGGCGTTGCATCGCCACCGATGTCGATGGGGTTGCTGTGCGACCAATTGGTTGGCAACGCCTTGTTGAGCATGGCCATCGTTTCGTTGGTCAGCTCGGCCAGCGGGATGCCCATGTCGCCGGCGCGGTCGGCGGCCATGGCGCCCGGCCCGCCGCCGTTGGTGATGATGGCGAGGCGGTTGCCCATCGGGCGGAACTTGGAAGCCAGCGCCTTGGCGGCGTAGAACAACTGACCGACGTTTTGCACACGGACCACACCGGCGCGGCGCACGGCGGCGTCGAAAACGGTGTCGGAAACAGCGGCCATGCCCGAGTGGGTTGCGGCAGCAGCCGAGCCGGCAGCGTGGCGACCGGCCTTGAGCAGGATGATCGGCTTGATGCGGGCGGCGGAACGCAGGGCGCTCATGAAGCGGCGGGCGTTACGGATGCCTTCGACGTACATCAGGATGTAGTGCGTGCGGCTGTCGTAGATCAGGTAGTCGAGGATTTCGCCGAAATCGACGTCGGCCGTCATGCCGATGGAAATGACCGACGAGAAGCCGACGTCGTTGGCCTTGGCCCAGTCGAGCACGGCCGAGCACATGGCGCCGGACTGCGAGACGAGGGCAAGATTGCCCGGCTTGGCGGTGATCTTGGTGAAGGTGGCGTTGAGGCCGAGATCGGGGCGGATGATGCCCAGGCAGTTGGGGCCGAGGATGCGCACGTTGTAGGAACGGGCGATTTCCATGACCTTGCGCTCAAGTGCGGCGCCGATGTGGCCGGCTTCGGAGAAGCCGGAGGCGATGACGATGGCGTTGCGCACGCCGCTGCGTCCGCATTGCTCAATCAGTTGCGGGACAGTCTGCGGGCGGGTGCAGATGACCGCCATTTCGACGCGGGCGCCGATTTCCTCGATGGATTTGTAGGATGGCTGGCCTTGAATGGTGTCGTGCTTCGGGTTGATGGCGTACAGGCGGCCCTTGTAACCCGAGCTCAGGATGTTCTTGAAAATGATGTTGCCGACCGAGTTTTCACGGTCCGATGCACCGATGACAGCGACCGATTTCGGTTCGAAAAGCGAGGTTAAATAGTGCTGTTCCAACATGGTGAACCCCTAGGCAGTTTATTTTTTGTGCAATGCAGAATTCTGGCACAACGCCCATCTATTGTCATTGAGCTTCTAGGGTTATTCCCTATATGGTGACCGTGCTTTCAATGACGAAAGACTGTGTCAGGGCGCGGTGTACGGGACACTTGTTGGCGATTTCGAGCAGACGCTGGCGTTGCTCCGGCGTCAGGTCGCCGGCGAGCGTGATGGTGCGTTCGATGCGGTCGCGGGCAACGCCGTCGAGCGTAATTTTTTCATGGCTCAGGGCGACGCTGACATGGGTCAGCGCGAGGCCCTTGCGTTCGGCATACATGCGCAGTGTCATCGAGGTGCAGGCACCGAGGCCGGCCATGATCAAATCGAAAGGCGCCGGGCCGGCATCGCCGCCGCCCATGCTGACCGGCTCGTCGGCGATCAAGTGATGCTGGCCGACGGTAACTGCCTGCTGGTATCTTCCCTGACCATTTTCTGCGACGACAACACCTGACATGACCGACTCCCTCAATGAATTGCCGCAAATCATACCGCCATCGTCCTGGGTGGAGCGCCATTGCGGGCGGATTACGCCGGGTGGGCGGGTGCTCGATCTGGCTTGCGGTAGCGGCCGCCACGCACGACTGCTGGCCGGGCTGGGATTCTCCGTTGCTGCGGTCGACCGGAATTTTGAGGCAATTTTGAAATTTTCGGCGGTGCCCGGAATCACCGCGATGCAGGCTGATCTGGAAGGCGACGAGTGGCCGCTGGCCGGCCGGACATTCGACGGCATCGTCGTCACCAACTACCTGTGGCGACCACGCCTGCCCGATGTGCTGGCCATGCTGGCACCCGGCGGCGTGCTGATCTACGAGACTTTCATGCTTGGCAACGAGGCTTATGGCAAGCCGTCGAGCCCGGCTTTTCTGCTCCGGCCAGGCGAGTTGCGCGAGCTGGCGCAGGCCGCCGGGCTGCGTGAAATCGCCTTCGAAGAAGGCTACACGGCCAGCCCGAAGCCGGCCATGCGTCAGGCGATCTGCGCCGTTCGTGAGTGAACGATGGCGGCGGCCAGCCGCTTGATGCCGTCTTCGGACAAATCGTCGGTCGAGAAATTGCCCGAATCCTGAATGCCGGCATAGTTGTGATCCTGGGAGCGCCGGTAGAGCGGGTCGTAATGCAGTTCGAGCAGCTCGCGGACCAGCGTCGGCCAGTCGGCATCGACAATCAGTTGTTGCCAGCGCGCCATCGTTTCCCGGCTTTGCAGCGAGCGCAGCACATCGAGGCGGTCGCCTAAAAACTCGGGCCGCGTCAGAAAGTAGTCGTAATCCTTGAGCAGGAAGGCGACGCGGGCATCAAGCGTGGCTTCGACGGCGACGCATTCGCCGCTGCGGATGCGGGCGATCATTGCTTCCGGCACGTGCAGGTTGCCGATCTTGCGGCTTTCCGCCTCGACATAGACCGGGCGGGCCGGATCGAGCGCGGCCATGGCCAGCATCAGATTGGTTTCAAAACCCTTTTGCGAAGGCTGCGGCGAGTCAGGCAGGACGCCGAGCACCGAACCCTTGTGATTGGCCAGGTTTTCGAGATCGAGAATCTGTTCGCCGAGCTCGCCGATGGCTTGCAGGATGCGCGTCTTGGCATTGCCGGTGGCGCCGCAGATGACGATGAACCGGAATTCCTGCGGCCGTGCTTCGAGCGTCGCGATGACATGGCTGCGCCAGGCCTTGTAGCCGCCATCGAGTTGCCCGGCCCGCCAGCCAATGGCCTTGAAAACGGTCGTCATCGAACCGCTGCGGTCGCCGCCGCGCCAGCAGTAGATCAGCGGCTTCCAGGTTTTCGGCCGGTCGAGGAAACGTTCTTTGAGATGTTTGGCGATGTTTTCGGAAACCAGCGCGGCGCCGATTTTCTTCGCCTCGAAAGGCGACACCTGCTTGTAGATCGTGCCGACCTGGATGCGCTGCTCGTTGTCGAGCACCGGGCAGTTGATGGCGCCGGGGATGTGGTCTTCGGCAAATTCGGCGGGGGTGCGGACGTCGATGATTTCGTCGTAGGCCGCGAGATCGGCTACGGTGGGGCGGGCAGGCTTCATCCGGCTATTTTAACAGCGGCGCCAGCGTCGGCCAGACGTGGTCGAGAATCAGCGGCTGGGCAGCGGCCAGCGGGTGGAGGTTGTCAGCCTGGAATAGCTGCGGCTGGGTGTTGAGCGGTTCGAGCAGAAAGTCGACTAGTGGCGCCTTCTTGGCCTGGGCGATGCTTTTGAAACTGGCGAAAAAGTCGGTCGCGTACGGCCCGTAGTTCGGCGGCAGGCGCATACCGGCGAGCACGACCCGGGCGCCGACGGCGCGCGAGGCGTCAACCATGGCGTTGAGGTTGTCGCGCATCTGGCCGAGCGGCAGGCCGCGCAGGCCGTCGTTGGCGCCGAGCGCGATGACGACGATGGTCGGCTTGTGGGTAATCAGCGCCTGGGCCAGGCGCGAGCGTCCGCCGGCAGTGGTTTCGCCGGAGATCGACAGGTTGGCGACGCTATAATCCAGATGCTTTTCGGCCAGACGTTTGTCGAGCAGCGACGGCCAGGCCTGATCGGGCCGGATGCCGTAGCCGGCCGACAGCGAGTCGCCCATGACCAGGATGGTCTTGGCGGCGAGGGCGGGCGTGGCGGTGAAGAGCAGGGCAAACAGGAAGAGAGCGAAGCGCATGGCAGGAAAACCGGTGATTGAAGTGTCGGGACTGGGCAAAACCGTCGATAACGGCGGCGAACCGCTGACGATTCTGCAGGATATTTCCTTTTCGGTCATGCCGGGTGAAACCGTGGCCATCGTCGGCGCCTCCGGTTCCGGCAAATCGACGCTGCTCGGCCTGCTCGCCGGGCTCGATTCACCGACGGCCGGCGAGGTGCGGCTCGACGATATTTCCCTGAATTCGCTCGATGAAGACCAGCGCGCCAAATTGCGTGGTCGTCTGCTCGGCTTCGTCTTCCAGTCCTTCCAGCTACTGCCCTCGCTCAACGCGCTGGAGAACGTCATGCTGCCGCTCGAACTGGCCGGTGTTTCGCGAGCAGGGACGGCGGCTGGCGACTGGCTGGAGCGCGTCGGCCTGAGCCATCGCCTCAAACACTATCCGAAGCATCTGTCCGGCGGCGAACAGCAACGCGTCGCCCTGGCCCGCGCCTTCGCCCCCAATCCGCAACTGGTGCTGGCCGACGAGCCGACCGGCAACCTCGACGCAGCGACTGGCCAACAGGTCATCGACATGATGTTCGAGCTCAACGCCCGGCAGGGAACGACCTTGCTGCTCGTCACCCACGACGAAGCCATCGCCGCCCGCTGCGGCCGCGTGCTGCGCATCCAGTCCGGGCGACTGGCCGGCTAGAACATTTCAGTTTTGGCCTGTTTTTCCGGTTGACCGTAGCAATGCCGGCCGCCGCGCCGCTAGACCTTGAACGACCCCACCGACATCTTGAGTCGCTCAGCCAGCTGATTGAGCCCGCGCGAAGCGTTCAGGCTGACCGCCAGACTGGCCGAGGTTGCTTCGAGGCCGGAGGTGATTTCTTCCATGTTGCGCGCAATGTCGTTGCTGGCTGAAGCCTGTTCCTTCACCGACAGGCTGATCTCGTCGACGCCCAGACTCGCCGCCTCGACGCGGGCGATGGTCGTTTGCAGCGCGGCGAGCGTGTTGGCCATGTTTTCCTGGCTGTGCTGCAGGGTATTGACGCCGCGATCGACCGATTTGGCCACCGACTGCGAGTTGTCAGCCAGCAGCTTGGTCAGGTTTTCGATATCGGCACCGGAGCGACCGGACTGTTCGGCCAGTTTTCGCACCTCGTCGGCGACCACGGCGAAGCCCCGGCCCGACTCGCCGGCCCGCGCCGCCTCGATGGCCGCGTTGAGCGCCAGCAGATTGGTCTGTTCGGCAATCGCCTTGACCTGCTGGGTCAGCGCGGAAATTGAACCGGTGTTGCGCATGAATGCTTCTGTCGTCTTCCGGATGTCTTCAACGGCACCCTGAATTTCCTCGATGTTGGCGCGGAGCAGCCCCATGTTCCGCCAGCCATCGCGGCTCACTGCCAGACTCTCGTCCGACAGCAGGCGGACCTCGTCGGCGCGATCGGCGACCGAGGCGATGCTCGTCGCCAGCTCTTCGATGGTGCTCGAAATCGCGGCCACCGCGTCGCTCTGGTAGCGAACCTTGTCGGAACCGGCTTCCGACTGCTGGCGGACCGTCGTCGCGCTCTCGGCGATCAGACCCGAATCCTGCCGAGCATCGTTCACCAGCCGCGACAGGCTCTCGTTCATGTTGTGCAGCGCGTTCATGAGCGCCGCCGCCTCGTCGCGCCCGACGGCCTCCATTTTTCCGGTCAGATCGCCCGAGGCGACCCGTTGGGCGGCCTCGATGGCGATGGCCAGCGGGCCCAGGGTACGTCGGCGCAGGGCAAAGGCGGTCGCTACCAAAAGCAGGGAACAGAAGGCCGAAACCGAAAAAACGGAAATCTTGATGAAGCTCGCCGCATCGGCCGTCAGCGGGGCGAAGGCCATCGAGTTGGCCATCATCGCGTCCATTCCCGGGCGCAGTTGCTGCGCCAGTTCGACCGGCATGGCGCCGCTCCGGGTGGGGAAAGTCGCGAGAATCGCCAGCATGCCATCGACGTCGGCAATGTCCTTTTGCGGCAGATCGATCAGCGGCCCAAAGCCCAGCAAGCGCAGCAGTTGCTGCTCAAAACCGAAGACCTCGTTGTCGGCCCGAACGGCCAACTGGCGCGCCTCGCCGAGTTGCCCGGAAATCGTATCGATGTGCGTATCGGCAGCGTTTCGCGCCGCTTGCTCGACCCGATTCAAGGCAGCGTCGAGGCGCAGCGCCAGCTCCATATGGTTGCGTTCGAGAAAGTGAAAGGTCGCCGCCTTTCCCATCAGCCGGACGCCGTACATTGTCACCAGGGCGACCAGGATCGCTGTACCAATCGCTATGGAAAACCGCTGCTTCAGCGACCATCGCCCCTCACCAAAAATCCCCACACTGCTGCTACCGACCAACACCGTCCCCTTTGATGAATTTGCCGAAATGCGGCTCAAACGCTCGCCGGGAGGTTAGGCAAGCACGTCCAGGCTGCCTATTAGACTTTGGTTTAGATGGTGGGTAGCGCTAGCGTCGCGCTTCGACGTCCAGTCAAGGCTATTTCGCCGCCAGGAATTTCAAGTCGGCGATAACTTCACTGGCGTGTTTTCCCGCATCTACCTGCAGGTATGCCTTGGCGACCACGCCGTCTGGATCAATGAGAAAAGTGTAGCGTTTGGCGAACTTGATCACGCCCCAGTTGGAATAGGCGCCAAAGCTCTGCGATACCTTTCCGCTCTGATCGGAAAGAAGCGGGAAGGGAAGGCGCCTTTCCTCGGCAAAGTCCCGGTGGGAGCTTTCCGTATCGACGCTGACGCCAACCACCTGGGCGTTCAATTCCGTAAATCGGGGCTGGTTATCCCGGAAGTTGATCGCTTCTGTCGTACAGCCCGGCGTGTTGTTCTTGGGATAGAAATAGAGGACGACCCATTTCCCCCGCCACTCGGCGAGGGATCTCGACTTCCCGTTCCCGTCGGGCAAGACGAATGCCGGTGCGACCGAACCTGGCTGCGGCGGCGCCTCGGCATAGGCGGCACCTGATAGCAAGATGGTGGCCCAGAGAAGCCAGTGCCAGTGCTTTTTCATCTCTCTATTCTCCATTCACCGTTGGGAAACCATGCTCAGTGGACAGATTTGTGGGTGAAGAATTCAGGCGGAATGCTGAAGAGGCGTTGGCCCAAAATATTTCGCAAAATTCCGGCAAATCATGCAGATTTGCTGTCCACGTCACAAGGCGTCTAAACGGAGGCAAACGATGACACGAGTTCGCGTTGAAGGCTTCACCATCTCGCTCGACGGATATGGGGCGGGTCCGAATCAGGACATCGACAATCCGCTCGGCATTGGCGGGACGGAACTGCACCAGTGGCTATTCCCGACACGCACGATCCAGCGGACCCTGTTCGGCCAGGACGGCGGGACGACCGGGGTTGACGATGATTTCGCCGACCGCGGCTTTCAGAATGTCGGGGCCTGGATTCTTGGGCGGAACATGTTCGGGCCCATTCGCGGAGACTGGCCGGACAGCAACTGGAAAGGCTGGTGGGGAGACAATCCACCGTATCACGTTCCAGTCTTCATCCTGACCCATCATGCGCGTCCCCCCATCGAGATGGAGGGCGGCACGACCTTCCACTTCATAACAGGAGGCATTCGCGAGGCGCTCGACCGTGCACGCGAGGCCGCCGCCGGAAAGGACGTGCGGATCGGCGGCGGGCCGGACACAATCCGGCAGTATCTTCGTGAGGGCCTCATTGACGAACTGCACATCGCCATCTCGCCGGTCCTGCTCGGGCGGGGAGAATCGCTGTACGCAGGGCTTGATTTGCGGGCGCTGGGCTATGAATGCGTTGAATTCGTCGCCTCGGAGAAGGCTACGCATGTCGTCCTGCGGCGCCAGGGGCAGACTGACGCCTAGGCACTCGCTGAAGGCCGACGTCCCTGACGGGCAGCGGCTTTTCCCGCGGCCAGCAAATTTCATTTTTGGCCGTTTTTTCCGGTTGACCGTGGCAATCACGGTTGGCGGTGATTTTTACAGCGAACGCACCGCGCGCATCATGCCCGGGTCGTCCGGGTCGCGGCGGACGTCGAAGCCGAGTTGACGGGCGAATTTGATCATCTTGTCGTTCGAGGACAGGATGACGGCTTCCATCTTTTTCATGCCGCGCGCTTTTGCCGCGTCGATCAGCGTCAGCATCAGGATGCCGGCGACGCCGCTGCCTTGCCATTCGTCGTCGATTGCGATGGCGAATTCGCAATCGTCCCCATTCGGGCCGGCCACATAGCGCGCCACACCGATCTCGACGTCCTGCCCGTCGCGCTGGATGATGGCGACCAGCGCCAGGTGGCGGACGTAGTCGATTTCGGTCAGGTACTTGAGCTTGCCGGGCGCCAGTTCGTTGAGCGTGGACATGAAGCGCTTGTAGCGTGAGTCGGCAGAAAGATGGTGGATGAAATCCTGTTCCAGCGGCTTGTCATCGGCGCGGATGGGGCGGATGGTGACCGGGCTGCCATCGAACAGGAAGCGGTTGCGGACGAGCTCGGCTGGATAGTCGGCCACGGCTTACTCCAGCGAGTCGGCAGGGATTTTTCCGGCGAGGTAGGCGACGATGCTATCCAGCGTCTGGACCTTGCCGTAGTCGGTTTCGGGAATGTCTACGCCGAGCTTTTCGTGGATGGCGGCCAGCACGTTGAGCCAGTCCATCGAATCCAGATCGATCTGGCTGCGCAGGGGCTTGTCGGGGATGATCTTCGTCGGATCGACTTCCGGGGCCAGGCGCTTGACGATGGCGAGCACGGCCGTGCGGATTTGTTCTTGTTGCTGACTCATTTTTTCTCCCGCTGCGCCTCGGCTTGTTCCAGCGTCGAACTGTCGCCTTCGGGCAGTCCGAGTTCCCTTGCCTTGAGGAGCCGGCGCATGATTTTTCCACTTCGAGTATGTGGCAGCGCCGGCATGAATGCAATTTCCTTCGGTGCCACGGCTGCCCCGAGCCGCCGACGGGCGTGGCCCATCAATTCGAGGCGTAGCTCTTCGCTCGGCGCGATCTGGTGCTTGAGGACGACGAAGGCCTTGATCACCTCGCCGGCCAGCGCATCCGGCTTGCCGATGACGCCCGCCTCGGCGACCGCCGGGTGTTCCATCAACACGCTCTCGACCTCGAACGAGCCGATCAGATGGCCGGACGACTTGATCACATCGTCGCTGCGGCCGACGAACCAAAAGTAGCCATCGGCATCGCGCCGGACCAGATCGCCGGTCAGGTAGAGATGGCCGGCAAAGCACTCGCGGTAGCGCTCGGGTTGGTTCAGATAGCCGCGAAACATCGACGGCCAGCCGGTTTCCAGCGCCAGTTCGCCGACCGTTTCAGGCGTCTCGATCACCGTCACCGGCTCGCCCGCCTGGTGGCGGACGACATGGGCGGCAATGCCCGGCAGCGGGCGGCCCATCGAGCCGGGCTTGATGTCCTGGGCGGCGGTGTTAGCGATCATGATGCCGCCGGTTTCGCTCTGCCACCAGTTGTCGTGAATCGGCCGGCCGAAGGCTTCCAGGCCCCAGCACACCGCTTCCGGGTTGAGCGCCTCGCCAACGCTGGCGATGAAGCGCAGGTCGGGAAAACGGTGGCCGGCAAACAGTTCGGGTCCGGCTTTCATGAGCAGCCGGATCGCCGTCGGCGCGGTGTACCAGACATTGACCCGCTCGTTTTCGAGAATGTGAATCCAGCGCAGCGGGTCGAAATCGGCCTCATCGACAATGCTGGTCACGCCCAGCACCAGCGGCGCGATGATCCCGTACGAGGTGCCGGTCACCCAGCCCGGATCGGCCGTGCACCAGAACACGTCGTCCGGCTGCAGGTCGAGCGCAGTTCGCGCCGTGGCGTAGTGGGTCAGGACGGCGCCGTGCACGTGAATGGCCCCCTTCGGCAGGCCGGTCGTGCCGCTCGTGAAATGCAGCAGGGCCGGGTCTTCCGGGCCGGTCGGCACGAGCGCCGGAGTGTCGGGGGCGGCGGCGAGCAGGGCGTGCAGGTCCAGCGTATCCGCAAATGCGCCGGCGCCGAGGTCATCGACCAGCAGCACATGCTGGAGCGAAGGGAGTTCCGGGCGAAGTGCCGCGACCTTGCGCTGATAGGCGCTGGCCGTGGTAACCAGCACCTTGCCGGCCGCCTGGGCGATGCGGCTGCGAATCGGCTCAGGGCCGAAAGACTGAAAAAGCGGTGAGACGACAGCGCCGATCTTGAGCGCACCGAGCACGGCGACGTAAAGCTCGCAGATGCGGCCGCAGAGCACGAATACGCAATCACCTTTCGCCACGCCCAGCGACTTGAGCGCGTTGCCGAAACGGTCAGTCAGCTCGGCGAGTTCCCTATAGCTGACGTCACGGGCGCTGCCATCGGCGCCCAGAAAGCGGAAGGCAGTTTTCCCTGCACGGGCCGAATGGGCATGGCGGTCGACAGCCAACTGAGCAATGTTGATCTCGCCATCCGGGGCGATGCCAAGTTCGCAAGCAACCTCAGCCCAAGAGAATGCGGTATCGGTACGCGCATCAGCAAACAGTTTTCGAATTAACGCCGGCTTCATCGGAGATTCCGCAGGGGGTATGCCACGAGATTCTGCGCTGCGCCATCGGCATCCGCAATGATGGTGCTCATGCGGGAGCGAAATGGAGTCCGTTCGGACGTGAAGGCGAGCAACGCTACCGTCGCGACCAAAGCGATCCGTGGAATCGCCATTTCAAATTCGGGCGTTTTTTCCTGTTGACCGTGGAAATGCTCATCGGACGGTTCGTCGGCCTGACCTTCCGTTGGCCTGACGAGCAGTGTCGGGCGGCAATGTGCCAGTCAATTGCCGTTCAGTCGAATATCGCTTTGAGCCGCTGCTTATCGATTCGGCGAAGGAAAACTGGCGACCCAAAGCGGAAGTAGCCATTTCAGACCCTAAGGCAGCATTGCAGCGCTTAGCCTTGGTGGGTGAGGTGCCTTGAAAAATGGGCTTGCCTGAGGTCGCAATTGAGCCGTTCTTCCGGATTCAACTCAGGGCTGTAACTGGGCAGATTGAACAACGCGACTTTGTTCAGGTGCCCGCGTGCCGAGAAACCATTATGTCGAATATTTTTACACACGCCCCACTATGGACCATTGCTAGTTTGCAAATGCACCCATAGCCGATTGTTTCTTAAGGAATGTTAATGCGGCGTAAAAAATGGTGCGGTAATTGCCTATGGGCATTGCACCAGATCTCATCTCAATGATTCAAAAAAGAGGTCTTACATGAAAACACAACGAATTTCTCGGACACTCAAAACGGCGACGATTGCCGCCGCCCTTGCTTTCAGCGCCGCCAGCGCTCACGCCGGGTTCATCGACTTCGAAGCTGATACCCTTGGCACCAAGGCTAACGGGTTTACATCGGCTTCTGACGCCGGAGTGCACTTCACCGATACCATCGGCACCAACCTTCAAGTCCAACCCGACCAGGCTGTAGGCAACCGGCTGCTGTATGCCTTCAACGACGATGCCAGCCGCATCCTAATTAACTTCGATTCGGCAATGAATTCGCTGTCGCTCTTCTTTGGCAACGATGATTTCTGCTGTACGGCAGTTGGCGACCGCGCATGGCTTGAGTTGTTTTCCAGCGCGACTTCGGTAGGCCTGTTCAGCGTAGTGATGAACCGCAACGATTTAACCGACCAGTCCATCAGTGGCAATGCGGCAAGCTTTGACAGTGCGATTTTTTGGTATGGCAACTCCACCGGCACTCCGATCGACCTAATCGAGGGGATCGACAATCTGTCGTTTACCAGCGCTGCTGCGGTCCCAGAACCGGCATCGCTGGCGCTGCTCGGCATCGGCCTTGCTGGTCTCGGCGCCATGCGCCGTCGCAAAGCCTGATCAGCCAGGCACCCTAGTCGGCGGCCACGGGCCGCCGTCTTTTATTCTACAGCTTCGGGCAGCCATCGACGTCCAGCGAAAGTAGCTATGCTTGATTCAAAGAATTAGCAATTACGCCGTTTCGCCGTGCTGCGTACAGGCGACGATGTTTCAATGACGCTGACAGCCAAAGGGGCATGAGCAGCGTAAGGATTCTCGATGGCGATCGGCTGGCCGTCCGCCGCACCGCGGAGGCGCGCAGCGGACAGATTTGCTCACCCGCTTGGTGGTCAAGGTGACGATGAAACATCTCAAGCGCCGGGGCCGCCGCGTCGAGTTAATTTCGGAGAATCCTTATTACGCGCCTATGGTGTGGATTGTCAGGCTGCCGACTGAAAGCCTCGAGGTCGGGTTAATTCGGGGTGACCGGGCGTTGAGAAGACCCTCCCGTGGCTTGCTCCGTGCCGGCGCCTATTGAGTGATCGGCGGGTAACCGGCCTTTTGCTGCCCGAGTCGGACCACAGGCTCAATGTCGGCAAAGGCAGACAAGCCGTTGTTCGCCCTAGAGCCCCCGAGAAATCCCCATTTCAAATTTGCCCGTTTTTTCCGGTTGACCGTAGGAATGGCCAACAAGCCAGTCAGGCGCTTGATTCCGACGCTTCCGCTTCCTCGATCAGTCGCCGGCTTTCTTTGGGATCGCGAAAAATAAGCGGCTGTGTCTGGCGGTCCGGGTTCGTGGTGTTTTCAAGCGCCGCGCTGACGATTTCATGGTGCGGGCTTTTCGGGCAGACCGGGTCGGCTGCGTCTGCATCGCCGGCCAGCAGGTAGGCCTGGCAGCGGCAGCCGCCAAGGTCTTCTTCCTTGTGGTCGCAGTCGCGGCAGGGTTTTTTCATCCAACCGGTGCCGCGGTAGTGGTTGAAGCCTTCCGATTCATGCCAGATTTCGCGCAGGCTGCTGTCGCGGACGTTCGGGAAGCTCAGGCCGGGTAGCATGCGGGCGGTGTGGCAGGGCAGGGCGGTGCCGTCGGGCGTAACGGTCAGGAAGACGTTGCCCCAGCCGTTCATGCATTTCTTGGGCTTGCCTTCGTGGTAGTCGGGGACGACGAAAAGGATGCGCATGCGCTCGGCGAGCTTTTCCTTCCATTCGTTGGTGACGGCTTCGGCGCGGCGCAGTTGTTCGCGTGACGGCATGAGCTGGTCGCGGTTGAGCAGCGCCCAGGAGTAGTACTGGGCGTTGGCCAGTTCGAGGTATTCGGCGCCGAGGGCGTCGGCCATTTCGATGATGCGGCCGATGTGCTCGATGTTGAGGCGATGGATGACGACGTTCATGACCATTGGCCAGCCACGCGCCTTGATCATTTCGCCGACCTTTTGCTTGAGGTCGAAGGTGCGGGTGTGGGTCAGGAAATCGTTGACCTCTTTGCTCGAATCCTGGAAGGAGAGCTGGATGTGGTCGAGGCCCGCTGCCTTGAAGGCGTCGAGGCGGGCTTCGGTGAGGCCGACGCCGGAAGTGATCAGGTTGGTGTAGTAGCCGAGCTGGCGGGCTTCGCCGATGAGTATCTCTAAATCGTCGCGCAGCAGCGGTTCGCCGCCGGAAAAACCGCACTGCACGGCGCCGAGTTCGCGCCCTTCGCGCAGGACGCGCAGCCAGTCGTCGGTGCTCAGTTCGGCTTCGTGCTTGGCGAAATCGACCGGGTTGTAGCAGAACACGCAGTGCAGCGGGCAGCGGTAGGTGACTTCGGCCAGCAGCCACATCGGCGGGCCGATTTTGGCCGGGGCGTTCATGCGGTGGCTCCGGTTTCAAGGCGCAGCCAGCGTTTTTCGATGGCCATGGCGAGAAAGGCCTCGACGTCGCCGCGCAAGCCGTTGGCTGAAAATGCCGCTTCAAGGTCGGCGACGATGGCCGCGACATCGCGCTGGCCGTCGCAGCGGGCGAGGATCTCGCCGCCGCTCTGGTTGAGCTTGATCATCCCTTCCGGATAGAGCAGCACGTGGCATTCCTGCGCCGGCTCCCACTGAAAGCGGAAGCCGTGGCCGAGGCGCGGCGTGCCGTCCATCAGGCTACTTTCCGTTCGGCGGTAACCCCGTTGGTGCCGTAGTGCTGGCCCATGGCATCGTTCATCGACCACAGGATGTCGAGCTTGAACTTGAGAATCTGCACGGCGCGTTCCTGCATGGCGCGGGTGCGGAAGTAGTCGAGCGTGACATTGAGGCCCTGGATCACGTCACGCGGCGCCTGGCTGGTACGGTTGCGGAAATACTGCAGGCCGGACGACTCGATCCACGGGTAGTGCCCGGGCCAGGTGGCCAGGCGCTGGAGGTGGATGACCGGGGCGAACAGTTCAGTCAGCGACGAGCAGACAGCCTCCTGCCACGGGGCGCGACGGGCGAAGTTGATGTAGGCGTCGACGGCGAAGCGGACGCCGGGCAGCACGTGGCGCAGGTCGACAATTTCCTCGCGGGTCAGGCCGACGGATTCGCCTAGGCGTATCCAGGCTTCGATGCCGCCGGCGTCGACCATTTTTTCGCCATTGGGCAGGCCGTATTCGAAGCCGTCGTGGTCGAGGATGCGCTGCACCCAGCCGCGGCGCACTTCGCGGTCCGGGCAGTTGGCCATGATCGCCGCATCCTTCACCGGAATGGCGATCTGGTAGTAGTAGCGGTTGGCGACCCAGCCGCGAATCTGCTCGGGTGTGGCGTGGCCGGTGTTGAGCATGACGTTGAACGGATGGTGGATGTGATAGGCCTTGCCGTTCTCGCGCAGCTGCGCCTCGAACTCCTCGCGGCTCCAGGCCGGGCGGCCGTCGTCGGCGTCGTGGGATTCGGCAAGGATGTCGGCTCGGATCATGGTTGTCTCTCGTTTAAATGGTGATGCGGGTGCCGTCTTCGGCGACTTCAATGCCGCGCCGGGTCAGTTCGGCGCGCTGCGGCGAGTTTTCGTCGAGGATGGGATTGGTGTTGTTGATGTGGATGAGTATCTTGCGCACATGTTTCGGCAGCTCGTCCAGCCAGTCCATCATGCCGCCGGGGCCGGATTGCGGCAGGTGGCCGATGTCGCGGGCGGTCTTGGTGGACAGGCCGGCGACGATCATTTCATCGTCGGTCCAGAATGTGCCGTCGACCATCACGCAGTCGGCTTCGGCCATGCGGGCGAAGACTTCCGGCGTGCGGGCGCCGAGGCCTGGGGCGTAGAACAGTTTGTGGCCGCTGCGCTGGTCGGTGATGCTGACGCCGACGTTGTCGCCGTCCACCGAGGCCTCGCGGTGCGGCGAGTAGGGCGCCGCTTTGCTGGACAGCGGCAGCACGGAGAATTCGAGGCCGGGTACTTTGGGCATGGCGAAGGGCGTGCCGTCGAGCGGGATGTCGTGGCGGTCAACGCCGCAATAGTGTTCCAGCACCTTGAGCACCGGGTTGCCGGTGGTCAGGTCTTCGTAGACCGGCTCGGCGCACCACAGTCGCATCTTCGATTTCTGCTCGCGCAGCATGAAGAGGCCGGTAGCGTGGTCGATCTGGCCATCGACGAGCAGGATGCCGCCGATGCCGGTGTCGCGCAGGGCGCGGTTCGGCTGCAATTCGGGGGTGGCCTTGATTTGTTGCAGGATGTCGGGCGAGGCGTTGAGCAAGGCCCAGTCCTGGCCATCGTCGGTGCTGACGCAGATTGATGACTGGGTGCGCGGTTTGGCGCGGACGCTACCGTCGCGCAGGCCGGCGCAATTGCGGCAGTTGCAGTTCCACTGCGGAAAGCCGCCGCCGGCGGAGGCGCCGAGAATGATCAGTTTCATGATTGTTTGGAGCCGCCATCGCCAGCCGGGGCCGCGATGACGGCGCGTCCCTTAGCGGGCGGCGATGTACATCGTGATTTCGAAGCCGAAGCGGAAGTCACAAGCGGTCGGGGTTTCCCATTTCATTTAGATAGTCTCCGTTATGGATTGAACGTCCGGCGGCACCTGCTGCCGGTTGTCCGCCGTTTTCAGCGATGCGGCAGACTGGATTGAACTATCGCGCCGTAGCCGACTTGGCGCCCCGCGGGAATCATGAATTGGTCCTCATGATTTTCATGAGATTCCGGTGGCGCCTGTCTGGGAGGCGTTGTCGATGGTTAGAATGGCCGGCATGTCTGCCACCGCCTTGCATACCTCGCCGCCACCGTTCGATAGCGGCTGGCTTCCGGTCTCCGGCGGCCATCGTCTTTACTATGAACAGCGTGGTTTGCCGGAAGGCATCCCCGCGCTGATCCTGCACGGTGGCCCGGGCTCCGGCTGTTCGCCGGTCATGGCTGGCTTCTTCGATCCCGAGCGCTATCGCGTCATCCTGCTCGACCAGCGCGGTGCCGGAAAAAGCCTGCCGGCCGGATGCCGCGAGGAAAACACGACGCCAGCGCTGATCGACGACATCGAGGTGCTGCGCCGGCATCTGGGAATTGACCGCTGGCTGGTAGTGGGTGGCTCGTGGGGCGCCACGCTCGGCATTCTGTACGCCGCCGCACATCCTGGGCAGCTCAGCGGTCTGCTGCTGCGCAACCCTTTTCTGGCGCGGGCGGCCGATCTCGACTGGTTCTTCGGCGGCGCCCGCCAACGCCATCCTGAAGCGTGGCGGTTTTGGGCGGCGCTCGGTGCGCCGGAAGCGCCGGGCGCCATGTTGCCGTGGCTGGGTGAATGCTTCCGCTGCGCACCGCCATCAGAGTTGGTGGCGCATGTCGCCGCCTGGTATGTCTGGGAATGCGCCCTGGCCAAAATACCCAGCCGGTCTTTAAGTCAGGCCGATAGCGATGTGTTGCAGCTGCGCTACCGCCTGCAGCTCCATTATTTCCGGCACGCCTGCTTCATTGCGGAAGGCGGCCTGCTGGCCGCCGCCGAACGCATTGCGGCGGTGAATGTGCCAATCCACGTTGTGCAGGGCCTGGCCGACCACGTTTGTCCGGCCAGCGCGACGGCCGTCTTGCTGGAGCAACTACCGAATGCGGACTGCACCTGGGTCGAGGCTGTCGGGCACGATCCCTATGCTCCGGCAATGCAGACGGCGACACTTGGGCTGGTCGACTCCTTTGCGGCGCTTGGGCGGTTCACACCCTGATCGGGATTGCGACAAAAATCTCGTCGCGATCTTGAAAAATAGCCTTCCTGTCATCATATCGGAGCAATGTATGCCTCTCGGAAACAGGGGACATTTGGCTGCGTCGCCTTGATTCAACTGGAGGCAGTACCTTGAAAAACTTGCTCTCGATCTTGCTGTTGTCCGGTGCGGCTTGCGCCTTCGCAGACACGAATCCTCGCCTGCTCGAACTGAAGGCCGAATACAGTCAATTGCATGAGGAACAGCAATCGATGTACCAACAGTTCGAAATGGCCCAGGAGTTGCGTCGCAACGAACTGCGCGAGCGCCAGCCGCCGGCCGTCCAGGGGTTTTCGGCGCAGGGTAGCAACCCCGATGGCCAGGTATCGATCGATTTCAACGAAAACGCTCGCCGCCAGCTCGAAAAGCAGGACCGCCTGCATGCCTACGACCGCGAGATCAGTCAGACTCACGCCCGCTACATGGAACTCGCCGCCCGCAAGAAAGCCCTTCTCGACGAAATCAACGAGTTGGCGAAAGTGCCGGCCGAAACCGTTGAAGAGCCGGCGCCGGCAAAGTCACCGGCTCGCGCCAAAACCTCGCGCTCAAGTCGCGAGAAGTAACTAGTTAGCGCGACGCATCGCCCATTGCCCGGCGCGCCGACCGCTGCGCACGGCGCCTTCTAGGGTCGCCGGGTAGTCGGCCCAGGTGTAGTCGCCAGCCAGGAAGAGGCGCGGGTTTGAGGTTTTGAAATCCGGACGATGCAGGCCGGGAATGGCCGCAAAAGTGGCGCGTTTTTCGCGGATCACCTTGTGCCAGCCGGTCGGGTTCGCCAGGCCGAGTTCTTCGTCGAGTGCGGCGGCCAGCGCTTCGTCGTCGAGTTTTTCCCAGTCGCCGTGTCCGCTCAATACGCACGCCAGAAGGCCCTGGCCGCGGTCGACAACCCACTGGCAATGGCCACCGAGGCGGTTGCTAAGCGGGAAAGGCGATTTCATTTTTGGCACAAAATTCCGGTAGACCGTGGCAATCGGCTCATAGGCGCAATCCGTGGCCGCCGCCGGCCACAGGGCGCCGACATGCTGTGGCGCGGTGGCGATGATGGCCGCTGCGAAGGATTCACCGTCGATGGCGATGCCGTTTTCAGCTTCCGTGATCTGGCTGACCCGCGTGCTCAGGCAGATTTGCGCACCGTGCGCTTGCAGCCATTGTCCGGCCGGTTCCGGCAGCAATTGGCCGAGATCGACACGAGGCAGCAGCAGATCGGTATCTGCGCGGCGCGAACTGCCCAGGCTGTCGCGCAGGACGTTGGCGAACAACTGTGCCGAGGCGCGCTCGGCCGGCAGGTTGAGAGCGGCGAGACAGAGCGGCTCCCACAAATGGCGACGCAGGGCGCCGGTTTGGCCGGCGTCATCCAGCCATTGGGATACCGTCGTTTCTCGGGGCAGTTTGAAACCCCGGCGCTTGATGCCATCCATCCAGAGCGCCGTTCGCAGCTTTTCGCCAAGGCCGACCCCGCGGGCGGTCAATAGCCCCCAAGCGACGTTGAGCGGCGCGGGCAGGCGGGGCAGGGCAAGGCGAAAGCCGGTGTTGTCGATGACCTGCAGCGGGCGGCGGTCGAAGAGTTCGTCAGGATCGGCGCCGACCCGGCGCATCAGCGCCAGCGTATCGCGGTAGGCGCCGAGCAGGATGTGCTGGCCGTTGTCGAGCTTGTGGCCGTCGACGTCGACGGCCCTGGCTCGGCCCCCGAGCACCCGGCCGGCTTCGAACAGGGTCGTTTCAGCGCCGGCGGCAGTCAGTTCAACGGCGGCTGCAATGCCCGCCCAGCCGCCACCGATCACGGCAATTTTCAAGGGATCAGCCCTTGATCCAGGTCTTGGCGGCCAGCCACAGCTTGCGCGTCGGCGGCAGCGAAATGCGCTGGTGCAGGACCTGGAAATTCTCGCGTTTGATCTCGTCGAGCACGGTGCGGTAAATCGCCGCCATGATCAGGCCCGGGCGCTGGCTCTTGCGGTCGACGGCCGGCAACTGGGCAAAAGCCTGCTCGTAGTATTTCTCGGCACGCTCGTACTGGAACTGCATGAGGGCCGTGAAATTGTCCGAATACTTGCCGTTCAGGATGTCCGCGGCCGGCACGTTGAACTGCTTGAGCTCGTCCATCGGGATGTAGATGCGGCCGCGTCGGGCATCTTCGCCGATGTCGCGGATGATGTTGGTGAGCTGGAAAGCCATGCCCAGGTCGTGGGCGTATTTCTGCGTCTGGCGGTCGGTGTAGCCGAAGATTTCGGCGGCAAGCAGACCGACAACGCTGGCGACGCGGTAGCAGTAGAGCGACAGGCCCTTGAAGTCGAGAAAGCGCGACTGCGTGAGGTCCATCTCCATGCCGTCGATGATCTCGAGCAACTGCTCTTTCGCCAGGTTGATGCTCTTGTCGAGGCCGGCCAGCGCCTGTCCGACCGGATGCTGCGGCTGCCCTTCGGCGACGCGTTCGATTTCCTGGCGCCACCAGGCGAGCTTGGTCGAGGCGATGGAAACATCGTTGCATTCATCGACGACGTCATCGACTTCGCGGCAGAAGGCGTAGAGCGCCATGATGGCGCGCCGGCGCGGCAGGGGCAGGAACAGGAAGCTGTAATAGAAGGAGGAGCCGCTTTTGGCGCACTTCTCCTGGCAGTATTGGTCGGGATTCATGGGGTCACATTCTAATGGATCGACCAGCCAGAACCAGCCAGTCCCATTTGCCAAGCTTCGGCCGGCGGGTGAAAACGTCGCCGCGCAGCTGCCGGATGCGTTCAAGAATGCGCAGGCCGCCCTGCATGGTCAGCCGGATTTCCCAGCCAAGCCTGCCGGGCAGGGCGTGGACGAGCGGGGCGCCGCGTTTCATGAGCGCCGTTGCCCGGTCAATCTCGAAATCCATGAGGGCCGCCCAGTTGGCCGACCAGCGGCTGTTCGCGATGTCGTCCTCGGTGAGGCGGAAGTGCGGGAAGTCGGTCAGCGGTATGTAAATCCGGTCTTTTTTCCAGTCGACCGCAACATCCTGCCAAAAATTGATCAACTGCAAGGCCGTGCAGATGCAGTCGGATTGTTCGAGATGTTCCGGCTCGGTTCGGCCGAACAGATGCAGGACCAGCCGGCCAACCGGATTGGCCGAACGGCGGCAGTAGTCGAGCAGTTCCGGGTAATCAGCGTAGCGTGTCTTCACCACGTCCTGCGCGAAAGCATCCAGCAGGTCGCGGAAGAGCTGGATGGGCAGTTTGAACGCGGCAATGACTTCGGCCAAAGAGACGAACAGCGGCGTCTGCGGCACGTTGCCGGCTTCGATCCGATCCAGCTCGGCCCGGTAGGCGTTCAACCCGGCGAGGCGCTCGTCGGGCGACGCGTCACCTTCGTCGGCAATATCGTCAGCGCTGCGTGCAAAGCGGTAGATCACCTCGATCGGCCGGCGCAATTTGGCCGGCACCAGCAGCGAAGCAACAGGAAAGTTTTCGTAATGATCAACGGACATCGTGGTCTGCTCTGGAGATTGCGGCTCAGTCGGTGCTAGAATTCGCCCCGCCTGCCCAGGTGGCGAAATTGGTAGACGCACCAGATTTAGGTTCTGGCGCCGAAAGGTGTGGGGGTTCGAGTCCCTTCCTGGGCACCATCTTCAGCACTTCGCTGAAAAACTGGTCGGCTGGCATCCGAAAGCCGGCTGCATTCGGATGGCCGCCGCCACCGTAACGCGTGGCGATCACCGAAACATCAAGCGCTTTGCCCTTCGAACGCAGCGAGGCCTTCACCTCGCCATCTCCCGATAGTTGCCAGATCAGCCCGAAGCTGCCGCTTTGCTCGGCCAGCGAATTGCCCAGTTCCGAGGCGAACAGCGCATTGGCGTTGATGGCAATGCCGGAAACGGCCAGCCAGGCGTAGTCTTCGTGAGTAACGATAGCTTGGCCATGGCGCTGCGCCTGTAGCGCGTCAACCGGTTCGCCACGCAGTTGGGCCGGGATGCGCAGTGCGCTGAGCGCCAGACGCGCGATTTCCAGCTGGTAAAACTGCTCGATGGCTCCGCCTTGCACAAGCATGTCAAGGTAGCGCGGGGCGTTTTCATCGGGTGTGTCGAGCACAAGTTGATGCCAGATCGGGAAGTCGAAAGGCAGCAGGCGCAGGGCGCGACAGAAGGGACGCGTGCCCGGGGTAAAACGCCACATGTCCTGCTCTTCAATGTGCCGGAGCGCCAGCGGCGTTGGCGTGCCGGGGTGAAAATGCTCCCACGCCAGTCGGGCGCCCGATTTTTCCAGGTCGAACATGACGCGCAGGGCTAGCGTTGGGTGCTGATAACTGCGCAGGCTGTTCTCGCCCGCTAGTAACTTGTCGCCCCACGCCTTCTGCGCCGAAGCATGATGGTCGATCTGGGTGACCGAGGCAGCTACAGAAGCCATCGTTTCCAGAAACTCAGGCGGAAACGAGAAATCGAGGATGAATACCGCGTGGCCGGAAATCGCGTCCAGCACCCAAGGCTCGCCGTGATGCATCGGCCGATAGGTGGCTGCATCGCCAAATTGGCACCAGGCAGCATAAGCGGCGCCGAAGCCATCGAGGCAGTCGGCGTGGTAAATAACAAAAACTGGAGGCTGAGCAGACATGCTCAGTAATGCGGCGGAAGGTCATCGCGCAGGCTGCGCTGTTCTTGCGGCTGGGCATTTTGTGCCTGTTCGCGCAAGGCGCGAATTTCACGGAAGAGCAGATCGATCTGCTCCTGCTGGCGGAAAACCAGGCGATTCAGTTCCTCGACGAGGTCTTCGGTATAGCTGATCTTGATTTCGAGTTCGGTAATGCGCGATTCCACAAATAGTCCTTATTCTTCGCTGCGCCAGTCGCGCAGGGTTTCCTTGGGTGGCGGCGGGGGCGCGTCGTTGCGCGGTGGCCGGAGTAGCGGCAGGGCTCCACCCAACACGACAATCAGACAGATCCCGAGAATTATCCAGCCTTCGTTCATGGCTTTCTCCGTTGCATAAGCGGCAAGTGTACTTGGCTTCGCAAAAAATCGCGAAGGGCTGTTGACATCGGCTTTTACGTCTGTAAAATGCGCGCTTCTTTAGGCGGTTAGCTCAGTTGGTTAGAGCGCCACGTTGACATCGTGGAGGTCGTTGGTTCGATTCCAATACCGCCTACCAAAATTCCTAACGGAGCTGAATTGATGATTTTCCGAACTTGCACCGCAGTTCAGAAACGCTAATCGAGTCAGCCTTCGTTTGACCAAAAAAGTGCGGCTCACTCCCGCACTTTTTTTTCGCCTAGAGATTTGCCATGCCTGATATCAAACTGCCTGATGGTTCCATCCGCTCTTTTGAACAGCCGGTAACAATCGCCGAAGTCGCAGCCAGCATTGGCGCTGGTCTGGCCCGCGCGGCATTGGGCGGCAAGGTTGATGGCACTCTGGTCGATACCTCGTATCTGATCGAGAAAAATGTCGATCTGGCCATCATCACCGAGCGTGATCCGGAAGGTTTGGAACTGATCCGCCATTCGACCGCCCACTTGCTGGCTTTTGCCGTCAAGGAGCTGTTCCCGGAGGCGCAGGTCACCATTGGTCCAGTCATTGAAAACGGTTTCTACTACGATTTCGCCTACAAGCGTCCTTTCACCCCGGAAGACCTGGTGGCCATCGAGAAGCGCATGGCCGAACTGGCCAAGAAGGATATTCCGGTAACCCGTGAAGTCTGGGCGCGCGATGACGCGGTCAAGTTCTTCCTCGATCTTGGCGAAAAATACAAGGCCGAGCTGATCAGCGCCATTCCGGCCGACCAGCAGGTTTCGCTCTACCGCGAAGGTGATTTCATCGACCTTTGCCGCGGCCCGCACGTGCCGACGACGGCCAAGCTCAAAGTCTTCAAGCTCATGAAGGTGGCCGGTGCCTACTGGCGTGGCGATCATCGCAACGAACAGTTGCAGCGTATCTACGGAACGGCCTGGGCTAAGAAGGAAGATCTCGACGCCTATCTGCATATGTTGGAAGAGGCTGAAAAGCGCGATCACCGCCGCCTCGGCAAGCAATTTGACTTGTTCCACATGCAGGACGAAGCGCCGGGTCTGGTTTTCTGGCACCCCAAGGGATGGGCGATCTGGCAGGAAATCGAAAGCTACATGCGCGCTGTCTACCGCAACAACGGTTATCAGGAAGTGCGCTGCCCGCAGATTCTCGACAAGGCATTGTGGGAAAAGTCGGGCCATTGGGAGCACTACAAGGACAACATGTTCACGACCTCGTCGGAAAATCGCGATTACGCGGTCAAGCCGATGAATTGTCCAGGCCATGTCCAGGTTTTCAATGCCGGCTTGCGTTCCTATCGCGAACTGCCGCTGCGTTACGGCGAGTTCGGCTCCTGCCATCGCAACGAACCGGCCGGCGCCTTGCACGGCCTGATGCGCGTGCGCGGCTTCGTGCAGGATGACGGTCACATCTTCTGTACCGAAGACCAGATCGAGTCCGAAGTGACGGCCTTCAATGCGCTGGTCAAGAAGGTTTATGCCGATTTCGGCTTCAACGATGTGGCCGTCAAGTTGGCTTTGCGTCCGGATAGTCGCGTTGGTTCCGACGAAGTCTGGGACAAGGCAGAGGATGCGCTGCGTCAGGGCCTGCGGGCTTCCGGTCTGGAGTGGACGGAATTGCCGGGCGAGGGCGCTTTCTATGGTCCGAAAATCGAATTCCACATCCGCGATGCCATCGGCCGCTCGTGGCAGTGTGGCACCATGCAGGTTGACTTCTCGATGCCGGGTCGTCTCGGGGCCGAATATGTTGGCGCCGACGACGCGCGCAAGGTGCCGGTCATGCTGCACCGCGCGATCCTTGGCTCGCTTGAGCGCTTCATCGGCATTCTGATCGAAAATTTCTCAGGTGCTCTGCCGCTTTGGCTGGCGCCGGTTCAGGCGGTTGTCCTGAATATTTCCGAAAAGCAGGCTGATTACGCCGCCGATGTTGCGCAAAAGCTGCATCAGGCAGGCTTCCGGGCTGAGTCGGATTTGCGTAACGAGAAAATTACCTATAAAATTCGGGAACATAGCTTGAACCGGCTGCCTTATCAGCTCGTTGTGGGCGATAAGGAAAAAGCGGACGGACTGGTGGCCGTGCGTACTCGCGGTGGTCAGGATCTAGGACAAATGTCCATTGATGACCTGATCAGGCATCTTCAGAGCGAAGTTGCCGCGCGGAGTGGCACGGCTTAATTTTTGTTGTTTTCGGGGGTTTCACCATAGCTCAGAACAAGGCGCATCGCCTCAACGAAGAAATTACGGTTCCGGAGATTCGTCTCCAGGGTGCAGAAGGTGAACAGCTAGGCATTGTCAGCATTCGCGAGGCTTTGCACATGGCTGAAGAAGCCGGTGCTGATCTGGTCGAGATCGCTCCGACCGCCAAGCCGCCAGTCTGCCGCATCATGGACTACGGCAAGTTCAAGTACCAGGAACAGAAGCGCGCTCACGAAGCCAAGTTGAAGCAGAAGCAGGTGCAGGTCAAGGAAATTAAACTGCGCCCGGGCACCGACGAAAACGATTACCAGATCAAGCTCAGGAACATGACGCGTTTCCTGGAAGAGGGCGACAAGGTCAAAGTGACCCTGCGCTTCCGGGGCCGCGAAATGGCGCATCAGGAATTCGGTATGCGCCAACTGGAACGGATCAAGGCAGACCTCGATGAAGTAGGTGCAGTCGAGCAGATGCCGAAGATGGAAGGTCGTCAGATGATCATGATCATCGGGCCGGCAAAGAAGCAGCAAAAGTAGTTACATAAGTGCTTTCGGGTAGTCAAAGCGTTTCCGTAGTGGGAACCACCTGACGGCATGTCATTAAGGAGCATTAAATGCCCAAAATGAAGACCAAGAGCAGCGCCAAAAAGCGTTTCTCTGTTCGCGCTGGTGGTTCCATCAAGCGCGGCCAAGCCTTCAAGCGTCACATTCTGACCAAGAAGACCACCAAGGTGAAACGCCATCTGCGCGGTTCCGTCGAAGTTAACGCGCGCGATTCAGCATCCGTCCGCGCCATGATGCCCTACGCATAAGGAGATAGAAGATGCCTAGAGTTAAACGTGGTGTAACAGCGCGCGCGCGTCACAAGAAGATTCTCGTTCAGGCCAAGGGTTACCGCGGTCGTCGCAAGAACGTCTATCGCGTCGCCAAACAGGCGGTGATGAAGGCTGGTCAATACCAGTACCGTGACCGTCGTCAACGCAAGCGTCAGTTCCGTGCTTTGTGGATTGCCCGTATCAATGCCGCTTCTCGTGAGCTGGGCATGAAGTACAGCACCTTCATGAATGGTCTGAAGAAGGCCAATATCGAAGTCGACCGCAAGGTTCTGGCCGATCTGGCTGTTTTCGATCAGCCGGCATTTGCCGCTCTGGCCGCCCAGGCCAAGGCACAGCTCGGCGCCTGAGCGAAAGCGTAATTAAAAAAAGGAGGCGCAAGCCTCCTTTTTTATTGGTGGTTTTGTTGGTGGACGTCTATGGACAATCTCGATCAAATCGTTAGCGAAGCCCAGTCGGCTTTCGCTGCCATTTCTGACCCCGATGCGCTGGAACAGGTAAAAGCCCGTTTCCTCGGCAAGAGCGGGCAGATCACCGAACTTCTCAAAGGTTTGGGCAAGCTGCCGCCGGAAGAGAAGAAAACTGCCGGTGCCGCGATCAACGTCGCCAAGACGGCCGTTGAAGCTGCGCTCAACGAGCGTCGCGAAGCCATTCGTAAGGCAGCGCTCGAAGCGCGCCTGGCCGAAGAGGCACTGGATGTCACGCTGCCCGGTCGCGCTGAAGCGCGGGGTGGCCTGCACCCGGTGACGCGTACGCTGGAACGGATCGAGGCACTGTTTCGCTCCATCGGTTTCGAAGTGGCCGACGGCCCCGAAATCGAGGAAGACTTTTTCAATTTCACGGCCATGAACACGCCCGAGGATCACCCGGCGCGTTCGATGCATGACACCTTTTACCTGCAGAACCCGGACGGTACCGTTGCCGACAACGTGCTGCTGCGGACCCATACCAGTCCGATCCAGGCGCGCTACATGAAGGAGCACGTCGAACGCTACGGTCAACTGGAAAAAATGCCCGAAATCAGAATCATCGCGCCGGGCCGCGTCTATCGTGTCGATTCCGATGCGACGCATTCGCCGATGTTCAACCAGGTCGAAGGCCTGTGGGTCGGTGAAGGCGTTTCGTTTGCCGATCTCAAGGGCGTCATTGCCGATTTTCTGAAGAGCTTCTTCGAGACCGACGATCTGACGGTGCGTTTCCGTCCTTCCTTCTTCCCGTTTACCGAGCCGTCGGCCGAAATCGACGTGGCTTTCATGAGCGGCGCGCTGAAAGGTCGTTGGCTGGAAATCGCCGGTTGCGGCATGGTGCATCCGGATGTGCTGCGCATTGCCGGCATCGATCCGGAAAAATACACCGGCTTCGCCTTCGGCTTCGGTCAGGACCGCCTGACCATGCTGCGTTACGGCGTCAATGACCTGCGCCTCTTCTTTGAAGGCGACCTCCGTTTCCTGAGGCAATTCGCATGAAATTCTCTGAATC
The DNA here is from genome assembly GCF_020510565.1 of Ferribacterium limneticum. NCBI lineage: Bacteria > Pseudomonadati > Pseudomonadota > Betaproteobacteria > Rhodocyclales > Azonexaceae > Ferribacterium > Ferribacterium limneticum. Next base: position 2,110,289 of record NZ_CP075189.1, read on the forward strand.
CTGGCTGCGTACCCTTGTCGACACCCAACTGTCGAGCGAGGAGCTTTCCCATCTGCTGACCATGGCCGGCCTCGAAGTCGAAGGTCTGGAGCCGGTCGCACCCCAATTCAACGATGTCGTCGTCGCCCACGTACTGGAAGTCGTCAAGCACCCGGATGCTGACCGTCTGAACGTCTGCAAGGCCGATACCGGCCGTGGCGAACCGACGACCATCGTCTGTGGTGCGGCGAATGTGGCTGTCGGCCTGCGCGTGCCGTGCGCCTTGCCAGGTGCCAAATTGCCCGGCGATTTCGTTATCAAAGTTGCCAAGGTGCGCGGCATTGAGTCTTCAGGCATGCTCTGTTCGGCCAAGGAACTCGGCATCGCCGAAGAGGCTTCCGGCCTGTTGATCCTGCCGGCCGATGCGCCGGTTGGCCAGTCGATTCGTGAGTATCTCGATCTCGACGACAACCAGTTCGAACTCAAACTGACCCCGAACCGTGCCGACTGCCTGTCCCTGACCGGTGTAGCGCGCGAAGTGGCGGCCATTGCCGGCGCCCGGGCCAAGCTAATCGAGGTGCCGGAGGTAGCAGTAACCATCGCCGATCAGCGCGCCGTAGTTCTTGACGCACCGGTTGCCTGTCCGCTTTATTTCGGTCGCGTGGTCAAGGGCGTTAACGCCAAGGCACCGACGCCGGAATGGATGAAGCGCCGCCTCGAACGCAGCGGCATACGATCGATTTCGGCATTGGTCGATGTCACCAATTACGTGATGCTTGAGCTTGGCCAGCCGCTGCACGCTTTCGACAATACCAAGCTTGAAGGTGCCGTGCATGCCCGCATGGCGAAGCCGGAAGAAAAGCTGTTGCTGCTGAACGAGCAGACCATTGCGATCGACGCCGACATCCTGATGATTGCCGACGACGCCAAACCGCTGGCCATGGCCGGCATCATGGGTGGCGAAGAGAGTGGCATCACGCAGGAAACCAGCGAACTGTTCCTTGAATCCGCCTTCTTCGCACTGAAGGCGATTGCTGGCCGTGCCCGTCGTTATGGTTTTGGCTCTGATGCATCGCATCGTTTTGAGCGCGGCGTCGATTTCGGCGGCACTCGCCGCGCCATCGAGCGTGCAACGCAACTGATAATCGATATTTGTGGTGGTGCTGCTGGTCCGGTAACCGAGGCCAGGGCCGAGATGCCGGCACGCAAGCCTGTGCGTCTGCGCACGGCACGCGCCTGCGCCGTGATCGGCATGGCCTTTTCTTCCGAGCAGATTGCTGGCTTGTTCAACGGCCTCGGCCTGCCCTTCGTTCGTGAAGGTGATGATTTCCTGGTTACCCCGCCGACCTGGCGCTTCGACATCGAAATTGAGGAAGACCTGATCGAGGAAATCGCCCGTCTGCACGGCTACGACAATATCCCGGCCCCGGCCCCGCGCGGCAACATGAAAATGATGGTGCAGCCAGAGGCGCAACGTCCTGCCGCCCGTGTTCGCCAATTGCTGGTTGATCGCGGCTATCAGGAAGTCGTCAATTTTGCTTTTGTCGAGGAAGCCTGGGAGGCTGACTTTGCTGCCAATACCGACCTGATTCGTCTGGCAAATCCGATTGCCAGCCAGATGGCCGTCATGCGGTCGACGCTGTTCGGCGGATTGATCTCTAATCTGGTGACCAATCTCAAGCGCAAGCAGAACCGCGTCCGCCTGTTCGAAACAGGCCGCGCCTTCGAGCGCAATGCCGCAGCAACGCCGGTTCACGGCTTTGCCCAATCCTGGAGGCTCTCCGGGCTGGCCTATGGTGGCGCTTTGCCCGAAGGCTGGGGTAGTGCTGCGCGCAAGGTCGATTTCTTCGACGTGAAGGGCGATCTGGAAGCCTTGCTGGCGCCGGCCCAACCGCGGTTTGAAAAGCTTGTCCATCCGGCACTGCATCCGGGACGAGCGGCCCGTGTAATTCTTGATGGCCGCGAAATCGGCTGTTTGGGTGAACTGCATCCGGAATGGGTTCAAAAATACGATCTTCCTCTGGCGCCGGTTGTCTTCGAACTTGATTTCGATGCCGTCAAGGCAGTGCAGGTTCCGGTTTATGCTGAGGTTTCGAAGTTCCCGCCGGTGATTCGTGATCTTGCCATTGTCGTTGATCAGGATGTCGCTCTGCAGACCTTGCTTGACGGCTTGAAAGGGCAGGTTTCGAACCTCATTCAGGACATCCAGTTGTTCGATGTTTACGTCGGAAAGGGCATCCCTGAAAACAAAAAAAGCCTTGCTTTCCGCATAGTTATGCAAGATACTCAACGCACTTTGCAAGATTCGGAAGTTGATGCTGCAATGCAGCAACTGGTGTCCTGTTTCGAACAGGCATTCGGTGCTCAACTGCGTGCCTGACGGAAATAATAACGATGACGCTAACCAAAGCTGAGCTCGCGGACCTGCTTTTCGAAAAAGTAGGTCTAAATAAGCGCGAGGCCAAAGACATGGTCGAAGCTTTTTTCGAAGAAATCCGAAATTCCCTGGAAACCGGTGATGGCGTAAAGCTCTCCGGTTTTGGCAATTTTCAGTTGCGCGACAAGCCGCAACGTCCGGGCCGGAATCCGAAAACAGGACAGGAAATTCCCATCACGGCGCGTCGCGTTGTGACTTTTCACGCCAGCCAAAAGCTGAAGTCAGACGTTGAGCTTGCCTTCGATGGAACCGCGGCATAAAACCCCGGGCGGCGAAGAGTTGCCGCCCATCCCCGCCAAACGCTACTTTACGATCGGTGAAGTCAGCGAGTTGTGCGGCGTCAAACCGCACGTGCTGCGTTACTGGGAGCAGGAGTTCAACCAGCTCAAGCCGGTAAAGCGGCGCGGCAATCGTCGTTATTATCAGCATCATGAAGTGTTGCTGGTTCGGCGTATTCGCGAGCTTCTTTATAATCAGGGTTTTACGATCAGCGGTGCACGCAATCGGCTTGACGAGGGTGGGGCAGTTGAGGTGGTTGCGGTTAATTTGCCCGAGACGGGAAAAATGCCGGGTGGCCTGCGTGGCGAGCTACAGTCCATTATCGAGATGTTGCAGCTATGAATTCCACGTTTTTTGAGTATAATGGCGGGCTTGTCGGGGCGTAGCGCAGCCTGGTAGCGCACTTGCATGGGGTGCAAGGGGTCGCGAGTTCGAATCCCGCCGCCCCGACCAAGAGAATCAACGAGTCAGGCCAATCTTCGGATTGGCCTTTTTCGTTCATGGGGGTCGCCCTTGATTTATTTGGCGGAGCTTGGTCTGCTCGGAGCGTTTTATTGCGCGGTCGGTTCTACCTATTAAAAGTTGACTTATGTCAGTTTTGTTTATGGATGGCATTGATAAATAATTTCAAACAAATTAAATTGTCGCCACTCATTTAAATAAGGAGATAACCATGGATCTTTCCACGCTTTCCGTCGCTCAGTTGCGCGACCTGCAACAGCAAATTCCAACTGAAATTAAACGTCGTGAAGCTCAGGAAAAGGTTAATGTCCTGAATGAATTGCGCGCTTTTGCCAAAACCCGTGGTTATGCCATTGAGGATTTGCTGGGCAAGGAGGTCAAGGTGAAGACGGCGACCGGTAATAAGGTCAAGGTTAAATACCGTCATCCGCAAAATCTCGAACTCGAATGGACCGGTCGCGGTCGCAAGCCGAAATGGGTTGAAGCCTGGGTGGCCAATGGCGGTTCGCTGGATAATTTACTGGTCTGATCATGCGTATTCTGCTGAGTAACGACGACGGCTATTTTGCGCCGGGGCTTGCTGCCCTGGCTGAGGCGCTGCACGGCCTGGGTGAGGTGGTCGTCGTTGCTCCCGAGCAGAATCGCAGCGGCGCCAGTAATTCACTGACGCTGGATCGGCCATTGTTTTTGAAAAAGGCGGCCAATGGCTTTCATTTTGTAAATGGCACGCCAACCGATTGCGTCCATTTGGCCGTTACCGGCATGCTCGATGAATTGCCGGATATTATCGTTTCGGGAATTAATAATGGTGCCAATATGGGCGACGACACGATTTATTCGGGTACCGTTGCTGCGGCAACGGAAGGTTATTTGCTCGGCATTCCCTCTATCGCCATTTCCCTGACCAACTTCGAGGGAAATAATTTTGCGACAGCCGGCCGTGTGGCCCGCGAATTGGTTGAGCGCTTTATTCGCGATCCTATTCGCGAACCTGTTTTATTGAATGTGAATGTCCCCGATATTCCCTACGCTGAATTGAATGGCATGGAGGTGACCCGTCTTGGCCGCCGCCATAAAGCCGAGCCGGTGGTGAAAATGACCTCGCCGCGCAATGAAACAGTTTATTGGGTCGGCGCGGCCGGCGCGGCTGCCGATGCCGGGCCGGGTACCGATTTCAATGCCATCGAGCGCGGCGTTGTGTCGATTACCCCGTTGCAGATCGATCTGACGCACGCCGCCCAGCTTCCTTCGATTCGTCAGTGGATGAAGTGAGTCATGGTGTGTTGAACGGTATCGGCATGACGTCGCAGCGCACCCGGGCGCGGATGATCGAGCGCCTGCGCGAAAAGGGAATCCGCAACGAAACCGTCCTCAAGGCGATGGCTGCCGTTCCGCGCCACGTCTTCGTCGAGGAGGCGCTGGCCTCGCGGGCCTACGAAGACACTGCGCTGCCGCTTGGCATGGGGCAGACCATTTCGCAGCCCTATGTCGTGGCACGCATGATCGAACTGCTCCTCAACGGCCGCAAGACCTTGGGCAAGACACTCGAGATCGGTGCTGGCTGCGGTTACCAGGCTGCGGTGTTGGCCCAGCTGACCAACGAAGTCTATGCCGTCGAGCGACTGGCGCCCTTGCTCGAAAAGGCCAAGGCAAACATGCGCACCCTGCAGCAGTTCAATGTTCGCCTTAAGCACGCCGATGGCCAGTTCGGTTTGCCCGAGGCCGGGCCGTTTGACAGTATCATCGTGGCAGCAGCCGGGGCCAGTGTGCCGCCCGCGCTACTCCAGCAACTTGCGCCAGATGGGCGCCTGGTCTTGCCAGTGGGGGCTGCTGAGCAGTATCTTAGCTTCATAGAACACACGCCTCAGGGATATGTCGAAACCCGGCTTGATGCCGTGCGTTTCGTCCCGCTACTTTCAGGAACGCAATGATTCGAATCGTCGCCGTCGTTTTCCCCGTACTGTTTTTGGCTGGCTGTATTTCCCAGCAGCCGGTACCGGCGGTCGATCGCTCGACCTCCAAGGCCGCTGTCCAGCCCGCCGGTCCGGGCTATTACACGGTCAAGCGCGGCGACACCCTGTACCGCATTGCACTGGAGCACGGTCAGGATCATCGCGATGTCGCCAGTTGGAACAATATCGCCAACCCGTCATCGATCAAGGAAGGCCAGATCCTGCGCGTTGCACCGCCGGGTGCTGCTGCCGAACCTGTCGCTGATGGTGCCGTCACCAAACCGATTGAAGTTGGCTCCGCAGTCGAGTCTCGCTCGCTCGATCAGCCGGCCGGCAGTGTCGCAGTTGCCCAGCAAAATGGCGCACTGAAGCGTGAGCCGCGTGTCGGCAAGGAACCGTATTCGGATGAAGCCTACGCCCGCCTGAACAAGGTCGGCGGCGACACCGTCAAGCCGGCCGAAATCAAGCCAGAAGTGAAGCCCGAGGCAGCCCCGGCCGTTGCCACCAGCCCCGACGATGTGCCCTGGATGTGGCCGACATCGGCCAGGCTCTCGGCACCGTATAGCGATGGCGGCAACAAGGGCCTGGACTTCGCCGGCAAGGCCGGTGATCCCGTCCTGGCTGCCGGCGACGGCAAGGTCGTCTATGCCGGCAGCGGCCTGCGCGGCTTTGGCGAACTGGTCATCGTCAAGCACAACGCCACCTATCTGTCGGCCTACGCCCACAACCGCAAAATCCTCGTCAAGGAAGGCCAGCAGGTCAGCCGCGGCCAGAAGATTGCCGAGATGGGCAATACCGATGCCGACTCGGTCAAGCTGCATTTTGAAATCCGCAAACAGGGCAAGCCGGTCGACCCGGCGCTGTATCTGCCGAAAAGATGAGCAATATCGGCGAGGGCTTGGATGATGAATTCGAGGAGCAGCCCGATGACTCGGTCCTGCTGCCAGAGCCCGAGCTACCCGAGCCTGAAGTCGCCATTCCGGAAATCGAGCTGCTCGAGGACGTTACCCAGCTTTACCTGAGCGAGATCGGGGCCAAGCCGCTGCTCACCCCGGAACAGGAACTGGCCACGACGCGGCTCGTTCGTGCCGGTGATTTCGCCGCCCGCCAGCGCATGATCGAGCACAACCTGCGGCTCGTCGTGAATATTGCCAAGCACTACCTGAATCGGGGCATTCCGTTGCTCGACCTGATCGAGGAAGGCAATCTCGGTTTGATCCACGCGCTGGAAAAATTCGATCCGGAACGCGGTTTCCGCTTCTCGACCTACGCCACCTGGTGGATACGGCAGAACATCGAGCGCGGCATCATGAACCAGTCGCGCACCATTCGCTTGCCGGTGCATATCATCAAGGAAATCAATGTCGTCCTGCGCGCCATGCGTCATCTGGAGTCGGCCGACAAGCGGGATTCGACGGTCGAGCGGATTGCGGCGCTGATCGACTGGCCGGTCGAGGACGTGCGGCGCACGCTGTTGCTCAACGAACATATCGCCTCGCTCGATGCGCCGCTCGACATCGATCCCAGCCACACCATCGCCGAAGTCATTGCCGACGATGGCGGTGGCGATCCCGAGTCATTGCTGCAATTGAGCGAAGTCGGTTCATTGGTCGGCGACTGGCTGGATCAACTGACCGAGCGCCAGCGTTCGGTCATCGAGCGTCGCTATGGCTTGAATGGCGCCGATGTGGCAACGCTCGATGTCATCGCCCACGATCTGGCGCTGACCCGCGAGCGGGTCCGGCAGATTCAGATGGAAGGTCTGGATCGCCTGCGCAAGATCATCAAGCGCGGCAATATCTCTCGCGATTCTCTGTTGTAGCCGCGCACATCCGGCCGCGGATTTCTTCGGCCAGCTGGAAAACCGACATGGCGTAGAAGCTCGATCGGTTGTAGCGCGTGATGACGTAGAAATTCTCGAATCCCAACCAGTATTCCGTCTCGCGCCCCGGTGAGACGAGGTCGATCAGCGCCGCCGTCGTCTGCGGGTCGATGTTGGCGCGGATGCCTTGGTCGGCCAGATCGGCGACCTTGAGGCTGGGACGGATGCCGGCCTGAATCAGCCCGGCCTCGGGCGTCCCTGCCGTCATGGCCGGCACGGTGATGGGCTGCCCCGCTTGCCAGCCATGTTGCTCAAGAAAGCGGGCGACGCTGCCGATGGCATCGTCGACGCTGTTGCCGAGATCGACGCGCTGATCGCCGTCGAAATCGACAGCGTAGCGGCGCTGACTGCCCGGCATGAATTGCGGGATGCCGATGGCGCCGGCAAAGGAGCCTTTGACAGCCATTGGGTCGAGATTGTTTTCACGGGCCAGCAGCAGAAATTGTTCGAGTTCGGTGCGGAAAAACTCGGCTCGCCGCGGGTAATTGAAAGCCAGCGTGGACAGCGCCTCGAAGACACGGAAGCCGCCCGTGTTGCGGCCGTATTCGGTTTCGACACCGATGATGGCGACGATGATTTCCTCGGGAACGCCATAGAGTGCCGAGGCCTTGGCCAGTTGCCCGGCGTTTTCCTGCCAGAAGGCGACACCGCCATCGATGCGCCGCTCGTTCAGGAAGCGCGGCCGGTAGCGTTCCCACGAGCGCTGCAGCGGCGAGGCGGGCGGCTGGATCAGCTTGAGGACGGTGGCGTTCGGGCGGGTCTGGGCGAACTGGCTGATCAACTCGTCGGCCTTGAAACCGTGGCGGCTTTCGAGGTCGCGGGCGAATTCGATGGCGGCCGGATCGTCGGCGAAGCTTGGCGTGTTGGTCTTGGAGTTCGGGCCGGCATGGGCCAGCGAGGTCAGTGCTGCGAGGAGCAGTGGGGCAAGCGTCAGTTTCAGGTTCATCATCGCAATTGCGCGATGGCGTCGCGCAGTATTTTCAGGTGTTGGTCGGTGTTGCCGTAGCGCGCTACCAGGTAGGCGTCGACCACGCGCTGGAAAGCTTCGGCCAGTTCCGGGCGCTGTTCGCGAACGCGTCGGGCCAGTTCCATTGGCGTTTCCCACGGCGCGCAGTCTACCTTTGTTCGCGCCAGATGTCGCAGTGCCTTGTGCCACAGGCGAACGACCGGGTCGCGTTCCGGCTGTTTGTAGAGCGCCCAGGCCATGAGGCCGGCGACGAGCAGGCCGCAGGTGCTGCCCAGCGCGATGGCCAGGCTGCGCCAGTCGGTATCGGACAAACCTAGGCGGGCCAGCAGTTCCCGCTGGCGTTGCGGGTCGTAGCCGAGCACGCCCTGGTTCCAGGCATTGTTGATGGCTTCCCAGCGGTAACGCAGTGTCCTGATCCAGTCGGCGCGCAGCTGGATGAGCATGGGCAACGGCTCGCCGAAACCTAGCGCACCGGCGATGCCGGTTTCGATACGGTTGGGCGACACGGCGGCGGTTGGGTCAATGCGAACCCAGCCCTTGCCGGCCAGCCAGACTTCAGCCCAGGCATGGGCGTCGGACTGGCGGACTACGAGGTATTGATCGAGCGGATTGAATTCGCCGCCCTGATAGCCACCGACGACGCGGGCCGGAATGCCGGCGGCGCGCATGAGGGTGACGAACGCGGCGGCGTAGTGTTCGCAGAAACCGCGTTTGCTCCGGAAGAGGAAATCGTCGATGCCGTGCTGGCCGAGGAGTGGCGGCTGGAGCGTGTAGGTGAATTCGGCATTGAACAGGGCGAGGGCCTTGGCGATGACGGCCTCGGGCGGATTGCCGGCGCGCCACTGAGTGGCCAGGGCGCGGGTTTGCGGATTGCCGCTGGCCGGCAGGGCGAGGTTGCGGCGCAGCACCGTCGGGTCTTCGCTCGTATTGAGGCGGTAGTCGAGGCTGGCGGACAGGCGGAGGCGTATTCGCTCGTTGATCGCGTTCTGCCTGGTGGCGGTCATCGTTCCGTTCAGGTAGGTTTCGGCTGGCAGCGCGACGGGCGCGTCGAGGGCCAGCAGCCAGCGCTGGTTGTGGGCTTCCAGCGTGGTTTCGTAGCCGATGGGCGGCGACAGGCTTTCGAGCTGAGCAGCGGGCTGGCGGCCTTTGTACAAGTGCCAGGTCGTGCCATCGAATTGCTCCATGACCGGGCCGCGCCAGTAGAGCTTCTGCCTGGGGGGCAGCGGTCCGTCGAAGCGGACACGAAAGGCGATGTCCCCGTTTTGGACCAGTTGCGCGATGCTACCCGGCGTCATCGTGTCGGACAGCCCGGTTTTGCCGGTGAAGGCATCCGAAGGCAAGCCCCAGAGTGGCCCGGAGATGCGCGGGAAAAGCAGAAATAGCACGAGCATGAAAGGGATGGCCTGCAGGCAGAGTACGCCGGCGTAGCGCAGGGTTTCGCGTGGGCGGCTCGACGGGCCGCCGTGCAGGCGAATTAGCGTCGCCGTGACGAGCCACATCGCGGCGAGTAGCCAGATACCGGTCGGGATGCTTTGCGAGTAGAGGTAGTGGGTGAGGAGCAGGAAGTAGCCGAGGGTGACGACGACCATCGCGTCGCGCCGCGATTTCAGTTCGAGCAGCTTCATGGTCATGAACATGACCAGCATGGCGACCCCGGCGTCGCGCCCGAACAGGGTGTGGAATTCGAGCAGGATGCCGGCACTGCCGGCGCCGACCAGCGGAATCAATATCCAGCGGCCGGGCAGGCGCTGGTCTTTCCACCACAGCCAGACGGCCCACAGCAGCAGGGCGCCGGCCACCGAACTGAGCCAGAGCGGCTGGTGCATGAAGTGCGGCGCCGTGGTGGCCAGTGCCGTGGCGAAGAGCCAGGGCGTGGCGTGGCGGTCGAGGGCTTCGTGGGCCGGCGTGCTCATGGCTGGCAGAGGGCGAGGGCTTCGAGGCAAAGCTGGCGATGCCGCTCGCCGCTGCCGGTCGGGATGTCGACGCCGGGCAGGCGCAGGCCGTAATGGGCGTCGGCGGCATCGGCGGCGAGCACCCAGCCGGTCAGGATGCCGATGCGGGTTTCGTTGGCCAGGCCGGCGTCGGTGAGTTGCCAGTCAAGCATCAGTTCAACCTGCGCACCGCCGGCGAATTGTTTGATCAGCAGCGGGCCGTTGGCGTTGCGGGCGCTGGCTTTCCAGGCGACGTGGCGCGGCGAGTCGGCTGGCTGGCGTGCGCGGAATCCGGCGAAGTCCTCCTGGCCGCCGTCGCCAGTGCGCTCACCGCCGACTGGTGTTGGCGAGGCAAGAGGCAGCGGGGCGGCGATCGGCTGCGGATAGACCAGGCAGCGCATGGCCGGTTGCAGGTAGGCCCAAGCGGTAAACAGGCCGAGCGGATAGCGCGTCGACAGGCGGACGCGTGGTAGGGGCAGCCAGCCACGCTTTCGGGCGCTGACCGGAATGTTCAATTTTGTGCTTTTTTTCCGGTTGACCGTGGCAAACACCGGGTGGCCGCTTTCGGCTTCCAATTCGAGCCCGAGGCGCGGGGTCGGGCGGTCGTTGTCGAGTGTGATCTGGAAATGCGCCGTTTCGCCAGCAAAAACCGGCGCGCTACGTCCCGGCGTGATGACCAGCCCGTGCAGGTTGCGAAAGGTGTGGATCATGCCGACGATGCCCAGCCCGACCAGCAGGAAAACCAGCGCATGGCCGAGCGCAAGGTTGTAGTTGATGGCGCCGATCAGCATGACGATGAGTGCCAGGGCGTAGAGCAGGCCGCCGCGCGAGGGGATGATGAAAACGCGCCGTTGGCCGAGGCGCAGCGGCGCCGTGCCGTCGCTGTGCCAGCGAAACAGTTTTTGCTGCAGGGTGGCGACGATGCCCACGGAACTCAGGGAATGGCGACGCTGCGGATCAGGGCGGCGATATCCTCGGCCTGCGCGTAGCCGCCACCTTGCGCCGAGCGCAGACGGTGTCGGGCGACGGCCGGGAGCACGGCCTGGACGTCGTCGGGCAGGACCATGTCACGCCCGGCAAGCCAGGCCCAGGCGCGGGCGGCGGCAAGCAGGGCAAGGCCGGCGCGTGGCGACAGGCCGTGCTGGAAGGTGGGATTCTGCCGCGTCGCCTCGACCAGCGCCTGGACGTAATCGATGAGCGGGCCGGCCGCGTGGATGGCTGAGGCTTCCTGCTGCAGGGCCGGCAGATCATCGGGTGTAAGCAATGGCGTCAGTTCCTCGACTCGGCGACGCTGGCCGCCGGCGGCGAGCAGGGCGCGTTCGGCCGCGCGGTCCGGGTAGCCGAGTTCGAGGCGCATGAGGAAGCGGTCGAGCTGCGATTCGGGTAGCGGAAAGGTACCGATCTGGTGCGCCGGGTTCTGCGTCGCGATGACGAAAAAGGGTGTCGGCAGCATCCGCGTCTGGCCCTCGGCCGTGACCTGGCCTTCCTCCATGGCTTCGAGCAGGGCGCTCTGCGTTTTCGGCGTGGCGCGATTGATTTCGTCGGCGAGTACCAGTTGGGCGAAGACCGGACCGGGCAGGAAACGGAAGTCGCTCCGGTCGCGCTCGAAGACCGAAACGCCGGTGATGTCGGCCGGCAGCAGATCACTGGTGAACTGGATGCGCGAAAACTGCAGCCCGAGCAGCCGGGCCAGCGTGTGGGCCAGCGTCGTCTTGCCCATGCCCGGCAGGTCTTCGATGAGCAAATGGCCGTTGGCCAGCAGGCAGGCGATGGCCAGCCGGATTTCGTGATCCTTGCCGAGGATGATCCGGCCAGCCTGCTCGAGAACGTCATCGAATGCCCGCGGGCGACCGGCGAGGCCGGAAAGTGTGCTTTTCAACATCATATGATTCCGCAGTGTCTGTCCAAACCCATTCTAATGCTTGAAGCGGCGCGGTGAATGGGACGATAATGACAATTCGACGTGCGCCGTTTTGTGCGCCGCTTCGCAGAGAGAGAACAAGTGACGACCACTGCCATCATCACCCATCGTGACTGCCAGTTGCACGACATGGGTTCGCATCACCCGGAATGCCCGCAGCGTCTGACCGCCATCAATGATCACCTGATCGCCCAGGGGATCGACGCCTATTTCGTCTACTACGACGCGCCGCTCGCCACTTTCGAACAACTGATGCGCGTCCATCCTGCTTCGCATCTCGAACGCCTCAAGCGTGCCTCGCCGGAACTGGGCGTCGTGCACCTCGATCCCGATACCGCGATGAATCCGCATACCTGGCAGGCCGCGCTGCGTGCCGCCGGCTCCGGCTGCCTGGCCGTCGACCTCGTCATGAAGGGCGAAATCGAAAACGGCTTCTGTGCAGTGCGACCGCCCGGTCATCACTGCGAAAAAGCCAACCCGATGGGTTTTTGCTTCTTCAACAACGTCGGCGTTGCCGCCAAGCATGCCCTCGTCGCCCACGGCCTGGAGCGCGTGGCAATCATCGACTTCGACGTCCATCACGGTAACGGCACCGAAGACTGCTTTGCCGGTGACGAGCAGGTGCTCATGTGCTCCATCTTCCAGCACCCGTTCTACCCGTACAGCGGTACCGACAAGCCGGCTGCCAACATGTGCAACGTGCCACTCGCTTCCGGTTGTGGCGGCGAAGAGTTTCGCGATGCCGTCAGCCAGGTCTGGATGCCGCGCCTGCGTGAATTCAAGCCGCAGATGATCCTCATCTCGGCCGGCTTCGACGCCCACTTCGAGGACGACATGGGCAACCTGCGCTTCCTCGAAAAGGACTATGCCTGGGTCACCGATCAGCTCAAGCAGCTGGCCGCCGAAATGTGCAACAAGCGCATCGTCTCGATGCTCGAAGGCGGCTACGTGATGACCTCGCTGGCCCGTAGTGTTGGCGCCCATCTGCGCTCGCTGGCCGATCTCTAGCCACTGTTTTCTTTCGGAAAAAGAGCTGGCTGGGGTAAAATCCCGCCCTCTTTTTCATGTTTCCAACGTTTAACCGGACAAATCCATGGCGTTGATTGTTCAAAAATACGGCGGTACGTCGGTCGGTAATCCCGAGCGCATCAAGAATGTCGCCAAACGCGTTGCCAAGTTCCAGGCACAGGGCCATCAAGTGGTCGTCGTCGTCTCCGCAATGAGTGGCGAAACCAACAAGCTGATCGCTCTGGCCAAGGAAGTTCAGGCCACTCCCGATCCGCGCGAGCTGGATGCCATCATGTCCACCGGCGAACAGGTCACTACCGGCCTGCTCTCCATGGCGCTCATGGACATCGGCTGCAAGGCCAAGAGCTACACCGGCGGCCAGGTCAAGGTGCTGACTGATAGCACGCACACCAAGGCGCGCATCCTGTCGATCGACGAAGCCAACATGCGGCGCGATCTCGATGCCGGCCACGTTGTTGTCGTCGCCGGCTTCCAGGGTGTCGACGAGCACGGCAATATCACCACACTCGGTCGTGGCGGTTCTGACACCTCCGGCGTTGCGCTTGCTGCCGCGCTCAAGGCCGACGAGTGCCAGATCTACACCGACGTCGATGGCGTCTACACCACCGACCCGCGCGTCGTGCCCGAAGCCAAGAAGCTCGACACCATCACCTTCGAAGAGATGCTGGAAATGGCCAGCCTCGGCTCCAAGGTGTTGCAGATCCGCTCGGTCGAATTCGCCGGCAAGTACAAGGTCAAACTGCGCGTTCTTTCCAGCTTCCAGGACGAAGGGGAAGGCACGCTGATCACTGTTGAGGAAGACAAGAACATGGAACAACCGATCATTTCCGGTATCGCTTTCAACCGCGACGAAGCCAAGCTCACCATGCTCGGCGTTCCCGACACCCCGGGCATCGCCTACCAGATCCTGGGCTCCATCGCCGACGCCAACATTGACGTCGACATGATCATCCAGAACGTCGGCCACGATGGCACCACCGATTTCTCCTTCACCGTCAACCGTGGCGATTACGCCAAGGCACAGGGCATCCTCGAAGGTGTCAAGGCCAAGCTCGGCGCCCGCGAAATCACCGGTGACAACAAGATCTGCAAGGTCTCGGCCGTCGGCGTCGGCATGCGTTCCCACCCGGGTGTTGCCTCCAAGATGTTCAAGGCTCTGGCCGACGAAGGCATCAACATCCAGATGATCTCGACCTCCGAGATCAAGATCTCCGTCGTCCTCGACGAGAAGTATCTGGAACTGGCTGTCCGCGTCCTGCACCGCACTTTCGGTCTCGATCAGTAAGTTTGACCAAAAGGCGCGGAGCCTATATCATCCGCGCCTCGTTGTAGCAGGCAAGGACACGTGGCCGAGTGGTCGAAGGCACACCCCTGCTAAGGGTGCATCCGGGCAAAACCTGGATCCAGGGTTCGAATCCCTGCGTGTCCGCCAGTAACAGCAATTAAGCCCCTGAATCTAGGGGCTTTTTTGTTTCTTGAGCGCCGATAGCCCACCGCTCAGCCCACCACTTCGTTCGCCCTTGAGTGGTGTCCCCTTGCTATTTGCAAAAACTGCAAAGCACGTTAAGCTACGAACACTTTGTTATAGCAGCTTCCGGACACGGCCCGACCCTACGGCCCCGGATGTAAGTAGCAGGTCGAGAGAAGTAGGGCCCTGAACTTCAGGGAGCCTCCCGAGGTCCGCCACTAGTCACGCTGCAAGTGGAACCCGGAAAAAGGCTTGGAACCGTTGCGACCGTAGGCAAGTAGCCATCAGCGACCAGATTATCCTGGTCCGATACTTTCTACTCGGCCCAGGTCTCGCTACGAGGCCCAATAATGAATCTCCCCGAAACTGGATTCCTGCGACTCGCGCAGATTCTCCCCCAACGCGAAGTGACCGAAGCCGAGGCTCAGCGCAACCGAGAAGCGGCCGCCGCTCTACGCGCAGAGGCGTTGGCAAAGGGCGTTAAGCCCAAGAACGACAATCGCCCATGCAGGGCCCGCTCGGCAACCCCTGGTCTGATTCCCGGAAGTCCTACTTGGTGGTGGCGTGGTGTGCGGGAAGGGCGTTTTCCGCAGCCGGTGAAGCTCGGTCCACGTGTCACGGCTTGGCGTGTCGAGGATATTCGTGCCCTGATCGACAGCATCGCTTAAGAGGGCTCGATATGCGCACCCCCTCAGAAGTGAAAAAGGCCGCACCGGCTGGCACCGGCACGACCTCAGATACTGCGCACGTCGCAGATTCTACCGTAAGATCTTCTGCCGAGATAACAGTCCTTGAAACCGTCGGTGATCCGCTCACGACGTTCTTTCGAGGCGGCGAGAGGCACACCAATAACGTCTTCAATGGCGCGTCCAGGGTTCGAAAGTGTCTAGTTGAAAACCTTTCCGACGTCGCCGAGTTGTTAGACGAACTCTATCGGGAGCCACTGTCATGCATCGTTCAAGGCGCTTACGTCGGCGACGGCAAAGCTAAACATACCGCCAACGGCCTGATTGAAGCCAGTAAAGCCAATTTCAAAGACTGCCTTGCGCGACTGCTGATTATTGAGGTTGGCTGGGATACCGAAGGGATCGACCCGGTCACTGCACCCGAAGAGGCGATCTTGCAGTTCATCGATCGTGTCCTGCCTGAGCCGTTTCAGGATGCCAGTTTCGTTTGGCGCATGTGCCGTAGGAGCGAGCACACTGGGAAGAGGGCCTTGAAAGCTCACCTGGTGTTCTGGCTTGAACGCCCTATGAAGCTGTCCGAGCTGGATAAATGGCGTGAGTCTGTCGGCCTCGTAATCAAGCCAGCGTCGTGCAAGCCGGGGTATCCGATCTCCACAGCCGGCGCTTTGCTCGAGGACGGCACCGTCGAGCCCAGCCAGAACCAGTATGGATACTTTAGGGCTGGCAGCGAGTCCGTTGCTCTACTGCTGGTGGAGCGTCCCGCAAAGACTACTGAGGGGATCGATCGGCTCACCGTTCTCGAAACAACCGGTCCCCACCTGACCAAGACCTACAAGTCTGACGGCACCACCGAGGCTTACGGTGACGCAGCCAGCTTCAAGGTCAAGACCGTCGAGGTGGCCGACCTGCCCGCCCTGGCCACGCTGCTCGGCAAGCTGCACAAGAACAAGAAGCGTTGCCTGATTGCCGGAGCGCCGAAGGACGAGATGCAGCCCGGCAACGTCCAGGGATCGGTGACGCGGACCAATGCTAACTTCGACGACCAGCCGCTGCACTCCTTCGTGATCGACATCGACGGTTATCGGCCTGGCTT
Source organism: Ferribacterium limneticum (assembly GCF_020510565.1). Taxonomy (NCBI): domain Bacteria; kingdom Pseudomonadati; phylum Pseudomonadota; class Betaproteobacteria; order Rhodocyclales; family Azonexaceae; genus Ferribacterium; species Ferribacterium limneticum. Next base: position 2,126,375 of record NZ_CP075189.1, read on the forward strand.
TGCCGACCCGATACTCGAGACCGAGCTGGCGGTGCTGGACTTCCTTGCCGAGAAGTTGCCGCCTTGCTTCCGGACGGCCAGTTTCTACTGGCACCTCTCGAGCTCGGCAGGCATGCCTGGCAAGGAGGGCATCCTCAAGTGTCACCTGTGGATGTGGTCGAAGACGGCCTACACGACTGCCCAGATGTACGAATGGGCCAAGGCTTACACGCCAGCTATCGACAAGGCTGTCTATCGTCGGGTCCAGATCCGCTACACGGCCGACCCCATCTTCGAGGAGGGCCGCACCGACCCGGTGCCGGTCCGCTCGGGCTGGCATCAAGGTGAGACCGACTATGTAGATCTGGTCATCGCCCAGGACACGCTGGCCCAGGCCCGGGAGCAGGGCAGCGGGGAGGGTGGATCAGATATGAAACTGGTCGATCCGTCCGAGAAGCCCGGCCTGGTTGGTCTCTACAACAAGGTGTTCACCGCCGAGGAGGTGCTGCTGAACCACCTCGAGGGCGAGTTCGAGGCCGTCTCCGAACGCCGCTACACCTGGCACAACGGGGGCGGCACGCCGGAGGGTGTGTGGGTGCACGATGACGGCATGCACGTCGGCTCGAGCCACAACACCTGGCCGATCGACGGCATTGCCAATCTGTGGGATCTGGTCCGCGTATTCAAGTTCGGCCATCTCGATGCGTCGGATGATGCCTTCGAGCAGGAGGATATCGATAGCCTGCCAATCAATGCCAAGCCGTCCAATCTGGCGATGCTGGAGTGGGCGGGGAAGTTGCCGGAGCTGCTGGAGGCGGCGCGCGAGGATAGCCTGCGTGAACATGAGGAGCGCGCCGCTGTTGTTGCTTCGCTGATCCAGGCTATTGCCGGCGCGGAAACGCCTCTCAAGCTGATGGCAGAGGTTGTGCCGGCCATTAAGGCTGCGATGGTTGAAAATGGATTTCAGCCGCACGAGCAGGCAGAGCTGGAGAACTCTATTGCTAAGCGATTTACCGCACTTTCCCCGAGTAAAGCCAAGCTCCCAGCGAAGGCATTGCGTGAAATGCTGGCGCCAGAGGAAGACGAGACCGCCCGGGTCTTCGATCTGGAGATGGGGCTCGTCAAGCAGGTGCTCGATGACTGGTTTGCCTCCGGCAAGCACCTGACCTTCATTGGCGATAGTTGGTGGCTGTATCGAGGCGGCGTGTGGAAGCAGACGGATTCGAGCCTGGTTGAGAACAGGGTGCAACGGAGCATCCAGCGCATATTGGCCGGCGCAAGCAAAGAGGTAAGGGGCTTGACCAAACTGTTACGTGAGTCGGAACGTGGGGACTACCTGAACGCGCTGACAACCGCGGTCTGTGGAAACCTCCGAAGGTTCTGTGCGAAGGAGGACAAGGCCAGTGATCCGCTCAACTTGAAAGGGAGTTTTCCTGAGTCAGTTATCAACTGCCGAAATGGCGAACTCTGGTTCGACGAAGAGGGCAACGTGGAATTCGTTGACCATGACCCTGCCCACAAGCTGACTTTCCAGCTATCTACTAGCTACGAGCCCACGGCAGACTGCCCAAAATTCAAAGCAGCCCTGGGTTTGGTTTTCAAAGAGTGCAAATCCCCTGCTGAGGTGAGCCGGCATTTCCTTGAGTTGATGGGGACCGTAATTCAGCCCCGTCGAATTGAAGCCATGTGGATGCTGCTGAAAGGTAGAGGCGAGAACGGGAAGACTTTCCTCGTCGATATCATCGAGGCAGTGATGGGTGGCGGTGCCTGCCTGAAAGGGAGCATCGCCGATGCTGCAGCAGGGAAGGACAACCATTTCACCTCGTCATTGGTCGGGAAACTTGCCTTCATTGATGACGACGTGAAGCAGGGGGTTCTGCTTCCTGACGACTGGTTGAAGAAGCTGTCGGAGGAGAAGGTTCTGACCGCCAATCCCAAGAACAGCTCGACGTTCCAATTCACCAGTCGGGCAACCATGATCATGCTGGCTAACCATTGGCCACGCACGGCAGACACGAGCCACGGTATGACACGGCGAGCACACGTGATCGAATTCAAGCACCAGCTCACCGAGGGCGAGAAAGATCCCAATCTGAAGCAGTACATCATGCGCAATGAACTGCCTGGTGTGCTGAATCTTCTGGTCGAAGCCTGGCAGCGCGTATTGCAGCGTGGCCGCTACCAGCGTCCGGATGAAGTGACCAGAGCTGCAGATACGTGGATGCGCTCGGCGAACACCACGGGTAACTTTTTCCGGCAGATGTTGGTCAGTGATCCCGCCGCACCGGCAATCAAACTCACCATCATTGAGCAGTTTTACCGGTCCTGGATGGCAGAGCATGAGCCGAGGGCATCCGCACTTGGAAAGCAGGCATTGATCAGCGCCTTGCAGAATGCAGGGTTCAACCTCTTTACTCAGCACAATCAGCTCGTCGTCCGTGGAGTCTCGATCAACCCCTTGGCAGGTGACGACGCGCCGGCCGACTACGTTGCCGATGAGGTAGCGGAGAGAAAAGCTGAGCGGGAAGCGATGGATCTTTTCAACAGGACTTTTGGTCGAGCGGATACGGTTGAGGAGGACTTTAAGGACTGAGGGAGATTTGTGGGGGAAAAGGTGGGGGATTTTTTGGGGAGCGACAAAATCGCTCCTCTTTTTATTTTAGTGAGGGGAGTTTCATGGGGGATTTGAGGGTTTTCTATTGAGCTACTTTTTAGAAAAATAATTGAATCGAAAGAGTCCGAAAAATTTATTTAATAAGTAGGTAGGTTCAATAGGGGCGAATCCCCCACGTTATTCCCCCGCTTTGTGGTGCTTAGGTTCGAAGTAGAGGCAAGGCTGGCCAGAAGAGGCAATTACATCGCGTTCCGGAAGACGACGGCTCTTGAACCCCATAGCCCGGCAGCCATAGGGAAAGTTCGGATCGAAAGTAACGTGGTAGTGCTCGCACCGGTTGCAGCGCGGCCTGGGATCAGGCATCGACCAGTTCGCGAAGTTCTTTGCCGGCCTTGAAGTGAGGCGTCCATTTGGCCGGCACGCTGACCTTCTCGCCGGTCTTCGGATTCCTAGCGGTGCGAGGCGGCCGATGGTTCAAGGAAAAACTTCCGAAGCCCCGGATCTCAACGCGGCCGCCGGATTTCAAGGCACCGCCAACGGCGCCGAGGATCTCGGCTACGGCGACTTCAGCGTCTTGTCGGGCGAGGGTGGGGAAGCGTTGCGCCAGCTGTGCGATGAGTTCGGATCGAGTCATGCACGGCATTTTAGCGAAAACAACGACTTACTGGCGGCGTCTCAACGCAAGAAACAGCCCTGTGCCAATGAGTAGCAGCGACCCTGGCTCCGGAAGGGGGACGGCAGCGCTGGTATCAACCCAGACGCGAAGCACCAGCTCGTTATCGTCATCATCGAAGCGATATGACCAGGCATCGTCGAGATGCAGTACCCAGTCGTTGTCGCCAATTATCTCGATAACGCTTCCTCCCCGGCCAAGGCTGTTGTCGGTGTCGGTGAATACAGCCTGATCTGCGGTGGAGGGCGAGGTCGCTAGGTTGCTGCTGAACGCGAACAAATTGCCCATATAGTTGGACAGGTTGTAAAAATCCAGTGAGCTCCCGGCCCAGTAATAGCCCTTATTCACCACTGGTGGCGGAACAACGGCGCGGTTGTAGTCGATAACGAAAACCACATTTCGGTCAGCGAGCGTGGAATCCGCACTCGGTGTGCCGATACCGAACTCCTGCACGGATGGGCCAGATTCTCCCCGAAGGTACTCAAACATCAAGTCGCCCGACTTGGTCGTGGTTATCAGCGATGAGTGGGCAAAATTAGATGCCAGTAACAGTGCAAAAGTGGCCAGGCAACGGCGCATTTGTGTCTCCGATTGATGTCAAGGGATGACACCTGATCGAAGTGTGCGCTAGGGACACAGCTTAGACAATCGGCCAAAGGTCATAGAAAAACCATGCCTGCTAGCAGGAGGGGCTTTTCTAAAGTGCTCGCATTACCTGCACCACAGAGTACCCAATGACCAATTCAAATCCCGAGTATTTAAGCCTCCGCCAGGCAGCCGCGGCATATCCCGGGCTGCTTTGTGAAAACACCATGCGTTGCTGGGTAAAGCGGGGCAGCCACGGCTTCAATCGCCTGATTACTCGGGCTGGCCGGAAGGTTCGAATCCGTCGTGATCGCCTGGATATTTTCGTCGGCGAACGACGTGCCTGAGTTCAGCAATGGCGACCAACCCCCAACGTCTGGCAGAAGTCGACCGCCTCGTCACAGCGCTGCTCGAGGAGCTACCTGGGCTGTGGGTCTCCAGCGAGGAAATCGCCGAGTGCGTCGATATCTCGCTGAAGGTCGCCTCTCGGTGCGGGATACGACTTGCACGGGCTGGCGCGCTCGTTCAGCGAACCGTGTTCTGGACGTCTGCCAGGTCTCGGAGGCGCGACCGATACGAGTTTTGCTACGAACCAAACGGTGGATTGCCCTGGCGGCAGCGGCTACCTCAATGGCTGGAGCCGGTGGTCCACCCCATCAACCCATTTCACTGCCGGCGAATCCACGGCCGTGCTTCACAAAATATCTCTGAGGAGGCTGCACCCATGACTGATCTCGAATACCGCGAGCTACCACGCCACATCCGCGAGTACTTCAGCCTTATTTCTGACACCGAATTCGACGAGCACCCCGATGTCCTTGACGCTCGCCAGAACATCTCTGAGGCCGAGGCACGGCACCAGGCAACCATCGATCGCGTCTCGACATATCGCCTGCGCCTTCAGGATCTTGAGGAGCAACGTGGGAAGGCGCTGCACGAAATTCGCAGCATGACCGAAAAGCGCACTCGGCTGCTGGCTGATCTCCTGCTTCAGGGGCAATCGGTTGATCTCAATCCCGACAAGGATCTGCAAGCCCAGCTCGAGCGACACCAGCTGTTCGCCGATGCGGTCGAACTAGCCAAGCCGACGATCGAGCAGCGTATTAAGGAGGCTGCACGAGCGGTGAGCACGTCCGGTCCGAGCTGCACCTCGGCGGAAGAGCATCTCCGCGGCGTGCTCGACCGCCTGAAGCTCGAAGAAGCCCACCGCAGGGCTGCTTAAAAGGCTGAAAACGTGACTGCTGAACGTTCTCAAGCTATTGAAGGGGAACACCTTCCAGCGAGGGGTACCCCGGCAAGGCGTATCCCCCTGAAGACTTTGCGCGATGTTCGGCGTGAGATGAGCAGGGTTTACTGTGAATCTCGGCGCGGAACGCTCGACGTGGCTGATGGAAGCCGATTGATTTACATGCTGTCGCAAGTCGGCCGGGTGATCGCTGATCACGAGCTAGAGGCTCGGATCGCTGCTCTGGAGTCTCGTCAGTGAGCCGGTACCTTGCACGCCTGATCAAGCTGGAATCGAGCATGGCGCCGCCCCATGCGATCGTCCAGGAGCGGGAGCCACTCGATTTTGCCCAAATCGTTGCCGACATCGAGGCCGAGACCGCCCGTGTGGCGGCGCTACCTCCCAAGGAAAAGATCGCACACCACCTGCAGCACATCGCTGAGCAACGACGCGAAGCCGCGTTGCCGCCGCCGCCGGACATGCCCCACCGGATACCTGGCCTAGCCGAGCGATTTCACGCCTCAATTGTCCAGGACGTGAAGCTGGACTATCCGCAGCTGCGGTACGAGATCCGTGCGTGCGAACTCGAGCTTCTCAAGGGTGCCGGCTACGACACACGAGACCTGGCAGCCAGACACCAGAAATGGCAGGCGCTTCCTTGGCAATGGCGCCATCTGGATGAGCCTCTTTCTGCTGATGCGAAGGCACTCATTGACGACATTCTTTTTGATATGTAACCGAGGACAACATCATGGATACAAAATACACTCCGAACGCCGGTGAGCAGCAGCTGCTTGGTGACTTCAATAGTCGAATGAGCGACATCAATCGAGTTGCGCAGAATACCGGCCTCGCCATCCTGCCCGATCACATGCAGGAAAAGCCGATCAACGCTGCCTCTCTGGCCACGATGTCTGAGGACGAACGAAACAACGCCGAGAAGACCAAGCGCTGGGCGCTTGAGGATCTGCAGGAGAAAGCTACTGGCCCGCGTTCCCGACGCGCGATGGCTCCGGCCATCAATGCAGCGACCAGTGAGTACAGCAAGCTCTTCGGCTTCGCGGAGGGTGGCAAGCCTGAAACAGCGGATGAGCTGATGGCCCGCATCAACGCCAAGTACGGTGTCGCCGGTAACACGCAAGCAGCACCGGCCCCCGCTGCGGTAGCTCCAGCACCGCAACCTCAAGCACAGCCTGAACGCCAACCAGGGGGCATGCTGCTGCGCGCCGCCGGTCTCCTTGGGAGCCGTAAGCAACAGATCGAGAAAGCGATCAACGGTTACGCCGGGGGCGGTGAGCTCAACGACGACCAACTTGCTGAACGGTCAGTCAACGCAGTCGATCGTCGGCGTCTAATCCAGCACCGCCAAAAGCAAAATGCCGAGATCGAGCAAGCGGTCAAGGTCAAAGCTCACGCCAGGGGCGGCAAGATCAAAGGCCCGGGCACGCCGACCTCCGACAGCATCCCGGCCAAAGTGCCGGAGACCGGGGAAGATATTTTGGTCTCGACCGAGGAGCGCATTCTGTCCAAGGAGCAGGATGACCTGCTGCTGCGCATCGCCAAAGCGATGGGCTTCGAGACAGTCGACCAATTGCTCGAGAGCGGCACCGGTAAGCCGGTTGGTCCGACCCTGAGACAAGGTAAGGCCGCCGCTGCCACCGGCATGGCACCCACAGAGGAGACTCTCCATAACGGTCCGTACACCGGTGATGGCGCCTCCCTGGTCAAGGACTTCAAGGGCTGGCAGTCAAACAAGATCGCCGAGACGAACGCGAAGATCGACCTCGCTACCGGCAAGACGCCGCAAGCCAGCTACAGCAACGAAGGCCGCTCAGTCCCCGCTCCCGTGACCGCCCCTGAGCAGCATCCTGTGACTGTTCCGGCCAGTCGTGCATCCACGGCACCCGCTCCGGCGGCTCGGGTGCCTGGCGCCAAGCTGTTCAGCAATCTGCCGGATGGTGTAGTTGCAGTCGACAGCTCGGCCGCTGCCCTGATCGACCAGAAGAACAGCACCTACAACCCGGCACGTCAGCTCGAGAACATGCAGCGCTTGCGCCTGACCTCCGACGCGACCGACCCGACGATTACCGACCCGAATGTCCGTGCCCAGGCCGTGCAAGGCCTGGTCATCCTGAACGCAGGGCGAGCTGGGGCGGATACCAGCGCCTTGGCACAGGAAAACATCAACCAGGCTCGCACTGGTTCAGAGATGCGAAGCAAGCTGCTCGATCCGAACACGCCGCCGGAAGAGCGCTCGCGGATGATTCAGACGCTGCAGGCGATCAACGGCAAGGCCGATAGGCCCACCAACTTGCAGGTGCACGACCTGGAGGTTCCTCTCGATGAGAAGCAGCCCCTGCTTGGCATGCGCAAGCAACCGCACTCATTCAATCCGATGACGGGGGAGTTCAAGCCGCTGCAGTCTCAACAGCAGGCGAGCGACCCGATGTCCCAAGCGAAAGCAGCAATAGCCCGTGGAGCAGATCGGGCAGCTGTAAATGCCCGCCTGAAGGCGATGGGCTTTCCGGAGGTGAAATGATGGGTGCTTTCGACGATCTGATCCCTCAAGCAATTGGCGATAACGCCTTCGCAGATCTTGAACCGGGTGCCAAGCTGCGTGGGGAAAAGCCAGCTGATGGTGGTTTTGTTGCCTCGGCCAAGCAGTCGGCCGGCAGTCTCATCCTTGGCGCCGGTCAGTTCGGCGCTGACTTCTTGCCCGGTGTCAGCCAGGACAATGTGCTGAAACGTTACGGTCAGGAGGTGATCGACGCCAACCCGACCGCGGTGCACAGCCTGTCCGACATTGCAGACCAGCCGCTGACTGCAGTCAAGGAGGCCACCGGCAACGCGGCCGGTTCGATGGCCGGTATCGTCGGCTCGCGCCTACTTGGCCAGGGCATCACGGCCGCGGCACCGCTGACCGGCCCGGCCGCCCCTGTGGTTGCGGCAGTCGGCCAGGGTATCTCGTTGCTCGGCCCCTACGCCGCTGCAGCACTGCCCAGCTTCGGCAGTATCCGAGAGAACCAGGGCGGCGATACCCCGGAAGATAAAGCCATCGCCGCACTCGGCGCCGGTACGGTGGGCCTGATCGAAAACAAGTTCGGCCCCCAGGAGTGGGCGCTGTCGGCCATGACCAAAGGCGGGCGTGACCAGTTGGCCGAGAAGTTCGCAGCCAAGACATTGACCGGCAGCATCGCCAAGGGTGTCGGCACGGGTGCCACCGTCGAGGGCGCCGAGGAGCTGGTCCAGAACCCGATTGAGCAACTCGCCAGTTACCAAGACCCGCGCACCCCGGAGAACATCGCTGATACCGCCTTTGGCGCGACTATGGGCGCTATCGGGGGCGGTGTGGTTGGCGGGCCAATGGCTGGCCTGTCGCACCGTCCGCAGCCGGTCACTGTGCCGCGTCAAGATGGCACGGGGAGCGTTGCTCTTGACCCGGCGAATGGCGTGATCAGCGCGGCCGCAGCAGAGCATGTTAGCCGCACGCAGACGACTGAAGACCTTTTCGGCGACCTCGCACCGGCCGCCCCCATTGCGAGTGCGCTCGATCCCCTGGTCGGTGTACCGGAGACAGGCGACCCGTTCGCTGATCTAGTATCGGTGGATCAGGCTGCATCAACCGGCCCTCTGCAGGAGTTCGCCAGCCAGGTTGAGGCCGTGGATCTGTCCGAGGCACAACGCCTTGTTCAGCAGAGTCGAGACGCCGGCAGCGACCACCTGGCCGTGATCGAGCATCCGGCTGGAGGTGGGTTCATCGCCGCACCTCGGGAATGGCTGAACGCTGACCAGGTGCAGGCTACCCGGGCTCTGCAACCTAGCAATGTTCTACTAAAACCGGAGCAAATTAGTATACCGAATGGCACGGCCCCATGGGGCTGGGAAGGCTTTCAGTCCGGCGATCGCGTGACAACCAAGGCTGGTACGACTGGCACACTGCATTTTGACGATACCCGGACGGTTGCCTATGTCACACCGGACAAGCTGAATGGTGGGGCCATCAATCCAGATGCTGGCAAGACGACTGCGAAAGCCAAAGGCGCGTTCTCCGTAACGCCGGCCGAAGTCGGCAAGTCAGTCGACCATGCCGCCAGCCAGGCCAACACCGCCCCCAGTGAAGCGCAGATCACAGCTGGCAATTACCAGAAGGGCCACATCAAGGTGGGCGCGCTCGATATCGCCATTGAGAACCCTGTCGGCTCGACCCGCGCCGGCCTCGGCTGGCAGACCACCATGCGGGACCACTATGGCTACATGAAGCGGACTGAGGGCGCAGACGGGGATCAGGTCGATGTTTACGTGAAGGCCGGCACGCCGACCAATCACACCGGCCCAGTCTTCGTCATTGATCAGTTCGATCCGGCTACCGGTAAGTTTGACGAACACAAGGCGATGGTCGGATATCGGTTCCAGGGTGCTGCTATCAGGGCCTACGATGATCACTTCAGTGATGGATCTGGTCCGAAACGCCGCCATGGGGTGGTCAGGATGACCGCCGAGCAGTTCAATGACTGGGCGAAGAACGGCAATACACAGGCACCAGCCGCCGCCCCCCGTGGCCAGGAACTCAAATCTACTCCAGCCGCCATCCAGGATTTCGGCGAGAAGGTTGGCGGTGCCCGCAAGGATATCGCTCAGCCGCTCGGCCCGAAGCCTAAGGCCGTAGCGCCAGCCGTCTCTGAGCCAGGCTGGCGCAGGCGCTTCTCTGCAGTACAGAACATGCTGCGCAGTGAGCCAACCTGGAACCTGTTCGATACAAAGACCAGCAAGCCAGTTCGCGGTGCCGAGTTCAAGTCCGAGCAAGAGGCCAAGGACGCAATCCCGATGATCGCTGTCGCCCTGAAGCACCGCGTGACCAGCACCGGCGAGGGCTTCGAGATTATGCGCGACGTGACCGACCGCAAGCGGATCAAAGTGGTCGACCAGGTTTTCCCTAGCCGGGATGCCGCCATGAAATACATGGCCGAGCATGCTGCCGAGATCGTCGAGACCAAGACCAGTTTCCGCGAGGAACTGTTCGCCAAGCCGGAAAAGGTGATGCGCCAAGGATCTGAGCGCCGTACCGGTAAGGCCACCGCCGAGGACTTCACCAAGACCTTTGGCTTCCGTGGTGTCGAGTTCGGCCTGTGGAACAACCAGGATGAGCGCCAGGAGGTGATGAACCACGCCTACGACGGTTTGCTGGATCTCGCCGACGTTCTGGACGTGCCGCCCAAGGCGCTGAGCCTGAATGGCGATCTGGCACTGGCGTTCGGCGCGCGCGGCCAGGGCCTGTCTGGTGCCGTCGCTCACTACGAGCGCAGCTACGGCGTGATCAATTTGACCAAGATGCAGGGCGCTGGCGCACTTGCTCACGAGTGGTTCCATGCGGCCGATCACTACTTTGGCCGGCAGGATGGCAAAGCGAAGAGCTTCAAGGAGCAGAACAAGCGAGGCGATCTGGTCTATCCGACCGACGGCCCAAGCGATTACGCCAGCCACGGTTTCCGTGTTCGCAACTCCGGTGTGCGCGAGGAGGTGCGAGCCAAATATCAGGCGCTGCTCCAGACCATGTTCACGAAGGCAGAGAAGTACGTCGAGGACACCGCCAAGGCGGAGAAATTTGTAGGCAGCAGCCGGGATTCTCTGGTTCGCAGCCTGACTGGCATGCGCAAGCAATTGGAGAGTGTTCCGGACTGGGTGAAGCGCAACAACAAGCCGGCCACCGCCGCGCAGCTCGCCGAGTTCGACCGCCTGGCCGCGGATATTATCGACGGCAAAGCCTTCGAGCTCGAGGTCAGATCCACCGAGCCGAAGCGTGGCCAGCGGTTCGGCAACATCCGCCTCTCGAATGACGTGCTTGATGCACTGAGCAACCTGTTCAAGTCCGTGCGCGGACGCAGTGGCATGAATGCCGAGAAGACCGGTGTTGTCGATGGCATCCGCAGCGATATGCGCCGCTACGCTGACCGGGTGAAGATGCTTGAGGATGCACGCAGCTCCAACGAGAAGATCAAGCAGGTGCCCACCAGCTATGCCATGGACGCCAAGCGGATCGACCAAGGCAGCGCGACCGACTACTGGACCACTGAGCATGAGATGGCCGCCCGGGCGTTTTCTGCCTACGTTGAGGACAAGATCAGCGAGCAGGGCGGCCGCTCAGACTTCCTGTCCTATGGCAGCAACAACAGCATGCCTCAGTATCGGATTTTCAATGTCCGGCCGTTCCCGGAGGGTGCGGAGCGAGCAGCTATCAACCAAGGCTTCGACCAGCTTTTCGAAACGCTGCAGACCCGCGTGACTGAGAGGGGCGTGCAGCTCTTCAACCAGGTGAGAGGATCGGCATCGAGTTTCGATGGGCAGCTCTTTGGCGCCATCACATTCGGGGCAAGCCTCGACAACGTGTTGATCGCTATCAGCCAGCGCTCGGCAACACCGTTCAATCGGGAGTTGGCCACCTTGCTGCTGGACCAGAAGCTCGAAACGACCATCAAGACCGCAGCGCATGATGGGGAGCACGCCGGCGGCTACAACCCGAAGGCCAACTTGATCACGCTTATGCAGGAGGAAGAGGCGGAGGCAACGATTCTCCATGAGCTGATGCACGCCGCGACCTACAAGGCGCTGTCGAATAAATCGGTGGCCTCGGCTGCCATGCGTGCCCTCTTGCGCGAGGTTCGTGGCCATCTGGGCCTGGATAGCCATTACGGCCTGAGCACGGTCCATGAGTTCGTTGCTGAGGCCTTCAGCAATCCGGAGTTTCAGTCTGCCTTGAAGTCGATCCAGGTAAAGCCGAGTGGCATCAAGGGGAAAATCAAGGATGCCTGGGGACGGTTTGTCAGTAACGTTCGGATGATCCTTGGCCTGCCGCGCGAGCAGGAGACGGCGCTGGGCAAGGCGCTCGAGCTCGGTGTCCGGTTGATGAAGGAGAACCAGAGCGCCCCTCTGCGGAATTACCTTGGCGAGATCGTCTTCAACAAGGGGAAGGCGGCAGTTGAAGATCGTCTCACCGCCCGTGACTGGATCAACCACCAATTTGCCAATCAGCGGAGCTGGGCGCTCGGCGCGCTCACCCGTGACCAACTGGCCGACATCTACGGTGGCCGCATGCCAGAGGTCAAAGAGTTCGATCGGGTCGTGCAGGCCATGGATCAGGCTCGCAATACCATCGCCGAGCAGGCCGATACGATTATCGAACGGTGGCGCAAGCTACCAATTAAGACTGCAGACACCCTGGCCGGCATCATGCACAGTGCCACGCTCGAGCAGTTCGACCCGGACATCAAGACCCGGGACGATGTAGCCACCCCTGAGCAGTCGATCCTCCTGAAGGACTGGGCTGCCTTGCCGGATGAGGCCAAGCAGCTTTATCGCGACGTTCGCGACCAGTACGCGGGCACCCTGGCCAAGCTGCGCAACGGCCTGAGCAAGAGGGCAGCGCGCGCCGGCAGCGCTGGCCAGCGTATTGCCGCCGAGATCCGGCTGCAGTTCGACAAGTACTTGGCCGAAGGGCCTTACTTCCCTCTCGCCCGCTTCGGTGATTTCATCCTGATCGCCGACAAATTTGGGCAGCGCATCGTCGAGGCCTTCGAGAGTTCTGCAGCACGGGAGAAGCGCGCCCGTGGTCTGCGGGTCCAGGGCTGGACTACCAAGCTGACCGCCAAGAAAGCTTACAGTGCCGCCAAAGATGGTCCGGCCGGTGAGTTCGTCGGTGATGTCCTGAAGTTGGTCGATGGCCTGGAAATCGAGACCAAGGAGAAGGTTGGCCTGATGGATTCACTCAACCAGTTGGCGATCAGCGCCCTGCCGGACCAGTCGTATCGCCGCCACTTCACCCATCGCAAGGGCACGGCTGGCTTCAGCCAGGACGCCATGCGCGCTTTCGCCAGCTCGATGCAACACGTTGGCCACCACGTTGCCCGTGTGCTCCATGGCGACGAGCTCACGCTGCTCCTGGATGGCATGAACAAACGTATTTCCGAGACCGCCGGCGACGTCGATACCACCGTACAGCAGCAGGTGGCCAACGAGCTGGCCAAGCGCCTGGATCTGATGATGAACCCGAACACCCACCCGGTGACGGCACTCGCTGGCCAGGTCGGTTTTGTGATGTCGCTAGGCGGCAGTGTTGCCTCGGGGCTGACCAACCTCAGCCAGACACCGCTGGTCACTTTCCCGTTCCTTGGTGCCAAGTTCGGTTTTGGCCAGGCCTCTGCAGCGCTGACCAAAGCGAGCAAGGACTATTTTGGCGGGAAGTGGGACAAATGGTCCGGCTTCGTGCTGAAGGACAACAAGGCACTGAGCGCAGACGAGCGGCGTGCGTTGCAGCAGCTCGAGGACGCAGGCCTGGTGAACCTGACACAGGCCCACGATCTGGCCGGCACGGCGAACACCGACAGCTCCTCGAGCGCCAAGTCCTTCGCCATTAACCGCGCCATGAAGATCGTAGGCTGGACCTTCCATCTTCCCGAGGTTTTCAATCGCCAGGTCTCGGCTCTGGCTGCCTATCGCCTGGCACGCGACAAAGGACAGGGCCATGAAGCTGGTGTCGAGGTGGCACGCCAGGCATTGATCCGCAGCCACTTCGATTACTCCGGCTCAAATCGTTCGCGCTGGATGGCCGGCAACTTCACTCGCGTGGTGACCATGTTCAAGCAGTACAGCCAGAACATGACTTACCTGCTTTGGCGCAATGCCTACCAGTCGTTGAAAGGTGAATCCCCGGAGGTGAAACGCGAGGCCCGCCGGATGCTGCTCGGCCTGGCAACGATGCACTTCGCCGCGGCCGGAGCGCTGGGCATGCCGCTCGGCGTGTTCGGCGTCACGCCGCTGCTCGGCCTGCTAGCAATGGGCATGGGCTCAGAAGATGAGCCGTGGGACTGGCAAGTCGAGTTCCGCAACATGTTGGCCGACCTGTTCGGCAAGCAGGCGGGTGAGGCCATCGCCCATGGTCCGCTGCGGGCGCTCACCGGTGTCGACTTCGCTTCTCGTGTCGGGCTGGGCGATCTGTGGGTCCGTGCGCCGCAGGCTGACAAGGAGGGACGCGATGCTGTCGAGGCCTGGATGCTGACCTTGCTGGGACCGGTGGCTGGCTACGCGGGGAATATCGGCACGGCAGCCAAGGCCTTCGATGAAGGCAAGGTCGGCCGGGGGTTCGAGGCCATGCTGCCCAAGTTCATCGCTGCGCCGATCAAGGCTGCTCGATATGAGACGGATGGCGTGAAGAGCTGGAGCGGTGACGACCTCGGCGTGCCTCTTGATGGGGGTGACATCTTCGCCACGGCGATGGGCTTCCAACCGGCTCAACTGGCTGAGATGTACGAGGGCAGGGCGGCTATCAAGGGTAGGGAGGGCAAGCTGACCGCCAGGCGCGAGGAGATCGCCAATATGTTCGTGGCCGCAGCTCTGGCCGGCGATCGGGATATGCAGGTCGAAGCGATGGGGGCGGCGCAGAGGTTCAGTCAGGCCAATCCGAGCATTAGGCTGACGGCGGATTCGCTACATCGGAGCCTGCAGGCCAAGGTGCGGAGTCAGGCGATGATCAAGGATGGGGTCTTTTTGCAGAAGCGCCGCCAGGATCTGAGGGCAGAGGGGCGGTTTGCGAACGTGGAATGAAGAAAGCCGGGGTGACCAGGCTTTCCTTTACCGTTGATGCCGTCGGCGTGCAGCCAGCACCAAAAGCCCGAGCGCAGCCAGCAGGGGCGTACCGGGCTCAGGAACCGCGAACAACGTCACGTTGTCGATGCCGATCTTCTCGTTGCCGTAGGCGCTGTAACTGCCACGGATGAACAGGCCGTCGAGAGAGTCCAAAACATCGACCATCTGCTGTTTTGTGGGCTGTAGGGCACTTCCTTCAATAACCCAAGAAGCCGTCAATCCATGCTCTTGGCTAGTGCCGGTCTCGTAAAGTGGCACAACATGATTTGTCCAGATGTTGTTGATGTTCATATCGGTGTAAGCCAGTCGCAACCCGGCTCCGCTGAGAATCAGCTCAGGGTAGCCACCCAGCAATACATTTTCATAGCCCACGAAGCGCTTAATGTCGTACGAAAGAAAACTTCCGTATGCCTCTGCAGCGTTCGCCAAGTAGCTAGTGGGCGCTACGAAATAGAATGGCTCGCTGATGAAGTCAGCGGAGCCAACACCTTTGGAGCGGCCAAAGAAATATCCACCGGGGGCCCCATCTGCAGGCTCATATCCTGAGGCCAGGGTCAGCCCTGTCGTTGTCCAGCCCTCGGTTCCAGAGTTGAAATCTGAGGAGGCAACCTGAACCACCCCTCCGAATGCGAGCGCTGGCGCAGCGAGCAGAGAACAGACGAGGATCTGAAGGGATTTCAAGTGGGCTCCGCAGACGGTAATGGACGAGAACGAACAAACTCAGCCAATATACGGTGCGCGCCTACTTGTTGCTATATGACAAAAGTAATACTCGGGATCTATGTGCGGACGCTACGCCCTCAACACCACAGCCACTGAGCTGATCGAGCACTTCCAGCTACTCTCCTGCCCAGAGTTTGGCCTGCGCTACAACATCGCCCCGGCCAGCCAGATCCCGGTCATCCGCTTCAAGCCTGACACTGGCCGCGTCGGCCAATTGGTGAAATGGGGCTTGGTGCCATCCTGGGCTAAAGACCCGAGCATCGGCGCCAAACTGAACAAC
Organism: Ferribacterium limneticum; assembly: GCF_020510565.1. NCBI lineage: Bacteria > Pseudomonadati > Pseudomonadota > Betaproteobacteria > Rhodocyclales > Azonexaceae > Ferribacterium > Ferribacterium limneticum. The sequence goes on from NZ_CP075189.1 coordinate 2,142,090, forward strand.
GCCCGGGGCGAGACCGTCTCCGAGAAACCATCCTTCAAGACCAGCTTTGCCAGGCACCGCTGCCTGATTCCGGCCAGTGGGTTCTATGAGTGGCAGACGGTGGCTGGCAAGAAGCGGCCGTACTACATTCACCCGACCGATGGAATGTTTGCCTTCGCCGGTCTGCTCGCCGCCTGGAAGGCACCTGGCGGCGAGACGCTGGTCACAACCTGCATCATCACCACAACACCCAACGAGGTCATGGTGCCGATCCATGACCGCATGCCGGTGATCCTGGAGGCGGAGGAGTACGACGCCTGGCTAGATCCTGGCAACCAGGACATCGAGGCGCTGAAGCTGTTGCTTAGACCGTGCAGCGCCGAAGGCATGACTGCTTATCCTGTCAGTTCTGCGATAAATAGTGGCAGAGTCGAAGGGCCAGAATGTGTTCAACATGTCGAAACGGGAGATGGGTCATGAGCTTGGATCGTAGGTCGGGGCTGGACCGACGGCGCCGGGACATCGGTCCACCTCGTGGCCAGGTCGAGCGTCGCCGAGGCAATCGCGTAGGTGAGGGCGGGTATGACGATGATGCTGCGCTGAAGATTGCTATGAAGGCCGTTCAGCTTTACGCAGAGAGCCACCCCAGGCCCGGTCACGTCACCCAAGAGCAGGCCGCCGAGATGCTTGGTATCTCCCGGGCAACGGTCAGCCGAATGGTTAAGTTCGGAACTCTCAAGCTGAATATGGTTGGCCGGATTCCAATGAGCGACATCGACAAGGCGCTGCTGGTAGATTGATGGGGCACCGATCCAGCCCGACGCGAGATCCCCGTTGATGTGTTGAATCTGGTTCGCGACGGCAACTAGCAAAAAGAAACGGCGACCCGAAGGCCGCCGTCCCTGCTCAGTCATGGCCCTTCCAGGAGCTGCCTGAGCACAATCAGGATAGAAAAGCCCCTCCTGATATCAATCGCTTATTTGTGATGGCTGCTCATCCATCGCATGGATCGCGTCCCTCAGTTTCTCGAACGCCGCGATTGCCGCTGCTTCGGATTCAAAATCCCCGATCAGGTCGTCGAACCACCCGTGCCCGTCAAAGTAGTCCGACTTCGAGCGATACGTCCCTGACCAAAGTTGCTCGTAGTGACCGATGCTATGTTTGGAGACGATGCTGTTGTGAATCTTCGCCCCGCAGTAATTTCCAATTACATCAGCCCGGTGCTTGGTGCGGTCACGATTCATGAAGCTCCAGGCGGTGGCGACCTCGCTCATTTCACACCACCCTTCAGCTTGGCTGGTGCGTCCGTCGGCCAGAGCAGATGGCCACTCGGGAGTTTGGTGGGGGTGATCCCGTAGTAGTGGCCGATCTTCTGGACTACTTTTCGGAGATGTTCGGCGGTGATGCCCATTTCGCGGGCGAATTGTGCGGTGGTCACGGTAGCGATCCTTCCATGGATAGGTTTAGGTATTCGCCGCCGCTTCCGCCGTGCTCCTCGGAACTATTTCGAGGCTTCCCCAGCCCCGGCTGCTTACCGGTGAAATCTCACGATAGACACCGGTAAAGCGCACTCTACAGAAGCCCCTCCTGTGGGGTGGGCAGTGAACCTGGTTTTGCTGCCATATACGCGGCCCAATCCTCCATCAGCGGGCGCCGCCGTTCAATCATTGTTCCCCGGGCGTAGGCTGCTTCGACCTTGTCCGGGAGGCTATGGGCGAGGGCGTGCTCCACTACTTCACGTGGATAGTGGCTTACCTCCGCAGCCCAGTCGCGAAACGTTGAACGGAAACCATGCGGGACGATCTGGTCGCCGGATTTCGGATCGATCCATTCCGGCGGGGAGCGGTCTTCCGTCTCGTTGAATCGGCGAATAATGGCCGTCAAGGTCATGTCGCTAAGGGGCTTCTTGTCGCGGTCACCAGGGAAAAGGTATTCGTTGCCGGCGATCTTAGGTAGTTCCTTCAGCATGGCAATGGCTGGTTCTGAGAGTGGTACCCAGTGCTCACGCTTTGCCTTCATTCTCTCGGCCGGGATGGTCCAGAGCTTGCCGTTCATGTCGATTTCATCCCAGGTAGCCAAGCGTACCTCTCCAGATCGGGCTGCGGTAAGAATAGCGAATTCAAGCGCGCGAGCGCCAGAGCCCGCGGCGGCGCGCAACTTGACCATGAACTCTGCCGCTCGAGCATAGGGCAGGGCGGGGTGGTGGCGCACATTTTTCAGTTTGGTGGGCTTGGGTAACATGGCTTCTAAGTGGCCGCGCCACAGAGCTGGATTCTCTCCTTGTCGCAACTTCATGGCTTTCGCGTAGGTAAGCACTAGTTCAATCCGACCGCGTAGACGCGTTGCCGTTTCGGTCTTCGTGGTCCAGATTGGCGAGAGAATTTTCAGGATGTCTTCAGTAACGACTTCGCCGGCGGGCTTGTCGCCGATGATAGGCCCAGCATACGTCTCAAGAGTGCTGCTCCATTGAGCCGCGTGTTTCGCGTTCTTCCATTCGGCTTTGTGGTTGGCAATGTATTCTGTTGCAACCTCCCGGAAGGTGGTGGCGTTGGCTTCGGATTGCTTCTTGGCTGCCTCGGCTGTTGCAGCCTTCTGCTTGCGGTCCTCGATTGGGTCTATGCCGGAGCGTACAGCCGTAGCAAGCTGACTAGCCTCGCCCCTTGCATCGGTGAGCGACTTGTCGGCCAGCGTGCCGATGCCCATTTCGCGGCGCTTGCCGTTCAACTGAAAACGGAAGATCCAGGACTTCGCCCCACTAGTCTGGACGCGCAAGTACAGGCCGCCACCATCCGCGTGCATGCCTTCCTTCGCGGACTTGATCTCAAAAACCGTAAGCGCCATCGTTTTCTCCTAGCCCACCACTTAGCCCACCACCTATGCTGAGTATTTTAACAGATGGTATGATCCTTGGTGGTACGAGAATTTTTTCAACTCATTGAAAATAATTAAAAAATAAAACATTATTGGTACAGTGATGCACGTCGTAATATCGTATTTATACGGACTGCGTGTCCGCCAAATAATACAACGCTGCTTAAAGCCCCGATTTTTCGGGGCTTTTTGCTTTTTTGAGTTGGTAATCTCCTTACGCTTGGGCGCAGGATAAATTCTGGTGGAATCAGTCATACAAGCCGTCGTCGAAGAGCCGCCTTTGAATCTCGGTCTGGTTGCCCAATTGCAGGTTCATTTTTATCGGCTAAGCACCTACGCGGGACTGAATTTTCTGGATGATCCGGCCATGCTGGCCTTCGTGTTCTGTTAAATCAGGCGCAGGTCCAAATTACTTACTGGATAAACCATTTCTCCGAAGTCACAAACGGCTACAAAACACGGGAAGACATATTTCTTTCGCAGGCCTAGAGTGTGTACGTTGTTGTGCAGTGCACAAAATATGTGAAGGATATGAATATGGTTCCCGACTACATGCAGAAATACACAGACCTCCGGATTGGGCGGCTGTCGTTCCACCAGTTCATGGAGTTCGTCGATGAAATCTACTGTATGGGCCACACCAACGGAAGTTTGTCGGCTCAGGCCGAGTTGCTCAAACGGATCAACGGTCAGATGACTTCGACTGGTATGACCAGTGATTCGCAGATAGTGCCGTACGAGTTGGTTTTCTAGACTCTCGGCGACCAATTGGTCTGCGCGCGGGCATCTTGTGGCATCTTTGTTTGGAGCGTAGATTAGAAAACGTTCGAAGGGAGACATTCATGCGCTACACCATCCTTCTGGCACTTCTGCTTGCATCCACAGCAACCCAGGCCGACGTCTTTACCTGCCACACGCGATCCGGAGATGTTGTCTATTCCGACGTTCCTTGCGACAAGGGATCGATAATCGAAAAGATAAGCCCGAGCGAGTCGGTATCAGACCCGGTTGCCGCCCAGAAAGAACTTGAGCGACAAAAGGCTTATACCGAGCGGCAAGCCGCTGAAAACGCGCGGGCCAGGGCCGCCGCGCCCATGCCGGCAATCCTTCCTGATTACTCCAGTCCACCTCCGTCGTGGCCACCGCCGACGCCGTTGTCGCCACCGTCGTCAGGGCAATCGGACATGCCCCCAAGAATTCGGTGAGACCAGCTTTCTCCTGGCCTCCGACCAAACAAAAAGCGCCTTTCGGGCGCTTTTTGTTGTCCGGGATTTTTTGCCCGGAACGAGGACTACGGTCTGATCAGGATATTCCGGTCGAACGTCAGGTTATCGAAGGCGGCGTAGGTCCAGGGCAGGCCGTTGGCTTGCGATGAGAGGCGGACCTTGGCGATGTTGCGGCTTGTCGACGAAAAGCTCAGCGGATGCCAGTGGCCGAGGAAGTTGGCATCGTGAACGCCCAACTGCGTCAGTACCTTGCCCAGATATTTGCCGGTCGAGTCGTAGGCTTCCATGAATGGCCGGTTGTCGGCATTGCCCGCGCCTTCGGAAGAATTCATCGCATAGGCCCAGACGCTGACCGATTGCTGCAATTGGGAAAAAGTCGCTTCGAGGGCGCCGTAGCGTGCATCGAACCAGGGATAGGATGGATCGGCCTCGATGATGGTCAGGACATTCTTTCCACTCTGGCCGCCACCCCATGGCATCTCTTTGGCAAAGGCAGACCATGTGCGGGGCGGGTAGGTCACGCTGGCCAAGGTGACGCCCGAGCCGGCGTAGGTTGAATCAACGGCTGTGCCACTGGGTACGTCGTCGAAAGTGATGGTCACCGTTCGCCAGAGGTTGGGTGGCGGGCGAAACGGAGGACGCTGTGAAATGACGCCGCCGAGCTTGATCGCATTGTTGGTGAAGTCGGGCATGAGAAACGCTCCTTTTCAGTGATGCACAAATTTGCAAAGCGGCAAGCTTGCTCCAGGAAACAATCCTGCAGGACGTGCCTTTTGCGAATGAATGTCCATACAAAAAGCATAGAACAATCGCCCTGGCATTCAAGGAGAAGCGGTTCTGAAGGCAGGGGCGGAGACCGTTTTCAGCCACTGGGCTTGCCACGGTCAACCGGAAATTCTGCCCAAAATTCAAAAAGTCGATTGGCCGGTGCAGGGTGGCAGTCGTCCGGCTTCAAAGCTTCTTTCGTGCTGCCGAGGCAATTCAGCAAGGCTGATCGCGCAGTTCAAGTTTCTGCCCGGCCAAGCCCCAGAGACGCCGCATACCGGCGCTTCTCGCCGGGCGACAACTGCTTGATCCGGTATTCCGCCTTCGAGGCCGATGAACGATCCGGATGGTTTTCGTAGCCAAGCAGCCGGAGCGGCGGATGCGAGCGCGTATAGCGAGCGCCGGTGCCGGCGCAATGGGCGGCGTAGCGACCGGCCACGTCGACCGCGATGCCGGTATAGATGCTGCCATCGACGCACTCGATCATGTACAGAAACCAGGGCTTGCTCATGCTTCAGTCGAGCGGGCCAGGGCGTGGCGGATGCGCTCGATGGTTGCCTCGACCGGCGCCTGACGGGGCACGTCGAGGCCGAGATCGCGGGCGATGGCATTGACCTTGGCCGGATTGAGCGGGATGCCGCCGCGGTCAACCGCCGCGATCAACTGGCGGGCCCGCGCGTAGTCGGAAAGCGGCGCGGGGCGGCCGAAAAACAGCGCCCATATGCGCGAGAAAAGGCCCGTCGGCCGGCGTGATCCCATACACTTGCTTCTGGATAAAAGCTGAAGGATACATGGATGCAGCTGGCAACGAAGATCGAACGGACCAGGAGCGCACAAACTTGAGCGAAGTGACAATCAGCCGCAGCATGCTCGCCGCGAGCGAGCTGCCGATCTACAACGGCGTTTCGATGGCCAGAATCACGCTGGTCAGCGATGCCGCTCTGGCCGAGCGGGCCCTGGCGGCCTTGCTGGCGGCGCCGGCCATCGGTTTCGATACCGAGTCGAAACCCACCTTCCTGAAAGGCGAGATTTCGACCGGGCCTCACCTCGTTCAACTGGCCACCGACGAACACGTCTATCTTTTTCCCGTCGTCGTCGCCGCCAACCATGATGTGCTGCGGCAAATCCTCGCCGCCCAGAACGTCCTCAAGGTCGGCTTCGGCCTCGGCAACGACCGCAGCGCCCTGCGTTCGCGCCTCGGCATCGAGCTGGCCAATGTCCTCGACCTCGGTGAAGCCCTGCGCGGGCCGGGGCATCGTGGCACGGTCGGAGCCAAAGTGGCCGTCGCCCACTACTTCGGTCAGAAATTCCAGAAATCGAAAAAAGTCGGCACCAGCAACTGGGCCAGTGCCCGCCTCAACGAGCGCCAGTTGTTATACGCTGCCAACGACGCGCATGTCGCCCTGCAAATCTACCGGGCCTGGCTGCGCGACCCGGAGCGCCTGGCGCAAGCCGCGCCGGCCCCGGCAATCTAACCACAAGCTCAGGATACAAAAATCATGGCTGAACCACTGCCCATGCTGTCATTGCTGGAAACCCGCGTACTCGGCACTCTCGTCGAAAAACAGCGCACTGTGCCCGACACCTATCCGCTCTCGGTCAATGCCCTGCTCGCCGGCTGCAACCAGAAAACCAGCCGGAATCCGGTCATCGAAGCCAGCGAAAGCGACGTCGTGCAGGCCATCGATGTCCTGAAGGGCCTCTGGCTGGTCAATGAAATCAGCGGCAGCCGGGTTAGCCGCTTCGAACACCGTCTCGAAAAGATACTCGGCATACCGACCCAGGCCTCGGCGCTGCTCACCGTGCTCATGCTGCGCGGGCCGCAAACGGCAGGCGAGTTGCGCCTCAATTGCGAACGCCTGTACCGATTTGCCGACATCTCGTCGGTCGAAGCCTTCCTCGAAGAACTGGCCAGCCGGGAAGCGGGCGCCCTGGTTGTCGAACTGCCGCGCCTGCCCGGATCCCGCGAGAACCGTTGGATGCACCTGCTCAGCGGCGAGCCGGAAATCGAAGCCATGCTGCCGGCAAAGTCGTCGCAATCGGCCAACCAGGAAATCGAAGAGTTGAAGGCGAGGGTGAGCGCGCTTGAAACCGAGCTGGCTGAAATGCGCACCCGGCTAACCGCAATCGGCGCATGAAACCCCGCCATCACCGCCCTTCCGAGCGCATTCGCATCATCGGTGCCGCCAGCGGCATCGGGGCGCAGGATCGCGCCTGCGAAGATGGCCCGGTTGCCTTCCATCGTTCGCAAGCCTGGCACGAACTCGAACATCACCCCTTGCTTGACTGGGGCAAGACACTGTTCGCCCCGCAAGGCGATCGTGCCTCGATCACCGGACGAATCGCCGCGCTGTGCCGCAATCTCGCTGATGAAGTCGCGCTCGCCCTGCGCGCCAGCGAATTTCCGGTCGTCATTGGTGGTGACCACTCCGTCGCCATCGGTACCTGGAGCGGCGTTGCCCGCGCCATTGCCGAGCCGATCGGCCTGCTCTGGATTGACGCCCATCTCGACAGCCACACCCCGGAAACCAGCTACTCCGGCGCCATCCACGGCATGCCGCTGGCCTGCCTGCTCGGGCGCGGCGACAAACGCCTGCTCAACATCGGGCTGGAAGGCACCCAGATCAGCGCCGCCCACACCGTGGTCCTCGGGCCGCGCAGCTATGAACCGGAAGAACTCGAATTCCTGCAGCGCATGCAGGTGCGCATCATCGACAGTGACGAAATACTCCGCCGTGGCTTCGCCGCCTGTCTCGACGAAGCGATTGCCATCGTCGCCAGCGCCCCGGCCGGTTTTGGCGTGACGCTCGACCTCGACGCCATCGACCCGCGCCTGGCCCCCGGCGTCGGCAGCCCTGAGCCCGATGGCCTGGTCGTGCACGATGCCGTTGAGGCCATGCGCCGAATCGGTGGCCTGCCCGGGCTGAAGGCGCTGGAAATCGTTGAATACAACCCCGACCGCGACCGCCACGGGACAACGGCCGGGCTGATCTCGGATCTGATCGGGGAATTGCTGCCGCCGGGCAGTGACAAGTAGTCGGTTGGCACGACCGGCGTTGAGCATTTGACCGTCGCTCCCTCCCCTTCAAGGGGAGGGGCGGGGTGGGGATGGGTAAAATTGCCAGGAGCACGGCACGCAATATGCACCATTCGCACCCATCCCCCTCCCAACCTCCCCCTTGAAGGGGGAGGAGCTATTGCATCCCACCTCCCCAAGCGGCCAAGTGTCATTGGAATGCAACACGCCTCGGATATTGTTGCACTCTCCGCTGCGTCAAAATGACGCGCAGGTTTCTTATTTTGGGCGACAAATTGTGAAGATAATCACGGATTAGTCTGAATGGACTGTTGCCGGTCCTTGTGGGAGAAGTAAAATCGCGCCCGGCCGGTTCATGCATATTGAATGGCTTGTCAGTTCCGGCCGGATGAAATCCCGGCTCTTCATTGATGTGCTTGGATATTCCGGATAAAAATGCTGCAGTGCAATGTGGTAACATTTCAAGAATGATGTCATGTCAAAAAATCCTTGTTGCATTTGCGGCCTCTGCCCTCCTTCATCCCGTTCTCGGGATGGCGAATGAGGGCGATGTCGTCAATCTGAGTGCCGCGGTAACGATGATGCATGACAACAATATGTTCCGTCTTGCGCCATCGGTTAACCCCGCCAGCTTTGGTCTGGATGGGCGATCCGACACCATCACCATGACCTCGGCGGGGCTCAATCTCAATAAGACGCTTGGCCGGCAGCAGCTGATCGGCAACCTTAGTTTTATCGACACCAGCTACAAGCGCAACAACTACCTCGATTTCCTGGCCCTCAACTACGACGGCAAGTGGCTGTGGGCTGTTGGCACCCGGTGGACAGGCGAACTTTCGCTGGATCGCACCGAATCGCTCAACACCTATGCCGACTACACCACCAACAACTATCGGGCGCGTAACGTCCGCCTGATCGAGAACGAGCGTTTCACCGCCAACTACTGGTTTCACACCAGCTGGGCGGGTTTTCTCGGCATGTCGCGCACCAGCGTGACCAACGAGCAGGCAGTCCTGGCCGAAAGTGATTACGAAGCCAGCGGCTTCAATTACGGCATCCGTTTCCGCCCCGTTTCCGGCAACACCGTTGCGCTGCGCGTCAAACAACTGGACGGCAGCTACTCCAATCGCCAGTTCAATTCCATTTCGCAATACGACAACGGTTTTTCGAATAATAGCGTTGAGCTTGATGCCAGCTGGTTGCTCACCGGCAAGACGCAACTGCGCGGCCGGGTCGAATACCTTGAGCGCAAGCACGACCACTTTGCCTCGCGCGACTACAGCGGCTGGGCCGGCAATCTTGATCTCGTCTATGCCACCACCGGCAAGAGCAGTCTTACCTTCGGCTACAAGCATGACCTGGCCGCCTTTCAGCAATCGACCTCCAGCTACTACGAGCTTGATGAACTCAACCTCGGCGCCCGCTGGGCCGCTACTGACAAAATCTCCTCCGGTGCCCGCCTGGGCTACGGCAAGCGCAGCTATCACGGCGAAATAGCGCCGCTGCCGGCTGGTGTCGAGCAACGTCAAGAAACCGTTACCCGGGCCGGCCTCGACATCGGTTACCGGCCCGTGCGCTGGCTTGAACTAAAGGCCGGCATGAATTTCGAGAAGCGCAACGCCAATGTTGACCGCTTCGACTACAAAGACCGCACCACTTTTGTCTCGCTCAGCGCCCAGTACTGACGTGACCAACGCCATTCAAGAATCCGCTGCAACCATTTTAAGGTGACCCTGTGAACAAGCTCAAAACCATCTCTGCCATCGTTCTTTCCACCCTGGTACTTGGCGCTTGCGGCGATCGTCCGCCCGAGAAAAAAGCGGCCAGCCAGGTTGCCGCAAAGGTCAATGACGGCGAGATTTCCGTTCATCAGATCAACTTCGTGCTGCAGCGCACACCCAACATTCCCGCCGCCAAGGCCGAGGCCGCCAAGCGTCAGGTGCTCGAAAGCCTGATCGACCAGGAATTGGCCGTGCAGCAGGCCACGGAAGCCAAGCTCGAGCGCACACCGAATGTCATGCAGGCCATCGAAAGCGCCCGCCGCGAAATTCTCGCTCGCGCCTTCATCGAGCAAAAGGTTGCCAAGCAGGCCAAGCCCTCTACCGACGAAGTCCGCAAGTTCTACGGCGAACACCCCGAATTGTTTTCCAACCGCAAAATCTACCGCCTTGAAGAAGTCGGTTTTGCCGCCAGCCCTGAAATCATCGCCGGCGTGAAGGCGCAACTGGGCAGTGGCAAGACTTCCGTCGCTGAAGTGGTCAGCGGCCTCAAGGCCAAGGGTATTGAAGTTGCCGGCGGCGTCACCGTCAAGGCGGCCGAGCAACTCGCCCTCGAACTGCTGCCGCGTCTGTCCCAGGCCAAGGATGGTCAGATCCAGATGATCGAAAACCAGGGCCGTGTCGCCATCATTACCGTACTCGCCAGCAAGCTCGAGCCGATGGATGAAATCAAGGCCCAGCCCTTCATCGAAAACTTCATCAACAACAAGCAAAAATCCGAAGCCGCCCGCAGCACCATGAAGGAGCTGCGCGAAAAGGCCAAGATCGAATACGTTGGCGAATTTGTCGCACCTGCACCGGCCGTTGCTGCCGCACCTGCTGCAGCCCCAGCCGAAGCGCCGCAAAAGGCCGCGGCTAACCCCACCGAGGCAGCCGTCAACAAAGGCATTGCCGGTCTCAAGTAAAGCGGAAACAAAGCATCCATGAGCTACCTAAACAGACTTCTCCTCGGCATTCTCGTCACCTTTGGCCTGATCTCCGGCGCGCAGGCGCAGGGCAAGCAGGTCGACTACCGCCTGGGGGCTGGCGACGCGATCAAGATCAGCGTCTTCCAGAACCCCGACCTCACGGTTGAAACCCGCGTTGCCGAAAGCGGCGCCGTCACCTATCCGCTGATCGGTGCCGTGCAACTCGGCGGGCTGTCGATTGCCGATGCCGAGCTGGCCATCGCCAACAAGCTGCGCGAAGGCGGCTTTGTGCAAAAGCCGCAGGTCAACATCCTGCTCATGCAATTCAAGGGCAACCAGGTTTCCATCCTCGGCATGGTCAATCGCCCGGGCCGTTACCCCATCGAAACCGGCAACACCCGCCTGACCGACATGCTGGCCACGGCCGGCGGGGCCATTCCCTCAGGCGGCGCCGATGTCATCATTCTTTCCGGCATGCGTGACGGCAAGGCCTACCGTCAGGAAATCGACATTCCCGCCATGTTCATCAGCGGCAACACCGATCTCGACATGCCCGTGATGGGCGGCGACATCATCTACGTTCATCGCGCCCCGGTTTTCTACATCTACGGTGAAGTCCAGCGCGGCGGCTCCTATCGCCTGGAGCGCAACATGACTGTTCTGCAGGGCCTGGCCCAGAGCGCCGGAACGACCATTCGCGGTACCGAGCGCGGCCTGCGCATTCACCGTCGCGGTGCGGACGGCAAAGTGCAAATCATCTCCCCGGAAAAGTCCGACCTCATTCAAGCCGACGACGTTCTCTACGTCCAGGAAAGCTTCTTCTAAAAAGAAGATCACTGAAAGCCCCGCATGACTTTTCAGCAATTCCTCCTCATCCTCTGGGCGCGCCGCAAGCTGGCGTTGTCGATTTTTGGCGTCACGGTGCTGACCACGCTGGTTATCAGCCTGATGCTGCCCAAGGAATACACCGCCACGACCTCGCTGGTGGTTGACGTCAAATCGCCCGACCCCATCAATGGGATGCTCTTGCAGGCCATGATAACGCCCGGCTACATGGCGACGCAGATCGACATCATCAATAGCGACCGCGTCGCCACCCGCGTCGTCAAGCTGCTTGGTTTCGAGAAGAGTGCCGATGCCGTCGAGAAGTGGAAAGAGGCCAGCGAAGGCAAGGGCACGCTGGAAAGCTACTACGCCGCAATCCTGCAAAAGAAGCTCGACATCAAGCCCTCCCGTGAGAGCAATGTCATCAACGTCAACTTCTCAGGCTCTGACCCGACGTTTGCCGCAGCCGTTGCCAACGCCTTTGCCCAGGCCTACATCGACACCTCCATCGAAATGCGCGTCGAGCCGGCCCGCCAATACAGCGCCTGGTTTGAAGAACGCCAGAAAGGCCTGCGCGCCGCCCTGGAAAAAGCCCAGTCCCGCCTTTCCGCCTACCAGCAGGAAAAAGGCATCGTCGTCACCGACGACCGCATGATGGACAACGAGACTGCACGACTCAACGACCTGACCATGCAGCTTTCCGCCGCCCAGGCCCAGCGTGCCGACGCCTCCAGCCGGCAAAAGAGTGGCACCAGCGAACTCTCGCTCGAAGTCCTGCAGAATCCGCTGATCCAGGGGCTCAAGGCCGAAATCGCCCGGGCCGAATCACAGCTTTCGCAAATCGGCAGCAACTTTGGCAAGAACCACCCGCAAGTTCAGCAACTCGAAGCCCAGATCGTTGAGCAGCGCCAGCAACTGCGTGAAGAAATCGGCCGCATCTCCGGTGGCGCCGCTGTCGCCAACAAGTTTGGCGCCGTCAAGCAGGACGAGCTCAAGAAGGCCATCGAAGAACAGAAAAAACGGGTGCTCGACCTGCGCTCGCAGCGCGATGAACTCTCCGTGCTGGTCAACGACGTTGAAACAGCTCGCCGCGCCTACGAGGCCGTCGGCCAGCGCATGACGCAAAGCAACCTCGAAGGCCAGTCGCAGCAAACCAACGTGCTCGTGCTCAGCCCGGCCACCGAGCCGACCCAGCATTCCCGCCCCAAGGTTTTCCTCAACGTCCTGGTTTCAATCTTCCTCGGCACCCTGCTCGGCGTCGGGGCCGCACTGGTACTTGAACTCAGCCAGCGTCGCATCCGTTCGGCCGAAGACCTGTCCCTGGCGCTCGACCTGCCCGTGCTGGCCGAGCTCGATTCCGCGCTGCCCAAGGCAAAAAGAGGATTTCGTTTTTGGGCAAAAAATCCGGTTGACCGTGGCAATCGCGAACCCGCTCTCAATACAGGCAATCAGCCAGCCACAGCGAAGGCCTGATCAGACATGAACGCAATGACCGAAAAACTCGATACCGGCGCCGGCCGTTCCATTGGCGCCATTCTCATCGACAACGGCCGCCTGACGCCGGAAGCAGCCGAGCGCATCCTCAAGCTGCAAAAAGAGCAGGGCCTGCGCTTTGGCGATGCCGCCATCCAGCTCGGCCTGCTCTCTGAGGCCGACATCCAGCAGGCACTCTCCCGCCAGTACGACTACCCCTACCTGATGCCCGGTGACGAGCGCGTCAGCGAAGAAGTCGTCGCCGCCTTCAAACCCTTCAGCCCCATCGTCGAACAACTGCGCGCCGTGCGCAGCCAGCTCATGCTGCGCTGGTTCGACGCCGATGTCGGCCACAAGACGCTCGCCGTCGTCAGCGCGGGCCGGGCAGAAGGCCGCAGCTTCACTGCCGCCAACCTCGCCGTCGTCTTCTCGCAACTCGGCGAACGCACGCTGCTGATCGATGCCGACCTGCGCAACCCGAGCCAGCACCAGCTCTTCCGCCTCGAAAACAAGCTCGGTCTTTCCAGCCTGCTGGCCGGCCGGGCCGAACTGGCCGAAGCCGTCACCCGCATCCCCGGCCTCATCGATCTGTCCGTTCTGCCGGCCGGCGCCACCCCGCCCAACCCGCAGGAACTGCTGGCCCGCCCCGTCTTCAACGCGCTGATGGCCACCGCCGCCGGTCAGTACGACATCGTGATTGTCGACACCCCGGCCGGCGCAGAAACTGCCGACAGCCAGACCATTGCCGCCCGCACCCGCGGTGCTGTTGTCGTCGCTCGCAAGGACATCTCCTCCGCGCCCGCCTTGCAAGCCTTCGTTACCTCGCTGCAGCACAGCGGCGTTGCCGTCATCGGCGCCGTGCTCAACAACGGGTAGCCAGCATGCTGTTCAGTGCCTTCTCGCTTTGCTCTTCGGATGCGCGTTTCCGCCGTAGAAACAGACGCTCCTCCGATATGCACAGCAAAAACACCGGGGGTTATCCCCGGTTTTTGCGAGATGCACTGCCTATGACATTTCATTTTTCGGCAATATTTCTGGTTGACCGTAGCAATCAGCCGTCAAAGGTCTGGCAATGAACCACACAGCACAAAACGGGCAGGCCCTCCCGGTACAATCCCGCCCGGCCATTGCCGAATGGTTCCCAATTCTCATTGGCCTCATCGCACTCTATGTGCCCACCTGGGTCGATCTCTCCAGCACCATCTGGGCCACCGAAGCCCAGGCGCACGGCCCCATCATCCTTAGCGTCGCCCTGTGGTTTTTCTGGAAACAGCGCCTCGTGATTCACGAGATGGCGGTAGCGCCTTCAAAGGCCGGCTGGCCGCTCTTCATCTTCGGCTTGCTGCTCTACGCCATCGGCCGTTCGCAAGACATCCTGCTCTTTGAAGTCGGCTCGCAAATCATTGTCATCGCCAGCCTGCTGCTCATCCTGCGCGGCTGGGCAGCCCTGGGCGCTGCCTGGTTCCCGCTCTTCTTCCTGCTCTTCATGATCCCGCTGCCCGGTGCCTTCGTCGATGCACTGACGCTGCCCATGAAGATGGCTGTCTCCTACGTCGCCGAAAACGTCCTCTACTCGGTGGGCTACCCCATCTCGCGCACCGGCGTCATCCTGCAGATCGGCCAGTACAAACTGCTCGTCGCTGACGCCTGTGCCGGCCTGCAAACGCTATTCACGCTCGAAGCGCTTGGCCTGCTCTACCTCAACATCGTTCGCCACGACTCCTTCTTCAGAAACGTCGCGCTGGCCATCCTCATCATTCCCATCTCCTTCACCGCCAATGTCATCCGCGTCATGGTGCTGACGCTGATCACCTACCACTTCGGCGACGAAGCAGGGCAGGGCTTCCTGCACGGCTTTGCCGGCATGGTGCTGTTCATCACTGCGCTGCTGATCATCATGGGCGTTGATTCGCTGCTGCAACTCGGCGAAAAGCGCTGGCGTGGACAGGCTGTCGTGAACAAGGTGCAAGCATGAACCTACCGCTCCGCAACATCATCCTGCTCGTGCTCATGCTGGCCAGTGCTGGCCTGGCCGTCGCCATGCGGCCAACGAACAAGATCGCTGACCAAGGTCCAAAAGTGGAACTGGAAACCATGATCCCGCGCGCATTTGGGGTTTGGAAAGAAGAGCTGCAGCCTGCTACGCAGATCATCGATCCACAGCAAAAGGAAATGCTTCAGAAAATTTATACCCAGACACTCTCTCGCACATTTGTCGATGAGTTGGGTAACCGAGTCATGCTCTCGATTGCCTATGGAGAAGATCAGCGTGATTCCGTTCAGTTGCACTATCCCGAGGTTTGTTACCCCGCTCAAGGTTTTGTCGTGCTTTCCAATGAAATTGGCGTTTTGGAAACGGACTCGGGCAACATCCTGGTCAAACGACTTTTGACCAAATTGGGAGGCAGAGTTGAGCCTGTCACTTATTGGACAACCTTGGGTGACCAATTAGTGCAAGGGGGACTGAACACCAAGTTGACCCAGCTCAAATTCGGTTTCAGGAGGCAAATTCCTGATGGCCTGCTATTTAGGGTTTCAAGCATTAATCAGGACACAGAGAGCGCCTACGCTATGCAGCAGGATTTCGTTCGCGCGCTTATTACTAGCCTTTCCGAAAAAGATAGGCTAAAACTGACTGGCTTGCCAGCGAACGCTGGTCAGAAATAAAACGATGGTTGCGCGTTTTGGAAATGTTCGAGTCAAGCGGGGTCTCCTGAATTTTTTCATCGGCAAGAGCGTCTCTGCCGTTGGTGGATTGCTGGCTATGGTGCTTGTCGTCCATGGCCTGTCAATTGGCGATTTTGCGACATATTCGATTCTGGTTGCCCTGGTTGAAGTTTTTACCGCAGTCTCTGGTCTTGGGCTTACCCACGTCATCCTGCGATACGTGCCTGAGTTGTATGCAAGTTACCAGGCATCTGCTTTACGATTTATTGTTCTTGCCGCCTTTGGGCTACGTTCTATCGTGCTCGTTTGTGCGCTAGGCGTCGCTTGGTTATTTTCCGACAGCATTGGTTCCTGGATCGGGGTTGGTAACGCTATTCACGCGTTGGAGGCCTTTCTGCTCATCGTGGCACTCAGGTCGACCAATCAGTTCCTATCCCAAATATTGGAATCCATGCTGCATCAAGGCACTGCTCAAACTGCATTTTCTCTTATAGCAGTAGGCAGGTGCGTTGGCATGTTGTGGCTCACGAATAGCAATCAAGTCATGTTGACGGATGTCATCTGGCTTGAGGTTATCTGCGAGGCTGGAGCAATGTGTGTAATGTTGTTCGGCATTTTTGATTCACTTTGGTCCAAAAAGTCCAATGGCGACGAGAATGTGGATGACGATTGGCACAATACCAATCGAACCGAGGTTATCCGGTTTGCTACTTCGGCGTACCTGCAGCATCTGGCGACCTTGCCGTTCGGGGGCAATACGAACCGACTGGTCGGTGGCGCAATGTTCGGCAGCGTGATGATGGCAAGTTTTGGTTTTGCGCTCTCTCTCTACGAGTATGCAAAGCGGTATCTGCCTACCCAATTGTTGATCGGTCTTATTCGGCCAATTGTCGTAGCGCGTTATACGACAACACGCAACTTTTCTGTTGCTGCCGGTTTGTGTGAGCAATCGCTACAAGTCAATCTGGTCATCCTGACTGCAATGCTTGCAGTACTTCTGGTTTGCGGCGAGGAATTGCTTGGTCTCATTTCGGGGGGGAAGTACGTGGAGCACAGCGTTGTGCTGTTATGCGTGCTACTCGTTTTTCTTGGGCTTGAAACGCAGCGACTGGTACTTGAAGTCCTGGCGCAAATGGTTGACCACTACGAAATATTGATTCCAACAAATCTTTTCTTGTCGCTGTCGGTAATTGGTGGCGTGGCCGGATATGCCTTGCTTGGGGCAGTCGCATTTCCAATCGCGAATCTGCTAGCACTTGTGATTGCCAATTATTGGACTGCCCATAGGCTTGCCTCCATGGGCTTTCGATATTCCCACGATTGGGCTGGAACTGGCTGGTCGTTAGTGGTCTTCCTGATTTCGGTATTAGCAGGAAAGCTCTGTCAGTACGCAGGGATTCACTGGAGTATTTCTCTACTAGTTACGCTCATGGTTTTTGGTCTTTTGTTCTTGAAAATTCAATTGAAACCGACGATACGCTTTGCCCGCGAATTGATCGGTGAAAAGGCATAACAGGAAAGGTTCTTCGTATGGAAGTTGGAATTTTGACAATGCATAGAGTGCTGAACTATGGCTCATTTATGCAGGCGTACGCACTGAAGAGCGTGATCGAGTCTTTCGGCCATCATGTGACATTCAGGGATTTCAAAAATGGCGAACCGCGCCACAAAGGCAAGAAAGTCAGTCCCCCCGGCTTTCTTGACAAGGTCGCCAAGATTCCTCAGGCAATCGCCGATCTCGAAGGAACACTGAAGAAACGTGCTTTCCGGCGAAAGTTCAATAATTACTTCAAACAGACTTGCTGGGGATTGCTTGAGGTGCCACAGGAGCCTAACCATGGCCTCGTTGCGGACGCGGTGGTTATTGGCAGTGACGAAGTGTTCAATTACACCCAGAACCACGCTTTTGGCTACGTGCCATGTTTGTTTGGCCATGGCATCAATGCGCCCCTGATACTCAGTTATGCACCGTCAGCTGGTTATGCTAATGCCAAAGATGTGGTCACCGATGGCATGGTGGAGGAAATCGCTGCTGGCTTACGTCGCATGAAGCACGTTTCAGTTCGGGATGAAAATACGCGACTTCTGGTCGAGCGTTGTACAGGTGAGTCGCCTACCCTAGTTGTAGACCCGACGCTGATTTTCGACTTCGACGACGTCATGCCGCAAGAGCGCGTAGTTGAAGGTAACTACATCCTCGTCTATGCGTACGAGGGACGGATGGATTCGGTAGAGGAAATCCGCGCAGTCAAGGATTTTGCCGCCCAGCATAAATTGAAGATTGTTTCAGCTGGTTCCTATCACGCATGGTGCGATGAGAATATTGTCGTCTCGCCCTTTGAGCTTTTAAAAGTCTTCAAGGATGCCGCGTTTGTTGTGACCGATACTTTTCATGGCAGCATTTTTTCGATGAAAAATGCCAAGCAGTTCGCGACATTCGTAAGAGACGATAATCCGCTCGGCAGCAATGCCAACAAGGTGCGCTATCTATTGGATCAATTCGGCATGGGGTCAAGAATCGTCAATGACCTCTCCCTCATGGACCAGATATTAACGACGCCGGCACCCTACGACGTTTTCAATGAACGTTTGCTTGGCCTACGGAAAACATCGCTCGATTTTCTGAAACTAGCGTTGGCCGAAGGGGCTGCCTGATGTCATATAAAACCCTTGTCCTTCGATATACACCGGCAGCGCTTCATAAGCTGCTAAGAGATATGTATTTCGCAGTCAAGCTGCTGCCAGGGCATGCCTACGACTATCGACGGTTCTTGGCTTACTCCGGCTTGAACAAGAGCCGCGATTCACGGTCGGAGCGCGCAGCCAGAATCACGCTTTATTACCATCAGGTCGAGAAGGGATTGAGCCTTGCTTCGCCCCGTGCGGGCTTTGGCATGAACGTCATTCCCGGCTTGCTGGATGATGTGGATGCCTATCTGGGGGCATATGGCATTACCGATCCTGCAACTACTGCGATATCAGCTTTGCAAGGTTATCTTGACTATCACGAACGTATTGGGCATCCAGCGGACTATGTGCGTAATCGACTATCTGTAATTTTCGACAAGTACCATATTCCCTTAGAACAGTCTCAATCCTGGGCTGGCGGAGTCTTGCCCCTTAGTCGAGCCGGATTGCTGGCAGCGCGGAATGCTGGATTTAAAAGCTTCTTTGAATCCAGATACAGTGTCCGGCAGTTTGCCGGCGGGGTAATCCCAGAATCAGATATTCGAAGCGCGGTCGAAACTGCACAAAAAACACCATCGGTTTGTAATCGTCAGTCTTGGCGCGTACATGCCTTCTCTGATGCCAAGCAGATTGAACGTTTGCTTGCTATCCAGAACGGCAGCCGGGGCTTTGGTGACCAGGCATCTGTCGTACTGGTCGTTACCTCGGAACTGCGGAGTTTCCTCGGGGTTGCTGAGCGTTATCAGCCCTGGATCGACGGTGGAATGTTCGCAATGTCCCTGTGCCTTGCCTTGCATGATTTGGGATATGGAAGCTGCTGCCTTAACTGGTCAAAGGAGTCGGGCGACGACAAATTGATGCGCGCCGCCGCAGCCATTCCGCCGTCCGAACAAATCATCATGCTGCTGGCCGTGGGCATTCTCCCTGATGAGTTTAGGGTTGCGCGTTCATATCGACCCTCGGTGGATCAGATTCTCGTAATGCATGGCGCCTGACTAAGCTTGTCGAGAAATGCGAAAGACCGCGTGATGTTGAATATCAATAGTGACCACTACGACGGGCGTTACCGCGCCTATGGGCTGTTATGGCGCCGCGCTGAAAATGCGCCATCCTCCGGAGGTCTTCGTTGATTACTGAAGGCAGTCTAAAAGGCGGCGGCATGAGTTGGCGTGTTCTTTCCCGAAAGAAACTCGCCAGCCAAACCAATATCCGTGATCTGCCATTGATCTCCGGTCTGCTGACTTGCGCAGTATTGTTTGGCTGGCTTGCAAGTACTGCCAACCCGGTCATGATCGGCCTTGGCGTAGGCCTTGTTGGCGGCGTGTTCCTGTTGTTGGCACCGAAAGCTACGATCTGGTTGGTGCTCTCTTTGGGGCTTTCATCCGGAGCCTTGCTTTCACTTGGTGGGCAAGGCCTCGACAAAGTGTCCTGGGCGATAGCATTGATGGCTTTCCTGCTGTGGCTACCGGCATTAATGAAACTGCTGCGTAGTCCGGACGTACCCCTGTTTGTCTGGCTTGCGCTAGTTTTTGTCCTTCAGGCAAGTTTTTCGACGCTGCTTGAGTGGTCGTCGGCCGGCGAATTCATTGTCGGGTTTAAACGCTATTTTCAGATGCTTGGCTTGATGTTGGCTTTTGCCACGCTCAGTATTACCTCACTCGATTTTCAGCGCTGGCTGAAACTGTTGCTGGGGATTGCCTTGCTGCAATTGCCCTTTGCCATATACGAACGTTTTGTTCTAGTACCCCAACGCGGGGCGAGTGCCGAGGCGATGGACGTCGTAGCGGGAACGCTGGGGGCGAATTTGCTGGGCGGTAGCCCAAATTCAGTAATGGCCCTACTTGTATTGCTGGCGTTTGTATTTGTCCTGATGCGGTGGCGTGCGGGACTGCTGTCAACCTGGAAATTCGCCGTAGCAGGCCTGATCTTGCTTGCACCGCTCACTCTGGGCGAAACCAAGATCGTCGTTGTCATGATTCCGCTGATGGGTGTGGTGGCTTTGCGCAGAGAGTTCTATACAAATCCATTCCGTTTTTTGCCGGCTTTCATTGTGCTTGGCCTGATGACCGTAGCAATGGCTTATGTCTATGTTTTTTTCATATTGGACAGCACGTTTTCAGATGTGATCAAAGCGACATTGAAGTACAACGCGGGTACTCAGGGTTACGGCAGCTTGTACCTCAACCGTTCGACCGTAGCGAGCTTCTGGTGGTCGATGCAGGGCTGGCATGACCCTCTCGGATTCCTCTTCGGTCATGGCTTGGGCAGTTCCTATGGAATTTCCGGAAGCGCGGGCCATATTGCAGCACGTTATCCGATGTACGGTATTGGACTGACAACGATATCGACCTTGCTTTGGGATGTCGGCATGCTTGGTTTTGTGTTGTACACATCGGTATTTGTTGCGGCCTGGCGTGCCGCCAACCGACTCTGGAAGAGCACTCGATCTCAAGTCGTTCGAGCCGATTTGCTTGCCATCCAGTCTGCCATTGCATCGTTTTTTCTCTTTTCGTTGTATTCGGATAGCCAGGTCAATTTGTTGCCTATGGAACTCATCGTCGCCACCGTGATCGGGTACCTGGCTTTTCTGTTGAGACAAAACAAGGCTGATCTTGTTTTGGCCGCCCGGGTGACCCAATGAAGCCCGACAGCCTGCGTATGCACTTGCTCTATCTCACCGCAGAACAGTGGCCGACTTTTCGCCCCGATGTTGTCGCTTTGTTCGGAAAATATTTGCCTCGCCACGGAGTGACATCGGACTTGGTGACTGAGCGCGATATTGCCAGCACAGGTCTGCCGGATGTGCCATGGGGGGGCGGTCAAGCCCGGTTATGCCATGTCCCGCGCAATCGCGCTGGCCAGTATGTCGTCAAGTTCTGGCACAACCTGCGGGCGCTGATCTCGATAGATGCAACAAAATACGATGCGATTCAGGTACGCGATATGTCGGTTACGGCGCTGGCTGGGCTTGTCGTAGCAAGGATGAAGGGTATCCGCTTTTTCTACTGGTTGTCGTATCCGCAATCAGAAGGACAGATCGATCGCGCCAAGGCCCGTGGACTAAAGGGCGGAATGCGTTTCTGGTTCCCGCTAATACAGGGCACCTTCGGCAAATGGTTGTTGTATCGGATTGTGTTGCCGAGGGCTGACCATGTCTTTGTGCAGAGCAATCAGATGCAATTGGATCTGGCAAAACAGGGTGTCCCCATGTTGCTGATGACACCGGTCCCCATGGGTGTGGATACTGAAACCGCCAGCCCCGAGAGTATTCAACCAGCCGATGATGCGCGCCTCACAGGCAAGCGTGTGGTGGCTTATCTTGGAACGCTTGATCGAGTCAGGCGGATCGAAATCCTGTTTCAGATGCTTGCCCTAGTCAAACAACAGATTCCCAACATTCTCTTGGTTCTGGTTGGTGATACTGAGGACGCGTCACATCGTGACTGGTTGAAGCGAGAAGCTGAACGTATTGGTGTGGCCGAATATGTACTCTGGACCGGATGGTTGCCTGTAACAAAGGCTTTGAGCTATGTAAAAGCTGCGGAGGTTGGCCTGTCTCCTTGTCCTCGAGGTTTTTTGCTTGACATGGGTTCCCCCACAAAAGCGGTAGAGTACATGGCGCTGGGGGTGCCAGTGATCGTCAATGACAATCCAGATCAAGCGCAAGTGATAGCAGAAAGTGGAGCTGGGTTGTGCGTCTCTTTGGAAAGCAATGCTTTTGGGGATGCTGTGGTTAGCCTCTTGAATGCGCCAGAAATGAGGCGAGCAATGGGTGAAAAAGGACATCAGTATGTTACGGGTAAACGAGGATACAACTGCATTGCTGAGATGGTGGCAGAGGTCTATCTAAGTCTTCGCAGAAGCACAACTCCTATGCTTGAGGCTGCCAAATGAAAATATTCACATTTCTCTTACTCGCGTTGTTTTCATTTGCGGGTGTGGCAGCGGAACAATGGCTTCCAGTCAAAGATGTATCGCTTGTCGTGGAGTCAGGCAGCATCCTCGATTTTTCCGGTCTGCTTGCTCCGCGCAAGGCTGTCCAGAGTCCAGTCGTGGTAAGCCTGAAAGGGCAGTTTGCATTGCAAGACAAGCCATCGCAACCACAACGGTTTTTGATGGCTTCACTTGGTTTTGGAGTGGCTACCGGCTCTTTCCCAGATCACGCCATGGCCGACCTTTATGCCAGGCAATTGCGCATGCACGGCTATAACATGGCGCGCCTCGATTTTGTCGAAGCGACCCTGATGTCTCAACGTCGCGCCGATTTCGATTTTGACCCGGACCAACTGGATCGTTTCCATTACTTGCTTTCCGCGCTAAAGCGGGAAGGTATTTACTACATTCTGAATGGGCTCACTTCCGACAATGCTGCTTACGGCAACATCAAGGAACGCTGGATTGACCAACGTCATGCCAAGTTACGGGTCTATTTCGATACGGAGGCGCAGGCGCACTGGAAACAGTTGATGGCCCGGATGCTTGGCTCGATTAACCCTTATACCGGGGTTAGCACGCTGACTGATCCGGCGCTTGCCGGATTGATCATGGTGAATGAAGGTGGGTTGGCCTTTGTTACACGCCATGGCGTCCCTAAGGAACTACGACCGGTTTTTGCTGATTGGCTACGAAAAAAATACGGTAATCAGGCGGCGCTGGCTAATGCATGGAAAGGCGAACTCAGGTTAGGTGAGTCGCTAGAGACCAATACGGTAGGTTTTCCCAAACCAAACGCTTGGACAAGTCTGCGTATGGCAGATACTCAGCAATTTTTTGTCGAGTTGGAAAAAAATACCGCCGACTGGATGACCCAATATCTCAGGCTGTTGGGTTACAAAGGCTTGGTGACCGCTTATGACAATTGGCTCTCGCCCGCCGCGAATGTGTCTCGTGGGCAGTTCGCTTGGATTGATCTCCATAACTATTATTTTGAACCCACCAAATTTTCTACAGTTGGCTCGATCATGCGGCAGGACAGCATGCTTGAGGGTGGGGCCAAGTATGTCGCTGAACTCGCTGCCGGCAGACATCTTGGGAAGGCATTTTCGGTTGCTGAATATGGGCAGGTTTTCTGGAACAAGTATCGGCGCGAATCGGCCCTTGCTGTGCCGGCGTATGCGAGTTTTCAGGGATGGGACATGATCGCCCAGCATGCTGGAGCAATCGATCTCAGCTACGCCGCACCGGGCGGGCGAAAAGATGCGATTTATCCCTTTGTTATTGGCCTGGATCCCATCGCGCGTGCCAATGAAACGCTGGCAGCATTGCTTTTTCTTCGCGGTGACGTAGCGCCATCCCGGTACATGCTGGGGGTTAAATTGAACCCCGGCTTTGTGTTTGGCGAGAATGCATTTTTGAGCCATATACCGCTCGACATTTCACGACTGGCTTTCGTGACGGGTATCGGGCTGGATTGGCAAGGGCGCGCGGAGGCTACAAGTAAATACGACGCTCAAATTGAACCCGGTAACAGCAGTCTCAAGGCTTCCGGTAAGGCAATTCGGAGCGGGCAAAGCTTGGTGGCCAGTGTTGAAACCTTGGCGCGTGACTATGCAGGCAACCTCGCGCCCCAATTCAACAAGACGAATCTGGTCGTTGACGACCGTTTCAAGAGCCGGGTGGAGTCCTTACGCAAGGCTGGGTTGATCGATTCGAGCAATCGCACCAATCAGGTCAAGGGCTTATATCAAAGCGACACGGGACAGTTGCTCCTGGATAGTCAGAACAAGCGTTTCACTGTGGTGACACCGAATACTGAAGCGGTGGTATTCGATACGCCGGAGCCAATTGCACTCAACTATCTCAAGGTTGAGGAGGCCGACGGGCCGGCGCTAGTTTCGGTGTCGTCGATGGATGGCCTTCCTTTGAGCTCCAGCAAGCGAATGTTGATTGTTCTGGCAACGGATGCGCGCAACAGCGGGATGCGTTTTTCTGATCCGGCTGAAACCACGCTGCTTGATTTAGGCAAGAAACCAGTGCTCATTCGGGCTGTGACGGTCAAGCTGAAACTCAGAAACCGGAATGCGGCGCAGCTAAAGGTGTATTCGAACAATCTGCGTGGACAACGCGGCGATACGATCCCGGTAGCCTGGGAAGCCGACGGCATCAGCTTTGTGCTGGATACGGCCAGTCTGAGCCATGGGCCGACAACCTATTTTGAAATCGTCAGTCAGGAGTAGTCGTGGATTCCATCGCAATTGTTGTTCCTGAGCTATTACCGGTCCCACCCGTACGCGGCGGTGCCGTCGAGCATTGGGTGGATGAAGCAGCGCGACGCATGGCATCGCCAGACCGCCGATTGGCGATGGTTTCCCGACCGGCCGGCATTGCAGGGCACGGTACGATTGAGTACATCGGTATTCCATGGACACCGCTGGAGCGGTTCTTTCACCACATCAAGGAGCGCGTGACCTGGAAGAACCCGTTGCGCTATCTGGCCAAGATACAGAATGTCTTTTCGTATGGCCGGCGGGTAGCCAAAGTCGTGCGTGATTTCGATGTGGTTTATCTGCACAACGAACCCAACATTCTTTTGTTCCTCGATAAAAAGGCGGGCCAAAAGATTGTGTTGCACATGCATAACGATCATCTCTCCGCGCGGCTTTTTCGCCCGTTTTACCGGCGAGCCCTGAACAAAGCTCACCGGATTATCTGCGTCAGTGACTATATCCGTCGCTGCGCCGTAGCGTCTTTTCCTGAATATGCGGACAAATTCAGCGTCATCGTCAACTCGACCGATCCGGAAATCTTTCGTCCTTATGGCAACGAAGCGCTGGAAGCGCTTGCCGGACTGGTCTCCCTTGACCCGGCCTGCCGATACCTGCTTTATGTAGGGCGGCTGACCGAGGTCAAAGGTGTCCATGTCCTGATCGAAGCGTTTCAGAAAATCCACGCCAGGATGCCGAATACCCGCCTGATCATTACCGGCTCGTCATTTTTCGGGGGGGCCGCCAAGACGGCGTATGAGCAAAAGCTGGTCAATCTGGCGGAACCGGTCAGCGATTCCATCGTATTCACCGGGTTCCTGCCACACGACAAGTTGCGTTATCTATATTCGGCAGTGGATGTTGTCTGCCTCCCTTCAGTCTGGCAAGACCCTTGTCCTTTGGTGGTTTTTGAGTCCTTGTCGTCAGGAAGTTGTCTGGTGGCTTCTCGGGTGGGTGGGGTGCCAGAAGTAGTCGTCAGTGGTGAGGATGGCATTTTGGTGGTGCCCGATGATCCTGATGGCTTGGCTGACGCGGTTTGTGACGTGCTGGCTCATCCGGAGAAGAAAGCAGAAATGGAGCGGCGTGGTCGGGAAAAAGTGATGCGTGCCTATACTTGGGAACGACTGGTAATCGAATTAGAAATTATATTAAACGACTGAAAAATAGTGTGGCGTTAAATTAGAAATGAATACAAAAAATAATGCAAGATTGGATTATCTAGATGTGTTACGCGGCTGGGCGGCTATAGCGGTTTGCGTCCAACATATTCTTGGTTACGTCTATCACACATATAACTCTACTCACCCTATGTATTCAAGTGTTAAATTTATCGTTGCTGAATCCGTCGATTTAGGGAGGTTTGGCGTTATTCTATTTTTCCTAATCAGTGGATTTATAATTCCAAATAGTCTAAAGCCAGGTGCTGGGGCATTAAAAAAGTTTTTTATTAGTCGCTTTTTTCGACTTTACCCTGCTTATTGGGCAACTTTGCTCCTGATTCTTATTTCAGTGGCGAGTTTTGAAAGCTCTCAGCGGCAGTATTCGAACTTTGATATATTTGCAAACGCAACAATGATGCCTAAATTATTTGGGATTAATGAGATGAGTGGGGTTTTTTGGACCCTGTTTATTGAGTTGGTTTTTTATGGGTGCTGTGTAATATTATTTCGATTAAAATTACTCGATAAGGCATGGGCGGTTGGCCTTATCGCCATCAGCATGAATCTGACCACACCCGTTGCCATTGGGCTGAACAAAATATTTCAACTGCAGTTGCCGGTTCAATTTATTCTATTTCACCTATCTTTTCTTTTTGCTGGAAATTTGTTGAGGCTGGCTTTTGTTCAGAAAAACAAAACAGCTGGGTGGTTTGCTTGTGCCTATATTCTCCTAAATTTCCTGACGGTACCAATTTCGTCCGGGATTATTTTCCCCGTTCCTGCAGCTATCGAAAAGGGGTTTGTGATGTTTACGCCTGAAGCGGTGATTTATGCCTATATTTTAGCGGTGGCTATATTTATATTTTCAATTGCATATAAATCACTCAACAGTCGGATCGTGTCAGGTTTGGGTGAAATAAGTTATTCGCTTTACCTTATGCATATGCTCTGCTTTGCATTTGTTGCGAAATTTATTTCGCCTGAGACTGTGTACGGTTTTTTTATTTATATAGCTGTTAGTTCGATACTTTGTTACATGGTAGCCAAGCTTTCATTCAATTTAATCGAAAATACTGCTGTGGTTTTTGGTCGACAACTAGTTAAAAGCCGAGGGTACGCCTAATGATTAACACCTTCCGTTCGTTAATTTCAGTCCACCAGATTGTTAGATTCTTGTGATTGCCATTGTCTACCCCCAGTTCTACGGCGTCGGCGGCATAGCCCGTTATCTCGACTCCTTTCTGACCAACCTTCCGTCTGGTCATCCGCCAATCTATCTGGTGACTGGCGACGAGCATCGAGTCGAGCGCAGCTATCCCGGCGTGGAAATTATCCATATCCCTTTCAGTTCCAGCCGGTTCAATCTTTTTATCTGGGGTTTGCAGGCGCGCAAGCTGCTGATCCGCCTGCATGGCGAAAGGAAGATCCAGTGGGTCAATCTGCATTTTCCACCGCTAATCCCCGGGCTTTTTCTGCCGCGGCAAATTCCGGTGGTGCTGACGGCGCACACTACATATCTAGGTATGTCAGGCCGTTTTTACGAAACGCGGCATTTCGAGAGCCAGTGGAGCAATGCTTCGCTGACGATCAAGTCCTGGATGGAGCGCCGTATTTTCAGCCTGACGAGCAAGGTGATCACGCTGACCGAGCAGGGGCGTCAGGAGGTGCTGGCTTACGGGTTCAAGGGGCCGGTAACGGTGATCCCGAACGGCGCAGACGTGAAGTTGTTTACTCCGGATGAGTCAGCGGCTAAAGAGTTCGATGTGCTGTTTTGCGGACGCATCGAA
This sequence comes from Ferribacterium limneticum, assembly GCF_020510565.1. Classification (NCBI taxonomy): domain Bacteria; kingdom Pseudomonadati; phylum Pseudomonadota; class Betaproteobacteria; order Rhodocyclales; family Azonexaceae; genus Ferribacterium; species Ferribacterium limneticum. The sequence continues at coordinate 2,169,457 of NZ_CP075189.1, forward strand.
TTCCGCAAGGGTAGCAGGGCGATGGTGGAGTATTGCCGACAGTTGATCGCCAGGAAGTCGGATGTGCGGATTTGCATCGTCGGTTACGGTGATGACGATGCCTGGGTGACGGAGGCTTTGGCGCCATTCGCACAAAACGTGGTGTTGACCGGCAAGCTGCCTTTTTCGGAGATGGTGGGTTACTACAACCGTAGCCGGGTTTATGCGTCGACGTCTTACTACGAGGGCTTGCCGGGAACTTGCTTGGAGGCGATGTCGATGCAGCTGCCGGTGGTGGTTTGGGACTTCCTTTTCTACCGTGGTCTAGTGATTGAGGGTGAGACTGGGTCGCTGGCATCGCCAAATGACTTCGTTGCGATGGTGGACAAGACTTTGGCCTTGCTCTCGAATGCAAAGCAATCGGCTCAAATGGGGCGAAACGGGCGAGCGTTGCTGGAGTCGGATTACAGTTGGTCGAAGTTGGCGGGCGACATCCTTGAGGTATTCAAATCTTGAGTGCGGGAGTGCGACCCCTCCGGGTATCGATGCTTGGCCTGCGAGGTTTTCCCATGGTCCAGGGTGGAGTGGAAACTCACGCCGAAAACCTCTGCCCCTTGCTTGCAGAATTGGGCTGCTCGGTCGAGGTCATTGCGCGTTCGACCTACCAGCCAAAAGAGATCACTGAATGGCGAAATGTTCGGTTCAAGAACATTTGGGCGCCAAAATCAAAAGGTCTTGAAGCCATCGTGCACACCTTTCTTGGTGTGCTTTATGCGGGGCTGATCTCCCGCCCGGATGTGTTGCACATCCAGGCGATTGGCCCGGCATTGATGGCGCCGCTGGCCCGACTGCTCGGCTTGCGCGTGGTCGTTACGCATCACGGCCCGGATTACGACCGGCAAAAATGGGGGCGCTTTGCGAAGCTGGCCCTGCGCATGGGTGAGCGTTTTGGCATGCGCTGGTCCAATGCCAGGATTGTTATTTCAAAAGTAATCGCCAATATCGTTTTGCAGTCGCATAACCGGGGAAGTGACCTGATTCCGAATGGTGTTGTGCTGCCTGAGATGCCTACGTTGACCGGTACGCTCGATAGCTTTGACCTTGAGGCAGGGAAGTATGTGGTGCTGGTGAGCCGTTTGGTGCCGGAAAAACGCCACCTTGATCTCATCGAGGCATTCAATCGGGCCGCCTTGCCGGGTTGGAAGCTAGCGATTGTTGGTGCATCGGACCATCCGGATGCTTATGTGCTTGAGGTGCTGGAAAGGGCCAAGGTGTCTGCGAATATCGTATGCACTGGCCTGCAAACCGGAAATGCTTTGCGCGAGTTGTATGGCCATGCCGGGATGTTTGTCTTGCCGTCTTCTCACGAAGGCTTGCCCATAGCGCTTCTGGAGGCGCTGTCGTATGGATTGCCGGTCATCGCCAGCGATATTCCGGCCAATCTTGAGGTTGGGCTCTCCGACGAGCATTACTTTCCGTTGGGAAACACCGAAGCGCTCGCGGACCGGTTGCGTGCGTTTGCATCGCAGCCGCGATCACAGGAAAAGATCGATGAGCGACGGGCTTGGGTGTCTTCAAGATTCAATTGGCACGAGATAGCACGAAAAACCGCGGCGGTTTATAGGTCATTGCTGCGTTAAAGAATGAATTGAAGCAATGGCGTGGCAGTGAGGTAGGGACCGTTTCAAACTTTTTCCCATAGAACTAATTTTCTGAGTGGTGAATGATGATTTTGGTAACTGGCGGGGCCGGCTATATCGGTTCACATACCGTGGTTCAGTTGATTGCTGCCGGACACGATCTGGTGATTCTTGATAATTTTTCCAACAGTTCACCAAAGGTTCTGGATCGGATTTTTGCGATTTCCGGAAGTCGGCCGCAGGTGATCGACGGGGATATTCGTGATCCGGTTCTGTTGAAGCGGATATTTTCTGAATACCCGATTGATGCTGTGATCCATTTTGCCGGCTTGAAAGCGGTCGGCGAGTCGGTGGCGCAGCCGATTCGTTATTTCGATAACAATGTCGTCGGTTCCCTTCGCTTGTTTGAGGCCATGGCGGAAGCCAATGTCAAAACCTTGGTCTTCAGTTCATCGGCAACCGTTTATGGCGATCCTCATGCAGTGCCGATTTGTGAGAGTTTTCCTCTGCAGGCGACAAATCCTTACGGTCGCACCAAGTTGCACATCGAGGAAATGCTGCGTGATATCAGTTGTGCCGACCCCACTTGGCGGATTGCATTGCTCCGTTATTTCAACCCGGTTGGTGCGCATCCCAGTGGCTTGATTGGTGAGGACCCGCAGGGTATTCCTAACAATCTCATGCCATATGTGACGCAGGTTGCTGTTGGGCGTCGCGCCGAACTTGGGGTGTTCGGCAACGACTACCCGACACCGGACGGAACTGGTGTGCGGGACTATATCCATGTCGTTGACCTTGCCCGTGGTCACTTGGCTGCGCTTGATGCGCTAGTGAAGGCGGAAGAACTGATTACCGTGAATCTGGGTACGGGGCGTGGTTACAGTGTACTGGATGTGGTTGCTGCGTTCGAGCGTGCGAGCGGAAAGCCGGTTCCGTATCAAATCTTGCCGCGACGTGCGGGGGATGTCGCAAGTTGTTTTGCTGATCCCGCGGTGGCGTTTGAAAAGCTGGGCTGGAGAGCCGAGTTCGATCTGGATGACATGTGCAGGGATTCCTGGCGTTGGCAGGAAGGGAATCCAGAAGGGTATTGAGAAAGGCGTTGGTTGGCGGCGATAAGTGGACCCGCCACGGTCAACCGGAAATTTTGGCTAATTTTGAAATGCGGGGTTCATGATGTTCAGTGCGGAGAATAGCTCGTTTATTCTCCGCATTTTTTGCGGTTAATGGTTTGCCTTGACGAAGAGTGGGCTCCATAATCTGCACATGACTAGCGGCGACAACACTTACATCTGGCAGGCCGGTGATTGGCCGGAATGGCGCTATGATCTGGCCGCCTTGGCTGAGCCTTTGGCTGACGTGAGTCGTGCCCAAGGCTTGTTGCTTGGCCGTTTGGCCGACGTTGGCATGGCCTTGCGCGATCAGGCGAGCCTGGCAGCGTTGACGGAGGATGTGCTCAGGACGAGCGAGATTGAGGGCGAACGACTCGACGCCGAGTCTGTTCGTTCTTCCATTGCCCGTCGTCTGGGTGTCGATATCGGTGCGCTTGCCCCGATGGATCGCCACGTTGAGGGTGTGGTCGAGTTGGTGCTGGACGCGACGGCGCGTTGTGAGAGCGCACTGACGATGGACCGGTTGTTAGCCTGGCACGCTGCCTTGTTTCCCACTGGCTACAGCGGGCTATCGCAAATTGATGTCGGTGCCTTTCGCGACGATACCAATGGCCCCATGCTGGTGGTGTCCGGCCCGATCGGCCGGCAGCGGGTTCATTTCGAGGCGCCGCCGGCCGGTCAATTGGCGGTGGAGGTGGCGCGTTTTATCGCGTGGGCGAATGGCAGCTCAAAAGATCATCCGATCCTGAAGGCTGGTCTTGGTCACTTGTGGTTTGTGACGCTGCATCCGTTCGACGATGGCAATGGCCGCATCGCCCGGGCGATTGGTGATTTGTTGCTGGCGCGTGCCGATGGAAGTCCGCAGCGTTTTTACAGTTTGTCGGCGCAGATCCAGCGCGAGCGCCGTGATTACTACGCCATCCTGGAGCAGACGCAAAAGGGCTCGCTCGATGTGACGCCGTGGCTCAAGTGGTTTCTGGAAAATCTGGCAACGGCGGTTAATGCCGCACAGCACACGCTGGATGCTGTTCTGGTCAAGACACGCTTTTGGCAACGCTGGGCGACTACACCCTTGAACGAGCGTCAGGTAAAGCTGCTCAATCGGCTGCTGGATGGCTTTGATGGCAAGCTCAACAGTAGCAAGTGGGCGGCTATTGCCAAGTGTTCCCCTGACACAGCTCTGCGCGACATCAATGATTTGCTGGCTCGCGGGGTTTTGCGCAAGTCGACGGCGGGTGGGCGTAGTACCAGTTATGAGCTGAATGAGTGAGCGATGCGCGAATTGGGCGAGATGGTGTGGGCGATCGGCAGGAGGATCGTGAAATAATTGCCAAATGAATATTAATTTTTGATGGAGCAGCCATGATTTTAGTTACCGGTGCAGCAGGTTTTATCGGCAGTAATTTCGTGTTGGACTGGCTGGCCCAGTCCGATGAGCCGGTCATCAACCTCGATGACCTGACCTATGCGGGCAATCTTGAGAACCTCGCTTCGCTCGATGGCGATGCGCGGCATATTTTCGTCAAGGGCAGCATCGGCGACTTTGATCTGGTTTCGAAGTTGCTGGCTGAGCACCAGCCGCGGGCGGTGGTCAATTTTGCTGCCGAATCGCACGTCGACCGCAGCATTCATGGCCCGGAAGACTTCATTCAGACCAATATCGTCGGCACTTTCCGCCTGCTCGAAGCCGTGCGGGCTTTCCACGGTCAACTGGAAAAAACGGCCAAAAATGAATTCCGGTTTCTCCATGTGTCGACCGATGAAGTCTATGGCTCGTTGGCCAAGGACGATCCGGCCTTCACCGAAAACCACCAGTACGAGCCGAACAGCCCGTATTCGGCGAGCAAGGCAGCGAGCGACCATCTGGTCCGCGCCTACCACCATACCTACGGCCTGCCGGTGCTGACCACCAACTGCTCCAACAATTACGGTCCCTACCACTTCCCGGAAAAGCTCATTCCGCTGGTCATCCACAACGCGCTGGCCGGCAAGCCGCTGCCCATCTACGGCGACGGCCAGCAGATTCGTGACTGGCTGTATGTCAAAGACCATTGCTCGGCGATTCGCCGCGTGCTGGAAGCGGGCAGGGTGGGCGAGACCTACAACGTCGGCGGCTGGAACGAGAAGCCGAATCTCGATGTCGTGCATACGCTGTGCGCCATCCTCGACGAACTGAGCCCGCGTGCCGACGGTAAGCCTTACGTCGAGCAGATCACCTACGTCACCGATCGCCCGGGCCATGATCGGCGCTACGCGATTGATGCGACCAAGATCGAGCGCGAACTCGGCTGGAAGCCGGCCGAAACTTTCGAAACCGGCATCAAGAAGACGGTGCAGTGGTATCTCGATAACCAGGCCTGGGTGGCCAATGTGACCAGCGGCGCTTACCAGAACTGGGTCGGCAAGCAGTACAGCGCCTGATCATGAAAATTCTTCTGACAGGCAAGAACGGCCAGGTCGGCTTTGAACTGCAGCGGGCTTTGGCGCCGCTCGGCGAGGTGGTTGCCGTTGATCACCAGGAGTGCGACTTGGCCGATCCTGACGCCATTCGCCGGCTGGTCGCCGAGGTCAAGCCGCAGGTGATCATCAATCCGGCGGCTTACACGGCCGTGGACAAGGCGGAATCCGAGCCGGCGCTGGCCCGGGCCATCAACGGCACGGCGCCCGGCGTCTTCGGTGAGGAGGCGGCGCGTCTTGGCGCGCTGGTCATCCATTACTCGACGGACTATGTCTTCGACGGCAGCAAGCCCGGCGCTTACCTGGAAACCGATGCGCCCAACCCGCAAAGCGTTTATGGCCAGACCAAGCTGGCTGGGGAGCAGGCTTTGCAGGCGAGCGGGGCGGATTGCCTGATCTTTCGCACGAGCTGGGTGTTTGGCGCGCACGGCGCCAATTTTGCCAAGACCATGCTGCGTCTGGCAGCCGAGCGCGATGGCTTGAAGATCGTCGCCGACCAGTTCGGCGCGCCGACGTCGGCCGCGCTGCTGGCTGACGTGACGGCGCAGGTGCTCGGGCGCTACCAGCGTGAGGGCAGGGTGGGCTTCCCGTTCGGGCTTTATCACCTGGTTGCTGGGGGCTGCACGACGTGGCACGAATACGCCCAGACGGTGGTGCGCGCTGCGCAGGCCGCCGGCAAGCCGCTCAAGCTGACGGCCGACGAGATTCTGCCGATCACCACCGCCGATTACCCGCTGCCGGCGCCCCGGCCAAGCAATTCCCGACTCGACACGAGCCGCCTGCGCCAGACCTTCGGGCTGGAACTGCCTGATTGGCACAGCGGGCTGGACCATGTACTGCAACAGATTTTTTGATTTGAGGACTCATCATGCGTAAAGGCATCATCCTGGCCGGCGGTTCCGGCACCCGTCTCTACCCGGTCACCTTGGTCGTTTCCAAGCAGTTGCTGCCGATCCACGACAAGCCGATGATCTACTATCCGCTGACGACGCTGATGCTGGCGGGGATTCGCGACATCCTGATCATCTCGACGCCGCAGGACACGCCGCGCTTTCAGCAGTTGCTGGGCGACGGCAGCCAGTGGGGCCTCAATCTGCAATACGCCATCCAGCCCAGCCCGGACGGCCTGGCCCAGGCTTTCATCATCGGTCGCGACTTTGTCGGCAATGGCGACAGCGCGCTGGTCCTCGGTGACAACATTTTTTACGGCCACGAGTTTGCCAACGACCTCGGTGAGGCCGGTGCCCAGACCAGCGGCGCTACGGTTTTTGCCTACCACGTGCATGATCCCGAGCGTTACGGCGTGGTCGAATTCGACAAAGCCGGGCAGGCGATCAGCCTCGAAGAAAAGCCGACGGTGCCGAAGTCCAATTACGCGGTGACTGGCCTTTATTTCTACGACAACCAGGTGCTCGACATCTCTCGTGACCTCAAGCCGTCGCCGCGTGGCGAGCTGGAAATCACCGACGTCAATCGCGTCTATCTCGAGCGCCAGCAGTTGAACGTCCAGGTCATGGGCCGCGGCCATGCCTGGCTCGACACCGGCACCCATGAAAGCCTGCTCGACGCCAGCCAGTTCATCGCCACCATCGAAAAGCGCCAGGGCCTCAAAGTGGCGTGTCCGGAAGAAATCGCCTACCGCAAGGGTTGGGTCGATGCCGGCCAGCTCGAAAAGCTCGCCCAGCCGATGATCAAGAACCTTTACGGCCAGTACCTGATGGGCTTGCTCAAGGAACGGGTGTTCTGATGCGAGCGATAGCGACGGCCATTCCCGATGTGATCGCCCTTTATCCCAAGGTTTTTGGCGACGACCGCGGCTTTTTCTATGAGAGTTACAACCAGAAGGTCTTTCAGGAGGCCACCGGGCTGGATGTGACCTTCGTTCAGGACAACCACTCCAAATCCGCCCGCAACGTGCTGCGCGGCCTGCACTATCAAGTGCAACATCCGCAGGGCAAGCTGGTGCGCGTGGTGCAGGGCGAGGTCTTCGATGTCGCGGTCGACATCCGCAAAGGGTCGAAAACCTACGGCCAGTGGGTTGGTGAATTGCTGTCGGCGGATAACAAGCGCCAACTGTGGATTCCGCCCGGCCTGGCCCACGGTTTTGTCGTGCTCTCTGAAACGGCCGAGTTTCTCTACAAGACCACCGATTACTACGCCCCGGCGCATGAGCGCTGCATCGCGTGGAACGACCCCGATCTGGCGATTGACTGGCAGCTTGAAGGCGAACCCCTGCTGTCGGCCAAGGATGCGGCGGGGCAACGGTTCAAGGATGCGGTTGGGGAGTGATTGGGTGGTTCTTCCGTAATACGTCCGGAAACGGATAATTTTTCGATGGTATATACTCGGTATATCAATCGTTGTTGGAGGTGCTCAAATGCAAACTGCAAAATTATTCCAGAATGGCCGTAGCCAAGCTGTTCGGTTGCCAAAGGCATTTCGTTTTGAAGGGGTGAGCGAGGTTCGCATCGAGCGCGATGGTGATCGGGTCGTACTCAGTCCGGCATCGCGGCCTTCCATTGAGGGGTTGATTGCGGCGCTGGATGAGTTTGATCGCGAGAATCCGATGCCGGAGCGCGAGCAGGTTGCCGCGCCCGATCAGCGCGAATCCTGGTAACGGAGTTTCAGATGCGTTTCATGCTTGATACCAACATTTGCATTTACGCGATCAAGAACCGGCCGGCTGAGGTGCTGCAGGCGTTGCGGGCGCATGAGGCGGCCGGTATCGGTGTGTCAAGTATTACCGTGGCCGAGTTGTTTTTCGGTGTCGAAAAAAGTGGCTCGGGAAAAAATCGTCTGGCCTTGCAACATTTTCTGGAACCGCTGGAGATCGCAGATTTCGATGTGGCTGCGGCGCAGGTATATGGCGCGGTAAGGCAGCAACTGGAGCTTGCCGGAACACCGATTGGCCCGCTGGATACGCAAATTGCAGCGCATGCCCTGTCGCTCGGGGTGACTCTGGTGAGCAATAACCTTCGGGAGTTTTCCCGGGTCAAGGCGTTGCAGGTTGAGAATTGGGTTGGCGTTTGAATATCCTTTTGCCCAACATAAGTTTAATGGTTTGATTTTTAGCCAAATTTTCCGGTTGACCGTAGCAATCAACGTTTTTTATAGGTGTGGATTTTCATGACCCAGATTCTCCCCGTCGTACTCTCCGGTGGTTCCGGCACGCGTCTGTGGCCGCTGTCCCGCGAGAAATACCCTAAGCAGTTGTTGCCGCTGGTCGGCGAACAATCGATGTTGCAAGCCACGGTAGCCCGTCTCGGTGGCCTGACCGACATGGCCGGGCCATTGCTCGTCTGCAACGAAGAGCATCGCTTCGTCGTCGCCGAACAAGTCCGCACCCTCGGTCTGCATGGTTCCGTCCTGCTTGAACCCTTCGGCCGCAACACTGCCCCGGCCCTCGCCCTGGCTGCCCTGTGGGCGGTGCGCGACGGCGAAGACCCGGTCCTCGTCGTCATGCCCGCCGACCACGACATCGCCGACGGTGCCGCCTTCCGTGACGCCGTCAGCCGCGCCGTTACGCTCGCCGCCACCGGCGTCACCGTCACCTTCGGCATCACCCCCGACTGCCCGGAAACCGGCTACGGCTACATCCAGCGCGGGCGGGCCCTGGCCGACGGCTCCGGCGGCTTCGCGCTAGCCCGCTTCGTCGAAAAACCCGACCGCCCGACTGCCGAAAGCTATCTCGATTCCGGCGACTACCTTTGGAACAGCGGTATCTTCGTCATGAAGGCCTCCGTCTGGATCACCGCCCTCGGCCTCTGTCGTCCGGACATCCTCGCCGCCTGCCAAAAGGCGCTCGCTGGTGGCAAGACCGACGGCGACTTCGTCCGCGTTGATGTTGAAGCCTTCAAAGCCTGCCCCTCCGACTCCATCGACTACGCCGTCATGGAACGCCTCACCACCGGCGGCGCCGGCCTGCCCAAAGCCGCCGTCATCCCGCTCACCGCCGGCTGGTCGGACGTCGGCGCCTGGGATGCCCTGTGGAAAGTCCTGCCCAAATGTGGTGAAGGCAACGCCACCCGCGGTGACGTCATGCTCGAAAACTGCCGCGACACCCTCGTCGTCTCGGAAGGTCGCCTCGTCGCCTGCATCGGCGTCAGCAACCTCGTCGTAGTTGAAACCGACGACGCTGTCCTCGTCGTCCATCACGACGCCACGCAAGACGTCAAAAAGATCGTCGACCGCCTCAAAGCCGACAAACGCAGCATCGCCCAATGGCACCGCAAGGTCTATCGCCCCTGGGGCTGGTACGACGGCGTCGATGCCGGCGAACGCTTCCAGGTCAAACGCATCGGCGTCAAACCGGGCGGCACCCTGTCACTGCAAATGCACCACCACCGCGCCGAACACTGGATCGTCGTCAGCGGCACGGCCCGTGTGACCAAGGGCGAAGAAACCTTCCTCGTCTCCGAGAACCAGTCAACCTACATCCCGCTCGGCGTCACCCACCGCCTGGAAAACCCCGGCATCGTGCCGCTCGAAATGATCGAGGTGCAGTCCGGAAGCTACCTGGGCGAGGACGATATCGTGCGCTTTGAGGATACTTACGGGCGCAGTTGAGGGGCGTTCTTCAGACTTGTAGTCTGAATGGACTATTGTCATAAAAGCTGCCTCAATTCACTATTCTTCCTGAATAATTATTGATTTTCAGAAAGCGTATCCCATGAAAAAAATCGTTACCGGTATGGCTCTTGCCATCGCTGCTGTTTCCGCCTTTGCTGCACCTGCGCCGTCCGCTTCGTTGACGACCTCTGGTGCAACGTTTGCCGAATTTACCGGCAGTACCGTTGGCAGCAACGACATCAATACCAATAACACACTGTTCTGGATGTACGAAGGCAGCAACCTTGGCTACAACAGTTACTTGCTGATGTTCGATCCGCTGTCTAGTGGTTCGATGGCTGGTTCCGTGACCTTCTCCGGCAATATCGCCTACGTCGCTTCGACGACTGTTGCGTTGGTCGGCACCGACTTCCTGTTCAGTAATCCGGGTGTGACGTACGACTGGAAGACCAACTCCGGTCTTGAGTCGAGCGATGCGCTCAGCGTTTCTGGCAATACGCTGACCCTGAGCTGGCGCGGTGCCAGCCCCGGCGACAATATCCGCGTGCTGACTGCCGTGCCGGAACCGGAAAGCTACGCGATGTTCCTGGCTGGTCTGGGCATCATCGGTGCCATGGTTCGCCGCAAGAACATCTGAGCGTAACGTTCAGCTTGCAGAATGCCGCCTTCGGGCGGCTTTTTTTCGTCCATAGGGAGTAATGACGTGGCAAAGGGAATGATTCTGGCTGCCGGCCAGGGAACGCGGGTTCGTCCATTGACCAAGGATTGGCCGAAGCCGATGGTACCGATTTTGGGCAAGCCGGTAATGGCGTACCTGATCGAGCATCTGGTGCGTTATGGCATCACCGATATCATGGTCAACGTGGCGTATCACCACAAAAAGATCGAAGAGTATTTCGGCGACGGCCGGCGCTGGGGCGCCAATATCGGCTATTCCTACGAGGGCGTCTGCGATCACGGCGATATTCTCCCCCGGCCCAAGGGCTCGGCTGGTGGCATGAAGGCGATTCAGGATTTCAGCGGTTTTTTTGACGAAACGACCTTGGTGATCTGTGGCGATGCCATCGTCGATCTCGATATCGGCGCGGCGTTGTTCGAGCACAAGAGCAAGGGCGCCCTGGCCAGCGTGGTGACGCTGGAAGTGCCTAACGATCAGGTGCAGAACTACGGCATCGTGGTGGCTGATGACGAGGGGAAGATCGAATCCTTTCAGGAAAAGCCGAAGCCGGCTGAGGCTAAATCCAACCTGGCGAGTACCGGCATCTACATTTTCGAGCCGCAGGTGCTGGATCTCGTGCCGTCGGGCGTCGAGTTCGACATCGGCAGCCAGTTGTTCCCGCTCATGGCGGAAAAGGGTTTCCCGTTCTACGCCCAGAGCCGGTTTTTTAACTGGATCGACATCGGTCGCGTAACCGACTACTGGTCGGTGCTGCAGCGCGTGCTGCGTGGCGAGGTGGCCGAGATGGATATGCCGGGCAAGGAGATCATGCCGGGTGTCTGGGTTGGCCCGAATGTCTCGATCAATTGGGATAGTTCGAAGATTGTCGGGCCGGTTTATATCGGTTCAAGTGTCAGGATCGAGCCTGGCTGCTCGGTTATCGGCCCGGCCTGGATCGGCCATGGCAGCCATCTGCGCCAAGGTGCCAAGGTGATTCGCAGCGTGCTGTTCGAGTACACACGTATCGGCGAGGGCATGGAGTTCTCCGAGATGATCGTTTCGCCCCGCTATTGCGTAGACCGCGCCGGTGACACAACCTATGTCGGCGATGACCGCTGCAAATTGCGCTGGGGCGATTCGCGGGGGTGATCTCGGGGATGATATGAATGTACAGCGCACGACGACGAAACAGGCTTTGGTGCGCAGCCGTTTCTGGCTGGCTGTGGGGTTGCTGGGCGTGTCTGCGCTGTTCGTTCTGGGGGCACAACCTTTCGCGGTAGGGATTATCCCTTCGCCATTCGACAAGCTGGCGCATGCGCTGGTGTTCGGTGCTTTGTTTCTGGTGCTGGATAGTGCGCTGGCATTGCCGCTCTGGTTGGTTTTGATGATTCCTTTGCTGATTTCAGCCGCCGATGAATTTCATCAGCTTTTCTTGCCGGGCCGCCAGCCGGGTCTGGCTGATTGGTGGGCAGGCTTGTGCGGGGTTGTGCTGGCCGCCTGCTGGCGTCATTTCCGCCGCTGACCGAGCGAGTTTGGCCTAGCCAAAGTTGTAGTTGGTTTCAGGCAGTCCGTTGTTGGTAATGTCTTCAAGTTTGCCGACGGCCTGGGCGCGATTGCTGACGTTGATTTTCTTGAAAATCCGTTGCAGGTGGTTTTTTACCGTGAATGAGCTGATGTCGAGGATCATGCCGATTTCAATATTGGTCTTGCCGCTGCGTACCCATTCCAGAATCTCGATTTCACGTGTGCTGAGGCCGGACTTGATCAGGGAATTGATCAGCGTGGGAGCGGTGACCTGCTCGGGCTCATAGATCGGCAGGCCATCTGTTTTCCGGACGGCAGCGTCAACATGGGGAAGGAGCAATTCGAAGAGTCTTCTTTCCTGCTCGCTAAAGCTGCCATCCCGCCTGAGCAGGATGTACAGATGATCCGCCTTGAAGCGGGTGTCCGGAATTGCATGGAATAAAATGTGTTTCATTTCATGTAATTCTGATTTAAGAAATATTGCATCAATATTACTGTCACTTATGCTCGATATAGTGGCCGATGTGACCCGGCCGGATCCGGCGATCCAATGCTGGTGAACTCCTTTTCTGAAGTCACGAATGGTGCTGTGCAGAGGCTTAGCACTACGTATTCCGGGGATGGCCGAAACAATGTCACAGTGGTAGGTCTCACCACCGATCGCGCCGCTGAAGCAGATGAGAACGTCATGCTGTATGGCTTCCTGGAAGTCACCCTGTAGCCATAGAAAGAGCTGAAAGTGGCTCTGGATGGACAACGAGTTATGCATGATCCGGACTATCAGTTCAGGATCGAATTTTGGCTGGCTGGATGCCATAGTGACTGGTGTGTATCCATGGGTTGGAGTCCGCATTATGCGATGGTCGTTTTTTTTGTAATGTCGACTATTTCACGAATAATAAAAATGTTGCAGTGCGGCATGTACTTGCACTTGGGATACAATTTGTCCTGGTTAAATATTCAAGAAGTTTACGCTTGATGCTATGAACATACTTTCGTCCTCACGCTTCGGTGGTGTTGCCTCGAATCGCCCATTTCTGGGCATGGAACGGGTCGGCGGCGCATTGTTTCGGCTTTTTGAATCGCTGGTTGATCCCGTTTCTGTCCTTGCTACCCTGTTTGGATTGATGCTGTGGTTTCGCGATGACCAGTACGCCCATTATGCGGTGCTCGGGGTGCTTGTGTTTTCGCTGACCTTCCCGGGCAAGAGCCTGATTCAGGAGACGGTGCGAGGCAGCATCCGCGAAGTCCTTATCAGCTGGATGGGGGTCGCCGCACTGTTGATCTTTTTTGGCCTGGCAACCGGGCTTTATAAGCATTTTCCGGAAGAGGTTCTGTTTAATTGGCTATGGATGGCGCCTGCCGCCCAGTTGGCTGGCCATTTCCTGTTCCGGGTCACGATGCCCGCCGTGCTTGCCGCGAACGGTTTTCCGAAACGGGCCATTGTGGTTGGTTGCAACGAATTGGGTCGCCATCTGGCAACCGAGATTGATGGCCACCCGATGCAGGGCATCAAGCTAACCGGCTATTTCGATGATCGCGACATCGAGCGCCTGGACATGGGGCATGGCCGCCTGATTGGCCGGTTTTCAGACGTTGCCGACTACGTCAAGGCCAACAAGATCGATCTGATCTACCTCGCCTTGCCGATGGCAACGCAGCCACGGATTCTTTCGCTGCTCGAATCGCTCAACGACACGACGGCTTCGGTTTATTTTGTGCCGGACATCTTCGTCACCGACCTGATCCAGGCGCGCATGGATGCGGTTGGCCGCATGCCGGTGGTTGCCGTGTGCGACACCCCATTTTCCGGTTTGAACGGTATCGTCAAGCGTTTGAGTGACATTGTTCTTTCGCTGTTGATCCTGATCCTGATTTCGCCTGTTCTGCTCGTGGTGGCCAGCCTGGTCAAGCTGAGTTCCCCTGGTCCCATCATCTTCAAACAGCGGCGCTATGGGTTGGATGGCGAGGAGATCATGGTCTACAAATTCCGCTCGATGAGCGTGTGCGAAGATGGCCCTAACGTTGCCCAGGCGCGCAAGGGCGATGCCCGGGTGACGCGCATCGGCGGCATTCTTCGCCGTACTTCGCTCGATGAATTGCCGCAGTTCGTGAACGTTCTGCAGGGGCGCATGAGCATCGTCGGCCCGCGGCCGCATGCTGTTGCTCACAACGAGATGTATCGCAAGCTGATCAAGGGCTACATGGTGCGCCACAAGGTCAAGCCGGGCATCACCGGCTGGGCACAGGTCAATGGCTATCGCGGCGAAACGGAAACGCTGGACAAGATGCAGGCGCGTATCGACTACGACCTCGAGTACCTGCGCAACTGGTCGCTGAATCTTGATCTTTACATCATTCTTCGTACCGTCCTGCTCGTATTCAAGGACGCGAGCGCCTACTGAGGCCCGGCCGATGACATTTTCGGCTTCCGGGCGAAGGTGTATGCCGGGTTTGGTGATGCTGGGCCTGCTTGTCCCGGCAATTGGCCTTGCTGCAGAGACGGTTGCGCGTCGCGATAACGCGCGCGTACAGCTTCGGCTGGACAAGCGCCCGGTGGCACCAAGCCCGTTTCGCCTGGAGATTCAGCGTTCGGATTATCGACTGAATACGGGGGCGCTGACCGAAACGCTGGCACCTCAGAAAAAAGGCTCGGCGCTCTCGGCAATGATCGAGCGCCATGCCAATGCCAAGGGACTCGATCCGGCGCTGGTTCATGCCGTCATTCGGGCCGAATCGGCCTATCGGCCCGATGCGCTGTCGCCGAAGGGGGCGATCGGCCTGATGCAGGTCATGCCGGCGACCGGCCGGCGCTTCGGGGTCAGCGATCTCGATGTGCCGGAACGCAATCTGCTGGCTGGCACGACCTATCTTCGGCATCTGCTCGATCGTTTCGACAACGTGCCGTTGGCGCTGGCTGCCTACAACGCGGGTGAAGGGGCGGTGAGCCGCTTTGGCAACAAGATTCCGCCGTATCCGGAGACGCAGGGCTATGTTCAGGGGATTCTTCGCTCTTACCGGAAGGAACTGAGTTTGGATATCCCCATGCCGACCCTTTATACGGATGGTGTGCGCCTTGCAACTGACGATCTGGCGCCGTATCGCCTTGTCAATACCGGCCGGTATTGAGGCTTTGTTCGGCGTCTGACGGCGGTTTGGGACGGTATTTTTGTCCGGTCGGCGGAATGGTGGTGAGGTCTTTTATAATTGCGCCCTTCCGTATCCCATGAATGGCAATCAGACACCGGATTTTGACCTCTTGCGCAGCGGCGGTACGGCGTTGCTGAGGGGCTTGCCTGGTCAATGCAGTCAATGAATTCCGATCCCCATGAAATTCTCGGTGTTTCGCCCGGGGCTGCGCCGGCTGAGTTGAAACGCGCCTATCGGCGGCTGGCCATGCGCTGGCATCCGGATCGGAGCGATCATCCGCAGGCGACTGAGCGTTTCAAGCAGATCAGTGCGGCGTACGAGCAATTGCTTGCCGTTGATGCCGAGGATGTTGAAGAGGCTGAAGCGCCCCAGGCCGAGCCTGATGAGAGCGCGGCGAGGGCGGCGGATATTCGGCTCAACCTTGAGGTCAGCCTGGAAGAGGCTGCCGCCGGCTGCCGCAAGACCATCCATTACACGCGTGGCAATGCCTGCCCGACCTGCGAGGGTACAGGCGAACACGGCATGGCCAGAACGCGCTTTTGCGGCGCCTGCCATGGCAGTGGCCGGGTGCATGACGCCAAGCGCAATCTCGTGCGTTGCGAGGAGTGTGGCGGGCGTGGGTTGTTTACCGAGCGTATTTGCAAGGATTGTGGCGGCAGCGGCCGCGAACTGGCCGACGTCAGCCTGGAAATTCGTGTGCCGCACGGCATGTTGCCGGGTGATGAATTGCGCCTGGCCGGGCAGGGTGAACCGGGTGATGAGGAATTGCAGGCAGGCGATCTTTACCTGACGATCGTCATCCGCTCGCATCCGCTTTTCCAGTTGCGCGGCCGCGACCTGCACTTCCGGATGCCGGTCAGCGCACTGGCCATGATGGCCGGTGGCGATGTCGATTTACCGTCATTGGCTGGTGTGATCTGCCATTCGCTGGATGCCGGCGCCGCTGAGAGCAGGCAGCTACGGTTGGCCGGCAAGGGCTATCCGGGGCGTGGCAAGAATCACGCGGGCGATCTGGTGGTCGACCTGGAACCGGTCTTTCCGAGCAAGCTCAATGCTCGGCAACGCAAGCTGCTGTTGCAGGCCAATGCGGCGTTGCTCGACGACATGGCAGATGCCTTGCCGGAGATTGCCGATTGGAAAACCGCTTACGGGATTGAGTAGGCAGCTCGCTCAGGGTTGCGGATGCGGATTGAAATTAAAGCGTTTTTTCGTGTCGACCGTAGCAATCGACTGTAGCGGCAGGTTCTGCCAGCGGATATCGCCGGTGGCCGTTTCCATCAGGCTTGAAAGGGCCTCATCGCTCGCCGGCTGGCCCTTGTCGTCGCAGCATTCAGCGAGAAATTGCGCCAGATCGCGATCATTGAGCAGGCCGATGCCCAGACTCGTTTCGAGCAGGATGCTGCCTTCTTCGTCGAGGTAAATCGCTTTGATGTCGCCGGCCGGTTCGCCGGTGTGGCTGACGAAGGCCTCGCCATCGCGGCGGAACACCCACGGAGTGTAGGCGAGTTCAACGAACACCCGTTGCGGGCCGTTCTGCAAGAACCAGCAGCCTGACTCGTCACAACCGTACTGCCGGTTGATGAACTCGATCAGGCCGCGGTGTGTCACGCGCTCTCCCTGCAATCGCCAGTCGCCCCGCCGGTCGAGCGACAACCAGTCGTAACAGGCGGGGATGTTGGGCCACTTGGCGATGGCAGAGAGATCGACGGCCATCAGTCTTCGTAGGCAGACATCGGCGGGCAGGCGCAGTTCAGGTTGCGGTCGCCGTACACATCGTCGATGCGATTGACGCTCGGCCAGAACTTGTTGGCCGCCACCCAGGGCAGCGGGAAAACGGCCTGTTCGCGGCTGTACGGGTGCTTCCAGTCGCCGTCGATCACGTCCGCCTGCGAATGCGGGGCATTCTTGAGCGGATTGTTGTCAGCGGTCCACACACCATTCTCGATCTGGCGGATTTCCTCACGAATGCTGACCAGGGCTGCAATGAAGCGGTCCAGTTCGGCCTTCGATTCGGATTCGGTCGGCTCGACCATGATCGTGCCGGCCACCGGGAAGGATACCGTCGGTGCGTGGAAGCCATAGTCCATCAGGCGCTTGGCGATGTCGGTTTCGCTGATCCCGGTCGCTGCCTTGAGCGGGCGGATGTCGAAGATGCACTCGTGGGCGACGCGGCCGTTCTTGCCAACGTAGAGCACGGGATAGTGCGCCTTCAACTGCTGGGCGACGTAGTTGGCGTTGAGGATGGCGACTTGCGTGGCCTTCTTGACGCCTTCACCGCCGAGCATGGCGAGGTACATCCACGAAATGGTCAGGATCGAAGCCGAGCCGAACGGGGCGGCGGAGACCGCACCCTGACCGGCATTGACACGATCTGCCGGGCCAGTCGCCGCCACGGCGTGGTCGGCCATGAACGGTGCCAGATGGGCCTTGAGGCCGATCGGACCCATGCCCGGTCCGCCGCCGCCGTGCGGGATGGCGAAGGTCTTGTGCAGATTCATGTGGCTGACGTCGGCGCCGATGAAGCCGGGCGAAGTCAGGCCGACCTGGGCATTGAGGTTGGCGCCGTCCATGTAAACCTGGCCGCCGTTGGCATGGACGATGGCGCAGATGTCGCGCACCGCCTCCTCGAACACGCCATGTGTCGACGGGTAGGTGATCATCAGGCAGGCCAGGTCGTCCTTGTGCTCTTCGGCCTTGGCCTTGAGGTCGGCGACATCGACGTTGCCGTTGTCGTCGCAATCGACGACGACGACCTTCATGTTGGCCATCTGTGCCGTGGCCGGGTTGGTGCCGTGGGCTGATCTGGGGATCAGGCAGACGTTGCGGTGCGCTTCGCCGCGGCTGGCGTGGTAGCGGGCGATTGCCACCATGCCGGCATATTCGCCCTGGGCGCCGGAGTTCGGCTGCATGCAGATGGCGTCGAAGCCAGTGACGGTCTTCAGCCATTCGGTCAGGCTGGCGATCATTTCCAGATAACCAGCGGCCTGATCGCGCGGGGCGAAGGGGTGCAGGCCGCCGAATTCCGGCCAGGTGACCGGGATCATCTCGCTGGTCGCGTTGAGCTTCATGGTGCAGGAGCCGAGCGAGATCATCGAGTGGTCGAGGGCCAGATCCTTGTTCTGCAGCGACTTCAGGTAGCGCAGCATCTCGTGTTCGGTGTGATGCGTGTTGAACACCGGGTGCTGGAGAACGGCGTCACTGCGGATCAGTGCGTCGGGCAGGGCAGAGTCGGCGGCGGCGACCTGGGCGTCGATGGTGTCCATGTCGAGCGTGACCTGGGTGATCAGCTTGAACAGCGTGGCGACATCGTGGCGTGTCGTCGTTTCGTCGAGCGAAATACCGAGCACACCGGCCGAGACACGGCGCAGGTTGTAACCGGCAGCGAGGGCGTCGAGGTAGACGGTTTCAGCGCGGGCGCCGAGGTCGAGGTGTACGGTGTCGTAGAACTGCTTGGTCAGCAGCTTGACGCCAGCGCGCTTGAGGCCCTCGGCAAGGATCGCGGTCAAACGATGGATGCGACCGGCGATGGTACGCAGGCCTTCGGCGCCGTGATAGACGGCGTACATGCCGGCCATGTTGGCCAACAGGACTTGCGAAGTGCAGATGTTGGAGTTGGCCTTCTCGCGGCGGATATGCTGCTCGCGCGTTTGCAGCGCCATGCGGTAAGCGGTCTTGCCGCGCGCATCCTTGGACAGGCCGATGATGCGGCCCGGCATCGAGCGGACGAAGGCTTCGCGGGTGGCGAAGAAGGCAGCGTGCGGGCCGCCGAAGCCCATCGGAATACCGAAACGCTGGCTGGAGCCGAGGGCGATGTCGGCGCCCATGGCGCCCGGCGACTTGAGCAGGACCAGCGCCATCAGGTCGGAAGCGACGGCAACGGTCGTGCCCTTGGCTTTCAGCGCGGCGATGGTGGCGGTCAGGTCGCGGACTTCGCCGTTGTCGCCCGGGTACTGGAGCAGGGCGCCGAAGAAATCTTCACTTTCGATTTTTGGGCCATTTTCCGGGTTGACCGTAGCAATGACCAATTCGAAGCCGAAATAGCCGGCGCGGGTCTTGACGACGTCGATGGTCTGCGGAAAACAGTTGGCATCGACCAGGAACCGGTTGGATTTCGACTTGGAAACACGACGCGCCATGGTCATCGCTTCGGCGGCGGCGGTGGCTTCGTCGAGCAGCGAGGCGTTGGCGATTTCCAGGCCGGTCAGGTCGACGACCATCTGCTGGAAATTCATCAGCGCTTCGAGCCGGCCCTGGGCGATTTCAGCCTGATAGGGCGTGTAAGCGGTGTACCAGCCCGGGTTTTCGAGCACGTTGCGGACGATGACCTTGGGTGTCATCGTGTCGTAATAGCCCATGCCGATGCAGGACTTGTTGACGACATTCTTGCTGGCGATGGCCTTGAGGTCGGCCAGCGCTTCGTGTTCGCGGCGCGGCGCGGGCAGCGGCAGGTCGGCCGGCAGGCGGATGGCGGCGGGGACGGTCTGGTCGATCAGCTGTTCGAGGCTGTCGGCCCCGATGGCGGCCAGCATGGCAGCCATTTCAGTCGAGCACGGGCCGATGTGGCGGCCGATGAACTCGTCGTGCTGCTCGAGGGCGGAAAGGGGAAGATTCAACGGCATGGGAATCCTTGCATGGAAATACTTGAATACGTCATCCCCGCGCAGGCGGGGATCCCGTGTTTTACTTTTTCTCGGTTCCCGCCAATGCGGGAACAACCTGCAGTTTTCAGGCGGCGTCGGCGACGGCCTGGTAAGCGGCAGCGTCGAGCATCTTGTCGAGGTCGGCGGCGTTGTCTGGGGTCATCTTGAACAGCCAGGCAGCGTAGGCATCCTGATTGACTGATTCCGGGGCATCGACAGCGGCCTGGTTCACTTCGGTCACGGTGCCGGCGATCGGCGCGTACACGTCAGCCGCAGCCTTGACCGATTCAACGACGGCGATTTCCTTTTCGGCATCGAAATGGGCACCGACTTCCGGCAGTTCGACGAAAACGAGGTCGCCAAGGGCTTCCTGGGCGTGGTCGGTAATGCCGACGGTGACGGAGCCGTCAGCGTTGAGCAGCATCCATTCGTGGGAGGCGGTGTACTTGAGGTTGGCGAGGACGTTGGACATGGTTTTCTCCTGAATGGGTTGAATTAGATGACTGCTTTGCCGTTGCGGGCGAATACGGGTTTGGTGACCTTGGCCTTGAGCGCCTTGCCACGGATATCGACTTCGACTTCATCACCGATCTGCACGCCGAGCGGCAGGCGGGCGAGGGCGATGGACTGCTGGAGCGTCGGCGAGAACGAACCGGAGGTGATTTCACCGTCGCCGTGGGCCGTCATGACCTTCTGATGGCCGCGCAGGACGCCCTTGTCGAGCAGGATGAGGCCGAGGAACTGCTTCTGCTGGCCGTTGGCGAGCAATGCAGGCTTGCCGACGAAATCGCGGTCGGTGTTGAGCGAAACCGTCCACGCCAGACCGGCGTCGAGCGGCGAAACCGTCTCGTCCATGTCCTGACCGTAGAGATTCATGCCGGCTTCGAGGCGCAGCGTGTCGCGGGCACCGAGGCCGCAAGGGGCGACACCGGCGGCGTTGAGCTTGTTCCACAGCGCTTCGGCTTCGCCGGCAGGCAGCATGATTTCGTAACCGTCTTCACCGGTGTAGCCAGTGCTGGCGATGAAATACTGATCGACTTCAGCGGCGAAAAACGCCTTCAGACCTTCGGTTGCCGCCTTGGCTTGCGGCAGCACTTCCCAGACCTTGGCGCGGGCATTCGGGCCCTGTACGGCGATGATGCCGAGATTGTTGGCGCCATCGCGGCGTTGGGTGATGGTGACGTCGAGCTTCCATTCGGCGACCTTGGTCTGCATCCAGGCCAGATCCTTCTCGGCCGTGCCGGCATTGACGACGATGCGGAAGCGCGTGTCGGTCAGGAAATAGATGATCAGGTCGTCGATGACGCCGCCGGCATCATTGAGCATGGCGGCGTAGAGCGCCTTGCCGGAAACCTTGAGTTTGGCCACATCGTTGGCGACGAGGCGGGAGAGGAAGGGGCGGCAATCGGCGCCGACGACATCGACCGGGCACATGTGCGAAACGTCGAACATGCCGCAGTTGTTGCGAACCGCATTGTGCTCCTCGATCTGCGAGCCGTAGTTCACCGGCATGTCCCAACCACCGAAATCGACCATCCGGGCATTCATTGCGCGGTGAGCGGCATTCAAAACCGTTTTCTTCAGCATATCAATCCTTTACGAGCGTTTGTTAACGTCGGTTCTAGAAACGGAAAAAGGGTGAAACGAAAGAATGGCCTTTCGTTTCACCCCTCTGTCCTCGATACCTGAGAGATTTGCCCCATCGGTGGACGTAGACCGTAGTCTCCATCGCTCTCCAGAGTTTTTTGGCTAGTGGTCTGCTTCGCAATTGGCGGAACTGAATGAAAGTGCCGGATTTGCGTTCCTGGCTAGGCGCGAACCGCAGCGATAGCCGCAGCTATCGCGAGGATGAGCAACAACGCCAGGGGCGCAAAGACCAGCTTTCATGTTTTGCCAATTGCGAAGCAGACTACCAATGCCTTGTTCCGCGGTCCTTTTGCCTGAGCGTTTTCGGGTGGATTTGCGCCTTCGGCGGCAGACGGATCTGCGCTCTCCCACGGAACGGGTGGCACTATAACGGGATGCTGCGGTCTGATCAACCTGCTGCACCGCACAAGGGGCTCAGGGCATGGCCTCGTTCGTGCTAGAATCTTCGTTTGCCTTCAACTGCTTACCTGTGACGCCAGCCAATTTCGATTTTCATAGCCACTCCATCGTTTCCGACGGGTTTTTGCCGCCTCGGGTCGTGGCGGGGCGCGCAGCAGGGAATGGAGTCGATCTTTGGGCGCTGACCGATCACGACGATCTCGGCGGTCTGGCAGAGGCCAGAGTAGCGGCTGAAGAAGCAGGCATGGGCTTCGTCAATGGTGTCGAAATCTCCATCGAATGGCGCGGCGTGCCCATCCATGTCGTTGGTCTTGGCTTCGATCCGGCCAACCCCGCATTGAGCGGCGGCCTCGACGAGTTGCGTGTCGGACGTATCGAGCGTGCCAGACGCATGGGCGACGCGCTTGCCGCTATCGGCATCCCTGGTGTCTATGAAGGTGCCTTGTGCTTTGTGACCAATCCGAGCCTGATCTCGCGCGCCCATTTTGCCCGCTATATGGTCTCAATCGGCATCGCCCGCGATGTGCCGGGCGTATTCCAGCATTACCTCGCGTCGGGCAAACCGGGGTATGTCGATCATCGCTGGGCAACGCTCGACGAAGCCGTCGGCTGGATCACCGGTGCCGGCGGCGTGGCGGTTGTCGCACATCCGGCACGTTACAAGATGTCGGGCGCCGACATGCGTCATTTTCTTGATGATTTCAAGGATGTAGGCGGGCAGGGCATCGAAGTGACCTGCGGCAGCCATTCACCCGACCATGTCATGCATTTTGCCCGTCTGGCCCGGCACTACGCGTTTCACGCCTCACGTGGCTCCGATTTTCACGGGCCGGACGAAAGTTATGTCGATCTCGGCAAGCTTCCGCAACTGCCGGAAGATCTCAAGCCGGTTTGGCGTCTGGTGGTCTGAGCATGGCCCGCGTCGTCAATATTCATCCGGAATCGCCGCAGCAGCGTCTGCTCGTTCAGGCTGCCGACTTCATTCGCAAGGGTGCGATTGTCGCCCTGCCGACTGATTCCTGCTATGCCCTTGGTTGTCATCTCGGCGACAAGGAAGCGCTCGATCGCATCCGCCTGATCCGCCAGATGGATGAGCGCCATCACCTGACGCTGATGGTCCGCGATCTCTCCGAAATCGCCCATTTTGCCCGGGTCGACAACGCCCAGTATCGTTTGCTCAAGGCGGCGACGCCGGGCAGCTATACCTTCATTCTCGAAGGGTCCAAGGAATTGCCGCGCCGGGTCATGCACCCGAAACGCAAGACCATCGGCCTGCGCGTGCCGGATCATCCGGTGGCACTGGCCTTGCTCGAAGAACTGAACGAGCCGCTGCTGACGACCACCCTGCAATTGCCGGGCGACGAGTTTTCGCTGACTGAAGGCTGGGAAATCCAGGATCGCCTCGATGACCAGCTGGAACTGATCCTCGACTGCGGTCCTTGTGGCACCGAACCGACGACGGTTATCGACCTGACCGGAGCTTCGCCGGAGCTGATTCGGGCTGGTCGCGGTCCGCTTGAACTGTTCGGATTGGCCTGAAACATGCTGGATATCAACGCCATCATCCAGACCATTGCGATCCTTGCTCTGCCGCTGGTTTTTGCCATCACCCTGCACGAAGCCGCCCACGGCTACGCTGCCCGATATTTCGGCGATCCGACCGCCTGGCAGCAAGGGCGAATCAGCCTGAACCCGTTGCGCCATATAGATCCGGTCGGCACCATCCTGATCCCGCTCAGCATCCTGCTCTTTTCCGGCGGCAATTTCCTGTTCGGCTATGCCAAGCCGGTGCCGGTCGATTTTAACCGTCTGCGCAATCCCAAAAAAGACATGTTCTGGGTCGCCGCTGCCGGGCCGGGTGCCAATCTGCTCATGGCCTGCCTGTGGGCGCTGGCTTTCCAACTTTCGTGGTTGCTGCCGCAGTTTTTCAGTACGCCGCTGGCACGCATGGCTGAAATGGGTATCCAGATCAATTGTGTGTTGATGGTGCTCAATCTGTTTCCCTTGCCGCCACTTGATGGCGGGCGGATCGCCGTCAGCCTGCTGCCGCATTCGTTGGCATGGAAGTTCGCCAGGCTTGAGCCCTGGGGCTTTCCCATTTTGCTGGTGCTGTTGTTCACCGGTATCCTCGGCGTAATCATGACTCCGCTGGTCAATACGTCAGCCGGGCTTATCGCACTCATTTTCGGTCTCTATTAAATAATATGTACGCAGAACGTGTTCTCTCCGGCATGCGCCCGACCGGGTCGCTGCATCTTGGCCACTACCATGGCGTTCTCAAAAACTGGATCGAGCTCCAGCACAAGTATCCCTGTCTGTTCTTCGTCGCCGATTGGCATGCCCTGACCACCCAGTACGACAATCCGCAGGGTATCGAGAAGGCCTCGATGGACATGGTCGTCGACTGGCTGGCGGCCGGTGTCGATCCCAAGCAGGCTACGCTGTTCATCCAGTCCAAGGTGCCCGAGCACGCCGAGCTGCATCTGCTCATGTCGATGATGACGCCGCTCGGCTGGCTGGAGCGTGTGCCGACCTACAAGGATCAGCAGGAAAAGCTGGCTGGTAAGGATCTGACGACCTACGGCTTCCTCGGCTATCCGCTGCTGATGAGCGCCGACATCCTGATTTACCGCGCCGACAAGGTGCCGGTTGGCGAAGACCAGATTCCGCACGTTGAATTCACCCGTGAGTTGGCCCGTCGTTTCAATCACATGTATGGCCGCGAACCGGGCTTCGAGGACAAGGCGCGCGAGGCCGTCAAGAAACTGGGCAGCAAGAAGGCGCGCTTCTACGAAGAGATGCGTACCCGCTTCCAGCAGAATGGCGACCGCGAAGCCGTCGAACAGGCCAAGGCCATTCTTAATGAAATTCAGCATCTTTCCGCGGTCGACCGCGAAAGACTGTTCGGCTACCTTGAGGGGACCGGCAAGATGATTCTGGTCGAGCCGGGCTACCTGCTGACCGAGGCTTCCAAAATGCCGGGACTGGATGGCCAGAAGATGTCCAAGTCGTACAACAACACGATCACCATGCGCGAATCCGAGGAATCGGTCGCCAAGAAGGTCAAGAGCATGCCGACCGATCCGGCCCGCGTGCGCCGTACCGATCCGGGCGATCCGGCCAAGTGCCCGGTCTGGCAACTGCATCTGGTCTATTCCAACGATGCTTGCAAGGAGTGGGTCCAGCAAGGTTGCCGCACGGCTGGCATCGGTTGTATCGAGTGCAAGCAGCCGGTGATTGACGCCATCCTCAAGGAACAGGCGCCGATGCGCGAGCGGGCGCAGGTCTATCTCGACGATCCGACCCTGGTCAAGAACATCATCGCCGATGGCTGCGAGAAGGCACGGGAATACGCCCGCGAGACCATGCGCGACGTACGCGAAGCGATGGGGCTGGAATACCGCTGATGTTCGGCTACGACTGGGAAACCCTGATCTGGATCGCCATCGGTTTTGGTGGCCAGGGCCTGTTCATGATGCGTTTTGTCGTCCAGTGGTGGTCGAGCGAGAAAGCCAAGCAGGTCGTCGTGCCGGTCGCTTTCTGGTATTTCAGCATCCTTGGCGGTGTTGTGTTGACCGTCTATGCCGTGCACCGCAATGACCCAGTCTTCATTTTCGGGCAGGGTCTCGGGTTGATCATCTACTTCCGCAACCTGCATCTGCATTACAAGGGCAAGGGCCGCGCTGCGGCCTCCTGATCGCATGAGTGACGTCCTCGAAGTGCTTGCGGTTGGCGAAGTTGAGCCGGTAGCCCGCGTTTACGGGCAACCGCTGGAGCAGATGCCGCTCGACCTCTACATCCCGCCGGATGCGCTGGCCATCATGCTCGATGCCTTCGAGGGGCCGCTTGACCTCCTGTTGTACATGATTCGCCGCGCCAACATCGATATCCTGGATATCCCGATGGCGCCGCTCACCCGACAGTACCTCGATTACGTCGAGGCAATGCGGGCGAGCAATCTCGAACTGGCTGCCGATTACCTCGTGATGGCGGCGATGCTCATCGAGATCAAGTCGCGTATGCTGCTGCCGCGGCCGAAGCTGGGCGAGGGCGACGAGGCGGAAGATCCACGCGCCGAACTGGTCCGCCGGCTCATGGAGTACGAGCAGATGAAGCTCGCCGGCCAGAATCTGAACGCGATGCCACAGGCCGAGCGGGAGTTTTTCTGGGTCGAGACACTGGTCGAGAAATCGCTGCTGGTCCGCCAGCCGGAAGTCTCGGTCGATGACCTCAAGGAAGCCTGGATGGCGGTCGTCCGCCAGGCTGGTCTGAAAAAGCATCACCAGATCGGGCGCGAAGAATTGTCGGTGCGCGAGCA
Source organism: Ferribacterium limneticum (assembly GCF_020510565.1). Taxonomy (NCBI): domain Bacteria; kingdom Pseudomonadati; phylum Pseudomonadota; class Betaproteobacteria; order Rhodocyclales; family Azonexaceae; genus Ferribacterium; species Ferribacterium limneticum. The sequence continues at coordinate 2,195,547 of NZ_CP075189.1, forward strand.
CATGGGCATCATCCTGCGCGCCTTGCAGGCCAAAGGTGGTTTCGTCCAGTTCGAAACCCTGTTCGACCCGGAAATGGGCGTGCAAGGGTTGGTCGTCCATTTCATCGCCATGCTTGAACTGGGCCGTGAAAAACTGATCGAAATCACCCAGACCGAAGCCTTTCAACCCATTTACGTCCGAGTGCATCAAGGTGGAACCGAGCCAGGTCAAGAGAGTGCTTGAGGCCGCGCTGCTCGCCGCGCGCGAGCCGATGTCGCACAGCGAAATGAAAAAGATGTTCGACGAGGATTTGTCGACCGATACCCTGCGCAAGCTGCTCGATGAGTTGCGCGAGGAATGGGCCGAACGTCCGGTCGAACTGATCCAGCTCGCCTCCGGCTGGCGCTTTCGGACGCGGGCCGAATACCTGCCTTATCTGGAGCGCCTGAATCCGGAGCGGCCGCCGAAATACTCGCGTGCCGTCCTCGAAACCTTGGCCATCATCGCCTATCGTCAACCGGTGACGCGCGGTGACATCGAGGAAATTCGCGGCGTCGCAGTCAACACCAACGTCGTCAAAACACTCGAAGAGCGCGGCTGGATCGACGTTGTCGGCCATCGCGAAACACCAGGACGGCCGGCCCTGTTTGCCACCACCAAGCAATTTCTCGATGATCTGGGATTGCGTAGCGTCAGCGAACTGCCGCCGCTCGAACAAATCGCCCAGACACTGGAGCTGAATTATGAAAACCAATAAACGCACACCCCTTCGTTCCGCCAGCAAGCCGGGCGGATTTCAAAAAAGGCCGGAATTTCCGGTTGACCGTAACAATCCGGCCCCGCGTGGCCGCACCTCCCGCAATGCCCACGATGAGGCGCCAGAAGCCGAAGAAGTGGTCGAGGCGCCCAAGCCGCGCCGTCGTGCTGCACTGCCGGCAACCGGACGGGCCAGCCGGGGCAACATTGCGCGCAATGGCAAGGCGGTGGTCGAAGCCAAACCGGAGCGTCTGCAGAAGATTCTGGCTCAGGCTGGCGTTGGTTCGCGTCGCGAAATGGAAGAGTGGATTTCGGCCGGCAAGGTCACTGTCAATGGTGTCGTTGCAACCATCGGCCAGTCCGTCGTGCCGACCGACAAGGTCAAGATCGGCGGCCGGTTGATCAACATCCGCTTCACCGGCAGCACCCGTCCGCCGCGCGTCCTGATGTACCACAAGCCGGAAGGCGAAATCGTCTCGCGCGACGACCCGGATGGCCGTCCGTCGGTATTCGCCGCGCTGCCTCGCATGCGTGGCGGCCGCTGGATCAACGTCGGCCGTCTCGACTTCAACACCTCCGGCCTGCTGATTTTCACGACCTCTGGCGACCTAGCCAACAAACTCATGCATCCGAGTTCGGAACTGGTCCGCGAGTACGCTGTTCGCGTGCTTGGCGAACTGACGCTCGAAGCGCAACAGCAATTGCTGCATGGCGTCGAACTTGAGGATGGCCGGGCCAATTTCGGGACATTGCACGACGGTGGCGGCGAGGGAGCCAACCACTGGTATCGCGTGACGATTTTCGAAGGCCGCAATCGCGAAGTGCGGCGCATGTTCGAAGCGGTCGGCGTTACGGTCAGCCGATTGATCCGTGTACGCTACGGCCCGTTTGTTCTGCCGCCACAATTGAAACGCGGCATGGCGCGCGAGCTCAAAGAGGTTGAAATCAAAATGCTGCTGCGCGACCTTGAAAACAACGCGCCGGCGCCCCGAAAGGGCCCTGAGAGAAGCTAAATCGATTGTCGAAGGGGAATAAATCCGTTATAATTCACGGGTTTGTTCCTCCCGTCGTTTTTGGCGGGGCATCTTTTTTTCATGAGGTGGGCGTTTCGCCCATTTTTTATTTGTGGCTATGGATTTAAACGCACTGCTGGAAACGACGGTTGTCGGTCTGGGTTATGAACTCGTTGATGTCGAGATGTCGCCGCGTGGGCGGACGATTCGTGTCTTCATCGATGCGCCGGGTCGGGCGACGGGGATTGACGTCGAGGATTGCGCCAAGGTCTCCAATCAATTGACGCGCGTTTTCGAGGTGGAAAACTTCGATTTCGACCGTCTTGAGATTTCTTCGCCGGGGCTTGATCGCGTCGTCAAGAAAGCCGAAGACTTCGAGCGCTTTGCCGGTCAGGAGATTCAGATCAAGTTGCGTATTCCGCATGGCGGTCGCCGGAACTTCCAGGGCGAACTGCTGGGCTGCAAGGATGGCAAGGTTGGTCTGCGCCTTGCAAAAGATGATGTGGAACTGGAATTCAATAATATCGAGAAGGCACGTCTGGTGCCTCGTTTCGACTGAAGGACTAGGAGGTTTTAGCCCATGAGCCGTGAAATATTGCTGCTGGTTGATGCACTCGCCCGCGAAAAGAATGTTGCCAAGGAAATCGTTTTTGGCGCCCTTGAGCTGGCCCTTGCGTCGGCTACCAAGAAGCGTATCAACGACGAGGCCGAAGTGCGCGTGTCGATCGACCGCAATACGGGTAGCTACGAGTCCTTCCGTCGCTGGCAGGTTGTGCCGGACAACGAATACGTCAACGAATACGTAGAAATTCCGCTGTCGGAAGCCCAGAAGGACGATCCGGAAATCGAATCCGGCGACACCCTCGAAGAAGGCCTCGAGCCGATCGATTTCGGTCGCATCGGCGCTCAGGCAGCCAAGCAGGTCATTCTGCAGAAAATTCGCGATGCCGAGCGTGAGCAGATCCTGTCTGACTTCCTAGACCGCAAGGAACATGTCGTTTCCGGCACCATCAAGCGTATGGAGCGTGGCAACGCCATTGTCGAAGCCGGCAAGATCGAAGCCCTGCTGCCGCGCGACCAGATGATCCCCAAGGAAAATCTGCGCATCGGCGACCGCATTCGCGCCTATCTGCTGCGTATCGACCGCAATGCCCGCGGCCCGCAGATCATCCTGTCGCGTACTGCACCGGAATTTGTCATCAAGCTGTTCGACATGGAAGTGCCAGAAATCGCCGACGGCCTCATGGAATTGAAGGCCTGTGCCCGCGACCCCGGTCTGCGCGCCAAGATCGCCGTCAAATCCAACGACCCGCGCGTTGATCCGATCGGAACCTGCGTCGGTCTGCGCGGTTCCCGCGTCACTGCCGTACGCAACGAAATCGGCGGCGAAAATATTGACATCGTGCTGTGGTCGGCTGATCCGGCACAGTTCGTGATCGGCGCGTTGTCGCCGGCCGAGGTTTCTTCCATCGTTGTTGATGAGGAAAAGCACGCCATGGACGTGGTTGTTGACGAAGACAACTTGGCTATTGCCATTGGTCGCAATGGTCAGAACGTTCGTCTGGCTTCCGAACTGACCGGCTGGACCATCAATCTGATGACCCAGGACGAGTCGGCCAAGAGGTCCGAAGCTGAATACGCCGTGACCCGCGTCACCTTCATGGAAAAGCTGGACATCGACGAAGAATTGGCTGACCTTTTGATCGAGGAAGGCTTCTCGTCGCTGGAAGAAGTGGCTTATGTACCGTTGGCTGAAATGCTCGAAATCGAAGGGCTGGACGAGGGGATCGTCAATGAACTCCGCAACCGTGCCCGCAATGTTCTGCTGACGGAAGCGATTGCGACCGAAGAAAAGCTGGAAAATGTTTCCGATGACCTCATGGGTCTGGAGGGAATGAGCAAGGAATTGGCCGCGAAACTGGCAGGTCACGACGTCAAGACCCGCGATGATCTCGCGGAACTGGCGGTAGATGAATTGACGGAAATGACCGGCATCGACGACGAGCGTGCCAAGGTACTCATTCTGACGGCACGGGCTCACTGGTTCGAGTGAGCGGGAGGTAGCAAAGTATGTCCGCAACAACAGTTTCACAATTTGCCGTTGAACTCAAAATGCCGGTCACGGCCCTGCTCGAGCAATTGAGCAAGGCTGGTGTGGGCAAGGAGAGTGCTAACGATGCGTTGAACGATCAAGACAAGGCCAAGCTGCTCGATTACCTGCGCCGCGCGCATGGTGACGAGTCGAAGACCAAGATTACGCTGACTCGCAAGCAGACTTCCGAAATCAAGGCGACCGATTCGCATGGTCGTGCCCGCACCGTTCAGGTCGAGGTGCGCAAGAAGCGCGTTCTGATGAAACGCGAAGTCGGCGAGCACGTGCCGGAGGCAGAACTCGAAGCGCTCGAACTTGAGCCCGAGATGCCCGAGGTCGAATTAGCCCCGGAACCGGAGCCTATTCCGGAACCGGTGGTTGAGGTCATCCCTGAGCCGGTGGTCGAAGTACCGGTCGAGGTGAAGGTTGAGGCACCGGTCGAGCCGGTGGTAGAACCCGTTGTCGAGAAGCCGGGTCCGGTTATTTTGGACCGTGCTGCGATTATCGGCGAGAAGGAATTGAAGGCTCGCGAGGTTGAGTCCCGTCGCTACACGACACTGCGCGAAATTCAGGAGCGAGAGCTGCGCGAGAAGCAGGCGCGTGAAGCTGAGCTGGTCCGCATGCGTCAGCAGGCAGAGGTTGCTGCAGCCGCCGCCAAGGTTGCCGAGCTGGCCAAGCAGCAGTCAGCCGCCGCCGCCAAGGCTGGCGAAGGCACCGCGCCGGCTGCTGACAAGGGCACTTTGCACAAGAAGCCGGATGCTCCGGGCAAGAAGGGTGACAAGGGGCGCGTTGCCGACGACGGCAAGAAAAAGGGTGGCCTGAAGACCCGTGGTTCCGATATTGGCAACTCCTGGAAGAGCGGTCGTGGCGGCCACAAGAAGTCGCACAAGGATGACGATGGTCAGGGCAGCTTCCAGGCGCCGACCGAGCAGGTCATTCGTGAAGTACATATTCCTGAAACCATTTCCGTCACCGATCTGGCGCACAAGATGGCCATCAAGGCTATCGAAATCATCAAGGTCATGATGAAGATGGGTTCGATGGTCACCATCAACCAGGTGCTGGACCAGGAAACGGCGATGATTGTCGTCGAGGAAATGGGCCACAAGGCGTTCGCCGCCAAGCTGGACGATCCGGATGCCTTCCTCGAAGAGTCGGCCGATCACAAGGATGTGCCGCTCGAGCCGCGCGCCCCGGTGGTGACTGTCATGGGTCACGTCGATCACGGCAAGACCTCGCTGCTCGACTACATTCGTCGTGCCAAGGTGGCGGCTGGCGAAGCCGGCGGCATTACCCAGCACATCGGCGCCTACCACGTCGAAACTGATCGTGGCATGGTTACCTTCCTCGATACCCCGGGTCACGAAGCCTTTACGGCCATGCGAGCCCGCGGTGCCAAGGCGACCGACATCGTCATTCTGGTCGTGGCGGCCGACGACGGCGTCATGCCGCAAACCAAGGAAGCGATCCACCACGCCAAGGCGGCCGGTGTGCCGCTGGTGGTTGCGGTCAACAAGATCGACAAGCCGGATGCCAACGCCGATCGCGTCAAGCAGGAACTGGTTGCCGAAGGCGTCATTCCGGAAGAGTACGGCGGCGATTCGCCATTCATCTCGGTGTCGGCCAAGAAGGGTACCGGCATCGACGAACTGCTCGAACAGGTCCTGCTCCAGGCAGAAGTCCTCGAATTGAAGGCGCAGAAGGATGCACCGGCCAAGGGCCTGATCATCGAAGCGCGTCTCGACAAGGGGCGTGGTGCCGTGGCAACGATGCTTGTTCAGTCCGGTACGCTCAAGCGCGGCGATGTCGTGCTGGCCGGCCAGGTCTTCGGTCGCGTTCGTGCCATGCTCGACGAGAACGGCAAGCCGATCAACGAAGCGGGTCCGTCCATCCCGGTCGAAATTCTCGGCTTGTCCGATGTGCCGGCTGCTGGTGAAGAAGCCATCGTGCTTACCGACGAAAAGAAGGCGCGTGAAATCGCGCTGTTCCGTCAGGGCAAGTTCCGCGACGTCAAGCTGGCCAAGCAACAGGCCGCCAAGCTTGAAAACATGTTCGTCCAGATGACGGAAGGCGAGGTCAAGACCCTGCCGCTGATCGTCAAGGCCGACGTGCAAGGTTCGCAGGAAGCGCTGGTTCAGACACTGTCCAAGCTGTCGAACGACGAAGTCCGTGTTCAGATCATCCACGGTGCCGTCGGCGCGATCAGCGAATCCGACGTCAATCTGGCCCAGGCTTCCGGCGCCGTCATCATCGGCTTCAACATCCGTGCTGATGCTGGTTCGCGCAAGCTGGCCGAAACCTTCGGTGTCGATATCCGTTACTACAACGTGATTTACGACGCGGTTGATGAGGTCAAGGCAGCTCTTTCCGGCATGCTGTCGCCGGAGAAGCGCGAACAGATTACCGGCATGGTCGAAATTCGCCAGGTCTTCCAGGTTTCCAAGGTTGGCGCCATCGCCGGCTGTTACGTGCTGGAGGGCTTCGTCAAGCGCAATTCCCGCGTCCGTCTGCTGCGCAACCACGTGGTTCAGTGGGATGGCGAACTAGACTCGCTCAAGCGCTTCAAGGACGACGTCAAGGAAGTGCGTTCCAACTTCGAATGTGGTCTGTCGCTGCGCGGCAATAACGACATTCAGGTTGGCGACCAGCTGGAAGCTTACGAAATTCAGGAAGTGGCACGCTCGCTGTAATGAAGAAAAAAGGATTTCAGCGTAGTGACCGGGTCGCGGAGCAGGTACGCCGCGACCTTGCCGATCTGATTCGGACAGAATTGAAGGATCCGCGTGTCGGCATGATTAGCCTGACAGCTGTCGAGCTGACGCCGGATTACGCCCATGCCAAGGTGTTTTACGCGACGCTCAATTCCGAGCATCTGGAAGAGATCGAGCGCGGCCTGAAGCGGGCGTCCGGTTTCCTCCGTCGCGAACTGGGTCGTCGTATACATATCCATACCTTGCCGGAGTTGCATTTCGTTTACGACAACTCCATCGAGCACGGTGCCAGCATGTCTCTGTTGATCGATCAGGCCAACGCGCTGAGCGATCTGACACCGGAAGAATAAGCGCCCCATGCAAGTCAAGAAGACCTGGAAACAGGTCGATGGTGTGCTGTTGCTCGACAAACCCATCGGATTGACCTCCAACGACGCGCTGCAAAAGGCGCGCCGCTTGTTCTCGGCGGCCAAGGGCGGCCATACCGGCACGCTCGACCCGCTGGCGACTGGCTTGTTGCCGCTGTGTTTCGGCGAGGCGACGAAATTCTCGGCTGATTTGCTCGACGCGGACAAGACCTACGAGGCTGTCCTAAAACTCGGTGTGACCACCGATTCCGGCGACGCCGAAGGCAAGGTGACGGCGACTTCCACGGTCAACACGGAAAAAGCCGCAATTTTGAAATTGCTGCCGCAATTCACTGGCGATATTCAGCAGATTCCACCGATGCATTCGGCCCTGAAGCGTGACGGTCGGCCACTCTATGAACTGGCTCGCCAAGGGATAGAAGTCGAGCGCGAGGCGAGGGCGGTGACGATTTACGCCATTGATCTGCTCGACTTTGCCGGTGACTCTCTGACGCTTCGCGTGGCGTGTAGCAAGGGCACCTACATCCGTGTTCTGGCCGCCGACATCGGCGCAGTACTCGGTTGCGGCGCACATCTGACGGCCCTGCGCCGGACCCGGGTTGGCGATCTTGAGCTGGACGGCGCCGTTACCCTGGCCGAGCTGGAAGGTCTGGACGAAGCAGGGCGCATGACGCGCCTCAAGCCGGTCGATGCGCTGTTGCTCACGCTGCCCATCCTGACTGTCGAAGGTGAGGCGGCGCAGCGTTTCAGCCACGGTAATCCGGTTGATTTGCCGCCCGGCCTGAGTGGCAAGATCCGCGTCTATGAGAATGGCAAGCTGATTGGTATCGGCGAACCGGGCTCCGGGGATCGTTTGTGGCCAAAACGGCTGGTTCAACTCGCTGATTAACTGATATAATCCAACGCTTTCCGTCGCCAACGGAAAATTTTATCCACTGGCGCTGGCTCTATCAAACCGGGGCGGCGTCGTTTTCATGAAAGAGAGTTTGAAATGGCATTCACTACTGAAGTCAAAGCCGGCGTCGTCGCCGAATTCCAGCGCGCCAAGGGCGATACCGGTTCTCCGGAAGTCCAGGTTGCCTTGCTGACCGCCCGCATCAACGATCTGACCCCGCACTTCAAAGAGCACAAGAAGGATCACCACTCCCGTCGTGGTCTGCTGCGCATGGTCAATCAGCGTCGCAAGTTGCTGGATTACCTCAAGGGCAAGAACATCGATTCTTACCGCACCCTGATTACCAAGCTCGGTCTGCGCAAGTAAGCGAGATCGACGCCACGAAAGAGCGGCCCGGTTTATCCCGGCCGCTTTTTTTATTTTTTGCAGTACTGTTTGTTGTTGTCTATTGTAAGTTGTTGATAAATCGTTGTTTATTGTGTTGAGAGTGAAAGGAAAATATGTTTAACGTCGTGAAAAAAACATTCGCCTATGGTGCCCATCAAGTCACCATCGAAACCGGTGAAGTTGCCCGCCAGGCTGGCGGTGCCGTCCTCGTTTCCATGGAAGAAACCGTGGTTCTGGTCACCGTTGTGGCTGCCAAGAGTGCCAAGCCGGGCCAGGATTTCTTCCCGCTGACCGTTGATTACCAGGAAAAGACCTACGCTGCCGGCCGTATTCCCGGTGGCTTCTTCAAGCGCGAAGGCCGTCCTTCCGAAAAGGAAACGCTGACCTGCCGCCTGATCGATCGTCCGATCCGCCCGCTGTTCCCGGAAGGCTTCTACAACGAAGTCCAGGTCATCGCTACAGTGATGTCGCTGAACCCGGAAGTTGATTCCGATATCCCGGCCCTGATCGGCGCTTCCGCCGCCCTGGCTATTTCCGGCGTGCCGTTCAACGGCCCGATCGGCGCTGCCCGCGTTGGTTACATCGACGGCCAGTACGTCCTATGCCCGACCTTGAGCCAGCTCAAGGGCAGCCAGCTCGACCTCGTCGTCGCCGGTACCGAAGCTGCCGTGCTGATGGTTGAGTCGGAAGCCGACCAGCTGTCCGAAGAAATCATGCTCGGCGCCGTTGTTTTCGGTCACACCGAAATGCAGAAGGCGATCAACGCCATCAACGAACTCGTCGAAGAAGCCGGCAAGCCGGAATGGGAATGGCAAGCTGCCCCGAAGGACGAAGCACTGGTTGCCAGCCTGTTCGCGCTGGTCAGCGCCAAGCTCGAAGAAGCCTACAGCATCACCGTCAAGCAAACGCGTAGCCAGGCCGTCAAGGTCATCCGTGCTGAAGCCATTGCCGCCCTGTGCCAGGGCGAGGGCGCGCCTGACGAAAATACCGTCGGCAACCTGTTCCACGAAATTGAAGCTTCCATCGTTCGCGGCCGCATCCTGAGCGGTGCCCCGCGCATTGACGGTCGCGACACGCGCACCGTGCGTCCGATCACCATGCGTTCCGGCGTCCTGCCGCGGACCCACGGCTCGGCCCTGTTCACCCGTGGCGAAACCCAGGCGCTGGCTGTTGCCACGCTCGGTACCAACCGCGACGAGCAGATCATCGACGCGCTGGCTGGTGAGTACCGTGACCGCTTCATGCTGCATTACAACATGCCCCCGTACGCCACCGGCGAATGCGGTCGTGTCGGTACGCCGAAGCGTCGCGAAATCGGTCACGGCCGTCTGGCCAAGCGCGCGCTGCTCGCCGTGCTGCCGAAGCCGGAAGACTTCTCCTACTCGATGCGTCTGGTTTCGGAAATCACCGAATCCAACGGTTCGTCCTCGATGGCCTCTGTTTGCGGTGGCTGTCTAGCCCTGCTGGACGCCGGCGTACCGCTCAAGGCGCACGTTGCCGGTATCGCCATGGGTCTGATCAAGGACGGCAACCGTTTCGCCGTGCTGACCGATATCCTGGGCGACGAGGATCACCTTGGCGACATGGACTTCAAGGTCGCTGGTTCGACCAGCGGTATCACCGCGCTGCAGATGGACATCAAGATCCAGGGCATTACCAAGGAAATCATGCAGGTTGCCCTGGCCCAGGCCAAGGATGCTCGCATCCATATCCTGAATCTGATGCAGGAAGCTGCTGCTGGCCCGCGTGAAGAAATGTCGGCCTACGCACCGCGTCTGTACACCTTCAAAATCAATCCGGAAAAGATCCGTGACGTCATTGGCAAGGGCGGCGCTGTTATCCGCGCCCTGACCGAAGAAACCGGCACCACGATCGATATCCAGGATGATGGCACCATCACCATCGCTTCCAGTAGTGGTGAAGCTGCCGCCGCTGCCCGTGCCCGTATCGATGCGATCACGGCAGAAGTCGAAATCGGCAAGATCTACGAAGGTACCGTGCTCAAGATTCTTGATTTCGGTGCAATCGTTTCCGTCCTGCCGGGCAAGGATGGTCTGCTGCACATCTCCCAGATCGCTCAGGAACGTGTCAACAAGGTCGAAGACTACGTCAAGGAAGGCCAGATCGTTCGCGTCAAGGTTCTCGAAACCGACGACCGCGGTCGCGTCAAGCTGTCGATGAAGGCTGCTGCTTCTGAAGAAGGCACTGCGGCTGCCCAGCCGATTGCCAACGAAGCAGCTCAAGAGCAGCAATAAACTTCAGCTTAGTCTGAATGCACAAAGGGCGCCTTGCGGCGCCCTTTGTTTTTCGGCATTTTTTCCGGTTGACCGTAGCAATGCCAAAAAGGCGAATTACTTCGCCATCTGTTTTTCCTTGAGCTCGTCCAGCGTCTTGCAATCGATGCACAGCGTTGCCGTAGGGCGGGCTTCCAGGCGCTTGATGCCGATCTCGACACCACACTTGTTGCAGAAGCCATAATCGCCACTTTCGATGCTGGCGAGGGTCTCATCGATCTTCTTGATCAGCTTGCGTTCGCGGTCACGGTTGCGCAATTCGATCGCCATGTCGGTTTCCTGGCTGGCGCGATCGTTCGGGTCGGCAAACACCGTTGCTTCGTCCTGCATGGTATGAACAGTGCGGTCGATATCCTCGCCCAATTCCTTTTTGAGCGTCTCGAGAATTTTGCGGAAATGTGTCAGTTGCTTCGCACTCATGTAGTCCTCGCCGGTTTTCGGCTGGTACGGAGCGAAGTGTTTGTGGAGCAGTTCTTCTGCCATGTTCTGGTGCGTCCTAGTGACGAAAAAAGCGATTAAATATCATGAAGACAGCCTGTGGGCAAGGATTCTTTATTGCACAAAGATAGGCTCTTGATCTGGTGCGGTTTTCCGGACGGTGATAGAATGCCGTCTCTCGTGTCGGGGCGTAGCGCAGCCTGGTAGCGCATCTGCTTTGGGAGCAGAGGGTCGTGAGTTCGAATCCCACCGCCCCGACCAATTTTCTAGATTCACCCTCAAGTGCCCGTAGCTCAACTGGATAGAGCAGCTGCCTTCTAAGCAGCAGGTCGGGGGTTCGAGTCCCTCCGGGCACACCATTTTCATGTCGGGGATTGTGTTTCACCTGGTGCGCAGGCTTTGTTCATCAATAGCTATCCCTGTCTCAGATAACCCCTTGCCGGTGGAGCCCCCCTTTTAGCAGCAAGGAAATTGTCGGATTTTTTTACACTGATTTTGTTTTTCGCTATTCTGCATGGGTGGCTGATATATATTTCATGCATAATCAGTGGGTTGTTGCGTGTTGATTGGTCATGGTTTGTTTATTGCTAGTAGACTAGCGATCATGGTCTGTGAAATTAGCCACATTTTTGACTTGATGGCGTATTAACCTTCTGTTGCGATGCTCGCACTGCGGAGTTACCGAGATGAATGAGCGTGTAGATATTTCTGAACAGCCTACGGCTGAATCCGTTAAAAGTGCCGAAAGCGCTTCGTTAGGCGCGTTGGGTGTTGTCCGTCGGGATCTGTTTCGAAAAGGTGCTGTCGCTGTCGGTGTGACACTGGCGAGCCGGCCGGTGCTGGCTTGGCATTGTAAAACAACGTCTGCTTGGGGGTCGGAATTGCTCAACCCTACGACAAGTCTGAAAAACGATACTGCACACCCAAAGGTTGCCGACGAAGGTTGGTATGTCAGTGATTGGAAAAACAATAGTAACTACAACGGCGCAATGTCTGGTGTTGGCAAGCCATGGAACTATCTGAAGACAAAATATCCAGGAATAGAGAATAGCAGCACAAAAACCAATGGCGTCTTTGACTACACTAAAGTTACTGTGGGAATGCTTGCTACTACATTGTCGATACAAATACCCACAGGAGTCAGTGTGGCATCTACTGCTATTAGCGTATTTGCCAACGGGCGTCAAAATTTTGGGGCGGCGACGCTTGCGGCTCAGTTGAACTTTAAACTCTTGAGTCCCCTAATTGACCCGTTCAACCACGAAAAATGCGTCAATCTCGATCAGCTAAAGCTGATGGCAGTAACCAATTTCAAGCCTTCCGTCGGTGGTGATTTTTGGAGTCAAACCCAAGTGGTTGATTACCTCTACCTAAACTATATTATTCGGTAGTTTCTGCACGTCTTGACGAATATAGTCTGGCGGTGCCTGCGTTCAGAACGTGATGCGGCAGTTCGGTTCGTTTGTTTTGACGATGACGATTTCGTAATTGCCTTTGATTCCCTGTCTGGTGATACGCACTTGATCCGGTATCTCTCATATCTCGTTTTTTCGTTGTTGGCGGTAAAAGAAAGAACGCTATCTGATCTCCTTGAGTCTTTTCTGGTGAAGTATCCGGACGAAGATTCCAGCGCTGTCGAAACCTCGTTGAGAGTTTCTATTGAAGAGTTGAGCTCTTGCCAACTCATCGCTTCGGCGGGTTCTTGAAGCTAGGCGATTTAGACCAGGGCGAAGTCGGTGCGATGCTGATGGCTGATGGGGTCTATCTTCGGATGTCTCCTTTTGTTGCGCGCATCCAGTCCGATATCCCGGTTATCCGGGATAGCCTTCGGGAAATGTATTCCGATTTCCCGCTTGCAGACGCGCAGTCCTTTACCGATTTTCAGGTTAGGGTTTCGTACGAGCCAGGTATTCGGAAGTGGATTTCCCCTCTTGTTCGTTTTTACTTTGACGGTCGTCCTTCGTTTACGCCGTTGCCGGCGCATCAGGCGTTTGCAATGCTTGAGTGGGGACTCAATTGGTGCGTTGCTGCGCACGCGCATCAGTATTTAATTGTCCACGCCGCGGTTGTAGAGCGAAATGGCCGCGCATTTGTCTTCCCCGCGCCACCGGGGTCGGGGAAGAGTACGCTCTGTGCTGCCTTGGTAAACCGGGGCTGGCGTTTGTTGTCCGACGAATTGGGCTTGATCGACATGGAGACATCGACGGTTCTGGGCATGGCTCGGGCGGTCAACCTGAAAAACAATTCGATAGAGATCATCAAGAGATATGCGCCTGATGTGAGGTTTACATCCGTCGTCCCTGATACTACAAAGGGAACCATTGCTCTCATGCAACCACCTACAGAAAGCGTTTTGAGAGCAGGCGAGCCAGGTCGACCATGCTGTTTCATCCTGCCAAAGTACTCTCCGGAAACCGATATTCGACTTGATCCCTACAGCAAGGCACGAACTTGCATGTTGCTGGCGGAACAGTCTTTTAACTATCATGTTCATGGTCTGCGCGGGTTTGAGACCTTTTCGTCACTTGTGGCAGCGGCGAAGTGTTTCAGTCTGACTTACAGCCGCCTGGATGATGCTGTCAGTCTCCTAAACGACCTGAGCGAAAATCTGTGACCGATTTCTACCCCCCTTTGCTGGTTTCTGTGCTGCTGTCCCCCGCTGGTGTTCGGACACTATCGGAGCGGCAATGGGATTTATTAATCAGGCAAGCTCGCCGGGCCAATCTTCTCGGCACCTTGGCTGCCAGGCTTGTGCGGGAGGACCTGTTTGAGGCAGTTCCGCTCGAGCCGAAGCGTCATCTGGAGTCTGCTCTATTGATGGTGAGTCGTCAGGGGAGTGCGGTTCGTTGGGAATTGGCGTGCATTTCTCGGGCGCTGGCGTCAGAAAAGCTGTCTGCAGTTGTACTCAAAGGGGCTGCGTATGTTGTCTCGGGTGTACAGGCGGGCCATGGCCGAATATTTTCCGATGTCGATATCCTAGTTCGGAAGGCGGATATCGTGAGTACGGAGTCTGCCTTGATGATTCACGGGTGGCAGAGTGCAAAATCCGATCCCTATGATCAGAAATACTATCGCCAGTGGATGCACGAAATTCCCCCCATGGCGCATGTGACGAGAGGTACGACGATCGACGTACATCACTCGATCGTTCCTGAAACTGCCAGAATCAAGGTTGATTCGGTACGTCTGTTCGATTACTTGAGACCGCTTGCTGACTTCAACAACCTCTTCGCATTCTCGCCTGCGCTCATGGTGCTCCATAGCGCGACGCACCTCTTCCAGGAGGGGGAGCTGGACAATGGATTGCGCGATCTGTTTGATATCGACGCTTTGATACGGGAATTCGGAGTAATGCCGGATTTTTGGACTGAATTGCTCGATTCAGGTCAAGAGACAGGGGCTTCCAGGTTTTTGTACTATGCACTTCGCTATGCCCGGAGCGAACTCGGATCGCCGGTTCCTGAGAGTGCACTTCAGCGAATCGAGAAATATTCGCCATCGCCGATTGCCTTGGCAGTGATGGATGCTTGTTACCGGCGAGCGTTCAGGCCGAATCACGAGACCTGTGTTGTGCCGGGTAGCGGTATCATGCGACGGTTCATCTATCTCCGATCGCATTGGTTGAGAATGCCTATGGGCATGCTGATTCCACATTTGTTGCGCAAAGCGATCATTGGTTTTCGCTCGGCTGAAAAGAAAATACCTGACGCCAACGTATAGCGTCGGTTGTGGCTATTGCTGTGCCAGGGCTTTGAGGTGATTGATCGGAATCGCGTAAGTAATTCCCGATGGGTTCGTAATGGCAGCCTCTCGCGTGCCCTTTACAAAGACCATATTGATTACGCCAATCACATGTCCGCTTTCCGGATCGAAAACCGGGCTGCCGCTATTGCCGGGATAGGCTGTTGCATCGAGCTGAAAGATATCGAAACTGCCACGCTTCAGTTGCTTGATCAGTTTCTCATTGAGTTGCGTCGAATGCCCGCCAGGGAGGGCGATGGCGGAAATGATCCCTCGATGTGTAGTCGGAGGAAACCCGAGTACTCCGCCAATTGGAAAACCGGTGAAGGCGATACCTTAGCCTTCTCGTACTGTAGAAGCGTTGCCTAGAGCGAGTGCCTGTAGAGGTGGGCCATCGATCCGATGATGGCGAGTTCGTGGGCGTTGTCGCGCGCGATGACTCTTGCAGGACGGATCGCCGCATCGCCGTTGGGTGATCGGCTGAGCATGGCCAGTTCCGGGCCATCTGGAGTTCTTGGTTCCAGCAGTACGTGGGCGTTGGTGGCTACTTGGTTTCCCGCGCCAAAAGCAAAGCCAGTTCCGCGAAATATGAATGGAGGGTTCTGGGTTTTCTTGTAGATACCGATGGCAACGATCGATGGTTTTACTTTATCGACAGTTGCCGGCAAATCTGCAATTGCTACGGTGGACAGAAAAAAAGGCCAAAAATGAAATATCGGAAGGCGTTCAACAGCACCTCACATCACTCGCTTTGCTGCTTTGATACGTGGCAGCTCAGGAGAGGGCTGGGTGATGGTCGCGTCGAACGGGTGATCTTCAAGTTTGAAGACGTCCCGAATCCGCTTTACGTAGCCTTGTGTCTCGGCGTAAGGGGGAATACCTGCGTAGCGGTTTACAGCGCCTTCTCCCGCGTTGTAGGCCGCTGCAACCAAAGAAATGTTCCCCTGGAAATAGGCCAATAGCCAGCGCAGATAGGAGAGGCCGCCGCGAATGTTCTGTTCCGGGTCAAAAGGTTTTTTGACATTGAATCGCTCAGCTGTTTCCGGAATCAACTGCATCAAACCCTGAGCATTCTTTGGCGAAATGGCGCCCGGGTTGAAATTGGACTCAGCCCGAATGACCGCCATTGCAAGCCTGGGGTAGACGCCATATTCCGGGGCTAGTTTCTGGATCAGATCCATCACCTTCCGGTGTTCTGGTGATGCCTTGACAACAATGTCGTGTCCGGCAATGTCATGTTCTGTTGGCGCTGTGAGGCACGTAGGTGGAGTGGCGATGGGGTCGCCAACCTGTCGTAACATCCGTTGAGCGAGCGCATCCCCCTGTTTCGCAGCCATCGAAAAAAAATAGGCAGCGGTAGTATCATCACGGGAGATTCCGCGCCCCATGGAGTACATCCACCCAAGATTGTATTGGGCTTCTGAGTCGCCCAGTCGGGCCGCCTCGCAGTAGAGTTCAACGGCTTTTTCAGGATTTCTTAGTCGGCCGTCGCCATGCTCGAAAGCTTCTGCCTCCATGCGCAACGTGGCGGCTTTTTCCTGCTGATTCACTGAAGGGGCGGCAATTGCCGGTTTGCATGCCAAACCGCCGAAGACAAGCATATAGAGCAGCGCCAAAGAGCTGTGTGTTGACGATAACTTGCCTTGGCGCTGCATCACTTCCTCCCTATAGCCGCCAGACCGATATGCCGGTCCCGGCAAACGCGTTCCTGTCCAACATGCTCTTCACGTCTGTCACAATGCCACTCTCTTTCAGTTTAGACATGATTTCGCTAACCGGAAGTGCTTTGTATTGCTTGTGATTGACGGCCGCAACGATGGCGCCTGCCTTGGGTAACCGGTCCCAGGAAACCAGATTGACGCCATATTCATGTTGCGCCTCGGCCTTATCTGCAACGGGGTCGTGCACCACGACCTTGGCTCCGTACGATTGGAGCTCACGGATGACATCAATTACTCTGGAGTTGCGTAGATCAGGGCAATCTTCCTTGAAGGTCAGGCCGAGCACGATGATCGGCTGATCCTTGACGGGGTGTCCAGCGCGAACCAGCATCTTGATAGTCTGCTCGGCCACGAATTTTCCCATGCCGTCGTTGATACGCCGGCCGGCAAGAATGACTTCGGGGTGATAACCGAGTTTTTGCGCCTTGTGGGTCAGATAGTAGGGGTCCACGCCAATGCAATGGCCACCAACCAAGCCGGGACGGAATGGTAGAAAATTCCACTTGGTTCCGGCAGCCTGAAGCACTTCGAGCGTATCGATGCCGATTTTGTCGAATATGATGGCGAGTTCGTTCATGAGCGCAATGTTTAGGTCCCGTTGGGTGTTCTCGATGACTTTGGCTGCTTCGGCTACCTTGATGTTCGAGGCGGGATAGACGCCAGCAGTGATTACGCTGCCGTAGATTTCCTTGACCTTGTCCAGGGTTGCCGGTGTATCGCCGGATACTACTTTGACGATCTTGGTGACGGTACGTTCCTTGTCGCCCGGATTGATGCGTTCCGGCGAATAGCCGACAAAGAAGTCCTTTTTCCAGGTCTTGCCGGATTCTTTTTCGAGAATCGGGATGCAGACTTCTTCAGTAGCTCCGGGGTAGACCGTCGATTCATATACCACGATGGCGCCTTGTTTCAGGTTGCGACCCACCGTGGTTGAAGAGCTGACGAGCGGGCTGAAATCCGGCTGGTGCGCATCGTCCACCGGTGTCGGTACGGCTACGATGATGAAATCTGCCTCACGTAGTGTGCTTGCATCGGTGGAGACGGTGAGTTGTGTCGCCGCGTTGAGGTCTTCGCTGCTAACTTCTCCCGTCGGGTCGATGTGGCGTTTGTAGCTGTCAATTTTGGCCTGTGAGAGGTCAAAGCCGATCGTCCGGAATTTCTTGCCGAATTCGACAGCGAGCGGCAACCCGACATATCCCAGACCTACAACAGCAATTGTCGTCATGTTGATTCCTGTATCTATCTAAAAATATCTCGAAATTGAATCTCAAAGGGATTTGAGCAACAGGCTGACTTCGCCCTGGCCCGAATATTTGTCCCCCAACTTTGACAGCGCTTCCAGTTCCTTGCGCGCCTCATCCTTCTTGCCTGAGGCTATAAGGACCTTGGCCAGATTTAGCTGGATCGCACTTGCCTGAGGTGCGGCTGTTAGAGCTTTGCGGAGTAACTCAACAGCCTTGGCAGGCTCCCCTTTATCGGCCAGCAACATGGCCAAGGTGTCCATGAATGCCGGTTGATTCGGTGCGAGTTGGTTGGCTTTTTCTGCATACTCGAGTGCTTTTGGAGACTTCAACTGGCCCGATGCCCAAGCGAGATTGTTAAGGATCAATGCATTATTTGGCTGAAGTTCCAAAGCGGCCTGGTAATGATTCACGGCTTGGGCAAAATTCCTTTGTCCTGAAGCACGGTCGCCCAGATACACCCGGAAGGCGATATCTTTGGGATGGTCCTTCAGCCAGGCACCGGCCGTCTTGTCTGCTTCTGCGGAATTTTCAGAAGCAATCAAGGATTCATGAAGCTTGATGGCCAGTTCTGGGGCTGCAACCTGTTTCAGGCCACTTCGGAAAATCTTGATCGCCTCTGGCCAGACTTTGCCAAAGGCGTGAATGTCCCCTTCCAGTACATAGCCAACTGCTTCCTTGGGACGTTGCTTTTGTACTGTCCGGGCGATTTCGAGCGCATTCTTCGTGTTCTTGCCTTCCATGGCTATCAGGAGCAGCGCGCGCTGTGCATCGACGATATCGGGCTTGATTTGAAGCGCTTTCTTGAGGTTCTTGATTCCATCTTCCTTGTTCTTGTTCGCGAACTGGATTTCGGCCAGGCGGAGCAATGGCGATGGAGAGGCCGGTTGAAGGGAGGCAAGCTTCCCGTAGGTGGTCTGGGCCTGATTCAAATCGCCAGCAAGTTGCTGAGTGCGGCCTAGTGCATCAAGGATTTCTGGTTTGTCCTGGATGGCGCTGGCTGCCTCATTGGCAGCGGTCAAGGCCTTCTTATTTTCCTTGAGCTTGAGGTAGTACTGAATCAATGCGAGTCTGGGTGTTGGTTCGCTGGGGGCTGCGCTGATTGCTTTCCCGATCAGAGAAGAGACTTCGTCAGGTGTGCCGCCGTTGGCAGCCTTGAGTTCAGCCAGTGCGAGCAGCGCTTGCATGTTTTTCGGGTCGGCGCTGATCATAGCCTCAAAACGCTTGCGTGCATCATTCGGTTTCTTGTCGAGCAGATCCAAGGTGGCCAGGCTGGCCACAGCCGGGAAGAATGTTGGATTTATCGATACTGCCTTCTCGAAGCTCTGGCGGGCACCTGTTATATCCTTCCTGGCTAGAAGAGCGCGGGCTTTGAGGTTGTGGGTGGCGGGGTTGTTCGGCTGTTTTTTCTCAAGTCTATCAATTGCCTTCAGGGCCTTGTCAAGTTGGTTGTTACGGAGATGGGCGGCAATAAGAGCGAGGTCGGCCGTTATGCCTTTGTCTACCACTGAAATTTGCTCGAGTTCCAGATATGCACTTTCGGAGTTGCCTTGGGCCAAATGCGCCAAGGCAAGGGATGTTTTCTTGGCTGCGTTTTCCGGTTCCAGCTTGCTGGCCTTGGCAAAATATTCGGCAGCCTTGTTCGGTTCTCCCTGTTGCAAATAGGCTTCCCCGGCCAGAGCCAGTAGCGCTGAGTCCTGATCAATTCTTCCAAGGACGGGCTGGAGGGTTTCAAGCGCCTTTCCTGAATGTCCTGTGCGCAAGTGACTGGCTACCAGAAGGCGCCTGGCCAGCGGGAGTCCGGGTGCCGACTGGAGTGCCTTGGCAAGATAGGTTTCTGCCTGAAGGTATGAGCGCAACTGGTATTCGATGGCCCCAGCCATCTGGAGGCTGATCGGGTTGTTGGGGGAAATTCTCAACAGTTGCTGGGCAGATTCCCGGGCGGCTTTGTAGTCCTTGCGTTGATAGTTGATTTGGGCGTCAAGCAGGTACACTTGCGGATGCTTTTGGGATATTTTCTTCAATGAATCCAGTTGCTTCGCGGCTTCATCGATCTTGCCTGCCTTGAGGAGCGATCCTACAGCCGCCGAGTGGGCATTGAGAAAACTGGGTTTCGCGCTTATAGCCCTTTGATATTGCGCCAGCGCACCGGCTGCATCGCCATCGAAGTCAAGAAGGTTGCCCTTGATCAGGAGCGCTTCGGGATTGTTCGGATCTTTGATCAATAGGGAGTCCAGCTTCGAACGAGCTCCGGCGATGTCTTTGTTTGCGACAGTTTCCCTGATGTCGGCAAGACGGGCGGGTGCGTAATCAGGACTTGCGGCAAGCGCTTCAGCAAGCAGATCTCTGGCAACCTCACGTTTTCCCAAAGATGCATATGCAGCACTCAGGGTCGTGTTAAGGGACGCCAGAGATTGACCGTTTGTTAGCTTGGTTTTGCCAAACTCATCCACCAGTTTTTGGGCCTTGCCCGTAGCCAGGATGGCACGAGCCAGCAGAGGAACGGTAGCGTCGGGCGAGTGCTTGAGTTCCAGTGCCTTGCGCAGTTCGACTTCCGCTCCGGCAACGTCACCGCTTTCAAGTAGCGCCGAACCAAGCAGGAAACGAGCCTCGGCAAGATTGGGGTTTTTTTGCAGCGCATTTTTTAACTGGATAACGGCTGCCTTGGCATCGTTCTTGGCCAGATAGTCCTTGCTGGACAAGATCAGGCTTTCCGGTGAATCGCCTCCGCAGGCACCCAGCATCAATGTCAGAAGCGCCGTTGCAATAACGGTTGGGAAAAGTGAGCGCGACTTTTTCATGGTTGTCTTCTTCTCTGGAAACGGGTTACTTCAGGCCAAGGCGATGCATCAGGTCGTACAAGGTCGGCCGGCTGATGCCTAGTATTTCGGAGGTTCGCAGGAGATTTCCGTTGGCGCGGCCAAGTGCAGTGACAATGGCTTGACGCTCGGCTTCATCACGTACTCTGCGCAGATCGATGAATTCGACCTCGCCAGAATCTTCGGTCTCCAGGCCGATGTCTTCAAGGGTAATGCGGGATCCATCAGCCATGATTACTGCGCGCTTGATGCAATTTTCCAGTTCGCGAACATTGCCGGGCCAGCGATGAGTCTCTATCGCCCGAACGGCTTCCTCACTGAGCGTCATACTGCCTCTCTTTTGCTCGTTCGCGAAGCAGTGCGCGAAGGCATGAGCCATAAGCGCAGGATCCCCCCTGCGTTCGCGTAATGGGGGAATCTGGACAACTATTTCTGCGAGCCGGTAATACAGATCCTCACGGAAGGTGCCATTGCTGATATGTGTTTTCAGATCCTGATGGGTAGCGCAGACAATGCGTACGTCCACCGGGATCTCGGCACGTCCACCGAGGCGTTCAATGACGCGCTCCTGAAGAAAACGTAACAGCTTAGCCTGAAGCGGCATGGGTAGGTCGCCGATTTCATCGAGCATCAAAGTGCCGCCATTGGCGGTTTCGATTTTTCCGGGGGTCGTTTTTGCCGCGCCCGTAAACGCGCCCTTCTCGTAGCCGAAAAGCTCACTTTCCAGCAGATTATCCGGAATGGCGGCGCAATTGATGGCCACAAAACGCTCATTGCTGCGCGGCGAAGATTCATGCAGGCCCCGTGCCAGCAATTCCTTGCCGGTTCCGCTTTCGCCGAGGAGCAGCACTGTTGCATTGCTGCTGGCTACCTTTTCTATGGTCCGGCAAATCTTTTGCATACCGGCATCACGCGTTAGCAGGCCGGCCAGTGCTGGTGGATGTTGAGTTGCCAGCAGTCGACGATTTTCCTGCTGCAGATCATGGAGTCGAAAGGCGCGATCAATGGTCAGCGCGAGCAATTCCGGCTCGAAGGGCTTGGCAAAAAAATCATAGGCGCCAAGGGCAATCGCGCGTAGCGCGTTGGCTCTGTCATTCTGTCCGGTGAGAACGATGACCTTGGTGTCGGGAGCGGTGGCCAGAATCTGCTCCAGCAACCGGAAACCTTCTGAAACGGAGTCTGCATCCGGCGGCAGGCCCAGGTCCATGGTGACGACGGCAGGGCAGTGACGGTGTATTTGTGTCAGTGCGCTTTCACGGTCTGCTGCGGTCAACGTCTCAAACTGGTCAAAAGACCAGCGGAGTTGCTTTTGCAACGCGAGATCGTCTTCAACAATGAGAAGGGAGCGTGTTTTTTCCGTACTCATGCGGCTTCCTGCTCGCGAAGATCGGATTCGGTGCGAATGACGAAAAGCGGGAGCGTGACGGTAATGCGCGTTCCTTTGCCCGGTTCGCTATCGACCTGCATGTCGCCACCCAACTCTCGGATGTATTGCGCACTTTCGTAGGCGCCTATTCCCATGCCTGCATCCTTGGTGCTCTGGAAGGGCTTGAAGAGGCGGTCGCGGATGAACTCCTGAGTCATCCCATGCCCATTGTCGCCAACTTCAATGGCAGCCTTGTCATTACGGCGTTCGAGCAAAGCCCACACGCGAGCACCTGAGGGTGAGGCATCGATGGCATTTTGGACGAGATGACCGATGACCCTTTCGAGTCGCTCCTCGTGGCCGCGAGCTATCAATCGATCCTGTACGTATGTTTCGATGGCCCTTCCCTGATTCATTTTGTCCTTTTGAATGCGCTGGATGACATCTGCAAGATTAACACCACAGATGCCACCCGGGGGAGTAGCGCCTTCCCGCAACTGCATCATGAGCTGGCGCATGCGTTCGACGGCGTGGTCGACGGTCATCAGCATGTCCTGCTGGAATTCCGGGTTGTCGCTGTGGCGCTCGGCATTTTTGAGCATCAGCGAAAGTTGCGTCACGATATTCTTAAGGTCGTGAACTACGAAGGCGGACATCTTGTTGAAGGCATCGAATTTGCGCACCTCAAGCAGAGCCTCGGTGGCCTGCATCCGTGCAAGATAACTGGCTGCCTGGCAACCAGCGGCGCGCAGCAGATCGTTGACTTCCCAATTGACATTGATCGGGGTGCGCGAACTGCCCAGAATGACGAACCCCTGCATTTCGTTCCCGGCCATCAAGGGAACGATCAGCCATGCGTTCGGCAGGTCGGATAGCCATGCTGGAATCTCCAGATTGTTGTAGCGAGCCGGGTAGCTGCGGTATTCCTCAAGGTTGACGACCCATCCACTGGCGAAAAGAAATCGGCAGAGCGACGAGTCTTGCGCCTCTTCGTTAATGCATTCCGGAAGATTCCAGCGTGCATTTTGTCGATAGATTGCACTGCCGGTTTCCCGAAGCCAAAGGGTGCCGGCGGGACTTTCGACCATGTTGGCCAGACCTCGAATGACCTGTTGCCCCAAGGCTTGCGGCGATTCCTGCTCAGTCAACGTCTGGGTAAAGCGCAGCCACTCTTCACGATAGTCATAGCGATAGCGGAAAAAATGTTTGCCGACCAGAACTTTCATCCTGGCGCGCATCGATCCGGAAACCAGTAGTACGCCCAGTAGAAGAAGTCCTGCAAATATCAGGGCCAACTGGAAGGCACGACCCCATTCACCGCCGAAATAGCGCACGTAATAGCCAACGCCAGCCGTGAAAAGGAGGTATAGCCCGGCAAGAAGGAGGGTGGCCGAATGGAATGCAGCCTTCTGTGAAAGACGGATCTTTGATGTCCAGTCTCTGGCTCGCTCGGTGGCCATCATGAGCAGCGGGATGGTTATCGCATGGACAAACCCCCTGACGGCCAATGCATCCCTGTCGATGCGGCTAAACATCATGGCTTCGGAAAATAGATAGACGTCAAAGGCGAATTGGAAGAAAAGGGCCAGGCAGAGCGGCTTGATGTTCCAGCGAGAATCCTCGGAGACTGTGCGAAATAGCTGCTCGACAAGCACCAGGCCGATCACTGCTTCGGCGAGTCCGTGGAAAAACAGGAGGCGTAGCCATTCCTCTGTCGATACGAGGCGAAGCGTGACTAAAAAATGAAGACCGATACCCGCAAAAACCAAAGTCCAGCAGATTGCAGGTAGCCAGGACGGGAGTAATGGCTTGCCCTCCTGCTTGTCGGTTGGGGCAAGCAGCGTTACCAGGAAGAGGTACCAGACTCCGTATTTGGTGACATCGGCAAGCGATGCTGCGATTAGCACCAGAGTTTTTCCGCTGTAGGCATAGAGCAAGCCGGCAAAAGCCCACAAAGTCGACATGATGGTAACGGAAACCATACTCCGGGTGCGCAAACCCGATCGCCAATCGGCGCCGAACGAGATCAGGTATATCCAAAGTGCCAGGTAGCCTAAGGTGGCAAGCCCAAAGCTCCAGGTAATCAGGGAGGCACTTGTGATTTCCATGCAGTGGACTTTTCAGGTCACGAATGAGCGTGACAAAGGTTTAATGGGCGCCCTTGCCTGTCAGCACGACACCCACGGTTTCGAAAAGAACCACCATGTCCAGAAACAGGGAGTGGTTCTTGACGTAATACAGATCGTACTGCAGCTTTTCTGCAGAGTCTTCAACTGTTGCACCGTAGTGATAGCGGACTTGAGCCCAGCCTGTGACGCCGGGTTTGACGCTGTGACGTACGGCGTAAAAGGGGATTTCCTTGGTCAACTGATCGACAAAAAATGGGCGTTCCGGGCGGGGACCAACGAGGCTCATGTCACCCTTAAGAACGCTGAATAGTTGTGGTAGTTCGTCGATGCGTAGTTTGCGGATGACATGCCCGACGCGTGTTGCACGGTTGTCCTGGGCTTGTGCCCAGATCGGTTTCCCATCTTTTTCGGCATCACGTCGCATACTGCGAAACTTGATGACGTTGAACAGCCTTCCGTTGACGCCAACGCGTTCTTGTCGGTAAAGCAGAGGAAAGCCATCTTCCAGAACGATTAGAATGGCTGCCACCAGCATTATAGGCAATGCCAATATGATCAAGATGCTGGCGCAGACAATATCGAAAAGACGTTTGACGATTGTGCGGAATGCGCCTTGACCGAAACCGTCGCCAAAAATCAGCCAGCCCGCATAAAGCGAATCCAGGCGTATCTGCCCAAGCGTCTGTTCGAAATGGCTGGCCAGATCCATAACCTTGATGCCTTGCAACTTGCAGTCGAGCAGTTCTCGCATGGGCATGGAGCCGCCACGGCGTTCGCTAAGTGCCACGACGATTTCATCGACTTTGAGGTTGCGAGCTGTATCCGTCAATGAGCGGTCGCAGCTGAGTATCATGGTAGGTGAAACCAAAGGCTTATCTTCATTGCTGCCAGGGAAGAAGCCAATGATCTCGGCGGAAGGGTCGGAGTGATTGAGCGCGCGCTTGACAGCAAGTGCCTGTTGTCCAGTGCCGAATACTAGAATACGTCTGCTCAGGATTTTCGCGGCAGGGGCTTGGGCAGCGCTTACACGGGTTACCAGCATGCCGAATACGGCAGACATCGCAGAAAGATGAATCAAATCCCGGTTGACCGCAGTAACGGGGAGCAGTGCGTAAAGTGCGTAGGCAATCGGGATGGACAAGTAGATGGATAGCACCGCTCGGGCCCGGGTTTCCGTGACGGGACGGATCGAGGCGCGTTGATAGAGCCCGAGCAGGGCGTTGATCGCAAGCATCACCAGGCCAAACAGCATGGCATAAAGCACAACCTGCATCAGGTTGACCGGAAGACCGCTGTTGACCCACATCAGCGTAATCACAAGGCTGACAATCAGGAACGAAAAGTCAAACAGCACCCCCACGATACTTCGCCAAGTAAACCAGTGATTAAACAGCCTGATCATGATACCCCTGCATCCCCTTGGTACATTTGTTGCCGAGCCGTCAGCTTGCGCCTGTGTGGAGTCTCACTCGGTTTTGTTTGGCGCAATGCAAATAGTATGGACTCTGGCATATTTTGCTTGTGCACTATTTCACAGAGACTACTTACCAATGCAACAAGTTTCATTGGAAGTAGTCGTCATCTAATGCAAGAAAAGCCAAAATTCAGATAAATTGAGTTCGATTCGTTAATGATTATAAAAATAGTGATAAATCGCTCCCTTGACTGGTGGAAACGCACTATACGGGGCTTTTCCCTTGGTGCGCAACGAGATATAGAACAGATGCATCAGGCGCATTGTAGCCAGTTTGAGAATTGGAGGCGATGCCGGGAAGCTGCGGTGAGCCTCGTCGCAGGCCTGGCTGATTGCTTCGGAAAACTAACATGTTGTCAAACTAATATTTCGTTGACTTCCGGGTGTCCAAGGAAACGTTGTGGGCTGGCGCTAGCCCCGTAGGCGCCGGACTGGAATACCACGACCAGATCACCCGGTTCGGCCACTGCGAGAGTCATGCGATCAGCCAGGATGTCCAGCGGCGTACATAACGGACCGACTACGGAAGCGATTTCGGTGATTCCGGCATTCATGCGATTGCCGATGGCGACTGGATAGTTTTTTCGGATGACCTGACCGAAGTTGCCCGAGGCCGAAAGATGGTGGTTCAGGCCACCATCGACAACGAGAAAAGTCTGCCCGCGCGAAACCTTGCGGTCAACCACTCGGGAAACATAAATGCCCGCCTCGCCGACTAAGTAGCGGCCGAGTTCGATGACCAGCGAGGCGCCGGGAAAATCGACGCTGGCTCGCTGGGAAAGTTGTTCAAGGTTCTGACCAATGCTTGTCAGATCGAGCTGCTTTTCACCTGGGAAGTAGGGAATCCCGAATCCGCCGCCGAGGTTTAAGAAACTGATCGGTGAGGGAGTATGGCGAGAGAGCGTGAGCGCCAGGTCGTAGGATTTTTGCTGTGCCTCGCAAATCGATTCGGCTTTCAGATTTTGCGAGCCGGCAAATAGGTGGAAGCCTTCGAAGGCCAGATTCCGTTCGCCGATTTTGGTCAGCAGCTCAGGCACCTGTTCGGCATCGACACCGAACTGTTTGGGGCCGCCGCCCATTTTCATGCCGGAGCCTTTGAGCTCGAAGTCCGGATTGACGCGTACGGCAATCCGGGCCGGTAGCCCAAGCGCTTGCGAAATGCCTGCCAAAAGCTCGACTTCGCGAAATGATTCGACGTTGATCAAAACACCAGCCGCAACTGCCTGGCGGAGTTCATTGTCCCGCTTGCCAGGGCCGGCGAAGCTGATTTCATGTGGGTCTGCCCCTGCATCCAGAGCAATTTTCAACTCTCCTGCAGAAGCTACGTCGATACCATCGACAAGGCAGGCCATGAAGCCAACGATAGCCGGCATCGGATTGGCCTTCATGGCAAAGTGCAGTTTGACATTTGCAGGCAGCGCGGTATGCAATTCGGCAACCCGCGTACGCAGCAGTTTGCGGTCGTAGGCGTAGAAAGGGGTTTGCCCGACTCGTTCGGCCAGTCGAGATAGCGGTAAGCCACCGACCAGAAGTTCGTTTCCGGCAGCGGAAAACTGGTTCATGGTCGTATGGACAGGGGGTGTTGTTGTACTCATTCTTGAGATAATTAAGACAGTGGTTTACAGACTTTTCTGCTCGACCCACACAGTCGACAACATTTTTCGATCAATTTTTCCATTCGGGTTGCGTGGCAGAGGGCCGTCGCGAACATCAATTCCGCTGGGAACCATATAGGCTGGCATGCGAATACGGCATTCGGTGAGCAAAGCATCAACGTTCAAGGTTCCGCCGGCTGGAGGGGTGGCTATAACCTGAATGGATTGACCAAGGCGGTCGTCATCAACACCAAAGGCAACGCATTCACCTATCAGTTTCGTGGCGTAGAGAATTTCCTCAACTTCGGTTGGACTGACGCGATAGCCCGAGGTCTTCATCATTTCGTCGCGACGGCCGATGAAATATAGGAAACCTTCTTCGTCCATGCGTACCGTGTCACCAGAGAAGACGGCGATCTCCGGCAGCACCAGCCCGGCTTCGCGACACGGCGCATGAACCGGTAGCGGCTTGTAGCGCTCAGCAGTCTTTTCTGGATCATTCCAGTACCCCATGCCGACCAGGGCGCCCCGATGCACCAGTTCCCCCGGTTCGTTCGGTGCACATGGTGAACCATCTTCACGCAGTACCAAAATTTCTGCATTGGGAATAGCTTTACCAATTGAATCTGGTCGCTTGTCGACCTCGGAAGGTGCTAGAAACGTCGAACGGAAGGCCTCGGTGAGGCCATACATCAGGAAGGGCTTGCTCTGCGGCAAATGACGACGCAAGGCCTCCAGTGTCTCGCGAGGCATTCTGCCGCCGGTATTGGCGAAATAACGGAGGTGTTCGGCAATGCCTTCGGGCCAGTTTAACTGTGTTAGCTGGATATAAAGGGGGGGCACGGCTGTAAGACCGGTAACTTTTTCTCGTTCAAGCGCCTTGATTACATCGCGGGGCAGCAAATAGTTGAGTAGCACAACTCGGGCGCCGACATGAAAGGCCGTGGTCAGCTGACTGAAACCAGCGTCGAAGGAGAGCGGCAGGGCTGCCAGCAGGGTGTCGCCGGCATGGTTTTCCAGGTAGCTTGAGACACTCTTGGCGCCGGCCACCATGTTGCGGTGCGAAAGAACGACGCCCTTGGGCTTGCCAGTGCTGCCCGAGGTGTAAAGAATCCCGACAACATCAGTATCGATCACGCGGTGGCCATTGGTTGGGGCAGCGTCTAGCACTACGCTCCAGCGTAAAAGGTTCAACCCTTCCAGATCCGGCAGCGGCTCGGTG
Organism: Ferribacterium limneticum; assembly: GCF_020510565.1. Lineage (NCBI taxonomy): Bacteria > Pseudomonadati > Pseudomonadota > Betaproteobacteria > Rhodocyclales > Azonexaceae > Ferribacterium > Ferribacterium limneticum. Next base: position 2,223,789 of record NZ_CP075189.1, read on the forward strand.
CCATCAACTACCACGACATGACGCAGGTCGTGGCTGGTAGGTAGCGTGTGACGCAGCAGCGCCAGGCGCTCGGACGAGGTTACGAGGACACGGACATTGCAGTCGCGCATGATGTAGCCCACCTGGTCCGGCTTGAGCAGCGGATTGAGCGGTACGAAAACGCCACCGGCGGCGGGAGCGCCAAAGCTGGCGATTACTGTCTCAAAACGCTTTTCGAGGTAGATGGCAACACGCTCGCCACGCGCGAGGCCGAGTCCGATCAGGCCGCTGGCGAAACGGGAAACCGAGGCCTGCAGTTCGCCATAATTCAGGGTAGTCTTTCCATAGGTCAAAGCAGGAGCGGAAGCTTCGCGTCCTGCGGCACAGGAAATCAGGTCGGGTAGAAGTGTCGAGTCTTGCATGGGTTGGGAGTCTGGCATGAAGCAGGATATGACGCTGTGTAGTATCTCACAGTCGAAATGGCATTCTCCCCCTATAATTCAGCCTCTGATTCTGATGTCGTAGGAGCTTGGCTTGAATACCGAAAAAGAAATATTGTCATTGCTGGATGAAATCCTCAGTCTAAACGGCCGTTCGGCCGCATTCTCTCTGGACACACCCTTGCTCGGCGCCATTCCAGAACTGGATTCGATGGCCGTGGTTGCTTTGCTGACGCAGCTTGAGGGACGATTCGGTTTTGGGGTCGATGATGATGAAATCGATGGCGCAACGTTCGCCACGGTTGGCTCGCTGGTCGAGTTTGTTGATCGCAAATTGGCAGTCTGAGGCGAGTAGCAATAGTGCGGCCATTTTTCCTTGAGGGCCCGGCTGGCCATCGTTTCTGTATGCACTATCCGGCGCTCGGTGGTGATGCGCGAGGGGCAATTCTCTATGTGCACCCTTTCGCCGAGGAAATGAATAAATCCCGCCGGATGGCAGCCCTACAGGCGCAAGTATTCTGCAAGGCCGGGTTCGAAGTATTGCAAATTGACCTGTTGGGTTGCGGCGATAGCTCGGGGGATTTCGGTGATGCTGGTTGGCAGAACTGGATCGATGATATCCAGTTCGGTTACGACTGGATAAGGCAGCGAACCAAGCAAGCAATCACGCTGTGGGGGTTGAGAACGGGTTGCCTATTGGCTGTCGAGGCGGCGAAAGTGCTGCCTGAAAAAGTGAATTTGCTGTTGTGGCAACCGTCCTTTTCTGGAAAGCAATATTTGACGCAATTCATTCGTTTGAAAGTGGCCAGCGAGATTGCATCTGGTCAGGCAAAAGGGGTTGCCGAGGCATTGCGCCAGCAATTGTCCGCCGGCGAAAAGATTGAGGTTGCCGGTTATGTTGTGGCGCCTGCGCTTGCTCAGGGCCTTGAGTCGGCCGAGATGCAACTCGATACACTGGCCGTGGGAAATATCGCACTGCTGGAACTCACGACTCGCGGGTCGGTGGAGTTGTCGCCGATTGCTCAGCGAAAGGTTGTTGATTGGCAATCACTGGGTTGGCAGGTGAACAGCCAGGTTGTTCAAGGCCCCGCCTTTTGGCAAACCGCTGAAATTGAAGATGCACCGAATCTTTTGGCGGCCAGCTTGGCGGCGGTGGAATCCTGGCAATGAACTACTCTGAGTCCGCCATCGTCTTTTCGTGTTCTGGCGAAAGCCTGGTTGGCATCCTTGCGCAACCAGCAGTGGCCAACAAAACCGGCGTACTCATCGTGGTCGGTGGCCCCCAATATCGCGTGGGTAGCCATCGCCAATTTTTGCTGTTATCCCGGGCGCTGGCCGCGCAGGGGTATCCGGTCATGCGCTTCGACTATCGCGGTATGGGCGACAGTACCGGTGATCTGAGGGGGTTCGAGCATATTTCAGTCGATATTGGAGCGGCGATCAATTCCTTTCTGGAAAGCTCTCCGGGCGTTGAACGGGTCGTGCTTTGGGGGCTTTGTGATGCTGCTTCGGCGTCGCTGTTGTATCTCGATGCGACATCAGATCAGCGGGTCGCCGGCCTGATTCTGCTGAATCCCTGGGTCCGCTCCGAGGCCAGTCTGGCCAAAACGCATGTCAAGCATTACTACGGCCAACGGCTTTTTCAGGCTGATTTTTGGAAAAAACTGCTGTCCGGGCACCTGAATATTGGCAGGGCGTTGGCAGAACTGTCGAGTAAGATTGGTCTGGCTACCACACAGGTTAATGCCAAGCCGGTAGCGGTGTTCCAAGAGCGCATGGAGCGAAGCCTGAAAAACTTCAACGGACAAGTGCTGCTAATTCTCAGCAGCAACGATTACACTGCTAAGGAGTTCCTCGAATATGCTGCTTACTCCGAGGTATGGTGCGGTTTTCTTTGTAGCGGTAGCTTGACACGCCACGACACAGCGGGCGCCGATCATACATTTTCTTCGCAGTATTGGCGGGAAACTGTGGAAAATGCTACTGTTCATTGGTTAATGCGTTATGAATAAGACATCGCTCCGGATTTCTGCATCAGGCCTCGCCTTGGGGACTGCGCACTTCAAGGACGGCGCCCTAGCAGCGCTCGCAGTACGTGATGGTGCGCTTGTTGCTTGGCAAGAGGCATATGCGCGCTATGGTACCGCGGCACCTGCGCATGTTGCTGGCGATTTCGCCGTCGTACTGGAAACGCGCGAAGGGGGGCGCTTCGTCGCTATTGACCGTTTTGCCATTCAGACACTCTGCTATCGAGTGGTCAACGGCGAACTTCTCGTCGCGCAACGTGCTGACGGGCTAGGGGCAAGCAATCTCGATCCGCAGGCCATATTCGACTATCTCTACTTTCACGCTATTCCCTCGCCGCGCACCATATACAAGGGTGTATTTCGGCTACCGCCAGGACACTACGCGCTATTTGAAGGTGGTAAGCTGACTGTCCGACCGTATTGGGTGCCGCAGTTCGAGGAAGGCCAAGGCGAATCGTTTGCCGACCTGCGCGAGGAGTTCCTCGGTATTCTGAAGAACTCCATTGCCTGTCGTATCGAACCTGATCGTACAGGCTGCTACCTTAGCGGCGGCACGGACAGTTCGACAGTTTCGGGTATGGTCGCTCAAGTCACTGGTCAGCCGGCCGAGACCTATTCGATCGGCTTCGATGTGCCGGGCTACGACGAGATGGAATATGCGCGCATCGCTGTACGACATTTCGGCAGCCATCACCACGAGTACTACGTTACTCCAGACGACTTGGTCAATGGCATACCCTTGGTTGCTGCCAGCTACGACCAGCCTTTCGGCAATTCGTCGGCAGTGCCGGCCTACTACTGCGCTCGCCTTGCGAAGCAGGACGGCATCGACAAATTGCTTGCCGGCGATGGCGGTGACGAGTTGTTCGGCGGCAACACTCGCTACGCCAAGCAGCGCATATTCGGTATCTACGACAGCCTGCCGAGCCTGCTGCGCAAGGGGGTGATGGAGCCCATCATTGACACCGGACTGTTCGATCGCATCCCCCTAGTCAAGAAAGGTGCAAGCTATGTGCGCCAGGCTCGTGTTCCGATGCCCGATCGTATGCAGACGTACAATCTACTGATGAGGCTGGGCCTCGACCAAATTTTCACGCCCGACTATCTTGCCAGTATTGATATCGACGAACCGCAGCGCCAACAGCGGGACGTCTACGCCGCCTGTCCAGATTCTGCCTCGCTGGTCAACAAGATGCTCGCCTACGACTGGCGCTACACGCTCGCTGAGAACGACTTGCCCAAAGTGATTGGTTCAGCCACCCTCGCCAATGTCGGCGTGGGATTTCCATTTCTCGACGACCGTGTCGTCGACTTCTCGCTCAAGCTGCAGACGTCCTACAAGCTCAAGGGCCTCAAATTGCGCTGGTTCTTTAAGGAAGCGCTGCGCGACTTTCTGCCCGAGGCGATCATTGCCAAGAAGAAGCATGGCTTCGGCCTACCCTTCGGTCCTTGGGCAGTGAATCACTCTGGCCTAAACAAGTTGGCCAGAGATTCGCTGCACGGCCTCGGCGACCGCGGCATCGTCAGGCAAGAGTTCGTCCACACTCTGCTTAACGAACACCTGCCGTCCCATCCAGGCTTCTACGGTGAGTTCGTCTGGGTCATGACGATGCTTGAGCAGTGGTTGCGATCCAAATAGGGCAATGATTTTTTTGTCATATAGAGTCATCACCTCTCAGATAGTGCTTGCAGCTCTGTCCGGTGCGTATTTCATCACCTTCCGTCACACGCTATCGCCACGGCCAATGGTGGAGGGGGGCGCAGTGGCTCTCATACCCCGCCTGTGCTTTGATCACGCATTGCTGCTTTATTTCTATTACCGTTTCCTTCGCTACGATGGCGTTGATGAAATTAACACGCGCTACCAAGTGGTGGTTACCCCCAAATGCTGCAATTGAGCAAACCTGATCGTCCCATCCCTCGCCTGCCAGTCTTCGGTTGGGATACCTTTTCCGGGACAAAAGCCTCTGCTATGCCGAGTGTTCTGGATGCGAAATGTGTTTTATATACGACCAGTGGGCGAGCGTCGATTTTCCAGGCGTTGAGAGCACTCAATATCTCAAGTGCTTCCTCTGTACTGGTACCGACCTACCATTGCCCAACAATGGTAGCGCCTATTGTTGCCTTGGGCGCTTTACCGATATTTTGCCCGATCGATTCTAGCGGCCATATTCCGGTAGATTCAATATTGAAGCTCGCAAGAGCGGACACTAAGGCGATTATCGCGCCTCACTTCTTTGGGCTGCCGCAGCCAATGGGTAAATTGAGACAATGGTGCGATGAAAATGGAGTCGCCCTAATCGAAGATTGCGCTCATGCCTTATTTGGAAAGGCTGGCAGTCGCAATATCGGGGCGTGGGGCGACCTCGCTATCGCAAGCCTAACGAAGTTTTTGCCTGTGTCTGAAGGCGGATGCCTCATTTGCAACCATACGACCCCTGGATTCATAGCTCTGCAGCAGCACAGCACTATCAGTCAGATCAAGGCTGCATTGGACATCATTGAAGAGGGGGCGCGCTTTGTAGCGATGCCAGGATTGAATTATTTCGTGAATGGCTTGTTCGCCTTGAAACGACGTTTAAGAAGGACTTCGGGCACGCCTGAAGATCCAACAGTTCGTAATTTTATGGAGGAAAAAGAACGCCTTGGCGCAATCAACCCACGCTTAGCAGATACACAGATGGCTTACGCGTGCCAATGGATTGCACTCCATGCGGCAAGGCAACGAATTGTTTCCAACCGTCGCCACAACTACGCATATTTGGCCGAGGCGCTTTCAAATTCGCCACATTTTCGCCCGCTCCTGCGGCAATTGCCACGCGATTGCGCGCCTTACGTATTCCCGCTTTGGGTAGAACACCCTGATCCTGCATACCTGATACTGCGCGAACGTCGTATCCCAATTTTTAGATGGGACCGCTTGTGGAATAGCACGCCAGTGATTCCCGGAGACGTGGGCAAAGCCTGGTCCCATCATGTATATCAACTTGTTTGTCATCAGGACTTGCGTCAGGAAGAGCTTGATTTGATCGTCGCCAATCTATGGGAGCTCTTGGGGTGAGTTCATCACCACGCAATGTGATGATGATCGCCTACCATTTTCCCCCATTGGTCGGTAGCAGTGGCATCCAGCGCACCCTGGGGTTTGCTCGCGCTCTACCTGCGCTAGGCTGGCAACCTGCGATACTATCCGCTCATCCTCGTGCCTACGAGCAAGCCAGACCAGAGCAACCGGGTAGCTTGCCTGACAGCCTTCAGGTTCATCGCGCTTTTGCGTTGGATACCTCGCGCCATCTTGCGTTTTTCGGCCGCTATCCGCTTTCCATGGCGCTTCCCGATCGCTGGGTCACTTGGCTGCTCGGCGCCATACCTGCGGGTCTTGCCATGATCTGCCAACTCAAACCGGCTGTGCTCTGGAGTACCTATCCGATTGCAACGGCACACCTGATTGGTTATTGGCTCGCGCGAGTGAGCGGCTTGCCTTGGGTCGCCGATTTCCGCGATCCGATGGCACACGAAGGCTACCCGCCTGATCAACGTGCCTGGCAGAGTTTCCTGAAAGTTGAGCAACGTGTCTTTTCCCGCGCTAATCTCTGTGTCTTTGCAACTGAAGGTGCTGCCCAGCTTTACCGTAAGCGCTATCCACGGGCAGCCGACCGCATTCGTGTCATCGAAAACGGCTACGACGAAGCCGACTTTGTTGCCGCCGAAACCAATCTGACCAATACCCCACTGAATCCTGGAGCCTTTACTCTACTTCACAGCGGCATCGTCTATCCGGAATGGCGCAACCCGATTCACCTGCTGCAAGCAATTCGGCAACTCCTTGACGTCGGCAGAATTGACCCCGCCAGCTTTCGCCTGCGCTTTCGGGCCCCGGTCCACGATGCGTTCTTGAAAGAACAAATTGTAAAATTGCAACTGGAACAGTTGGTGGAAATTTTCCCTTCTGTTCCCTATCAGGATGCTCTGGCCGAAATGATCAGGGCTGACGGACTTCTTGTACTGCAATCGGATGGCTGCAACGACCAGATTCCCGCCAAGTTCTACGAGTATATCCGTGCTGGTAGGCCGATCCTCGCATTGACCGATTCGGCAGGCGATACGGCTGAAGCTATGCGTAAGTTTGGGCTCAATAACATTGCACCCCTCGACTCACCGTCGGCCATTACCGATCGACTCGCGATATTTCTACAGCAGGCCCGTAGTGGGCAGATACCTCCCATTCCCACCAACATGCTGAGGCAAGCATCTCGTCATGAACGAGCAACCTTGCTGGCTATAATGCTCAATGCAGTCTCCTGTTCAACAGCATGAAACACTCACACGACGATCAATGATCTGGCAAATCTACCCCATCTCACGCTTTCCAGATTTTCACAACGTTTGGGATGACCTGATCGCAAAGGTTATCCCGGTTCCTTTTCTCGAAAGTGGTTTCCTGCAACCGCTCCTCGATGAATTCGCTAGCGGCAACGAAATTCTGGCTATTTCAGGGACTGGAACAAACATACAGGCTGCCACTATTTTGTGTCGTGCTCGCCTAGGCATCTGGCAAACATTCCAGCCATCGCAACTCCCACTTGGGCCATGGATTGCGCAGCCAGGTTGCGACCTGATCGCGCTGACACAGTCACTGATCAAGGCTTTGCCGGGTTTTGCCCTCGGGGTGGGTATTACCCAGATTGACCCTAACCTTGTAACTCGCCCACCCGCTACAGTGGGTACGAATACGCTCGACTACATCGACACGGCCTGGGTAGATGTCGAAGGTGATTTCGACACTTACTGGAACGCCCGTGGCAAAAACCTGCGTACCAACGTTCGGAAGCAGCGCACCAAGCTCGAAACCGATGGGGTCGCCGCAACACTTGAATGCATCGTCCAACCAGAGCAAATTGCCGCAGCGATGTCCGATTACGGCATTCTCGAAAATGCGGGCTGGAAAGCAGAAGGCCGCACCGCTATCCATCCGGATAATGCTCAGGGGCGCTTTTACCGCAAGATGCTGGAAACCTTCTGCGCCGAAGGCAGGGGCCGCATCTACCGCTACCGATTCGATGACAAAACTGTAGCGATGGATCTCTGTGTTCAGGCCGGTGACACCATCGTCATTCTCAAGACCGCCTACGACGAAACCTACAAGTCCCTCTCCCCCTCAACGCTGCAGCGCTACGAGCAATTCAAGCAGATTTTCGAAGCCCGCAACCTACGCCGCATCGAGTTCTACGGCAAGATCCTGGAATGGCACACGCGCTGGACGCATAACGCGCGCACCCTATATCACGCAAATATTTTCCGCTGGCAGGTACTGGCTCAAATCCATCAGTGGCGCACAAAGCCTAAACAAGACCAAAGTATGGTCTCCGCCTCTCTGTCATGACTACGCCCAAGATAGCCGTCATCATCCCGTTCTTTCAAAGAGAAAGCGGCATACTCGCGCGCTCCTTGCTTTCCATCAGTAACCAAGGCTACCCCACTGAAGCTCTCTATGTCATCGTTATTGATGATGGTTCGCCGGTATCCGCCGAAGGTGAATTGGTTGCTCACCCGGTTCCCGACGGTTTGCGCGTCAAAGTCATCCGTAAGGAAAATTCCGGACCTAATGAAGCGAGAAATACAGGACTCGAAAATCTGGAACCGGATACAGACCTGGTTGCCTACCTTGATTCAGACGATGAATGGATCGGTGAACATATTCCCCGAGCCATCAAAGCGCTCTCGTCCGGTTACACAGCCTATTTTGCCAACCTCTATCACTTGGGCGACAACATTGCGGAATTCGAAAAAGCCAAACGGGTACGACCCGCAGATCACCCCATCGTGATAGGTGACCCGACGCTACGCGAATATCATGGCGATATGATTCACCAGATTTCGGCCGCCAACATCATATTCATGCCCTCTTTGGTCATCGATGCCAAGGTTTTGGGGGCAGCCCGCTTCCCGATGGCCCATCGGCATGGGGGAGGCGACTATCTCTACTGGATGGATCTGATTCAGCATGGTGCCAAGTTTGTTTTTTCAACACAGCCAGAAGTTCGTTGCGGAAGTGGCATCAATATGTGGTACGGCAGTGGCTGGGGGACGGACGGACTGGCAAAGCGGATTCTCGACGAAGCGCGCTTCCGCTACACCGTTTTCAACCGCTACGCAAAAGCGCCGGATACGCGCAACGTGCTATGGCACCGGATAACCGAATTGCATGTATTGATGCTGCAGGATGCTATCCATCGGCTGCGCCATCGCAAGCCTGTTGATTGGCCATTGATCCGGCGTTTTTACAGAGAGGTTCCGCCCAGCAGCAAAATGCTATTGATGCTTGCAAAGCGCCTTGTGCGGCAATAACCCATTTGCCAAGCATTGCAATGTGCATTCAACACCAACCAAGGGAGTGACTCGCAATGGAAGAAGGTAATAGGCTATCCATTCGCGGGGCGCTGCTCTGGTCCTTTGCTGAGCGCTATACCAGCTTGATTGCGACTGTCGCCAGCACGATGATCCTGGCACGCTTGCTCACGCCTGCACAGGTCGGCGTGTTTTCGCTCTGCGCCGCTGTTGCGGCAGTTGCAAGCATCCTGCGCGATTTCGGCATCAGCGAATATCTGATTCAGGAAAAGCAACTGACACGTGAAAAGCTGCAGGCGGCCATGGCTTTGGCCATGATTACGGCTTGGTCTATCGCCGCAGGTATCCTGCTTTGCCGTACAGCAATCGCCAACTATTATGCAGAACCGGGCGTCAGCGAAGTACTGGCTGTATTGTGCATCAATTTCTTCATATTGCCCTTTGGATCACCAGCTTTTGCGTTGCTCAACCGCGAATTGGCATTTCGGAAGGTCTATGCGGTCCAGACAATCAGTGGCTTGGCAAGCGCGATTACCTCGGTCTCCCTAGCCTATCTTGGGCACGGTTTCATGAGCTTGGCCTGGGGCACCGTCGTTAACATTTCATGTCAGAACGTCATTCTGGCCTTTCTGCGACCGCGCGATTCGTTTGTCATGCCCAATCTCAAGGAGGCCAGATCGGTCCTCCGCTACGGCAGCATGTATGTTGCCTCGCGCGTCATAGAAACCATCAGCAATAATTCGCATGAGTTCATCATAGCTAAGAAACTGGGGTTTGAAACGGTTGGCCTGTTCAGCCGGGCACTCGGCCTGCTTGAGTTGTTCTATACAAACTTCACATCTGCGATCCTGAGAGTAACAACCCCGATTTTTGCGAGCGACCATCGCGTTGGGGGCGATCTGCACGCCCGCTACGCGACCAGCACTGCCATGATTACTGTCATTGCCTGGCCCTTTTATGGCTACGTGGCCTTGATGGCCAACGACATCATCTCGGTACTGTTCGGACACCAGTGGGCGTTTGCAGCACCCATTGCCAGCGTGTTAGCGCTGACCAGATTACCTGGGAATCTCACCACCCTGGGACCTAGCTTCCTTGCTGCAACAGGTCATGTCAAAAAACGCCTCAAACTCACACTCATTAGCGCACCGGTGCACATCATTGCTGTGTTGATTGCCAGTCACTGGGGACCCGTTGCTATTGCGGCCGCATTTGGTCTTTCAAGCCTGGTTTCCGTGTCCATCTATCTGAAACTGTTGCCGCGTTTGATGAACTGTCGGATCAGCCAGTTGTTTGCCGGTTCAGGCAAGAGTCTGGTTGTCGCCGTAGTCTGTGTCGCTGCACAGTTTGTGGCGCAAGAAGTTTGCCATGCCAATCAACTCAATTCACCGGTTTCGTTAGTCATTGTAGGATTACTGGCTGCAATCTCCTGGTTAATCGCTATAAGTATTTTGAAACATGATATGTATTTTGAGTTGCTCCGCCTGAGAGATTTCAAGTCATCGATCCTGGGAAGAAGAAATACATGATCAAGACGGTCGCTTATGTCCTACGATCTTTCCCCGAGCCAAGTGAAACCTTTATCGCTGATGAAGCGGTCTCGTTACTTGCTTGCGATATCAAGGTTTGTATATTGCATTTATTTGCAGGCAACAAGTCAATCATTCATCCTTCTGCCCAAACCCTCCTTGAAAAGGCACAGGTTCGGCTGATTGAACCTGTTAGCATGCTTGTCATGCTCGCTTTCCTAGTACGGTGGTCGGTCGTTTCACCCGTTCGAACGCTGCGCACGCTTCTCATGGTCATCCGGCACCCCGCACGCTGGTGCTATTTCCAGGCATTGGCTCCGGCATGGTGGTGCCAGCAGAAAAAAATCGACTTTCTACATGCGCACTATGCCGATATCAATTTCCAGTATGCTGCCGCGATGTCTGCCTGGAGCGGGATTCCCTATGGTGTAACGACTCATCGATACGATATTTTTGAAAATCCATTAGGTATTGATCAAGCCTCGAAACTATTTAACCAAGCCAATGCAGTTGTAACCATCAGCGAATACAACCGGAAATACATGTGCGATACCTATGGTCTTGCAACCAACGACATTGTAATCGTTCATTGCGGCATCGACCTGGATCGATTCGCATACACCGAGCATGCACCGCTGAAAACCCATCAAGTAATTCGCCTGCTCAACGTCGGCCGTCTATACCCTGAAAAAGGACAGGATGTGCTGCTGCATGCTCTGGCTGAAGTGGAAAAACGAGGTATCCTGTTTCAACTCGACATCATCGGCGGGGGACCGATGCTGGAAGAACTGCAGGCATTGTCCAGAAAATTGGGGATTGAAAAGCGTGTCCATTTTCACGGTGCTCAGCCAGAGGCATTCGTTAGAAATATGCATGCCGAGTCCCATGTCTTCGTCCTGCCCTCCCGCTCCGAAGGGCTACCGGTCGCCTGCATGGAAGCCTTGGCACTAGGCACGCCAACGATTGCTACCCGCATTACTGGCATCCCCGAATTGATAATTGATGGCGTTAGTGGTTTGCTGGTCGAACCTGAAAACGTGAATGATCTTGCCAACGCTTTCTGTCGTATTCACGACAACCCTTCGCTGCTTGAGCAATTCAGAGCAGCGGGCAGGGAAGCTGTCACCTGTGAATTTGATCGTCGTGAATGCACACACCAGTTGATTGATCTATGGAGCAACGCTAGACATCTGCTTCACCCCATTGATGCTACTCATACAAAGGTATCCCCATGAACCTAGTGGGCCGTTTTCAGGAAATCGCCAATAATATCCAGCACTGCCGTTGGGATCGCCAAAGGCACCAGCAACTGCAGCACTGGGCAAAAACACGCTATCAATCAGCTTCGCGGGCATGTGTGACTAGGTCACCGCATCTGATTTTTCTTTGCGAGGAGTTCTTTCATCCCGAATTAAGGGGCTTTGGAGGATTCGGGAAAACGGTAAAGAACATTACGGATAACCTGGATTCACCCAGTCATGAACTGAAAGGTGGAGTTGCATATCCACCCGCGGTAACTACTATCCAAACCCCTGAATGCAGGGAATACCATGGCGCCCCGGTCGTTATGCGACCTTACGAAAATCCGCCAAGCGAAGCCACCCTGAATCGTTATGCAGATCTGTTGGTCGAGTTACAGCCACGACTCATGTTGTCCATTGACTGGTATCCAAGTTATGAAGTTCCCATACACGCCTTGCCCGACACCCCTCTGATCGTCTGGATTCACGACCCACGCGACAGGGAGGAGTGGGAAAGGATTGCAGCCGTACCCGATGAATTGCGCTTTCGAGGTGTGGCATCTGCAGCCGATCTCGTTGCGCTGACTCATGAAAAAGAGCAATCGATCAAGCGTCTGTTTGCATTACAGCGCAAATTGCCAAGGAAAATTGCTTTTGCCACGACCGCCCGCTCGTTGATACCACGCGCGGAGCGCACCTACGGCATTGGCCCGATAAATGCGCACTGGTTGCCGAACCCGATCGACATACCCCCTCTCGATACTGTCGAACAGACCGAGCGGCCGTCCTTGCTCTATCTGGGCAGGCTGGATGCCGTCAAGCGCCCATGGATTGCATTCGAACTGGCCCGCCGCCATCCCGACGTCGACTTTCTGATTGCCGGGCAGGCAAACAACGCGGAGCTGATGGCGCCTTGGCTTGCGCGCTACCAGCATCTACCCAACCTGAAATTGCTTGGTCACGTCGATGGTGAAGCGAAAGACCGGTTGCTGCGAACCTGTTGGGCATTGCTGAACACGAGTGTTCACGAGGCTGAGCCGGTCAGCTTTCTTGAGGCATTTTCTTATGCTAAGTGTGTGATTGCTTGCCATGACCCGGACAATGCGGTATCGAATTTTGGTTACTATACAGGCGAAATATTGGGCGAAGGGCTTGATGAGCATGCCCTGCAGAGCTATAGCCAACAAATTAATCTTTGCCTTCAGGGCACCCAGGAACGGCTACACAGAGGGCAAAGCGGCAGGGACGAGATGTTACGCAACCACACCTTCGAAAGCTTCGTCAAACATCTGTCTTGTATCATGAACACAGAATTAATCTGAGGAGATATCGTCATGCTATGGTATGAGGCCATTAAGCGATTGTTGAATCGTCCTGGTGGGCGATCAATCCTCGGGGCATTAATATCGGCGAACTACTGGTGGCTTCATCGTAGCCCGCTTTCCGTGCGTTGGCACAAGGATGGCTATTGGCTCATGCACTACGCGGATGCAGTCATTCCATTACACAACCCTGACGCATCTCACTATCGAGATAAAGAAGCAGTAGCTATTGAAGCCTACTTTCACCTATATCAACCCAAAGCAGGCGATGTCGTTGTTCACGTTGGCGCAGGTGCTGGCTGGGAGGCAAACTTATTATCGCGATTGGTTGGACCCGATGGGCATGTATTCTTAATTGAAGCCCATCCAAAAACCTACTTGTGGCTTAAACGCCGGATTGATGCGAGCCATCTAATAAACGTAACGCCTATCAAGGTGGCAATCAGTGACCGAAGCGAGTTACTGCACATCACTGATGATGTCGATCACATGTTGAATCAGATCAATGCACCTGGAGGCATCGAGGTTCAAGCTAAATCGCTTGAAGAAATTCTTACAGAGTATCACGTTGACCGTGTAGATTTTCTTTCAATGAACATAGAAGGTGCAGAAAGGCAAGGTGTACGAGGTATAGGCAGCGCAGCAAGCAAGATTCATCGGCTCGCGATCAGTTGCCATGATTTTCTAGCAGACCGTGGTGGCGATGGCTGGACGCGCACTAAAGCTGAGGTTGATCAAATGTTGAGAAGCTACGGATACGCGGTTTCATACCGAAACCCCTGCGACCAACGGGATTGGACACGCGACTATCTCTATGCTTCGCGCGGATAACATAATTGGTTTTGTCACACTATGGACTTGGCAAACTATTTTCGGCAGTTATTCACCAAGGCCAAACAACAGCACTGGGAACGTCAAAGATATCGACAGTTAAAACTATTGGCACAAAATAGTCATCAGTTATCTATAGAGGCAGGTACAGCACTTGGTGTGCAGCATCTGATCTTAATTTGCGAAGAGTTCTTTCATCCGGATTTGCGTGGCTATGGAGGATTCGGGAGAGCGGCGAAAAACGTATCGGACCATCTGAATAAATATCCTTCTGGACTTAGGTGTGCGCTTGCCTACCCTACGGCAGTAACAAGCATCCAGCAATCGTTATGCAGGGAATACCATGGCGTACCTGTTGTCATGAGACCTTACGAAAACCCGCCATCAGCGGCTACATTAGGTGGCTATGCCAGCCTGTTGCATGACTTGCTTCCCCGCGTCATCATGTCCATTGACTGGCATCCAAGCTATGAGGTGCCCGCTCATGCATTACCAGACACGCCCCTGATTATCTGGGTGCGGGATCCGCGCGATCGGAAAGAATGGGAAAAAATTGCCGCTGTTCCGGATGAACTGAGGTTTCGAGGCGTGGAGGCTCCCGCCGAACTCGTCGCGCTGGCACACAAAAAAGAGCTTTCGATCAAACGCCTCTATGCGTTGCAGCGAAATATACCCAGAAAAATCATCTTTGCCGTAAAAGCACGATCACTGGTGCTACGTGCAGAGCGCACTTACGGTGTCAATCTGAGTAACGCCTATTACCTGCCGACACCAATCGATATCCCGATTTTGGATAGCATTGAGCAAACTGAACGCCCCTCATTGCTCTATCTGGGCCGACTGGATGCAGTCAAGCGTCCATGGATCGCTTTTGAACTGGCTCGTCGCCATCCAGAGATCGATTTTTTCGTCGCAGGCTATGTACACAATACCGAGTTGATGGAGACGTGGCTAACACAGTATCGGCACCTGCCCAATCTGAAACTTCTTGGTCATGTCGATGGGGAGGGAAAAGATCGGTTACTACGCTCCTGTTGGGCCTTACTGAATACCAGCGTTCACGAAGCGGAACCAGTAAGTTTCCTCGAAGCCTTGTCCTATGGGAAGTGTATTCTTTCATGCTGTAAGCCGGATATTGAGATTGCCGATTTCGTTTATTACAGCGGCGAGATTCCTGGAGAAGGTCTCGACGAGTCATCGTTACAGCGCTTTGACAAACAAATTGCGTATTTGCTTCAGGACGATCAAAATAGGCTGTTAAATGGACATCGTGGCCGTGAGGAAATGATACGCCAGCATTCTTTCGAAATTTTCCAGCACCATTTTCAGTCGATGCTTTCGAATGAAGGAATAATTTGAAGCAGCATATGCAGCAATGAAAGAGCACCGTTCATCATTTGTTTCGATAATACTGCCCGCATACAATAGCCGCAGTTTTATTCTTGAAACGATATCCAGCGTAGTAAGCCAAGACTACCCTTTCTGGGAACTTATTGTTGTTGACGATGGCTCCAGCGATAATACTGCGCAATTGGTTCAAGGTATTGACCCGCGTATTATTCTGATACGCCAAGCCAATGCAGGTATTGCCGCAGCCAGAAATACAGGAATACAACAGGCAAAGGGGCAACTGATCGCCTTCCTTGATCATGACGACTATTGGCATCCAAATAAATTGAGCAGCCAAGTCCGAGCATTAGAGGCAAACCCATCATTCAGTATTGTTTATAGTGACTTTATTCGTTGGGATCCGCACCATCCGCCAGTATTCCCGGATCGTGAAATTGATATTTCAAAGATTGATCGGGAGAGATCGGGGTGGGTTTACCATGTTCTATTGCAAACCAACTGGATTCTGCTGACAACAGCAATGTTTCGCCGTGATGTTTTTGACAAGATTGGCTTGTTCGATATTACGCTTCCGCCTGCAGATGACTGGGATCTGGCCATACGTGCATCCCGACACTTTCAGTACTTGCGATTACTGCAACCTTTGGCACTTTATCGTGTCCATCCCCAACAAACATCTCAGCGCACGGATCGGATCAATCATGAAGCAATGTTGCGCGAAAGAATGATTGAATCATATGGTCTTGACAGCCCGAATGGCACTCGTGCTGATGAGGATCAACTCGAATGGAGGCAATTTCGTGCGTATTTCAATCATGGCTTGCAGCATATGGCTGCCGGTAATTCTGCTATCGCACGCCAATCATTTTGGCATGCCTTGCGGATCAAGCCCTACTCAACAAAGACATGGATTAAATATCTGGGCAGCCTACTGTGAATTGGATGATGAGTTATTTATTTCTCAACAGCATGAAAATACTTAAGCAGATGTGCTTCAAGTTCATTTTTGTGTGTTTTATCGCTGTACTAGCAGTTTCTGTGGCGCATGCAACGGAAGGCGGGTTTGTATGGTGCCCCCCCATAAAGCATAGTTACGGACCATTTGACTACCGTACTGCCACTAAAGACGAGCGTGACCTTGTCGAAGGGCCACATTTTCATGCAAACGTGGAAGCTTTACGAAAAAATACCCGTTCACCTAACGGGCACTACATCATGGTTCCCGGCGGCGAAATTGGCTATACGCTGAGAGTATTTCCAAATCATCCACGGGCGCTGCTTGCGCTTTCGCGACTTGGTTTCCTGGATAAAACAGATCGACCGGAAGGATTGGGTGGCAGCGTGCTTTGCTATTTCCAGGAGGCCATCAATTTCAAACCTGATGATGCAATGGTGCGGGTGATCTATGGAATTCATCTGACTAAGTTGGGCAAAGTCGAACAAGCGCTGACGCAATTTGACAAGGCCGAGGAATTGGGTGAGGAAAGCCCCTCCCTTTACTACAACTTGGGCTTGGCCTATACGGACCTCAAGCGATATCCAGAAGCGCTAAAGGCAGCACACAAAGCATACGCACTCGGCGCACAGTTTCCCGGGTTAAAAGACAAATTGATACGTGCCGGACAATGGCAGGATCCAGTTGTTAAGTAATTCTGCTTCGATCGATCAAAAATTTTTTGCCGGCCCATGGCTCGGGTGTGTGGTAATTCTGCTTGGATTCCTGGCTGTTACCTCCACCTCGTTACAAATGATTCGGTTTGGCGGCGTGGGAAGTGAAAGCGTCATGGCCATAGCTGCATTGGCGGTTGGGGTTCTTGCTTCTCTCGTCGTTTGGCTGCTGCGTCATACCATTGTTGATTTCCTGTCTTGGGCTTGCCAACGGCTCGGTTCTGTCCCGCTCTGGGTAATTGCTGTTACCGGACTTGCACTCCGACTCATCTGGATTGCCTTGTTTCCTGCAGATCCGGGTTCTGATGGTCAGATATATCTCATGCTTGGCGAGCGCCTTCAAAGTGGCGGTTCATATGAGATTGCAGGCACACGTGCATACTGGCCCGTTGGCTATCCATTGTTTCTTTCGGGTTTTCTTGCCCTCTTCGAGAGCAATAATGTAGCCTATCTGGTATCGAACCTGGCCCTCTACTTCATTGGCTTTACCGGAACCTACCATCTCGGCCAATGCATCGCAGGGACAATTTCCGGCAAATTCGCGGCGACCTTGTTTGCCCTATGGCCGAACCTCGTCTTTAGCAGCGGCACGCCCGAGAAGGAAATGCTTGTTCTGGCACTCCTGCCCTGGACTGCCTCTTTCATCCTTCTGTCGATTAGCCAAAGATCCGGTCATTGGCAGGCGTTGATTGCAGGTATCACTCTGGGTGCGGCGATCCTCGTTCAACCATCTCTGCAATTCTTGCCGTTTGTGTGTGGCATTTTTCTGATGGTCATGATCCGGCCACTGCGTTCCGGAATGAGTGCCGGAATACTGTTGTGTTTGGGGGCTGCTTTGGTGGTTTCGCCTTGGACTTGGCGCAACTACCAGCTATTCGATCGTTTCGTTCTTGTTTCGACAAATGGCGGTGACAATTTCTATCGTGCCAACAATCCCATGGCAACTGGCGGCTATACGCTGCGTGGCGAAGTAGAATTATCCGGCCTGCGTGAAATCGAACAGGACAAAACCGGCAAGCGTCTGGCGATCGAATGGATTCAACAGAATCCCATGGCGTTCGCCTGGTTGGCCGTGGAGAAACAAGTCAGGTTCATGGGGGATGATGCCGTTGGCGTCTACAATACGCTTAAGGTGGGCAAGGCAAGCAGTGACGCTCGCATTTACGGCTTGTTGAAGGTTATGGCGAATGTCTGGTGGCTGGCAGTATGGGGCGCCTTATGTGCATTCTCGCTCGTTGCGGCGAAGCGCCTTGTTGCGCTACCGCGGTTGGCCATGTCACCCATTTGGTTCTGGCTATATCTATTCGTGATTCATAGTGTCTTTGAAAGCGCCGGGAAATATCATGTACCGATGCTATGGGTGCTTTGCGTCATGATCGGCGCGATGGCAACTTCCATGGGTGACCGCACTGCCTCATGACTATCGGCGCTCAATTTTTCCGGTTCCTGTTGGTGGGCGGCTTCGCTACCGGTTTGCAGTATCTTATTCTGATCATTCTGGTACAGACGAACTGGGCCAGTGCCGTGGCTGCCAGCAGCATCGGATTTGCGACCAGCGCTATTTTCAATTATGCGTTGAACCGCCGCCTGACGTTTCGATCATCACGCGCACACGCTCAGGCCTTGCCACGTTTCATGATCGTGGCCACTACGGGACTTCTTCTGAATGGGGGCATGTTATGGGTATTGCATGAACAGGCTGGCTTGTTTTATCTGTGGGCGCAATTTTTGGTTACTGGCGGCGCGCTGGTCTGGAATTTCGCACTGAACCGGATTTGGACTTTTTCTGGCGCGGCACCCTGATAGCATTTTGTAAGGACTTATATCGATGAAGCTTGCGATTGTCATACCCTGCTATAACGAAGAGGCGGTTCTTCCTGAAGCAATCAAGCGTTTGGACGCTCTGTTGGTAGAAATGGTCGGAGCGGAAAGCATTGCCGAGGGCAGTCACGTTCTATTCGTCGACGATGGCAGCAAAGACAAGACTTGGTCGATCATTGAGCAGGCTACCGTCGAGAATCCCAGTATAAAGGGGATCAAACTGTCACGTAATCGCGGCCACCAGACTGCACTGGTTGCCGGGCTGCTGTCTGCCGAAGGCGATGCGATCATCAGCGTGGATGCCGATCTGCAGGATGATCTGAATGCCATGGTGCAAATGATCTCTGCGTACCGTGCTGGAGCGGATATCGTCTATGGGGTAAGGAAGCGTCGCGATACGGATACATATTTTAAGCGTTTCACTGCCGAGGGATATTACCGTCTACTGGATAGCCTTGGCGTCGAAATCGTTTTCAATCATGCGGATTATCGCTTGCTCAGTCGGCGTGCCATCGAGTCACTACGTAAGTTTGAAGAAAGCAATCTCTTTCTGCGTGGCATCATCCCGCAACTCGGCTTTCCTTCTGCCATTGTTTACTACGATCGTGCCGAAAGGTTTGCCGGCGAATCTAAATACCCATTGAAGAAAATGCTGGCCTTTGCATGGCAGGGGATTACCTCTTTCTCTGCGGCGCCGTTACGTGCCATCACTGGCATTGGGCTATTGTTTTCGTTAGGCAGCTTCATGGTGGCTGCATGGGCCTTGTGGATTCGCTTCTTTTCGGATAGTGCCGTGCCTGGCTGGACCTCTACAGTCGTCCCAATGTATTTCCTCGGGGGGGTTCAGTTACTGTGTATCGGTATCATCGGCGAATATCTGGCCAAAATCTACCTTGAGGTTAAACGCCGGCCTCATTTCTTTGTCGAAAAAACAGCAGGGCAGGAAAAATAACCTGCGTACTTATTGACACGGCACGATAATGCTTGAAATATTCAAATCTGCCCCCAGGATTGTTGACGCTCCTTGAAAACTGACCAGTTTCTTTAAGCCCTGATCAAGGATGCCGGAAAGAAGGTGGTCTTGATCCTCGACAATTTGCGGAAACCGGTCAAGGCATGGGCCGCTGAGCGTCAAGACAAGATCGAACTGTAGCTACAAATCTGGAGGCGTCTCAATGCCGACCTCAAGCATGCCATCGGGACGAAAGTACTGGTGCGCACCAAGGCGAAGTTGAAACTCGCCGCCACCGGCAAATGGTCAATCTCGAACAATCACCTGAGCGGGTCAAAAGCTTCTTCCAAGATAATATGCCGCTTGAAACTTGAAACTTGAAACTTGAAACTTGAAACTTGAAACTTGAAACTTCATCTGGTCGGATCAATAAGTTCGTTTTATTGCAACAACGAGCGTATAGGGGGTGAGCATATGCCCCAGCAGTCTTAACGGCGGTAGCGAACGCAAGGCATTAATAGCCAATCGGACAAGTACCCCCTTGACGCTGGTGTCGATCATGTCAAATCGATCCAGACAATCGAACCCCTTCGGACGCAGGTAACCAATCAGTTCGTAGCTGCTGAACCAGTTGACTGCCGGATACTTCGCATAATTCACCAGTTCTGGGCGGTCACTAACAGCCATTTTCTCGTAATGGCGTTTGAGAAATGCGGGATACCAGCTGTAAAGGGGAAGGTTGAATTCCTGCTGCTTGGGACAGAGTTTGCTGTTGGTATTAATGTAGATCATCCCTCCCGGGCGCAGAACCCGAATCGCTTCGGCAACACATCCCTGCCAATCGGCCACATGTTCAAGCAATTCTGGCAGAAGGCAAACGTCGATGCTGCTGTCCGGATATGGTAAAGCAGTGGCGGTGCCAACGTCGAAACGTACCGGCACGCTATTTTCTTCCGCGCGCCGCCGAGCCAGCAATATGAGTGGCTCGTTGATGTCCAACCCCCAGTAGTGGTGGCCTCGCTCGACCCAGAATTGGGATTGTGTTCCTGCGCCACACCCTACGTCGAGCACATCCAACACGCGTGCTTGCGATGCATGATCCATCATACGTAACATCAGGTCGCGCACGGAGCGGAACCGCTCGTGTGTTTCTGGCGTCAGGCTCTGGTGCTCGTAGTACTTGTAGAAGTCCTCATGCGAACCCGTATCCCAGGACTTTTTTTCCGGTTCTTCCATCTGACCTTGATTGTTGCTCATTCCTTGAACGACTCCCCGGATATCCTTTAAATGACTGCGGCAGGCCGCCTCAGCCATGCATTTTTGACCAGTCGTGCAGACCACATGAGCATTCCTTTGTCCCAAGGGGTAAACCTTGGTAACTGGTATATATCACTATCCCTTCGTGCAATACCAGCGGCGGTGGTAACAGCAACTTCGAAACCTAGCTCTTTAACTATCCTGACGTGCTCGTCCGCATAGTCTCGATTTGGAAAGCCATTCGGATAAGCAAACGCACGAATCGGCTTTTCGATAATAGCCTCCAGACGACATTTACCTCGCTGGATTTCTGCATACGATTGTTCCGCTCCAAGCGTTGTCAATATCGTATGTGCATCTGTATGACCACCGACTTCGATACCTCGTCCCGGCAGCATTTTTACCTGCTCTGTTGTGAGCATGGTATCAATGGGCATTTCTTCGCTACCGGCAAGCTTCCTGATTTGCGCAGTCAGTGTCTCTCTTTCCTGTAACGGGACATATCTCAATTTCGCCAGCAAAGCGGCGATAGCATCCCGTCGGCTTGCATCGGAATCCAGAACAAAATCCCCCAATCCGATATCTCTCAAATCGAGGGATTTTTCTTTCGTATTTGCAATCAGGTCGATCACCGTGTCATTGAACATTTTCCCGCCATCGAGATAGGCAGTCGCAATAAAGACGGTTGCAGACAGACGATACTTTTCCAAAATTGGCAGGGCAACTGTGAAGTTGTCGGCATATCCGTCATCAAAGGTGATGCAGCATGCGCGTCTTGGCAACTTTCCCTGCTTGAGAAGGGTTGTCGCTTCCAAGAGGGGTATTACCTCGCAGTTCTTTGAAAGATGGTGCATTTGTGTGTCGAAAACAGCAGCATCCACTTCGCCCGGTCTAAGTGGGTCGGGTATAGCCAATACCCGGTGATAGATGAGTATGCTGAGCATCTGCCCTTGTGTAGGCCATGCAAAAAATGGAAGCCCTGCGATCAATTTGTCACCGTTTTTTTCATGTCCGGTTCTTTATTGAGAGCGCTCTTGACCATGCCACGAAGGACAATGAGCACGATCACAATGTAATAAGGCAGATCGAAATAAGTCAGGCTCAGGAATGCACCGCCGACCGCATATCCGATTAGACTCACTTGGCACATTGCAGCCAAGTCGTAAGCCCAGAGCAACTCACCCCCCCCTTTTGCGTTGCGAACAACCCAGGCACCGTTCGACCAAGAGAGGATAAATATCAACAGAAAAAGCGCAAGTCCACCGAAGCCGTGCTCACCAAGAATCTGGAAATATATACTGTGCGCAACTTTCAAGTTAGACGGATCAGGCGCATAGCGCGCAAACACATCCAGAGCGTAAACCGCGAATCCGCCACCGATTGGGAAACGGTCGACAGCTAGGTTCCAAGCCATCCACCATGCATTGATGCGTCCCATGGCCGACTGATCCTGCTCATACTCTTTCATCGTCTGCATTCGCGCAAACCACGATTCGGGCATGAACATCAATACCATCGGAATGGCTATCAAAACCAGCACCGCAATCAATCCTTTGTTCCGGCTTTTGATGAAAAGAAACGAACCCATTGCCGTCAAGGCGAGGAAAGCTCCGCGCGATTGCGAACCAAAAGCGGAAACTACGCATAGGATGATTGCCGCGAGACAGCCAAGCCGCACCCACTTGTTAGTACTATGCAATTGCAAATAGCGGAATAACGGCACTGTCATTACGATCGCCAATGCCAATGTGTTGTTATCCGCGATGAAAGTCCCGTCTGGCCCCCATACACGATGGGCCCCTGCGGTCAAGATCGTGAAAATACCGCCTTTTACTCCATAAAAACCTACAGACAGTGCCAGGATCCAAATCACCTGATGGACTTGCTCGCGACTGCCAACAAGCAACAATGCGACCAGGCACATGAAAAGTACCTTGATCGGCTTGAGCCACATTTCAAATTCTAGCTCAGTGTGAAACGAGAATAGTGGAGAAACCCCTAGCCAGAGCACGAAGAAAATCAATAGGATCGCAACCCGGTCTTTGGGAAAACTGTATAGCTTCTTTGCGTGAAACAGGATGCTTGCCAGTGTGGACAAGGCTACAACCTGCGCGAATGGCATGAAAAAGGCGAATCCATAAGTCAACTTGTGTGGATTCATGATTCCTAGCCAAATCCACATCAACAATCCGATGAATGGATTGCGTAAGATGAAAGGAATGGAGCCAAAAACAATCCCAGCAAGGATAAGGTCACGCATTGGGGTACCGATTCGTCATGGTGCGAAAGATGTTTGTTCGCTGAGAGTCATTCATTAACTACCGACGACCAAGCTTTGCACATAGCGATACTTTCCGGACTTCTCCCGGGGAATTTCGCCAACGCGCAATACCTCGACTTCAACGTTCTGTCCCAAGCGCGCTTTTATACCGCTTGATATCTTTTTTTCGACGTCAGGCGCACAGTTCTCCCCCTGCACGATCTGGACAACAACCCGGTGCAGCGTTTCCTGCACTACCTTGAAAGAGTCAATGCCCGGGATGTCTCGGATCGGATAGACCACGGCGAGGCCATGCATGATGGTGCCGTCTGCGGCAACAACAAAATCGGTCGTGCGCCCCTGTATTTCCTCCAGCATCGGCAGGCCGCGTCCGCAGGCGCAGGATCGGGGCGACAGCACAGCGACGTCACCGGTGCGGTAGCGGATGAAGGGAAATTCGCCGGTCGCCAGGTGGGTGACGACGACTTCGCCGGCCTGGCCCTTGGGCACCGGCCGGCCGGCCCTGTCGACGATTTCGACGATGATGTCTTCGGCTGTCAGGTGCATGCCGCCCTGCGGGCACTGGTGGGCGATGAAGCCGGCATCGCGGCCGCCGTAGCCGTTAGCCACCGGGCAGCCGAAAATGCGGGCGATGTCGTCGCGCTGGTGCTCGTAGAGACGTTCGGAGGTGACGAACGCGACCTTGATGCCTAGATTATTCATTTTCTTGCCGCGTTTTTCGGCATGGCATGCAATCAAGGAGAGCGATGACGGATAGCCGAACAGCATGGCCGGCCGTGTGCTACGTATGGTGTCGACGAAACTGTCGAGATTGGCTTCGTTCATTTCGAAGGCCGGTAGCAGGCGGGTGCGCAGCAGGCGGTCGCGGATCTGTCGGACGCGGTCTTGTGAAGTCAGCTCAATGGGGCTGCCCCAGACGACGATTTCTGGATCGCCGATATCGACGTTCCACCAGCGCGTTGCACGCCATTTGGCGGCGACGTCGTGGCTGACGCGTTCGTTGCCGATGAAGAAAATCAGGGGCTCGCCGGATGAGCCGCCGGTGTTAAAGCGCGCCAATCTTTCGGCATTGTCTGCTTTAAGCTGCTCCTGGTTTTGCCGGATGATGGTTTTGGTCAGGAAGGGCAGCTGCTGAAGGTTATCCAGAGAGGAAATTTGGCTCGCGTTGAAATTCAGGCTGGTAAACAGCTGGCGGTAGTAGGGAACATGAGCTTGAGCCCGCGTTAGCAGTAGACGCAGGCGCTCGAGTTGCAGGGCGGCAATGCGCTCCGAAGACCACCATTGGGATTCTTCCATGTGCTTGCGGACCGCTACGGTAGTGTGATGCTTGAGGTGCTCGTGGAGCGGGAAGATCAGGGAGGATACCAGTTTGGTATAAAGATCACCCATTTTGCCCCCTTGCTTTATTGGTGATACGCAGGAAATGAGCATTTAGCCGGTTAACACGCTCATCCCAAGCATTTTCTTCTGCGTAGTGACGAATTTTTTTGTTATCCCAGCGACGATTCAGCGAGGATGCAATGGCTTGGCAGAGTGCCTCGCTATCGCCAAATGGTACAACGATACCAAGCTTGTCATCACACACGACTTCCTTGTTGCCACCAACATCTGTGGTTACCACTGGCAGGCCGCAGGCCATGGCCTCCAGGAATACATTGGCCCAACCTTCATTGCTGGTGGCTAGAACGAAAACGTCAGCCGCCGACAGGATGGCAGACAATTCATGCGGTTGCCGTGGGCCAAGAATTCGGACGCAGTCTTCCAGCTTGAGGGCCTTCACTTGTTGCTCGAGTTGCTGGCGGTTGTTGCCTTCCGTACTGGCGCCGCCGACGACCAAGAAGATCAGGTCAGGGTGCGTTTGTCGGATGAACGGTAGTACCTCGATAACGCGGTGGAAGCCCTTGCGTGGCACTAACCCGCCAACGGAGATCAGGACTTTTGCCTGGGCGGGGATGTCGAGGGCCTGGCGGCATGTGGCTTTGTCTTGTGGGGCGAAGCGGGTGGTGTCCACTCCGTTGCCGACAACTTCAATTTTCTCCGGCTTGGTACCGTGAGCGATCATCAACTGGCGCAGCGATTCGGATACTGAGAATACTTGGTCCGCCCGGTTGATGGCTTGCAGGAGGGGGCCGGAGAAGCGCGGGTCCGAGACGTGCCGCGTTTCCGTACCGCGTAGGGTAATAGTGAACGGCACGCTGAGCCAGCGGCTCAAGAGGCTTGCAGCGTAACCATCAGGGTAGGCAAAGTGGGCATCGATGATATCAAGTTGGCCGCTAGCCTTGAGCCGGCGCAAGCGCGGCAGGGCGCACAGGGCCATCATCGGGCCGTCGAGTTTCTTGAATACGCCGGGCACGGAGAAGAAGCGGGGAAACCAGACGTCGATACCCGACTGGTTTTCATGCCGAGGTGCGCCGGGGCGAAAGTGCGGCTTGAAGCGGCGAATCAGGTTCTGCAGCGGAAACCACGGCGTTGGCGCGACTATGGTCAACGGTAATTTTCGGCCAATGCGGAACATGCGTTCTCGAATGAACAGGCCGGCTCCCGGTTGCACGCTGCTGGGAAACAGGCTGGACAGGACCACGATGTTCGGCGGCTTGGTTTGGCCCATTCAGGTTTTTGGGCGGATAAGGCGCTGGTAGGGGGCGACATAGTTGGCGACGCTATTTCGCCAGTTCCGCTTTGATTCAACAAAGTGACGGCCATGGGCTTTGAGCTCGGGCCAGCGCTGCTGGTCGTTGAGCAGCGTTAACAAGGCTTCGGTCAGTGCAGCGCAGTCGCCCGCCTTGTACAGGATGCCGGTTTTGTTGTGATCGATCAGTTCCTTGTGGCCGCCAACATCGGAGGCGACGAAGAGTTGCCCTTGCGCCATGGCTTCCAGTGGCTTTAGCGGGGTGACCAGTTCGGTCAGGCGCATGCGGTGGCGTGGGTAGGCGAGGACATTGATCAGGTTGTAGTAGCGATTGACGTCCTCGTGCGGGACGCGACCGGTGAAGATGACGTGGTTGCTGACGCCAAGTCGTTCTGTTTGCTGGCGTAGGTTGGCTTCCTGGGGGCCGCCGCCAACAAGCAGGACGCAAACGTCGGGACGCTGGCGGATGAGCTCGGGCAGGGCATCGAGCAGCAGGTCGAGACCTTCGTAGGCGTAGAAGGAGCCGATAAAGCCAACTACGGTTTTGCCGGTCAGGCCCCATTGCGCTTGTAGCTGTGGGTCGGGTGGGCTGGCGAGTTGGAAGGATTCGACGTTGACCGCATTGGGAATGACGGTGACCTTTTCTGCGGGGATGCCGCGGGTGACGATGTCGGCGCGCAGGCCTTCACAGATGGTGAAAACGTGATCAACCAGCCGGATGGCGCGGGTTTCCAGGCGTCGCGTGGCGCTGTAGCGCAGGCTACCTTCGCTGGTGCTGCCATGGTCGACGGCAGCATCTTCCCAGAAGGCGCGGATTTCGTAGACGACCGGGATCCCGAGGCGGCGGGCGACCTTGATGGCCGGCAGCGCGTTGAGCACCGGCGAATGGGCATGGATGATGTCCGGCTTGATGTCGCGGGCAACTTCTTCCAGGCGGGCCTCGAGGTGCTTCATCAGGGACAGTTCGCGGCCGACCGGCAGCCCGGCCAGGGGGCCGGTGGCTGGTTGCGTACGGTAGAAACGCAGGCCGTCGATATCTTCGATGGGGGCGCTAGTCTGGCCTTGCTTGGGCGAGGTCAGGTGGAAGGTTTCCCAGCCTAGGGCGCGTTGTTCACGGAGCAGCGCT
This sequence comes from Ferribacterium limneticum, assembly GCF_020510565.1. Classification (NCBI taxonomy): domain Bacteria; kingdom Pseudomonadati; phylum Pseudomonadota; class Betaproteobacteria; order Rhodocyclales; family Azonexaceae; genus Ferribacterium; species Ferribacterium limneticum. Next base: position 2,250,590 of record NZ_CP075189.1, read on the forward strand.
ACGGTGCGGAAAGTGTAGCCGCTGTGCAGAGGGATGGAGTGATCGAGGACGTGGAGGACGCGAATCATGCTTGGCCTTGTTCCATGACGTTGCGCAGGAAGGCTTCAAACATCAGCAGGGTCCAGATCGAGGCGCTGTAGTCGCGGCTGCCGTTGTTGTGGGCGTCGACCAGGTGTTTCAGGTAGTCGCGATTGAACCAGCCGGTGTCGGACAGGCGCGGGCCGAGCAGCGCATCCTGGACCCGCTGTTTGAGCGGGCCACGGAACCAGCGGGCAAGCGGCACCGAGAAGCCCATTTTCGGACGATAGAGGACGTCGTTGGGGAGTAAGGGCTCCATCGACTTTTTGAGCAGGTATTTGGTTTCCTGGCCGCGAATTTTCTGGGAGGAATTCAGCGTGGCCAGCCATTCGATCAGTTCGTGGTCCATCAGAGGTTCGCGGACTTCGAGCGAATGGGCCATGCTGGCCCGGTCGACCTTGGTGTTAATGTCGCCGACGAGGTAGGTTTTGAGGTCGAGATACTGGATCTGGGCTAGAGGGTCGTCGGTGTTGGTTTTGGCTGCATGCTGCTTGAATACTTCGATGGCGTTGTAGCCGCTGAGTTCTGATTTGAATTTCTGGCTGAACAGCTGGTTGCGCATCGGGGCGCGCAGAATCGAAACGGAGTGGAAGTAAGCTTCCACCGAACTGCGGGCGATTCCTTCGAAGGTGGTTTTTGCGCGGAAGACGCGTGGCGCCCAGTCGGCTTTCGGGTAGAGCCTGCCCAGAGCGCCGAAGAGCGGGCGGCGCAGGCTCAGCGGCAGGGCCGAGCGCATCTTTTCTTCCATCAGGTGTAGTTTGTAGCGGCGGTAGCCGCCGAAGCTTTCATCGCCGCCATCGCCGGAAAGAGCGACGGTGACGTGCTTGCGGGCCAGTTGGCAGACGCGGTAGGTGGGGATGGCGGAACTGTCGGCGTAGGGCTCGTCGTAGAGTTTGGCCAGGGTGTCGATGAGGTCGAAGTCGTCGCTTTCAACGATGTCGAGGTGGTGGTTGGTGTGGTAGCGGTCGGCCACCATTTTGGCGAATTCCGATTCATTGAAGGCGGGGTCGGAAAAGCCGATGGAACAGGTGTTGACCGGGTTTGGTGAGAGGCCGGCCATGATGGCGACGACGGCGCTTGAGTCGACGCCGCCGGAGAGGAAGGCGCCGAGTGGCACTTCGGAGATCATGCGCAGTTTGATCGACTCTTCGAGTCGGTGGGTCAGCTCGGCGCGGGCGTCGGCATCGCTGATCGGGTTATCGAGCGTGAAGCGGACGTCCCAGTATTCGCGGGGTTCGCTGACAGGCTGGCCGCGACGCAGGAGCAGGGTGCAGGCGGGCGGGAGCTTTTGGGCTTGCTTGAAGATGGTGCGCGGTTCGGCGACGTACCCGAGGGCAAAGTATTCCTCGACGGCGCAGGGGTCGATGTCGCGTTTGAGGCCACCGTGGGCGAGGATGGATTTGAGTTCGGAACCGAAGAGGAAGGTGCCATCGTCGAGCAGGGCGTAGTAGAGAGGCTTGACGCCAAGACGGTCGCGAGCCAGAAAGAGTGTTTCGCGATTGCGGTCCCAGAGGGCGAAGGCGAACATGCCGCGAAAGCGGTCGACACAGCTTTCGCCCCAGGCTTCCCAGGCGTGCACGATGACTTCGGTGTCGCTGCGGGTGTGAAAAATATGGCCGAGCGCTTGCAACTCCGGGATCAGCGCCTGATAGTTGTAGATTTCACCGTTGAAGACGACGCAGACGCTCTGGTCTTCGTTGTAGAGCGGTTGCTGGCCCGTAGACAAGTCGATGATCGACAGGCGACGGTGGCCGAGCCCGACGCCGGGTTCGACATGCAGGCCGCCTTCATCAGGGCCGCGATGGAACTGCGCTTCGTTCATGCGATTCAATAGCGCACGATCGATGTCGCTTTTGCCTCGGGTGTCAAAGATGCCTGTGATGCCGCACATGGGGTTCTCGTGATTTGATTTTTGGGGTTAATTTCCGGTTGACCGTAGCATTCTGCCAAGCAGTCGGTCGTAAATCTGCTGGTAGCTGTCGATCATGGCCGTCATGCTGAATTGTGCCTCAATGCGCTTCCGTCCGGCATAACCCATGGCACGGGATTTTTCCGGGGATTGGGCGAGGTTGATGATGGCTCGGGCGAGGGCGCCGGGATCTGCCGCCGGGACCAGATGGCCGGTGCGCCCTTCCTGAACCAGTTCCGGGTTGCCGCCAACTTTTGTGGCGATCACTGGTAGCCCGCTGGCCATGGCTTCGAGAATGGTGTTGGAGATGCCTTCGCCGAGCGAGGGCAGGACGAAGCAGTCAAGTCCGCGCATAATCTCGGGGATGTCATTACGTTCCCCGGGCAGCCACGCGAGTTCGGCTAGGCCGGCTGTTTCGAGGATGGCGAGCGATTCGTGGCGTAATGGGCCGTCGCCGACCATGACCAGACGCAGGTGCTGGCGCAGGGATGGCTTGGTATTGATGGCCAAAACGAAGGCACGGGCCAGGTTGGTTTGATCCTTGACGGTCTGCATGCGGCCAGCGGTACCGACGAGCCAGAGCCCGGCTTCGTTAAACGGGGAGCCGGGAATATCTTGTCTCTCAGGGGCGGGATGGAAGCGGACGGCGTCCACACCGTTATATATTTGTGTCACGCGCTTTGCACCAATGCCAACAGGATTAATTAGATAGTGTGCGAGATCTTGGGAGAGAACTATGTAATGTTTCACGAACGGGCTGTAGATCCGTCGAATCCATTGGCACTTCTTGTTGGTACCGTCGAAGTCGCCAACATCGCGCCCGTGTTCGCCATGGATGCGAGCCGGCACTCGAGCGGCCCAGGCTGGCACGGAGGCTTCCAGTGCAGCCAGGTTGCGGGTGTGCACGATCGTGGGCCGGAGTTGGCGGAATAGGCGGTACAACTGTGGGTAGATCCAGAGGGCGTGCCCCGGTTTCTTGTTCAGGGCAAAGAATTGGACATCGGGACGCTGGATGCGTTTTTTGAAGTCTGTGATCTCGGTGAGTGAGATGATGGCATGCCGATAAGCATCAGCTGGCATGTGGTTGATCAGGTTAACGACACCATTTTCCAGACCGCCGGTATCGAAGCGGTGCATGATGTGAGCAACCAGCGGGCGGCCATCGCTCATTTCGGCCGCGCTTCGCTGAGGCTGCGCAGGATTTCGCCGCCAGCCTCGTTGACGAAGGTGGGCAAATCCTTGGCGGCCGAGTCTTTAGGCGTGTAGATGATAACGGCGGCGCTGTCATCGCCGTGCCCGGTGAGCATAGCCCATGCAGTCAGCCATTTTGCCTTGATGTCGCTGGTGGTCAGATGTCCGTTGACCCAGTACGCCTGCCAGACGATGTAGCGTTCATCGGCCAAGCTACGCTTCTTCAGCAGTTCGGCCTCGCGAATGGCCACTTGGTTGCCGCCAAAGTTCGTATTTGCCTGATGATTTTCCACGATTTGCCAGAGTGGGTCGCTCGACGTCACAAGCACGTTGGTTGAGGTTACCAACTTGCGCTCGTAGTTCTGGTTTTGGTAGTAAGCAATGTAGAGACCGACCCAGCCGTCCGGGTTGCGATAAACAGAGTGCTGTTCTGCCGAGGGGTTGGCAAATCTCGGTTTCCAGTCAATGGCAGGGGCATCTACCTGCCAGGAGCCGGCAGTTGCGGGCAATAAAAGACTGACACTTGCATCGATATTGGATTGCCGCAGATGTTTTTCGTAGAGCGGGCCGGCGGCAATGAGGACCGCGAGAAGGAGCGTGATCGCCCAGAAATACGGTTGTTTCTGGGGTGCCTTGCCGGTCGTTAGACAGGGCTGCTGGGCCGGTTCCATTGGCTCGGCCCAGCGAGCGCCAATGGCAAACATGATGACGATGACTACACCGAAAAATACCCAGCCGTAAATCAGGTGGTCTACACCGGCCGCCAGTTTGTTACCGGAAAGGTGACCGAGCATCACGATGATGTAGGCGCGTAGCCAGTTGGCGAGGATCGGGACGAGCAGTGAAACGAGGATGAAAATCAGTCGGCGTTTAAGCGAAGTGTATGTCAGATAGGCGTACAGCGTGCCGACCGTCAATGAGGCGATCAGGTAGCGAACGCCACTGCAAGCTTCAACGACGGACCAGTTACTGCTCGGGATGACGAAATTCTGGCCTTCCCGATAAACGGGAATTCCGGTCAGGCGCAAGGCTTGAACAGTAAAGTCGGCGGTCCATTCCATCAACTGTGGCAACAGGAAGTCACCGATCGGGACGGCAAAGAAAAGAAAGAGCAGTGGGAAGGCGATAAGCTTGCTGACTTGCCAGCCGACCAAGGCCATGATCGCCATGACGATGATGCCGATGACAGCAAACTGGGTAAGCGCGTTTACGGCTGAGAGTTCGCCCAGGAGCCAGAGGAAAATAAGCCCGATGAGCGGCAGGGCTGCCCAGCCGGTTGCCTGGGGTTGCGCGGCAGCCGGCTGCTGCCGGTCCCGCCATATTAGCCAAAGTGCAATCGGCGGCACGATCAACCCATGGGTATAGGTTTCTGATCGCCACCATATTTGTGCCATCGCTTCCAGCGTGCCCCAGTACCAATAGCCGATCCAGAGCAGGATTCCCACGATTGCCGTCAGCGTCGGCTTCCAGTTGGGCAATTGGCTTTGCATGGGGGGCGTCACTGATTGACTTCCTGTGAGGTGGGCAGATATTGATCGATACTGGCGAGATGGGCTTCCCAGCTATATCTCGTAACGACACGCTGGCGGGCGGCCTTGCCAATTCTATGGCACGACTCCGGGTTCCGCAGTAGCGCGTCGATTTCGGCGATGAAGTCGGCCGGGGTCGTTGCCGTTTTCAATTCCTGCCCAAAAATGGCGTTGACCGCAGCGGCGCATTCGCTGGAAGCGACGACGGGCTTGGCCATGGCCATCGCTTCGAGAATCTTGTTCTGGATACCGCGGGCAATGCGCAAGGGCGCAACGACGACCGCCGCATGTTGCAGGTAGGGGCGAACATCGGGAACCGTACCGGTGACAGTGACGGTTTCACCAGCCAGTGCCAGTACTTCCGGTGTCGGGCTGCGGCCGACGATGTAGAAGCGTAGCTGTGGCCAGTGTTCGCTCAGTGTCGGCAACATATCGGCAACAAACCAGCGGACTGCGTCGACATTCGGTAGGTAATCCATGGCGCCGGTAAAAACAACCGGAGTTTCATCGGCTGCGTAGGGGGTAGTGCAGGTTTCATCCGGGGCGAAGTAATCGGCGTCGACACCGTTGCAAACCGGTTCGACGCGCACGACGCATTCGGGGGCCAGCCGGGTGAAAAGGTTAACTTCAGCTTCGGTGACGAAAAAGGACCGGGCAGAACGGGCTGCGACTTCGCGCTCGTAGGCCAGCAATTTCTTGCCTTCACGCCGGTATAGCCATGACATCGGCCAGCGATGGTTCGGCGCGTATTGCGTCCATTTGGCCGAATCGACATCGACAAAATCAACGATGGTCGGTAGCCGGGGGATGGATTCGACATACTGGGCCATCGCCGAGCTGAAAATGACCGCAGCGTCGATTTTTTTGTGTCGGCAGGTTTTCTCGACCCAGTCCTGCAGACCGGCATCACGGTAGTAGCGCAGGGTCAGCGGATCGTCGGCGAGGAGGGCGTTAAGGCTGCGCAGCTTGGCAAATTTCGGTTCCAGGCGGGCAACGTGCAGATCGGCGCAAAAGTGGTGAACGGTCTCGACGTGCTGCATGTCGTCCGGATCATCAACGAAGGTACCGAGAAAAACCCGGTGCCTGGCAGCCAGATGTTTGAGCAGGTGGAAGGAGCGAACCTTGTCACCCTTGTTGGGCGGGTAAGGCAGACGATGGACAAGGAAAAGAATGTTCGCCATGTTCAGCCCAGATTGCGCACGATGTGCGGGCCGATAAAATTGGCCAGACTAACCGGCATGCGCCGCCAGGTTTCGATCAGCAGCTTGTACTTGGCGTTGTTCGGGTTGTTCTGCGGAATGCTGTCGCGTTTGTAGAGGCAATATTCGTAATGCAGCGGTTGTGGCTCGAAGCCCCAGTTTTTCTTGAACGAATAGGGGCCGGTGCCGACCTTGCTGCGGCCATAGTCGAAAATCTTGATGCCGCGTTCGCAACTGCGGCGCATCAATTCCCAGTATTTGAAGTCGTTGGCGGCAAAGTTGCGTGCCGCTTCGTCGTCGCCGGCGTAGTAGGGTAGAACTTCGTCGCGGAAATAGAAGGAAAGGACGCTGCTGAGCGGTTCGCCTTCAGATGTCGTGACGGTGAGGATTTCGCAGTCGTCGCCAAAGACCTGGAGCAGGGTATCGAAATAGAGCTTGGGTAGGGCCGGGGTGCCGTGCCGGTGAACGTTGTCGGCAAACAATTTGAAAAATCGGTCAGATTTCCGGTCGACCGTGGAAGTCAGGCCATTGTTGATGCCTTTTCGGACCATGGCCCGCTGTTTGCGCGGAATGGCCAGCATGTTGGCTTCGACCTCGGGCAGGATTGCCTTACGGAAAGTGACGTAGAGATCCTGCGTCGGCCAGTCGGCATGACGGAGGCTGGTGTTACGAAATTCGAGATGATCGACATCCAGCCTGCGCGCTAATGCCTGTGCTTCTTGTTCAAGTGCGGTAGCCGCTTCCGGGCTGGATGCTGCAACGCCGCCGTAGACAGCAAAGGGCAGGGCGATCAGCGAATTGCCAAAGAGCCGGCTCTTGATGTGGGCCAGCGGCAATACCCCGAGGATTTCTCCATCCTGTTCGGCATAGAGAAAGTAGGTTGGGTGGCGGAAAACATCGCGGAGAACGCCTTGCCAGGCGGCGCGATGAAAAAACGTGGCTTCCGGACAGGCGAGGACGAATGCCTCCCAGCGCGCCGAGTTTGCCATATCGGACAGGGAGAGCTGCTTAATCTCCATTGGTGTTACCAAGCGGCTCGAGAAACAGCTCGTCCATCCGGCCCCATTCAAAATCGGCAAGCAGGCGATTCAGCCGTTGCTCCATCCGGTGAATATTGACGTAATGACGGAAGCGGGTCTTGGCGCTGATTCCGGGGATTCTGGGTTGTCCGGTGTCGACTTCCCACGGGTGAAAATAGAACACGGCCGGGAGTTGGTCGACCCGGTTGATCCGTTCGATCATCCAGCGGGATAGGCTATAGGGCATCAGCCGGAAATAACCGCCGCCACTGGCGGGCCAGTTCCGGTTTAGAAAGCGCAGCGTTGTGCACGGTATCTCGACGAGACTGCCGATGGTGTGGGCGTGGCGCGGTGCGTTCGGCATGCCATAGTGGTCGTGACGAATCGGATAGATGCTTGAGCTGTAACGGTAGCCGGCTCGCTCCAGACACTCGAAGGCCCACAGATTTTTCTCGCCGATTGAGAAACTCGGCGCGCGATAGCCCTTTACGTCATGGCCGGAAATATCTTCGAGAATCAGCTTGGCCAGATTGATATCGGCAAAAAAACTCTCCGGAGTCTGGTCGCTGGCCCGTTCATGACCGTAGCCATGGCTCGCCAGTTCATGGCCATTGTCGACAATGCGCCGGACAACCTGCGGGTAACGCTCAGCCAGCCATCCCAACGTGAAGAAAGTGCCCTTGGTGTCATGCTTGTCGAGCATGGCAAGTATGCAATCTACATTGCGCTCGACGCGACATTCACGAATGGCCCAGTCTGAGCGCGGGATATGCGGTGCGAATGCCGAAACCTGAAAATAATCCTCGACGTCAATGGTCAGCGCATTGCACGGAGCAACGGTCGGCTTCGTCATCGTCGGCAATTAACGTCGCCCTTGGTTCTCGATCAGCCAGCCTGCGAGATCGGCGGCGATCCGTTCGGCCGTATGGCCATCCCAGAACTCCGGCACGCGCCCACTTTTGCCCCGGCCAGCCAGAACTTCGGCTGCGTGATGACGAATGGCGCCGACATCCCGGCCGACCATGGTGTTGGTGCCTTGCTCGACCGTAATCGGGCGTTCGGTATTTTCGCGCATGGTCAGGCAAGGTACGCCGAGGGCCGTAGTTTCTTCCTGCAGGCCACCCGAGTCGGTCAGCACGATTCGTGCATTGGACATCAAGCCGTGCATTTCCAGATAGCCCTGGGGGGGAAGCATGATCATGCGCGCGCTGTTGATCAAGTGGCCCAAATCAAAGCGTTCGATATTCGCCTTCGTGCGCGGATGCAACGCGAAGACCAGCGGAATGGATTCCGAAATTTCGCGTAGCACATTAAGCAAGGATTCCAGCACGTCCTGATGGTCAACATTGGAAGGGCGGTGCATGGTAACAATGCCGAAGCCCTCTTTCCCTTTGATCAGGGCCGGGTCAATACCCGATGCATTCAGACAGTCGGCCGGTTTGCGTGCAAATTCCCGGTTGCTTAGAAGTGAGTCGATCATGACATTGCCGACAAAGCGAATACGTTCGGCAGCAATGCCTTCTCGCGCCAGATTATCGGCAGCGCTGCGTTCCGTGGTGTAGAGCAGGTCGGCGACCTGGTCTGTCAGGACGCGGTTTATTTCTTCGGGCATGCCGCGGTCGTAGCTGCGCAGGCCAGCTTCGACGTGAACAACCGGAATCCCTTTCTTGACTGCTACCAGCGTGCACGCAAGAGTCGAATTGACATCGCCGACTACCAGGACGCAGGAGGGTTTCTTTTCGTCAACGACCGGCTCGAAGCGGCGCATCACCTCGGCTGTCTGAACGGCGTGGCTACCCGAGCCAACTTCGAGATTGATATCGGGGTGCGGAAGCCGCAAGTCCTCGAACAATTTGTCGTTCATGTCGCGGTCGTAATGTTGACCGGTATGAACCAGAAGAGTCGGAATGGCTGGCTGGTGCGTGGCGAAGGCGCGCAGGATGGGCGCCATTTTCATGAAATTGGGGCGAGCGCCGACCACGCATATGACAGGACCGAGTTCGGCTGGCCAAGTGTTAGGCATCTGAGTTTTCATTCTTGTTCTGAGAGCTGGTTACAGGGCTATGCTGGGCAAAGACCTGCTGCAGTAGTTGCAACGTGGCACCGTTGATTCGCTCGAGTTGAATCAGGCTTGACTCGAGCCTGGCGAGGCGCTCGGCAACATGCTCAGCGTTCAGTGCGGCTAGCAGTTCTTGAGGCGGGCGTGAATGCTCACCAGGACTTCCTGGTGCCAAAGGGTTAGATAGAGCTGAAACCCCGCTGCCATCATTCAGGGCGTATTGCATCTGAACCTGCGTCGAGCCGCCTATCGTCTCCTCAAAAATTTCGCGGGCGACCTCTTCGACATCAGCCATATCGAAGTTCTTCTGCTGATTGAGAAAGCCAAACAATAACAGTCGATCGCACACTGAGTTAATGCGCCGAGGGATGCCGCTGCTGGCCTTGAAAATGGCTTCATAGGCAGCGCTGGTAAAACTCGGTGAATCCGTTGCGCCGGCATGGTGCAGGCGGTGCTCGATATAGGCCTGGGTTTCGCTGACATCCAGCGGGCCGATATGGCAGGCAGCGATCACCCTCTGCCGGAACTGCATCATGTGCGGACTTTGCAAGATCTGGCGAAATTCGGGCTGCCCAATCAGGAAACTTTGCAGCAGGGCAGTATTGCCATACTGGAAATTGGAGAGCATGCGCAACTCTTCCACTGCCCGCGCTGTCAGGTTCTGGGCCTCGTCCACGACCAGCAGGCAGCGCTTGCCTTTTGCCGTCATGCTGATCAGGAAGGCCTCCAACGACATCAGAACATCGGATTTGGCGACATCCTTGGTCCGCAGGCCGAATGCTGCTCCAACCAGGCGCAACGTGTCGTCGGCATCAAGCTGGGTGCTGACCAGTTGTGCAGCGACCACTTTTTCCGGGTCGAGGCTATCCAGCAGTCCGCGCACAATGGTCGTTTTTCCCGCACCAACTTCGCCGGTAATAACGATGAATCCCTCGTTCTGGTGCATACCGTACTCAAGGTAAGCTTGTGCACGAAGGTGTTGCTTGCTCCCGAAATAAAAGGCCGGGTCAGGATTCAGCTGAAATGGCTTGCTGGTCAAGCCGTAGAAGGACTTGTACATGGCGCTAGAAAATGACCGAGAGGGTGCCGATGAGCGCGTTTTCGGTGTAGGCGTTGGTCGAGTTGTCGAACTCGGTACGGCGGATGCTGAGACCCCCCGTGGTTTTTGCGCCTAGCTTGGAGGTGAGATTGGCTTGGTACATCATGGTCGTGGCTTTAAGTGCGCTGGTGCCGGTGCTGGTGCTTTCCTGACGTGATGCCATTATGTTGATGCTCGAAATAGCGCTCAATTTATGCGAGAGATTGAAGCTGATGCCACGTTGGCGAATATTGTTCGTGTTATTCGAAGAGAAATCGTCGCCGATAGTCGATGAGGCGAGAGTTGATTGGCTCTCGCTGCGATTGAACAACAGGGTAAGGGTATTTCTTACCCCCTGCAGAGCCAAGGCCAATTGTTGGCTGCGTAGAATGGTGGCTCTGGAGCTTAGGAAACCACTGTAAGCCAAAGCATTTGGCGAGAATCCAGGTCTATTGATAAACCAGTTGTTGGCACAAGTAGATACGACCTGATCCAGTTGATTGGGATCAGTATCGTTGATATATTGCTGTCTGCATAATTCAGAAACAAGATCGAATAGTGTTCCCAAGCCAACCACGGTTGATTGGGGGGGCATTACGGATACATCCTTGGTGTCTGAATAGCGAATGCTGCTTAGCGGAAAACGGTGACTCAGGCTATAGCGGTGACCATCGCCAAAAAAACGACGTTCCTTGAAGGCAGAAATCTGCGTGCGCTCAGTTGGTGTCCAGTCGAAGCCGTAGCCATGGGTCTGCTTGCTCTCAGTATTCTGCGACGCATAGTTATTGGACTCCTGGCCACCGCTTAGTGAAACACGGAATTGCGGAACAACGGTATAGGTCCCTATTGCATACAGACGTTGTGCCTCGGTCCTTTGCCCGCGACTGTAGCTTGCATTTTGCTGGGTTGCGTTGACAGACCATTTCAGGTTTTGGAATGGGGTGCTTCCATGTAACAGCCCAGCCCAATCGGAAAGTTCGATATCAGAGGCGGCCGATGTGTTGGATTGAGTTGTCGACCAGTTGTAGCGTAAGGTGTAGTCGGCAACCCCCGCTATTTGTCCGCGAATATACGGAGAAAGGCGATAGGTCGAGGTTTCCGAACTATTCGTATTGATATTGGCGTTGCTGGGTGATTGTGCGCCGAACGCCGATATCGTCTGCTGTGCTATGAGACCGCTGAAGTCCAGATACATCCAGTTTGATACAGCTTCAAGTGTACCGAAGGTGTTAAGGGAATTTTGCGTACTGCTATTGGCCGATGATGTTGAGTAGAAAGTGCCGGTCAATGCGTAGTCGAAATAAGCCTTGAGACGAGCGGTCTTCGCATCGATGCGTACGCCTGGGGCCAACTGGGTAATGAAACCGCTCTCCTTGCTACCTTGGCCGCCACTGACAGCGACGTTATCCGTCCAAGTCTCGATCAGTGTAATTCGTGGCTTGATAACGAAGGCTTGGCCTTGTGTTCCTGTGTTTGCGTTAGCAGACTCTTGGCCTACCGCGGCGTTTATCCACAGGGTAGCTATAACCAATCCAGTGGTGCGAGTCAGGCGCAGGGTGCTATTTTTCATGTCCGTACCCATAGCCGTACCCATAGCCGTACCCATACCCATCGGTTTTTGCTGCTCGAACCTGATTGAGAAGCATCAATTTGACCGGGCAGGCTTGAATGGTTGAAATCGCCTGCTTAACTGCCGACTGCACAGTATTTTCAGCATTGACGACAATGACCACTTGTCCCATGTGGGTGGCAAGAACTCGTGATTCGGTAGTAAGTAGCAAGGGTGGAGAATCGAATACGATGATCCGGTCGCTGTAGCGATTTGCCATATCGTCCAGTAACCGAATCATGGCATCGCTGGCCAGCAACTCGGTAGCACGGGGGTGGGCCGTGCCACTTGGAAGGATGGATAGCTTTTCAATATTTGTTCGCAGCAGGACACCGGAAATGTCGACAGAATTATCCTGCAGTACGTCAAGCAACCCTTTGCTTGGAGGCAGGCCGAGCATATTGAGTATGGAGGGGCGGGCAACATCAGCGTCGACCAACATGACGGTATTGTCGAGTTCCATGGCGATGCTGATTGCCAGATTGATCGCTGAAAAACTCTTGCCTTCTCCAGGCAATGCACTGGTTACCATAACCAGATTGCCATTCGGTATCGGTGCTGCACCTCGACCCATGGCATTGGCGATCAGCGGACGTTTGATGACGCGGAACTCATCTGCCAATTGACTGCGGGTTGCATTAGGTACAAGCAGACCAGAAGCTGATATGGCTTCTAGATCCAATTTGACTTCGGGGCTGCACGGCGATGTGGGTTTGATTTTCGCTTCGCTTGGTTGTGCAACCGGGACTGCCGGTGTCACAGCGCTTGCAATAGGCGGTTCGACTGGGCAGGGGGCAACTATTTTTGCAGCGAGTACCGACTCTTCTGGAAGTTCGACGCCAGCTTGACGGAGTTGCTCAAGGCGCTTGGCTGCTTGCTCGATCAGACTCATTGATTAACCTCCGATGGTCCGCTGGGAAAGGAAGGTAAGAAGTCCTAGACCAAACGCGTAGGCTAATACAAGACCCCCTGTGGCAATAGAAAAACGGCGGAGACTAGCGCGTTCCTTGAGGCGACGTGCCTCATTTGGAACAAGAGAAACTATCCCAAGGATGGGGAGATCGGTAGCTTCGCGCAAGGATTTGCTGTCGAAAAAAACGGGTCGAATCTGGCTGGCCGCGAATGCGGCAAACAGACCGCCCGCAATGGCAAATACCAGCCCCAGCGGGAAGAGAAGCAAGCGATTCGGTGCCACTGGTTTGGATGAAGAGCGAGGCGGATCGATTAGCCGGAAGTCAGCCATAGAACCTGCCGTATCCAGATTGCCCGACATTTCTGCCGAGTCTCGACGCGAAACCAGTTGTTCATAATTGCGCTTATCCAGTTCGTAGTCACGATTCAGCTGTGCATATTCCGCTTCCAGTTGTGGCTGATTCTTCATGACGCTCGTGGTGCGTTTGTAGCGTTCTTCATATTCGCTGACGCGGGCCCGGAGTGAGGCAGTATTGGCTTCTGCTTCGGCCAGAGAAACCTTCAGTTGCTGATAGACTGGATTATTACTAACCGACGTGCCGGGGTTTGCAGCGGCAAATTTCTTGCGCGCCAGTAACTCTTGGCGTTTTTGCTCTTCAAGATCTTTGATCAAGCGTCTTGTGCCGATAATGTCGGGGTGTTGCTCTGTATAGCGCTGGAGCAAAGTGTCCAGGTTTCGCTTTTGGACATCAATTCGGCCATCTATTTCAGGCAAAGAGATGCTGGAGTCGCCACCACTATTTGCATCAGGAAGGAGCACAGGTTCTTCACCAACAATTTGACGCCTAAGCGCATCACGCGATTGTTCAGCCTCTCTTAGCTGAAGACGTGCAATGCTGAGTTGGTTGGATAGTTCGCTCAGGCGGTCAATGCCGGACTTGCCTTCGGAGGATGAAAGTTCGATGTTCCGAATTTTGAATTCTTTAAGTCGATTTTCTGCGTCTTCCAGTTTTTTCTCATAATTTCGGATTTGTTCTTCCAAGAACTTGCGCGCAGAATCGGTATCTTGCCGTTTGTCACCCAGACTGGATTCTACAAAAATTGAAACGAGAGCTTGTACAACACGCTGTGCCTTTGCCGGGTCCGGGTTGCGATAAGAGATCGTGTAAAGATTATCGCGACCAACTCCCTGAATTTTCAAATCGCTAGTCAAAGAGTCAATCAGATTTTCTTGTTGGGCTTTGTCCTTGATATTCAAATCCAAGTCAGCCATTCGAATCAGTTTTTCGATGTTTGGCCGGCTGATCAGAGTACGACTCAGCATCATGATCTGCTGTTCGATATTGGGCTGAACAGCAAGGCCTGACATCAGTGGCCGCAATATGGACTGCGTATCAACATAGATCCGGGCAGATGCTTCGAACTGATTCGGGATGCGTAGTATCACACCAGCAGCAATGGCCCCGACAATCCACGCGACTACCATGCCGAGATGCCTATGTTTCCATGTCGCGCGCAGGATGGTAATGGCCTGCCGAAGAATTTCTTCCATCTATGAGCTCAAGTAATAAACCGCCGCCGTAGATTTACGGCAGCGGTAGGTTGTTTCGAGGGACTTAGAACCAGCTTTGCGGAATGATGACCACGTCACCGGGTTTCATTTCAACATTTGCGGAAACGTCACCATTTTTGACAAGGTCTTTCAGGCGAACACGGTATTGAGCATTGTTCTCCGAGGTGCGCAGAATGGTGGCACGGTTCCCATCAGCAAAATCAGTAATTCCGCCAACTGCAATCATGACATCCAAAATTGTCATCTTCTGCTTGTATGGCAAGGTCTGTGGTTTGGCTGCCTGACCTATGACACGAATTTGTTCGCTGTACGGGCCGACAAATCCTGACACGATTACCGTTACAACAGGGTCGCGAATGAATTTTCCGAGTTCTTTCTCAATATCTCGAGCAAGAGCTGACGGGTCTTTGCCCATTGCCGGGAGGTCATCGATCAGTGGTGACGAAATTTTGCCATCAGGCCGAACCGGAACACTCATCGATAACTCGGGGTTACGCCAGACCACGATGTTTACGTTATCGCCGGGGCCGATTTTATAGCTGTAGTCCGTAGTAGCGGCGTTGGTTGGGGCTTGAGGATGTGAGGCGCAAGCACCTAAAGCAAGTGTGGCTGCAAGAACAAGCCACTTTGTGCTGGAAAGCAGTTGATCGGAAATTCGGGGCATGGTGAGTTCCTCAATGAAATCGCTGAGAAGCGCTTGGTGTAAGCAACGGACATAATCATAACGGAATCCTGATCAGGATGATGGGGTTCCCTCGGTTTTTCGTCTGCCAAAGGGCGTGTTTCATGCTACCAGTTTTTCCTGATGGCCTGGGGAAGCTCACTGCTAGGGAAACTCTGAACAACCGACATTAGGCGCGGAGCAGACACGCCAAAGGCAAACATTGCAATGAAATCCGAAACCTTCCCGGATGATTGCCCTGATGCCGCTGAAACAGAGGGTTTCCAGACCTCTTTGGCTTTCATTTCCGGTCTCATGAACGCATCTCCCCCGCTACCGGCATCAACGCTCGTCGCGCCATCCAGAGATTCGAGAGCGAAAACAGAGTCATCAACTGCGCGGAGTTCTTGGTCAGACCACGGTAACGCACCTTGATGAAGCCGAATTGCCGCTTGACCATCCGGAAGGGGGGGCGACCTTGGCACGGATGCTGGCCTTCCCTTTCTCGAACTGATTGGCCAACGCCTGAAAGGGATGATTCAAATCCAGGGCGCGACGCTTGCCGGGTCGCATGGCGACCTTCCAGCGAACATTCGCTGTCGCCTCGGTCGCTTCCGGTCGCTTTTCGACGCCCGCATAATCGGCGTCGCCGCAGGCTTCCTTTTTTTCCCGTGCAGCAGCCCATGGGCCTGGGTGACGTCGTTGACATTGGCGGCAGTACCAATGACTGTATATACCAGACCGGAGTCAGCATCCGCGCCGATATGGGCCTTCATGCCGAAGTGCCACTGATTGCCTTTCTTGGTCTGGTGCATCTCGGGGTCGCGAGCCCCCTCCCGGTTCTTGGTTGAACTGGGCGCGGCGATCAGGGTGGCATCGACCAGCGTGCCCTGGCGCAGCAGCAAGCCCTTCTCTTCTAGCAGGGCGTTGACCTCGGCTAATAGGCGCGCCGCCAACTGGTGGGTTTCGAGTAGTCGCCGGAATTTGAGGATGGTCGTTTCGTCCGGAATGTCTTCTTCGCCTGCGTCGATGCCGGCAAAGCGCCGCATGACCGGCATATCGTGGAGCGGCTCTTCCATGCCCGGGTCGGAAAGGTTGAACCATTGCTGCATGAAGTGGATGCGCAGCATCGCGCTCAGCACCTTCGGCGGGCGACCTCCTTTTGCCCCAGCCTTGGGGTAGTGTGGCTCAATGTGCGCCATCAGGCGCGACCACGGAACAACTTTCGCCATCTCGTCGAGAAACACTTGTCGCCGGGTCACCTTCGGTTTCCTCACAAACCCACTATCGCTCAGACCCATCTGCTGCATCTTCTCTCTCCAGCGTTCAGGATGCTCGTTGGATAGTCATCCATGCGATTCGTTCACTGGGTTTTTCAGAGTTTCCCTAGCTTGTCTTGTTTCTCAATTGTTGACGAAGAAGAAAAAACATTAAGCGTTGTAGTGGATTGTTGTGGCCGCCGGGGCGCCAAGTACGAACATATTTCATCCGGTAGGCATCAAATTGGCTACCCCAAGGGGCGTACCGAATTTCGCCGCGCCTCAGTAAAAGTTTTAGCGTCTCAACAGCCGCGACACCTGCGCACAGTTCGCATGATGCAATAGAGGAGGGGCCGCGCCGTTCATGTAGACTTATTCGGCTTATGTCGGCAACATATCCACGCTGTAAAATGGCAGGCGAAAGACCTACGAGGAAGCGAATTGCCATTTCAAACTCGTCGCAACCCTCGAAACCAAAGTAGTCTTCGCATGTCATCCCGGTTGGGCTGAAGATAAGGACCGCTGTGCCTAAACCCAAAGGTGCTGCTGTGACGACCGGAATACCTTTGGTTTGGCAGGCTGCAAATGTCTTTCTTCTAATATCGAATGCGAAAAAATCCAGACCGTCGACATAGACATCAACTCCGTCGAGAAACTCATTGAGATTCTTTGTGGATATACCCTCGGAGAAGAGTCGGAGTTCCAGTTCCGGATTGATATCTCTTGCCATTTCTTTGAGAACTTCGATCTTTGGTCGGTCAATCGAACTCATCGTCGCGCCAACCTGACGATTGAAGTTTACAAGATCAAATTTGTCGAAGTCGGCGACGTTGAATCTTCCGATTCCCAGACGGGCGAGGGTCAGCAAATGTACTCCCCCAACACCGCCCAGCCCACCAATGGCAACGCGGCAATTTCTCAAACGCTCCTGTTCCTCTTCGGTGACCCAGCCGATGTTTCGAGAAAATGCGGTGTTGTAGTCAAAACTGCGCATTATTGGTCTCCCGGTTTATTGGTGTTTCATCTCTGGATGAGCACGATAGGTATGTCGGTTCTCAAATCTGATTCTGTCTCAATGCGTCGATGACTGGTAGCTTGGTTACACGCATTCCTGGCCAAATGCAGGCAACTGTTGTTGCCACAAACCCAATCATGAACGAAATGAAAATATCGATCGCGGAGAGCTGTATCGTTGCCATGTAACCAAGGTTGGCGTTTGGAGGTGGTGGCATCGGAATTCCGATTTTCGATATTAGGAGCGCTGCAGCGATGCCGAAAACAACACCCAAGACAGACCCGATCAGGCCTAGCATAGCGCTTTCAGTGGCCAGCATTTTGATCACATCAAGCGGACGGCTACCTGTGGCCATTATTGTTCCAAACTCCCCTGTACGCTCGAAGATGCTCATGCTGACACTATTGGCAACACTCAGCAGAACCATGATCAGAATGATTAATTGCAGAAAACCGAATTGTTGCTTATAGAGTGCGACTGTCTTTTCATAGAAATCATTGAGCTGAACCCATGTGCGGCTTTCGTATTGCTCTTGGTTGAGTGTGGCCTTCAGTTTCGCTGATACAACTTCTGTGTCGGAGGTCTGTTTTAATGAGATAACCAAGCTGTTGATACCCTGCGAGCCTAATAGTTCATGAGCTGCAGGTAAGGGAAGGCGAATAAAACGAGCATCGTAGTCTTTCGAAAAACTCTGAAAAATACCGACGATGTCGAGCTCCATCGTATTCAGGGCGCCTTCTGGTGTGTTGACTAGCAGAGACACCCTGTCGCCTGGCTTGAGATTCAGCGCCTTGGCAACACCTTGCCCAACCGTCACTCCGAAATTGTCTTTTTGGGAAAGCTGGCGGCCTTCGACAATCTGCATGAAACTGCCCAGCCGAGCTTCGCTATCCGGTTCAACGCCATCGGCCACAATTGGCCAATCGGTCTTCCCATTGTTTAAAAGGCCCGTAAAGCTGACTCGTTCGAGTACCTCTTGAATTTCAGGAATCTTTGCCAGTTCACGTTTCAATGGCTGGGCATCGGTGATCAAGAATTTCTCTGGTGACCGCGATCCGTAAGTGAAATACCCAGTCTTGACTACTTGCAGATGGCCAGATTGCGAATGGATCAAAGCTTCACCGAGTTGAAAGAAAATATCTCGAACGAAGCCGCCGCCCAGAATCAGACCGACAACGCCAAAAACAATGGCTGCCAGAGTGATTGCAGTACGAAC
This sequence comes from Ferribacterium limneticum, assembly GCF_020510565.1. Classification (NCBI taxonomy): domain Bacteria; kingdom Pseudomonadati; phylum Pseudomonadota; class Betaproteobacteria; order Rhodocyclales; family Azonexaceae; genus Ferribacterium; species Ferribacterium limneticum. The sequence goes on from NZ_CP075189.1 coordinate 2,268,897, forward strand.
GTGTTGGCGGAAGATGTTGCGAAATGCAAGTTTGAACATCATGGTTCAGCGATTGTGTCGTAATGCATTGACGATTTCCATCCGCGAAGCCTTGATAGCCGGAATTACGCTAGCCACCAGTGTTGTAATGATGGCCAGAAAATAGGCTTCAAAGGCCATCTGTCCTTTGATTAGGATTTCGGCGGTATAGCCAAATGACATGCCTGGTGGTGCGGGCATCGGTATCCCGATAGCTGATATGATTGCTCCGAGGGCATAGGCTAATGCAAGCCCTAGGGCTCCGCCGGCGATACCTAGGATCAACCCCTCGGCCAGGAATTGAGTCAGCACTTCTTTGCGCTTCACGCCGATGGCCATGATCGTGCCTATCTCACCCGTTCGTTCCATGACGTTCATCATTAGCGTGTTCGATATGCTAAGCACGATGATGACCGCAATGATCAAGCGAACAACGCTGACCTGTCGCGAGAAAAGTTCTGCTGTCTTGTTGTAAAAATCCGCTAGGTCATACCATGGGACGAACTCAAATCCATTTTTGCCAAAGCTAGTTTCTAGGCCATCCAGAGTGATTGAAGTATTTTCTGTCTTGTCGAGCAGGAGTGCGTAAGAGTGCGATCCCTTGACCCGGATCAGTTGCCTGGCCAGTGAAATCGGGACGCGGAGAGCTGCGTCATCGTAGGCCTTGGTGATCGTTGCAAAAAGACCAAGTACGGTGACTTCTGCCGCATTGACCCCGCCAGTGGCGCTATTGACCATCAGCACCATCGAATCGCCAGGTTTAATTCCCAAGTTTTCGGCAAGCCCTTGGCCGACAATAATTCCCTTTGGGTGTTCAACTGATAGCGATTGTCCCGAAGTAATCGTCAAGGACTTGCTCAGGCGCTCCTCTTTCAGTGGGTCTACGCCTTCCCCTATAAAGGAAAGGGTTGATTCGCCATAACTGGCAAGTCCGTTAAAGGATAAGCGGGGGGTGATAAGTTCGACGTGAGGGGCACTCAGGATAGCCTCTTCCAGCTTCGTGTCGGCATCCAGAAGGTAGTCGAATGGGGCTGCCGAGCCTGATAGTAAGTATCCCGGTTTGAAAATGCGAATGTGGCCTAGTTCTGAATGGATAGTCGACTCTCGGCCGTAGCGAAGATTCCATTCAATGAAGCCGCTAGCCAGCAGAAGAGCGCTTATCCCGCAGGCGACGGCCAATATCGCCATCAGCGATCGCCGAAGCTGCCTTACGATTGATGTGAGTGCTAAGGATGCTGAAACCATTTCAAGGGAAGTTCGGCTGAGAACGGTTGTGGTTTAGTGCTATTTTGGGCCATTCTGATCGTAATTGCTCCATCGTCGCTATATGCGATTGTTTTGAGACAATTGTCGCCGCGGATGCAGATATCAAGTGTGTCAAACGCATTTTGATATTAACTCTTAACGGCTTGCAATCCCCAGTTCTTTATCATCTCCTCCGGCGACGCGGTACGCACCGACTGCAAAGAAGGATTGTCGGAAAATTTTACAGATGGTTCTCGTTGCATTGGGTGCGAAGCGGATACCGGTAGAAATTTTTATTTTTAATCAGTTGGTTGCGTCGTTTTGTAAAAACAGGCACGTTGCTTGCTAAAAAAGTTACGTAGCAATAAACGGCTGGAGTAATAAGGCTCGATAGCCGGTGCAAAATTGAAGTACTGAAATTAGGAGCAATGATAATGAAACTCGCAAAGCACATTAAGTCTGCCTTGGCTATTGCTGCAATCGGCGCAGCCTCTAGCGCACAGGCCCTTGTTGTTGATGGGGTAACTTGGAATCCCAACGCATTGAACGATTTCTCCGCCACCGACGCCATGTATGAATCCATCGTGTCGAACATTGGTGATGTCGTGTCCGGCTACTCGTTAGTAACACAGTTGAACGGAACCGCTTCTGCCGTTTTCTGCCCCGGGTGCGAATTGACCATGACATTCACCGGCTACCAATTGGCTAATGTTACATTAATGGCAGACTTGGTGACCCCGGACCAATACTTCTTCACTGGCGGCACGATCAACATTTACGTTGATTCAACGCCGGATGCCGATTTTACGGACCCGACTACGTATGGTGATGGCATTCTCTTCCTCTCCTTGGCGGCCCATACCATGGGTAACGGCTATACCTTGATCTCCTCGCCGACCCCTCAGGTTGGTAACACTGGTAACGGTACCGGCTATCTGGACGTGGTTGGCGGTTCTGCTGCATCTAACTTCAACACGAACAAGTATGGTTTTGCGTATACCGGTAATACGGCGGCTGACTTCTTGTTCACTTCCCAGTTCCAGCTAATCACCAATGATGATGGTGATCCTGTCTGTCTCTCTTCGGTGAACGATTCTCCCATTTGCATGCAGGGTGCCAACACCATAAACGGAAACAGCATTCCAGAGCCGATGCCCTTGGCTTTGGTTGCTCTTGGTCTGTTTGGCTTGGGTCTGCAGCGCCGCCTCCGCCGCGACTAAGTCTTCTCAGCCTGCTTTCCGAGAAACCTCACCCCGGAAGGGGTGGGGTTTTTTATTTTTAGGCGATGTTTTTGGCCAGTGCTCTATGATCTCTCCAACTCACAGCATATCCTTCGATCGGTCATCAGATATTGTGCCGAAGGAGTCCAATTCAGAACGGTTCGAGTTTCGATGTGGCCTCAGCCTTGGCAAGTCAATCAGAAGCTGTACCTAATTTCCGAGTAGACTCGGTCATGCTGATCGAAGCGACCGAATAACCCTAAAGGAGGGCCGTTGAATACGTCGGCGCCGACCAGCAGGCGCCAGTTGCGCTGGAGGTTCCAGGTAACGCGTGGGCGGAATAGCCAGTCGGATCGGTTGAGGCTGGAAATGAGCAGTGCCTGGGCTTCCCATTTATTCGTGAGCTTTGTGCTGGCGAAGAGGCTATAACCGTTTTCCAGTCGATCAGAAATGATCTCCGGGTTATGGTCAAAGTGCTGGCGCTGGAAGAACTGGACGTTGAGTCGACTTTCTGCCGGAAGTGTGAAGTCCAGTCCGACAGCCCAATCAAGGGTGTTCTGTTTCACCAGGCCATCCGGGTCAGTCATGTTCAGCACGGCGAATTGACGGTCGCGGGTATAGACGGTTTCTGCTTTGAGTACTACGTCGCCAAAATCCTTGGCGAGCGTTCCGCCAAACTGGTGAATGCGATCATGGCGAGCTTGGTAGATGTAGGTCGGTGTTGGGCCGAGTACGATCTCTCGATAGAACGTGGGGTTAGTGTCCGAGCTGCGGTAATAGAAACCGGAGACATCCCAGCCGTTCTTAAGTGTTGAGAGGCGGGCCCCATAGTTCATATGGTTGGCGTTACGGTCGGGGCGCTGTTCAGCAAGGTATTGAACATTGGCGCCGGGCGGGAGTGGCTGGTAGGGGAAATACTCCGCTCCCGGCTTTCCGATATTGTCGTAGGTGGCTACGGGGATCCAGAGCAATTCGGCGTGCGTGTCATCGACGAAGTATTCGGCGCGCGCAGCCCACTGCGGAGTGCGCATCTGGTCGAATTCCGGCAGGATGAATTCGCGCTGGTCTCGGGCGGAGACAACGTCAGCAAAGAAAAGTCCGACCATCTCGCCCCAGACAACATGCTGCCGTCCGAAACGGAAGTCCCAATTGCCGGCGCTGTAGTCCAGATAGTTTTCGCGTAGCGCAACATCGAAGCGCTGGTTTTGCTCGACGGTGCTGTTGTAGAAATCGTTGAGGCCGTAGACGAAATCGTAGTCGAGTCTAACGCCTAGCTTCCATTTCAGGCCTTCTCCGAGTTTTCCGTTGCTATTGAGATCAGCGCGAGTTCGAAGTTTTGACCAATGATCCGGAGATGACATGGTTCTGGCGCCTTCGAACTGGAGGAAGCCTTTGACGCCGCCGCTTGACCCGGATGGGCTGGTGACTACCGGTTTGATATCGTCGCCAAAAAGGGCGTCATGACCAAGGAGGTCCCCATCTGCGGCCGGACAATTCAGCGAAAAGCAGGCCGAAATGGCCAAAGAGAGTTTCAGGAGTTTGTGTTTGCGGGTAATCACGATATGTTCAGGCAAAGGATGTTAGTCGGAGTCAGCTTCGTCGTCAGCATCGGGTAAGGTACGAACGCGGGCAATATTCCAAGTTTTTTCACCCTGCGTGCGTATACCAAAGGCGGTGATGTAGCCATCTTCAACCTGAACCAGTCGGTCGGCATGATCGATGACTTTCTGGTCGTGCGTCGAGAAAATGAAGGTGGTTTTAAGGTGGCGATTGATCTGCTTCATCAGTCGCAGAATCTCGCGGCCGGTCGCCTTGTCCAGATTGGCGGTCGGTTCATCGGCAAGAATGATGCTTGGCTTGATTGCCAGTGCTCGCGCAATCGCGACACGCTGCCTCTGGCCGCCGCTCAGTTGATTTGGGCGATGGTCGGCAAATTTGCTCAGGCCTACGATGTTAAGGAAGTAGGCAACCCGGTTTTTACGCTCCTCAGCAGAAATGTCGGAGCGTCTCAGTAGCGGGTATTCCACATTCTCTGCTGCTGAAAGAACGGGCAATAGGTTGAAGGTCTGGAAGATAAATCCGATTGAACGAGATCGGATATCAGCCAGTTCGTTGGCTGATTTTTCGGACACGTCTTCTTCATTGATGAATATTTTGCCGCTGGTCGGTTTGTCGATGCAACCGATCAGGTTGAGGAGGGTCGTCTTCCCGCTGCCCGACGGTCCGGATATTGCCAAGAATACTCCTGCATCAATTGACCATGTAATATCATGTAAGGCTTGAACGGTTTGATCGCCAAGCTGGTAGTCCTTGTAAACATGTTCAATACGAACGACGCTCATGGCATTAGATGGGCAACTGATTAAAGGTCTGAACTGGATGGAGCTACTCATGCAATCGACAATCGAAAGGCGTTTTTCGATACATCCTGCATTGATTTTGGTAGGAGCTATATTCATGGCAGTCCTATCGTTTCCTTTGAAGGCAGACGAGACAGGAGCAACCTCTGCGAGTGATGCTTTAGCACGCAGTATAGTTGAAAAGGCGGACAAAGTTCGATTTCCGGCTGAGGCATTCCAGGTTGACGTGGTCATAAACAGCGTGCGTCCGGACAAGGAGGCTGACCTCCACAAATATCGCGTTCTCTCCAAAGGAAATGAGAATGCAGTAGTGATGGTTACTGAGCCGGCTTCGGAGCGTGGACAGATCATTCTCATGAAGGGGCGTGATCTCTGGGTATTCATGCCAGAGGTGTCGCAGCCGGTCCGAATTTCGCTGGCGCAGCGTCTGACGGGGCAGGTGGCCAATGGCGATCTGGCGCGAGCCAATTTTTCCGGTGACTACAATCCGAAAATCATCGGCACCGAAAAAATCGGCAACGACTCTTTTCATATTCTTGAGTTAATTGCCGTTGACCGTAGCGTTACCTATCAGCGCGTCGTTTATTGGGTCAACGAGAAGTCAGGCTGGCCTTTGAAGGCTGAGTTTTATTCGCTGTCGAATCGCCTGATGAAAAAATGCAGCTATGAGAATTTTCAGACGCTGGCTGGACGGGTTCGTCCCACGCGACTGGTTATGGAAGATGCATTGCGCAACGGCGAGAAGTCGGTTCTCGACTATAGCGACATGAAGTTGCGAGACCTGCCGGACAAGATCTTTACCAAGGAATACTTGAAGAAGCTGGACTGAGCACTTAGTCGAAGAGCAGTGCTGCTGCAACCTTGCGACCTTCAGCGGCAAGGATGTTGTAGGTTCGGCAGGCAGCTTTCAAGTCCATGATTTCGATGCCAATTCCGGCCGAGGCAAAGGGGCGGAGCAGGGCGCCGGGCGGGAAGCGCAGGCTTCTGCCAGTGCCGAGCAGGACTATTTCGGTATCCAGTCCGAGCAGAATATTCATGTCTGATTCGCTCAAGGTGTTGACGGTCGCCGTAGTCCAGGCGGGAATGACCGATCCGGGAAGCAGAATCAGGTTTTTTTCATGTTTTTCGTGGTTGACCGCAGCATAGTCATCGCCATAGGCGGTAAACAGGTTGAGTCCTGCGGTATTCGAGATGTGAAGTTTCACTGCGCGATCATTCCGAAAAGTCCGCCAAAATTGCGGTGCACCATACGATAAAGTAGGATTATACCTTTGGCCCTTCTAGGCCATAAGCCGTTACGCCGGAAGATTCCCATGAAACATGTCAAGAAGTCCGCCAAACTCGCCAACGTCTGCTACGACATTCGCGGCCCCGTGCTGCAGAAAGCCAAGCAGATGGAGGAAGAGGGCCACAAGATCATCAAACTGAATATCGGCAATCTGGCCGCGTTCGGTTTTGACTCGCCGGAAGAAATCCAGCAGGACATGATCCGCAATCTGCCTAATGCTGCGGGATACACCGACTCCAAGGGCATTTTCGCGGCGCGCAAAGCGATCATGCACTACACCCAGCAGAAAGGTATCAAGGGCGTGACGCTGGATGACATTTATGTCGGCAACGGCGTATCAGAGCTGATCGTCATGGCCATGAATGCCTTGCTCGATGCAGGTGATGAAGTACTGGTTCCGGCGCCGGATTATCCGCTATGGACGGCAGCGATCAGCCTTTCCGGCGGTACGCCGAAGCATTACCTGTGCGACGAGAGCAAGGGCTGGTTGCCCGACCTTGACGACATTCGCAGCAAGATCAACGCCCATACCAAGGCGATTGTCATCATCAACCCGAATAACCCGACTGGCGCGCTTTACCCGGACGACCTGCTGCATGAAATCATCGACATTGCCCGCCAGCATCACCTGACGATCTATGCCGACGAGGTTTATGACAAGGTGCTGTACGATGCTGAAAAGCACACTTCGATCGCTTCGCTGGCTGAAGATGTGCTGATGATCACGTTCAATGGCTTGTCGAAAAACTATCGCTCCTGCGGGTATCGTGCCGGCTGGATGGTGGTTTCAGGCGACAAACGCCACGCCAAGGATTACATCGAAGGGCTCGACATGTTGGCGTCCATGCGCTTGTGCGCCAACGCGCCGGGACAACATGGCATTCAGACGGCCTTGGGTGGCTATCAGAGCATTGACGACCTGGTCAGGGACGGCGGCCGCCTGCGTCGCCAGCGTGACATTGCGCATGAATTGATAACTGCCATTCCCGGTGTCAGCTGCGTCAAGCCAAAGGCAGCGTTGTATATGTTCCCGAAGCTTGATCCTACGGTTTATCCGATCAAGAACGACCAGCAATTTATCTCTGAACTGCTCCAGGAAGAAAAAGTGCTGCTCGTCCAGGGTACCGGCTTCAACTGGCCGCATCCGGATCACTTCCGCCTTGTATTTCTGCCGCATGAGGATGATTTGCGGGAGGCAATTGCGCGTATCGCCCGCTTCCTCGAAAACTATCGCAAGCGTCACAACACCAACCAAACCAAGTAAAGACTGCACATGAAACCTATCAATGTTGGCCTTATCGGCATCGGCACCGTCGGCGGTGGCACATGGACCGTTCTCAAACGCAACGAAGAAGAAATTACGCGCCGTGCCGGCCGTCCGATCCGGATTACTGCCGTGGCCGACAAGAATGTTGAACTGGCCAAGGAAATCACCGGTGGCGCAGCACGTGTCACCGACGATGCCTTCTCGCTGGTAAACGATCCGGAAATCGACATCATTGTCGAACTGATCGGCGGCTACGGCGTGGCCAAGGAAGTGGTCATGCAGGCCATCGCCAATGGCAAGCATGTCGTTACTGCCAACAAGGCACTGCTCGCCGTACACGGCACGGAAATTTTCAGCGCAGCCCAGGACAAGGGCGTCATGGTTGCTTTCGAAGCAGCAGTTGCCGGCGGTATCCCGGTCATCAAGGCCTTGCGCGAAGGCCTCAGCGCCAACCGTATCGAATGGGCGGCCGGCATCATCAACGGCACGACCAACTTCATTCTCTCCGAAATGCGCGACAAGGGCCTGTCTTTTGACGACGTGCTCAAGGAAGCCCAGCGTCTCGGTTACGCCGAGGCTGATCCGACTTTCGATATCGAAGGTGTCGATGCTGCTCACAAGGCTACGCTGATTGCCTCGATCGCCTTCGGCATCCCGGTGCAGTTCGACAAGGCTTATGTGGAAGGCATCACCAAGCTCGAAGCTTCCGACATCAAGTACGCTGAGCAACTCGGCTACCGCATCAAGCTGCTTGGCATTGCCAAGCGTCGCGAAAATGGCATTGAGCTGCGTGTCCATCCGACCCTGATCCCGGCCAAGCGACTGATTGCCAATGTCGAAGGCGCGATGAATGCCGTGCTCGTCAAGGGCGATGCTGTTGGCGCAACGATGTACTACGGCAAGGGTGCCGGCGCCGAGCCGACCGCTTCAGCCGTGATTGCGGATCTGGTCGATGTCACCCGCCTGGCTACGGCTGATGCTGCGCACCGCGTGCCGCATCTGGCTTTCCAGCCGAATGCCATGTCCAACCTGCCGATCCTGCCGATGAGCGAGATCGAGACCGGTTATTACCTGCGTCTGCGCGTTGAAGACAAGCCGGGTGTGCTGGCCGACGTCACGCGCATTTTGGCCGATCAGGGCATCTCCATCGATGCCATGCTGCAGCGCGAACCGGAAGAGGGGGAAGGCGAGACCGATATCATCATCCTGACGCACGTCTGCAAGGAAAGTGCTGCCGATGCCGCAATTGCCAAGATCGAAGCGCTGTCTGCCCAAAAAGGCAAGGTCAAGCGCATTCGCCTCGAGGAGTTGCAGTAAGTCCGACCAGGCAAACCAAAAATGGGAGCTTCAAGCTCCCGTTTTTGGTTAACGAACCAGGCGAAGATAGGCCTTGGTACTTGGCGGGACTGCGATGCGCACGGTGTTTCTCCCAGCTACGACGGGCAGGCCTCGGGAAATGGGCTGAAACGGCCCCATGATCGAATCGGCTTGTTCGACCCGCCAGACGGCTTTTTTGGGCGAGATCAGCTTTAACTGATAGATTTCGTCGTCGGTCCTGGTCAGGCTTGGCGCAAACGGGCGGGCCAGAGGTTCGCCGATGAAAAGACCTTCACCGGGCCAGGCCACGCTTTTCCAGTAGGCCTCGATAGCCGTTGCGCCTGACAAATAGTGAAACATTGCAACGGCAGGCATTGGAAACTTCTGCAGGTGATTGCAGGGTTCGGTAACCGTGCCGTAGCTTGCAGTGGCACCAGCCTCCAGCCAGCGCAGGCTGCTCATTTGTTTAGAGTCGGTCAACTGGCCGCCGAATGAGGTCAGGTGGTCGGCCAGCGCACCCGGCATGAGTTTGAGCGTCCCAAGATTCGGTACCTGAGCCAGCCCGGTGAAATAAAACAACACATCCTGGCGCCCTGTGATCGAGTCCGCTTCTATTTCCTCGATGGGGACCATTGCGCCGATTACAGTTTTGGTGATGCCGAAAAGCTTGGTTCTAACACTGCGCGCTTTGTCGGACGTGCTCAGCAGATAAGCTGTGCCATCGGGGAAGCTCTGATCCGCCTCGACGCCGCGATCGATCAGCGCCTTGACGTCAGCGAAATTCTGGCCAGCCAGCATCATGGCCGGGCGAATCTGGAAATCGTTGAAGGGGTAGGTACTGGCCGTGTCGAAATATCGGCTGGGGCTACTTGGACTGCATTTGGTCGAGCAATATTTTTCATCGTAGCCGAAGGCCAGGGCAGAGGTCATCGACATGCAGCCAACCTGATAGGGCTGCGTCCATGCTGCAGCAAAGGCTTGAATGTGCTTCGGAGCGAGGCGGTCGATTTCGGCCTTGAGCGGCTCGAACTCCTGCGGGGTCAGCGTTGTCTTTCCGGCGGGAAAGCGCAGATGAATGACGTTCTGTTCCGGTAATTTGCGCACCCGTTGGTAATAAGCACCGGTCTCGCCGGAGAGTGGGTCATCGTCGTTGATCAGCAGCGCCAGTTCATCGGCGGAAATGCCGGTTCTCGGCAACTGGATAGTTGGGCCGGCATAGGCATGCACAGCCCCGAGCAGGATGCTCAAGGTCAGTGTGCGCAGGAAAACGGGTAGATGCTTGGCGGGCATGGCGATTCGCTAATTCAACAGTGACCTGATTGTCGCGCATAATCACGGTCTTGAAAGCCATTGATCATCAATCCTCCCGCACCATGTCGTCTCTCAACGATCTGCTTTGCCTGCGCATGCCTCAATTGCGCATTACGCCTCTGTTGATGGCGGCCAATGTGCTGGTTTTTGGGGCGATGATGCTGAGCGGCGCAGGGTTGTGGCATTCGCAGAATGGTGTCCAGTTGGCATGGGGCGCCAATTTTGGACCGGCGACCCAGGATGGTCAGTGGTGGCGTCTGGGCAGCGCGATGTTCCTGCACTTTGGCTTGTTGCATCTGGCTTTGAACATGTGGGCATTGTGGGATGGCGGCCAATGGGTCGAGCGCATGTACGGGCATTTCCGGTTTGCGGCGATCTATTTTGTGGCAGGCCTGGCTGGCAATCTGTTGTCACTGGTGGTTCATCAGGGGCATGCCGTGTCAGGCGGAGCCTCAGGGGCCATCTTCGGCCTCTATGGGGCCTTGCTGAGCTATCTCTGGCTGGAGCGTTCGCGAATCCAGCGTGGCGAATTCCGCTGGCTGTTCTGGGCCGCAATTGGTTTCTCGGTGGCCAGCATCGTTTTTGGACTGATGGTTCCGGGGATCGATAACGCTGCGCATATCGGTGGCTTGATCGGCGGTCTGTTGATGGGTGTTTTGATCAAGCCGGAGGCTGGGGCCGTGGTCATGCTACAGCGGGCGAAATTGACGGCGGGCCTCGTGTCCCTCGCGTTCGTCGGCATCATGGTCGCCAATATTCCACAGCAGGCTTACCGCTGGAGCGATGAAAAACAGGTTCAGAGGGAGATCGGCGAGTTTATGCAGGAGGATGCGGCGATTACCCGGGCCTGGGAGAGCATCATGCGGCAGGGCCAAAGAAAAGGCGCCTCTTTTGAAGAACTGGCTGATGTAATCGAGTCGGTGGTGGCTGATCGCTACGAACATAGCTTTGAAGAGCTTTCCGCATTGCCCCAAGACCCCAATTTGCCCTCGGCTCTGGCTGCCGAGCATGTGACGCGTTATGCCGAAAAGCGGCGCGATGCATCTCGTGCCATGGTAGAGGGTTTGCGGGCCAAGGATAGGGGGCAGATTCAGAAGGCGCTGGAGCAGGCGCGCCAATCTCGAGCGGACAAATGATGGCGGCCGTGATGGCGACAGGAGGGCCTGATCGCGAAAGGGGTATTCCGATCAGGATCAAGGAAATGGTGGCGGCTGACGGGCAGAATCGCCACCTGATGCCATCCCGGCATGCCTTTTCTGGAGCTCACATGCAAACCATTCACCCCGCCCATTCCTGCGACCGTCCTACCGCCGAAGCCATCTACCCGTTCGATGCCCGCGGTATCGCCAAGCGTTTTCGCCATGCCGCAATTTTCGGTGCGCTCGATGCGCTGCAGGTCGGCGAAACAATGCGCTTTTGCAACGACCACGATCCCTTGCCATTGCTGGCCCAGTTGCAGGCCCGCTATGGCGCTCACCTCTCCATCGAATACAAGCAGCGCGAACCGGGCGCGATTGTCATCGATTTTTCCGTTGTTGGCTGAGTGATACAGACTGCGAGCCTGACCCTGCTTTCACTGGTGTGCAGCGCCATTCTGGCGCTGAGCGGGTTGGGCTCGCCGTTGGCGGTAGCGCATCTGGCGTTTGCCGTCGGCATCGTGCCCCTGATCTTTGCGGCGATGATGCATTTTGTGCCGGTGCTGACCCGCACCGGCGAGCCGGACAAGCGCCTGGCAAAGCTGCCATCGGCCGCCCAAGCGATCGGCTTGCTGGCCGTTGGTGCCATGCAGGGCTGGCTGCCGTATGGCGTGGTTTACCTGGCTGCTGCGGTCGACCTCGTTTTTGCTGCCATTTTGCTCAACTGGATTGCCCTGCGCGCCCGGGCCGCGCTCGGAACGCCGCATCCCGGCTGGCGCTGGTACGGAGCGGCGCTCGTCTGCCTGATGCTGGCGCTCTTGGCCATTGTGCTGATTCCGGTCTGGCCCTCCTATTGGCAGGCCCTGCGGGTTTTTCACCTGCATCTCAATACGCTTGGTTTAGTTGGTCTGGCCGCCCTCGGTACTTTGCCGGTACTACTGCCGACGGCTCTGGGCATGGCCGATCCCGAGGCTGGTGGTTGGCTGCGTCGGCGTTTGTGGCTGGTCGCTTCCGGCGCCCTCATGGTGGCGACCGGCGCCGCCATCTCCTGGCCGTTCGCCGCACCCGGTACGGCGCTCATGCTGGTTGCGGCCCTTGGTTTGCTCGGGCAATGGGGGAGACGTTTCGGTATCTGGCCGCTGGTTAGCGACGGGGTTGCGGCTTCGCTGCTGGCGGCGGTTATCGGGCTGCTGCTGACCCTGGCCGCCGGGTTGCTGCACGGTGCCGGGATTATTCCGACCCGGCCGTCCTTGCTGGCCTGGGCGAGCGGTTTCCTGCTGCCTCTGGTGAGCGGGGCGCTGAGCCAGTTGCTGCCAGTCTGGCGCTGGCCCGGCCCGCAGACACCGGAGCGCCTGCTGATGCGCCGGAAACTGGCGTCGTCAGGCTCGGTGCGGGCAGGGTTGTTCGTCTCCTCGGCGCTGGCCTTGCTGGCCGGACTCGACGTCCTCGGCGCTGCCCTCGCGGCATGTGGCTTGGCTCTCTTCGTCATCGCCGTGCTGCAAGCTGTGCGCGTCTCACGGTCGACGCGGTAAAATCACGGTTTTTCGCCTTTCGGGTTTTCGCCATGCGCTACATTTCGACCCGCGGTCACGCCGCGCCCCAGTCCTTCTGTGACATTCTGCTCGGTGGCCTGGCGCCCGATGGCGGCCTTTATCTGCCGGAAAGCTATCCGCAGATCAGCCGGGCCGAACTGGATGCCTGGCGCAAGCTGTCGTACGCCGATCTGGCCTACGAAATCCTGTCCAAATTCATCACCGACATCCCGGCGGCCGACCTCAAGGCGCTGGTTGCCAAGACCTACACCGCCCAAGTTTATTGCCACACGCGCAACGGTGGCGATGCTGCCCAGATCACGCCGCTGACCAAGCTAGAAGACGGCCTCTACACGCAGGAACTGTCGAACGGCCCGACGCTGGCCTTCAAGGACATGGCCATGCAGTTGCTCGGCAACCTGTTCGAGTACGTGCTCGACAAGCGTAACGAGGCTATCAACATCCTCGGCGCCACCTCCGGCGACACCGGTTCGGCGGCCGAATACGCCATGCGCGGCAAGCACAACGTCAAGGTCTTCATGCTTTCGCCGGATGGCAAGATGAGCGCCTTCCAGCGCGCCCAGATGTACTCGCTGCAGGATGCCAACATCTTCAACATCGCCGTCACCGGCCTGTTCGACGACGCGCAGGACATCGTCAAGGCCGTCTCCAACGACGCCGCCTTCAAGGCCAAACACAAGATCGGCGCGGTCAATTCGATCAACTGGGCCCGTGTTGCGGCGCAGATCGTCTATTACTTCCAGGGCTATTTCCTGGCCACCCAGTCGAACGACGAGCAGGTCGCCTTCGCCGTGCCCTCAGGCAACTTTGGCAACATCTGCGCCGGCCACATCGCTCACCAGATGGGCTTGCCGATCGCCCGCTTGGTGCTGGCGACCAATGAAAACGACGTGCTCGACGAGTTCTTCCGCACCGGCGTCTATCGTCCGCGCACCGCTGCCCAAACCAGCATCACCTCCAGCCCGTCGATGGATATTTCCAAGGCCTCCAACTTCGAACGCTTCGTTTTCGATCTGGTCGGCCGCGATCCGGCTGTCGTCAAGGAATTGTGGGCCAAGGTCGACAAGGGCGAGGCTTTCGACCTGTCTTCCACGGTCAACTGGAAAAACTTGCCAAAATTCAAATTCGTTTCCGGCAAGAGCACGCACATCGACCGCATCAACACCATCCGTTTCGCTCAGGGCCGCTACAACGTGATGCTTGATACGCACACGGCTGATGGCCTGAAGGTGGCGCTGGAACATCGTTTGCCGAACATCCCGATGATCGTCCTCGAAACCGCGCAGCCGGCCAAGTTCGAGGAAACCATCCGCGAGGCGCTGGGCACCGAGCCGGTCCGCCCGGCCGATCTGGCCGGCATTGAAAATCTGCCGCAGCGCGTCGTGGTCATGGCGCCGGATGTCGAGGCGGTCAAACGCTATCTCGTCGAACGCGTCTGATCGCGTTGTATTGACCTCATGAGGGCAGCCGAGGCTGCCCTTTTTCTTGCTCAGAAATACCAGGTCACGGCTGCCTTGAAACGGCCATCCTGAATCACCGGTATGACCACCATCGAGGTCAGGCCGGCTGAAGTGGCGGCACGCGCGGCCGGGCCGGGCTCGAAAACCAGGTTGTCGCGCACCGTCGGGATGCCGTTTTTCCACGATTCGCCAATTGCGCCCTCCCATGGGGCAATGGTCGCATCGCCATGGCATTCGGAAAGATGCGGCATCTGGTCGCAATCGCCGGCCCCGAAACGCAGGCCGCTGCCGTCCTCGTTGGGTACCCAGATTTCAAAGCGTCGGGCGATGGGCGTGCCGAGTGCCGACAGGAAAGTCATCACCAGCGCCTGCTTGCTGTCGAAGGAACAGGGAATGCCGACGCCCTTGCTGATGCCGATCCGGACGTTGCTGTCGTGGCGCAAGGTCCGTTTCGAACTGAGCAGATCCTGCATGATGCACGGCATGCCGCTTTGCCAGACGGTCCCGGGCAGGCCGAAGCCGGGACGGAACTTGGTGTGGCGGGCAGTCCATTCGAAGGTCTCGGCCGTGCCGTAATAGCCGTCGTCCATGCCCATGTCGAAAGAATCCGCTGGCGTGTTGCTCCAGATTTCGATGCCGCCGACGTTGTCGAGGTCGTCGCCGATGAAGAAGACAATGACTGCCTGCAGATAGTCGCCGGCGAAGATGGGCAGGGCGATACCTGCCGTCAGGCCGGCTTTGCTAGCGGCTTCGGTGCGCAGAAAGTAGGAATTGTCGAAACTGTGCAGAATGACCGGTCGCCTTGTCGCCCAGGCCTTGCCGGGCATTCCCTCGCCGTAGGCGAAGGCCATCGTTTGGCTGGCTCCCTTGAACTCGCCCAGTTCGCCATAGAGGCCATCGAAAAACTCAAGGTGAGTGCGCTGTTGGTTGGGCACCCAGATTTCGGTAACCCGGATCAGTGTTTTCATGTTGTCGCAGTCCTGACATTGTTGGTATGAAGACGTTTTGTCCGGTGTCGCCGTTGACCCCTGGAAGGAAGGCTGTTGCACAATAACGAGCTATTGTCAGTGGCCTCGGGCAGCGTTGCCCGATGTGTCACAAGCAATTTTCAAACCGGAATCAAGGATGAAACGCGATGACGACTTTTGATCACGAAGCCTTCTGGTCGGCCCGCTATCGCGGCGTGGGCGACGACTACCTGTTCGGCACCGCGCCCAACAAGTTTCTCGCGTCGCAGGCGGGTAGCTTCGGCGACGGCATGCGCGTGCTCTCGGTCGCTGACGGCGAGGGGCGCAACGCCGTCTGGGTGGCCGAGCAGGGCTGCCAAGTGACCGCGACCGAGATTTCGCCGGTTGCCCTGGAGAAGGCAGCCAAACTGGCCCGTGGCCGGAATGTTGCGGTCGACCTCGTGCAGGCCGATATTTTGAACTGGGACTGGCCGCGGGAAGAATTCGACGCCGTGGTCGGCATCTTCATCCAGTTCGCCACCCCGGCCGAGCGGCCGCGTCAATTGGCCGGGATGAAGCAGGCGGTCAAAGCGGGTGGCTTGCTGTTCCTGCAGGGCTATACCCCAAAACAGCTCGACTTCAAGACGGGCGGGCCGTCAGCCGTAGAAAATCTCTATACCGCGGAGATGTTGCGTGAGATTTTCGCGGACTGGGAAATCGTCTTGCTCCATGAGCATGAGGACACGATTGAGGAAGGCTCGGCGCATATCGGCCGCTCGGCGCTGATCGACCTTGTTGCGCGCAAGCCGCTATAGGTAGATGACCGCCGGAAAGACGGCTACGGCCAGAACCAGCACCAGCCACTCGAGGTTGCGCCGGGCCAGAAAGCCCGTGAAATGCAGTACCAGGATCAAAATGGCGACGACGTAGAACAGCGCAAACAGCATCTGAATTTCCCCTGATTATTTTTTGACTGTCGGACGTCTGATTATGACGACAATCTGTCCGGAATTCTAGCCGACGAAGCGCATTGAGAGATCGAGTGCCTTGACGTCCTTGGTCAGCGCGCCGACCGAAATCCGGTCGACGCCGGTTTCGGCGATGCCGCGAATGGTCTCCAGCGTGACGTTGCCGGAGGCTTCCAGAACGGCACGGCCGGCGTTGATGGCGACAGCCTGACGGAGCAGGTCGTTGGCGAAATTGTCGAGCAGGATCATCGTCGCGCCAGCGCTTAGCGCCTGGTTCAGTTCGTCGAGGTTCTCGACTTCGACCTGTATGAATTTGCAGCGATCGGCTGCGCTGGCCGCCACTTTCTTGGCTGCATCCATCGCCTGGGCAATGCCGCCGGCCGCGTGAATATGGTTTTCCTTGATCAGGATGGCATCCCACAGGGCGAGGCGATGATTGCCGCCGCCGCCGGCGCGAACCGCGTATTTCTGCGCAATGCGCAGGCCGGGCAGGGTTTTGCGGGTATCGACGACCTGTGCCCTGGTGCCAGCGATGGCGTCGGCATAGATGCGCGCCTTGCTGGCGACGGCGGAGAGCAGTTGCAGGAAATTGAGGGCGCTGCGTTCAGCGGTGAGCAGGGCGCGGCCGTTGCCGTCGATTTCGCAAAGCAGTTGATTGGCCGCAATGCGCTCGCCATCGGCGGCATGCCAAGTGACGCGGGCGGTCGGATCAAGGCGGGCGACGCATTCGTCGAACCAGGCCCGGCCGCAGAGTACGCCCGGTTCGCGGCAGATTACCGTGGCTTTGACCTGGCGCTCGCCGGGGACGAGGCTGGCGGTCAAGTCGCCGGCGCCGACATCTTCGGTCAGGGCAGCATCAACATTGCGGGAAATTTCGGCGGCGAGCGGATAGTCGAAGGCGATGGTCATTGCGGGATTCTGAATGCGGTGGAGGGCGCGATTTTACAGCTTGCCGTTGTCGGCAACCCATTCGTTGAAGAGATTGCGCGCGGCGTCGATGACTTCGCCGGCAGTCAGGCCAACGGGCCCGATACCGTTGGCGACGAGGCGATCAGCCGCTGCGCCGTGCAGATGCACGCCGGCCAGCAGCGCCATTTCGGGCGGCCAGTTCTGGGCGAGCAGGGCGACGATCAAGCCGCTCAGCACGTCACCCATGCCGGCCGTGGCCATGCCGGGATTGCCTGTTGAATTTAGCCAAATTTTCCGGTTGACCGTGGCAATCACCGTTCCGCAGCCCTTGAGGGCGACATGGCAGCGATAGCGGCTGGCCAGTTCGCCAGCGGCCTTGATCCGGTCAGTCTGCACATCGCGCACCGAGCAGCCGAGGAGACGGGCCGCTTCAGCCGGGTGCGGGGTCATGATGGCCGGGCCGACGCGGTTGTAGAGATTGCCTTCGAGTCGGCCGTCTTCGGCCAGCAGATTGAGCGCATCGGCATCGAGGACGAGCTGGACGGGGGCTTTGAGCGATTGTTCGAGCAGGCGCAGGGCTTCCGACGAACGACCTAGCCCGGGGCCGCAGGCGAGCGCTTGGAGGTCGGCCTGGAGCAGCGTGTCGGCCCGGCGCATCATCAGTTCCGGTTGGAGCAGATCTACGGTCGGCGCGTCGGCATCAAGCAGCCCGAGATAGACGCGGCCGGCGCCCAGCTTGAGCGCCACACGGCCAGCCAGGAGGGCGGCGCCGACCATCGATTTGCCGCCGCCGAGAATGCCGGCGCTGCCGAAGCTGCCCTTGTGCGTGTTGTTTCGACGTGGTTTGAGGCGGGTGCTGAAGTCAGCCAGGGTGACGATATGGCCATCCGGTTCGATTTCGTCGGCCGGGTTCAGGGCGAGGTCGGCGACGCGAATCTCGCCGCAGCAATCGGGGCCGTCGGCGGTGAGCAGCCCGGGCTTGCCGGCGATGAAAGTGATCGTGTGGCTGGCCTGAATACACGGGGCAAAGCTGGCGCCGGTGTCGGCATTCAATCCGGATGGGCAGTCGAGCGCCAGCAGCGGGCAGTTGTCGCGTTCGGCCAGCCGATTGGCCGTGGTGATCCACTGGGCGTAGCTGCCCTCCGGCGCCCGGGTCAGGCCGATGCCGAACAGGCCGTCGATGATCAAGGACCAGCGGACATCGTCCGGAATCGCTGTAGTGGTGACACCGCCGGCGGCGCTGAAGGCTTGTCGGGCGGCGGACGCATCGGCCGGGAGTTTCACCGCATCGCCGGCGAATACAAGGCGCACGTCGAAGAAGCGTTGGCGCAGCAGGCGCGCCACCTCGAAAGCGTCGCCGCCGTTGTTGCCCGGCCCGGCGAGGATGAGGACGGGATGGTTTCGTTCGCCGGCGAGGCTGATTGCCCAGTCGGCGGCGGCCGCTCCGGCGCGTTGCATGAGCGCCTCATGGGCATGGCGGCTCTCGATCTGGCGCAGGCTCGGCGACTGGTAAAGCGTGTTCGGATTCATGACGGGATTCTAGCGCCGGATGCCTGTCTGGCATGCTTGAGAATCATCGCGAACAGCGCGTCCGGATCGATTGGTTTCGAGATGTGGTCGACCATCCCGGCAGCGAAGCAGGCGTCCCGTTCTTCGGCCAGGGCATGGGCTGTCTGGCCGATGATCGGCAGCTCGGGAGCCAATTGATGGATGGCCCGGGTGGCTTCGAAACCGTTCATGACCGGCATCTGAATATCCATCAGCACGACATCGTAGGCCGGCCCGCCGTGTGTGCGAACGGCGTCAACGGCCTGCTGGCCATCTTCGGCAAAGCTGGCTTCGGCGCCGACCTCGGCAAGGATTTCGCTCATGATCAGGCGGTTGATATCGACGTCTTCGGCGACCAGAATGCGCAGCCCGTTGAGGATTTTGGGCGTCGCCGCGCTGGCCGCGACGGTTTCGGGTGTTGGCGGGCTTTGGCGGCGGACGGGGGTGTAGGGCAGGCGCACCGTGAAGCAGCTACCGACGTCGGGCGTGCTGTCGACGCTGATCGTGCCGCCCATCAGGCGAACGAGGTGATCGGTGATGGCCAGCCCGAGGCCGGAGCCGCCGAAACGCCGGGTCGTCGAATTGTCGCCCTGCTCGAAGGGATTGAAGATATTGCCCATCTGCTCCGGCGAGATGCCGATGCCGGTGTCGGTGATGCGGAAACGCAGGTCGTCGCCGTCAAGGTCGGCTTCGAGGCTGACGCTGCCGTTGCTGGTGAACTTGACGGCGTTGGAGAGCAGATTGAGCAATATCTGGCGCAGGCGCAGGGCGTCGCTGCGACACTCCGCGGGCAGGTTGTCGGCACGTACCAGGCTGAATTCAAGGCCTTTGCCGGTGGCCCGCTCCTGCATCATCTCGACGCTTTCGTCGAGAACGACACGGAGGTCGACCGGCGTGTCCTCGATCTTGAGCATGCCGGCTTCCATCTTCGAAAAATCGAGGATGTCATTGATGATGCCGAGCAGCAGCTTGCCGGAGTGCTGGATCTTGACCAGCGCGTCATGCGCCTTGCTGCCATCTACCGTCGCGCGCAGGCCGATGTGAGTCATGCCGAGGACGCCGTGCAGCGGTGTGCGGATTTCATGGCTCATCTTGGCCAGGAATTCGCTCTTGGCCATGGCCAGCCGGATCGCATCGGCCCGCGCCAGTTCGAGATCGGCCGTGCGTTCTTCGACCAGTTGTTCGAGATGGTCGCGGTAACGGGCGATCTCGGCATCCTTGCGCTGGTGCTCGTCGAGTGCATTGCGCAGTTCGGTCTCCATCGCCTTGATGTCGCTGATGTCGGCCACGAAGCCGCAGAAAATGATGCTGTTGTCCGTGCTCGGCTCGGGGATGGCGCGGATGAGCAGCCATTTGATCTGCCCATCGGGCATGCACAGGCGATACTCGTGCCGCCAGGGCATCAGGTTTTTTGCGGCAGCGTTCAGTGAGTCGATAAAGAGGTGATAGTCGTCCGGATGGACCATCCGGCGCAAACTGTCGGTACTTTCGCGGACCTCCTCAGGCGTGACGCCATAAAGTTCCTTGATCGCATCGCTGGCAAACGGAAAACTGCCGTGGCCATCGGCGTTCAGGCGGTACTGGAAGACGACGCCCGGCACTTCCGAGACGATCTGGCGCAGGCGCTTGTTGGCAGAATGTTCGGCCGCCTTGGCCTCTTCGGCGATGATGACTTCGTGCAAGCCGTTGAAGGCCGTGGTCAATTGCCCGATTTCGTCATTCCGGTGCACCGGCAGCGCCTGGCGCGGCACTTCGCCGCGGCTCATCCGGGTCAGCAACTGCGAGGTTTCGGCCAGCGGCTGGAACTGCCGCCGCAGCCACCACCAGCACAGGATGGCGAGGACGAGCGTCAGGCCGGAGGAGACCATGACCAGGTGTCGCTCGACACTGTCGATCGGCGCGAAGGCTTCGGCTGCGGGCAGGACCGATTGCATGAGCCAGCCGGTCGTCGGTATTTCCTTGCTCGACGACAGTTCGAGGACGCCCCGCGAGCTGCGGGCCAGCCCGGAGCCTTCGTAGCCGTCGATATAACGGTCGTACACCGCATTGACGCCGCGCGGCGGGCCGCTCTTGAGCAAGCGGCGCTTGTCCGAAGCGGTGACGTAGCTGCGCGTCTTGGGCGCAGTGATCAGGAAATCGCCCGTTACGCCGTATTTTGTCGCGCCGATCTGATCGAGGAAGTTCGGCTGGTTCAGGTTGGTGACGCCGACGACGACGCCCACCACCTGTTTTTGCGCGTCATGGATCGGCGCCATGATGGCAAAGATCGGTTGCTGGCTGTGTTCACTGAACAACGGGTCGGTAATGGTTGCCCCGGCACCGCTCAGCACATGCCTGATCCCCGGGTAGTCGAGAAAGTTCACGCCGGTACGGTTGAGTTGGCGCGGAATGCTCGCCACCGCTATCCCCTGGCGATCAACGACGAGTACGCCCCAGTTGAAAATGCTCTCGGGGAGCGGATGGCGTTCAAGCGAGGCCTGGGCTTCCGGCGAGTCGCCCAGCCGGCTGATCCGATAGCCGTCGGCGATGATCTTGATAATCTGCTGCCGTTCGCGAATGGAGCGGTCGAGTTCGTTGGCAATCAGGGCGACTGTCGAGAACTGCTGCCGCGAGATGGTCGTTTCCATGTCGCGGCGCATGGTGTGACCAAGGGAAAAAACGGCACTCCACAGGACGAACAGACCAAGCAGCAGAACGCCGATGGTGATGCGCACCTGCAGTGATCGCAAATCGAACAGTGCGAGCAGTTTCTTCATCGTGTTTTTAGAGTTTCTGTCGTTTTTCGACAGCTTACGGCGTTCGGATGGATTTCGCCAGAAGGATGGTTTGGCGATGAATGCTGACGGTATCGTTTATCTGGCGGGCATAGCCGCCGGCCATGGCAATGGCGACCGGTGCGCGGTGGGCCAGGGCTTTGTTGAAAACCATCCGGTCGCGCTCGGCCAGGCCTTCGAAGCTCAGTCCGAGGCGCCCGAGGCGGTCGTCGTGATAGGGGTCGGCGCCGGCCAGGTAGATGACCAGCTCGGGCCGGGCGAGGTCGAAGGCGGTATCGAGGCCGTGGGCGAGTTGCAGCAGGTAGGCTTCGTCGCTGCAGCCATCGGGCAGTTCGATGTCGAGGTCGCTTTCTTCCTTGTCGAACGGATAGTTGCGGGCACCGTGGATGGAGAAGGTGAAGATGCTGTCGTCGCCTCGCAGGATGCTGGCCGTGCCGTTGCCCTGATGGACGTCGCAATCGACGATCAGGACGCGGTCGACCCGGCCTTCGGCCTGCATGGCGCGGGCGGCGACGGCAGCATCGTTGAAGACGCAGAAGCCTTCGCCGTGGTCGCGAAAGGCGTGGTGCGTGCCGCCGGCCAGGTTGGCGGCAACGCCGTCTTCGAGCGCGGCGCGGCAGGCGCAGATGGTGGCCCCGGCCGAGCGGCGGGAGCGTTCGACCATGCCGGCGCTCCACGGAAAGCCGATTTGCTTTTCGGCCGTTTTTTCAAGTTGACCGTGGGAAACGGCGTCGATGTACTTCTGGTCGTGGGCGCGGGCCAGTTCTTCGTTGGTGGCGGCGTGCGGCAGATGAAAATCGGCCGGGCTGAACTCGCCGCTGGCGAGTAGCGCCTCGCGCAGCCGGGAATATTTTTCCATGGGAAAACGATGCCCGGCCGGCAAAGGCAAAACGAAGACATCGGTGTAGAACAGCCGCACGGCCGATGTCTTCGCGGAAAAGCCTAGTTGAGGGCGGCCGACATCTTGCGGCGGAATTCGCGGATCAGGTCGTCGTACTGGTCGCTGCCGGCCAGGGCTTCGAACAGGGTCAGCAAAGCTTTGCGGCCGGCGCCTTCGTCGAAGGCGCGGTCGCGGGTGACGACTTCGAGGGCGGCTTCCATCGCGGCGCGGAAGTTGCCCTGCGCGGCGTAGGCGCGGGAGAGGTCGAGGCGAACGGCGTGGTCGGCAGGGTTGGCGGCCAGCTTGGCTTCGAGTTCGGCTGTATCGGCGGCACCGGCGGAGAGCGCCAGGCGGGCGCGCAGGGCGTTGGCGCGGTCGGCTTCCTGGGTGTAGTCGCCAGAGAGCAGTTGGCCGGCTTCGTCGTTGCGGCCGAGCTGCATCATGACGTCGACGGCATCAAGCTGGATGGCCTGGTCTTCCGGCTTGGCCTTGCTGGCTTCGACCAGCTTGGCGAGCGCTTCTTCAAGCTTGCCTTCGATGACCAGCGCGGCGGCTTCGGCGCGCAGGTCGCCGCCCGGAGCAGGGGGCAGGGCAAAGCGGTCGAGGAATTCGCGGATTTGGCCTTCGGGCAGGGCACCGTTGAATTCATCGACCAACTGGCCCTGGAACAGGACCTTGACCGATGGAATGCTGCGCACGCCGAAGTGCTGGGAAAGCTCGGGGTTTTCGTCGGCATTGACCATGGCGAGCAGGAAGCGGCCCTTGTATTCCTCTGCCAGCTTTTCGAGCAGGGGCTTG
This sequence comes from Ferribacterium limneticum, assembly GCF_020510565.1. NCBI lineage: Bacteria > Pseudomonadati > Pseudomonadota > Betaproteobacteria > Rhodocyclales > Azonexaceae > Ferribacterium > Ferribacterium limneticum. The sequence continues at coordinate 2,291,896 of NZ_CP075189.1, forward strand.
AGCACCTTGCACGGCTCGCACCAGGGCGCCCAGAAATCGACGACCACCGGCACGCTTTCGGCCGGCTGGAGAACCTTGGTTTCGAAATCTTCGATGGAAACGTCAAAAGCAAATTCGGACATGGCGTGGCCTGTTTAAATTAGAGTCGGGTGAATTCTACCGTCAGCTTCATGGCGACGGGAGAATGCAGGGAAAGCGTCGGGCCGTCGTTGCCAGCCAGCCATTCGGCGAGGCGGGCAGGGAAGTCGGGTGTGTCGGGCAGAGATTCGCTTGCTGCGCCTTCCGCTAAATGGAGCTTGGCCGGCGAGTTTTCAAGAGGCGCGCAGCTCAAGGCCAGCCAGTGGCCGCTGGCGACATCGGCCGTGTGGTCGAGTTGGGCGCACAGCACCTGGGCGCAACGGCCTTCGTTGAGCCAGACGATGGCCAGGCTGAGCAGCAGCGACCAGTTGGCCATCCCTTCGCTGTCGAGCGGCAGGTGCATGGCCGTTTGCAGGCCGGGCAGGAAAGTCTGGATCTGGGCGGCGGCGATGGCCGGCTGGGTGGCGAGGAAATCGTAGGGCATGGGCTCGGCGCTGCCAGAGCAGACTTCGTCTAGCAGGGTCAGCGTTTCGAGGCGCGGGCCACTGGTTGATTGCCAGAGCAGGGTGGTCGGCAGTGCGCGGCGCTCGGCAGGCAGGCAGGCCAGGGCGCCGACGAGCGCCAGCTGGGTCAGTGGTGCGGCACGGCGCAGCGGTTTGCCCAGCGCGGCGCGGACGGCGGCGGGAAGGTCGGCCGGGGCGAAGCTTTGGCTGAGGACGGTGGTCAGGCTGATCATCCGTGGCGCTCCACGATCAGGCTGGCCAGCCCGCCGCCAAAGCCGATCAGGTTGAGCAGGGCGCGTTCGATGTGTTCGGTGCTGCGCTCGACCATCGGGAACAGGGCGATTTCCGGATCGACCTTGGAAAAGCCGGCGGTGGCGGGGATCTTGTCGGCATTGAGGCAGGCGAGCAGGGCGGCGAGTTCGGCCAGGCCGCTGGCGCCCAGCGTGTGGCCAAGGCCGGGTTTAAGCGAGAAGAGCGGCGGCATGTTTTGACCAAAGACGCTGCGCAGGGCGTTGGCTTCAGCCAGATCGGTACCCGGCGAGCCGGCGGCCTGGAGCTTTATTAGCTCGATGTCGGCGGCTTTCAATTTTGCGTCATTTAGACAGTCGACCGTGACATCGGCAATCCGCGAGCCATCCGGATTGGGGCCAGTGGTCGAAAAACCGTCGAGGCCGGTACGCAGCCCGGCGATGCGCCAGGTGGCGGGATTGGTGCTGAGGTGCACGGCGGCGACTGCCTCGCCAAGGACCAGGCCATCGCGCCGGGCGTCGAAGGGGCGGCCTGCTGTGCGCGAGAGCAATTCCATGGCGGCGAAACCGGCCAGCGTGCTGTCGTTGGCGAGTTCGACGCCGAGAACGATGGCGTCGTCGATGAGGCCGGCGGCGATCAGGCTGCTGGCGGCATCGAGGGCTGAGAAGCCGGAGGTGCAGGCGTTCGAGAAGCTGGTGCGGGGGCCGGTCAGGCCCAGCCATTCGGCGATTTGTCGGCTGAATGCGGCGTTGGCGACGGGCAGGTCGAAAGGCGCACCGAGCTGTTCGAAATGGCCGATCTGGAAGGATGACGAGGCGATCAACAGCGGCGTTTCGGGTGGCAAGGGGCCAAGCTGGCCGGCGACCTGATGGAGCGCTTGTTCGGCGCGGATCAGCCAGTCAGTTTCTTCGAGCGGCAGCCCAAAATAGGGGAAAGCCCGCTCGCCCAGTTTTCGTTGACCGGCGCTGCATTCGCCATTCCACAAGGCGCTGGCGACGACGGCCGGCGAATTGCCACGAGCGCAAAGCAGGGCGGTTTTATTGATGAAGACCGGACGCGTCATGCGCGGCTGGCCAGCCAGGCGTCGAGATGTTCGGCCATGTTGGCGATGCTGGACAGGACGCGGCGGGTTTCCTTGCTGTCGGGCAGGCGCAGGCCGTAGGTTTTCTTGATCGCCATCGAGACCTGCAGGGCGTCGAGCGAATCGAGCTGGAGCGGCGCTTCCGGCCCGAAGAGAATTTCGTCGTCGGTGATGCTGGCCGGATCGCAATCCTTGTCGCAGGCTTCGACGATCAGGGCTTTGAGGGCGAGGCGGAGGTCGGTAGTCATGCTGCTTGGCGGCGGTTGAGCCAGGTCGCGGCGGCGAGGGCCAGGGCCGCGCAGGCAAGGAGTTTGACGAGGTCGGGCAGGATGGCGGCAAAGTCGCCGTGGCGCAGCATGACGGTGTGGAAGCCGTTGAGCGCCCAGGCCATCGGCGACCATTCGGCGAGAGTCTGCATGGCGCCCGGCATCATGAATTTGGGGACCATGATGCCGCCGATGGCGGCCATCAGGATGTTGCCGACGCCGCCGATGATCGTCGATTGCTGCGTCGTCTGGGCCAGGCTGGCGACGAGCAGGGCGCAGGCGACGGCGGCCAGGCTGACAGCGGCGGCGACCAGCCAGCAATGGAACAGCCCGGCGCCGGTGGGCATGACAAGCGCCTCACCACCAAAAAGCGGGACGCCCCAGATGCCGACGGCGACCATCAGGACGGCCTGAATTTGATTGACGACGAAGAAGGGCAGCAACTTGCCGAGCAGGACAAGGCGGAAAGGCAGGCCCATGGCGGCCAGGCGCTGGAGCGTGCCTTGCTGGCGTTCGGTGATCAGGATGGCGGAAATCGGGATGACGACGAAGAACATGGCGAATACCAGCCAGGCCGGCACGTTTTGCTGCACCGACGAGGGCGGACGGATGCTGCGGTCGTTCTGCACGGCGGTGCTGACGATTTCGTCGGGCCAGTCGCGTTCGGTTGGCCGGGCGGCCGTCGGCAGGCCGAACAGCTTGCCGGCGCTGTGCGTCAGTTCGTCGGCCCGCAGCATGCCGAGCGCGGCGCTGGTCTGGTTGCGGAAGGCGAGTTGCAGCGCCGGGTTCAGCGTCGGGTCGACCATCAGGCTCAGTGACTCGGTGGCCTGGCCGTCGGCCCCGGCCGGGGTCAGCAGGCGTTCGCCGAAGCCCTTGGGCAGGACCAGTGCCAGCGCGTAGCGGCCGGCGCGGATGTCGGCCCGGGCGGCGTCGGTCGTTGCCGGATCGGCGACGCGACGGAAGCTGCCGGTCTTGTCCAGGCGGCGGGCCAGCGATTGCGAATGGGGGCTGCCATCGAGGTCGACGATGGCGTAGGCCACGTCGATGGCCGCGCCGGGCATGAAGGCATCGTGCAGCGCCATGGTCATGACCAGGATGAAGATGATGGGCATGACGAAAAGGGCGGCCAGCCCGTGCCGGTCGCGCAGCAAGGCCAGGGTTTCCTTGGTCCATAGGGCAAGCAGGCGGGTCATGTTCGGCTAGTCCCGAAGTGAGCGCCGGGTCAGGCGCATGAAAAGCTGTTCGAGGTTTTGCCGTCCGACGTGCAACTGGCGCACGGTGCAGCCGGCTTCGGCCAGTTCGTCGAGCAAACGGGCGACTTCCACGGTCGACCGGAAAAAAAGGCCAAATTTGAAATGGCCGAGATCGGTTGCCGAGTAGCGTTCGGCCAGGGCGGGCGGCAGCGGCTGGTCGAGTTCGATTTCGGCGCTGCTGTCGGCCGTGGCCAGCAGGTCGTCGAGCGTGCCTTCGCTCAGGACGCGGCCTTGGTCGAGGATGGCGACACGCTGGCAGATGGCCTCGACTTCTTCCATGTAGTGGCTGGTGTAGAGAACCGTCGTGCCGCTGGCGGGCAGGGCGGCGATGGATTCGAGCAAGAAGCTGCGTGACTGCGGGTCGACGCCGACGGTGGGCTCGTCGAGCAGCAGCAATTGCGGCCGGCCGAGCAGGCCGATGGCCAGGTTGAGGCGCCGGCGCAGGCCGCCGGAGAGTTGTTCGGCGCGTTTGCCGGTGACCTGTTCGAGCCGGGCGAAGGCGATGGCGGTGTCGGTTTGCTGCCGGCGTTCGCCGTGCGCCAGGCCAAGCGCGCCGGCGAAGAAGGTCAGATTTTCGGCCACCGTCAGCATCGGGTAGAAGGCGTAATCCTGCGGTACCAGTGCGATGGCGCGCGGGTTGGCGGCACGGGCTTCGGCTAGCGGCTGGCCATTGAGCGAAATGCGGCCATCGGCTACGGTCAACAACCCGGCGAGCAGCGAAATGAGTGTCGTCTTGCCGGCGCCGTTCGGGCCGAGCAGGCCATAAACGCCGCCAGCCGGGATGTTGAGCGATACGTCCTGCAACGCCGGGGCGGCGGCATCGCGATAGCGGTAGGAAACGCCATCGACCTTGAGCATCAGGCGGCGCGGCGCAGATCGCGGAAGAAGGTCTGCTCGCGGTCGGCGATGGCACGCAGCTTGTCGGCCAGCTTGGCCGGATTGAGCGGCTCGCGGTCGCGGATCATGCGAGCCGTTGATAGCGCGAATTCGCGCCATTCGTCGCCGATGTCGACGAGCGATTCGGACAGTTCGTTGAGCGCCGGGCGGGCGAGGCGTTCAGATGCTTCTTGCAGGAAGGCGGCATAAATGAAGCGAAAACCGCCGCCGCCCGTACCGATTTCTTCCTGCATGCGGACGACTTGGCCGATGAACATCTTGGCCGCAGCCGGGTTACCGGCTGCATCGAGGCGCTGAATGGCATTGGCCAGCCGGCGGATGCCGCGAACGCCGATGATCGGGATTGGCGAATCGAGCAGTATGCGCGTCGTTTTCTTGATAGCCTTGGGCAGGACTTTCGCCCAGTCCGGCTCGGACGGTTTGCCTTCCGGGTAGTAAAGCAGCCCCTTCGGTGCCAGCACGCCCTTGGCGAAACGGGCGCGGCGCAGGTCGGCCGGGGCACAGGTCACCGTCGTTTCGACCACCGGATCGGACAATAGATAATCGCCGCTCGCCGCATCGCGGCCATAGGCCAGCACATTGTGGGCATTGAAGTGAAAGCGCAGGTCTTCCGGCATGTAGGGCAGCCAGAACACCGAGGTCTGCATCCCGACGAGTTGGCCGGCATCAAGCAGTTCGTTGAGGCGCTGTTCGCCGGCTTCCGGGCTGCGGAAGGTTTCGAAACGCATCTTTAGGCCAAGCGGCTTCTGCAGGCCCTTGATGATGAATTTCGGCGGCATCCGGTAAGCAACCAGCGGCAGGCCGTTGATCTTGATGATCGGCAGATAGGCGAAGGAGAGTGCCGATGACAGGCCGAAGGCCATCGCCTCCGAGATCGGCAGGCCGAGATGGCGCAGCATCGACGACATGACGCCGCTTTCGCAATGGGAAGCGTGGCTGTGCTGGAATTCCATCATTCGGCCTTTTTGAGTTGCTCGACCGTCAGGCCCATGGCATCGCCATAGCGCTGGAGCAGTCCGGCCGACAGGCCCTGAAAAATATCCGGCCGAAAATGACGGCGGATGCGCCACTGCCACAGGCCAGTGACTTGCGACAGCAACGGCACGTCCATGCGCGCCTTGTGCATGTGGTATTCGAGCGCCGAAGTCTGGCCGGCGATGACGCGCTGGCGGGCATCTTCGGCCAGTCGGTTGAGATCCTCAACGGCTTGCCGGGTGACGATTTCCTCGACCTCCCAGCCGGCCGACTGGACGATGTGCAGCTTGCCGTCGGCGCCGCGCGCATACATTGCCTTGCGCTGGCCGCCCAGCGTGCTGTTGCCTTCCTGCGGGACTTCGCTATCAAGCATGATCGACGGCCGTCAGGTGCATCAGCGAGCCGGTGAAACGGCCACTTTCCGGGATGAAACAAAGCAGGCGGTCGCCATGTTTGAGGCGGCCGCTTTTGAGCAGTTCATCGATCATGATGTAGATCGAAGCCGAACCGGTGTTGCCCTTCGTTTGCAGATTGGTGAACCATTTTTCCTGGGCAATCGGGAAGCCGACCACGGTCATGCAGTCGGCCATCGGCTGGCGAAAATACTCGGAGGACATGTGCGGCAGGAACCAGTCGATATCGTCCGGTTTTACATCGCGCGTGCGCTGCATTTTTTCCAGCGACTTGCCGATGGTCTGGTAGGTCACCTCGGCATTGAGCAATCGGACATCCTGCTTGACCGAGAAAATGGACAGCGTCGCGCGCTGTTCCTGAGAGTAGTGCTGCCAGCCCTGCAGCGAACCGTCGCCGAGCTTCTCGCCGCCGGCATACATGCAGACTTCCATCGTATTGGCCTGCGACAGGATGTCGATCCAGTCGATGCGCAGCGACAATCCGTCAGGGCGCGGCTGATCCTGGAGCAGAAAGGCGCCGGCGCCGTCGGACAGCATCCAGCGCAGGAAATCCTTCTCGAAAGCGATTTCCGGATTGGTTTCCAGTTCGGCCACCCGGTGTTCGGATTCGGCGGCGAAATTGCGGGCATGCAGGATGCTGGAGGAAAGTTCGGAGGCGGTCGCCACCGCGTTGCGGGCCAGACCGGAAAGGACGCTCATGTAGGCATACTTGAGCGCCGTGATGCCGGCCACGCAGATGGCGGCGGTCGACACCACTTCGCAGGCCGGAATGCCCAGTTCGCCATGCACCATGACGCCGTGGTTGGGCATGATCTGATCCGGAATGGTCGTGCCGCTGACCAGGCAATCGATATCGTCGGGGGAAAAACGTTCGCAGGCCAGGCCGCGCACGGCTTCGGCCGTCAACTGGGCATTGGTGTGGGTCGGGGCACCGGTTGCTGGATCAATGGCGTAATGGCGCTGGCGGATACCGTTGTTACGCAGCACGATGCGCCGGGCGCGCGACGGCTTGCCGGCGATCATGCCCAGCACTTTTTCGATGTCGTCGTTGCCGACCGGCGCATTGGGCAGGAAGGCCGACGTGCCGTTGATATAAACCTTGCCGCTAGGGTGCATATTTTTCTAAGTTGAATTCCTGCGAGCCGGAAGGTTGCTCCAGTTCGGCCTTGAGCCGCTCAAGCTTGGGTCTGAGCAGCGGGGAAAATAGCCATTGTAACAACAGGCTTATTGGAACGACGGTGACGATCAGCGTAATCAGATAAAGGACAAACAATAAAAGAGCAGGGCGCCGCCGCCATTGGCCGCGTTTGCCGAATGCCCTGACGAGTTTTGACCAGACGCCGAAAGCCCGCCGGCCGGCACGTTCGCTGATCGCCAGGCGCGGATTGACGGTGACTGCACGCAGGCCAGCCAGCATCGGTCTGCCGGTTTTTTCCTGGTCATTATTCAGCCCGTCGGCCAGGGCCAGCCCGAAGCGGGCCGCCTGACGTATTTCTTCCGGCGATACGCCGGCCGGTGGCAAGCCAAGAAAGCTGTCCTTCTTGCCCGTCCACACCCAGCGCGGCGTGGTGATGAAGGTGGCCAGCGGATGGCCCTGGTCGGTAAAGGCCATGTGGTCGATCAGGCGGCCGCCGGCATCGGCAATCAACTGCTTTATTGTTTCCTGAGCCGACAGCCACATGTTGCGGCAGGCGACCAGCGTGATGACTGGTTTGCCACAGATCAGCTGCCGGCCTTCGGCGCTTTGCAGGAAGGCCGTCATCGGCAGCGCAGGGGAGAGATACCAGACCTGGTAGGTCAGGATTACCAGATCGAACGGTGTATCGGCGGCGATGCCCAGCGGGCGCAACGGTGGTGCATCAAGCTGCACGCACTCGGGGAAAGCATCGAAAAAATCGACGATTGGCCACGGAAATGGAAAGGGCGTTTCCGGCATCAGTGTTTCGAGGTGCACGTCGTGACCGGCTGCCCGCAAGGGGGCGATGACTCGCTCGGTAATGTCCGAAAGCTGTCCGGTTTGGGAGTAGTTGACGACGAGAACGCGTTTCAAGAGGCATCCGCTAAGCTGGCTAACCCGTAATTCTAGCAAATCGGCTTGCTCTTACAGAGATCGGGCGTTATTCCATCCGCAAGGGCGAATTTGGTCGACACGCTTGGGGTTTTTGGCCCTTATCGGCTATGATTCTGCTTTCCCGCAGCCTGTCTTTCCATGACCAAATTTGTTTTCGTTACGGGTGGTGTCGTGTCCTCATTGGGCAAAGGCATCGCCGCCGCGTCGCTCGGGGCCATTCTGGAATCCCGCGGCATCAAAGTTACCCACCTCAAGCTTGACCCCTACATCAACGTCGACCCCGGCACGATGAGTCCTTTCCAACACGGAGAGGTTTTCGTCACCGAAGACGGCGCCGAGACCGATCTCGATCTCGGGCATTACGAGCGCTTCACGAGCGCCAAAATGGGCAAGCGCAACAACTTCACGACCGGCCAGATCTACGACACGGTGCTCAAGAAAGAGCGTCGCGGCGAGTATCTCGGCAAGACCGTACAGGTGATTCCGCACATCACCGACGAGATCAAGAACAAGATCAAGGCCGGTGCCGAAGGTGCCGAAGTGGCCATCGTAGAAGTCGGCGGTACGGTCGGCGACATCGAGTCGCTGCCCTTCCTCGAGGCCATTCGCCAGATCGGTTTTGAAGAAGGCCGTAACAACGTCTGCTACATGCACCTGACGCTGCTGCCCTACATCCCGACTGCCGGCGAACTGAAGACCAAGCCGACCCAGCACTCCGTCAAGGAGTTGCGCGAAATCGGTATCCAGCCGGACATCCTGCTCTGCCGTGCCGACCGTTCGATTCCGGTCGAAGAGCGGCGCAAGATCGCGTTGTTCTGTAACGTCATGCCGGAAGCGGTCATCGAGTGTCTCGATGCCGATTCGATCTACAAGATCCCGGGCATGCTGCATGACCAGATGCTTGACGAAATTGTCTGCCACAAGCTGAATATTCTGGCCAAGGCCGCCGATCTGACGGTCTGGCGCAACCTGATCGTGGCGCTGGAGCATCCGCAGCACGAAGTGACGGTGGCTTTCGTCGGCAAGTATGTCGACCTGACCGAGTCCTACAAGTCGCTGATCGAGGCGATCAAGCACGCCGGTATCCATACGCGCAGCCAGGTCAATATTGTTTATCTCGACTCCGAAGATCTCGAAAAGAACGGTGTCGGCGTCCTCAAAGGCATCGATGCCATTCTTGTGCCGGGCGGTTTTGGCCGTCGTGGCACAGAAGGCAAGATTGCTGCCATTCGCTATGCCCGTGAAAACAAGGTGCCTTACCTCGGTATCTGTCTCGGCATGCAGCTCGCTGTCGTCGAATTCGCCCGCGATGTGGCCGGCATGGCCGAAGCGCACTCCACGGAATTCGTGCAGGACACGCCTTATCCGGTCATTGGCCTGATTACCGAATGGCTCGACGCCTCCGGCAAGGTCGAAAAGCGTAGCGAAGACTCCGACATCGGCGGCACGATGCGCCTTGGCGGTCAGGTCTGCAAGCTGGCCGAAGGCTCGCTGGCGCGCACTATTTACGGTGCTCCGGAGATTACCGAACGTCACCGCCACCGTTATGAAGTCAATAACACCTTGCTGGCGCAACTGGAAGCCAAGGGCTTGGTCGTCGCTGGCCGTGCGCCCGGTACCGATCTGTGCGAAATGGTCGAATTGCCGGCTGACGTCCATCCGTGGTTCGTCGGTTGTCAGTTCCACCCGGAATTCACCTCCAACCCGCGTCAGGGCCATCCGCTCTTTACGTCGTTCGTAAAGGCTGCGCTGGCCAATCAAAAGGTCAAGGCTAAATGAAACTCTGTGGTTTCGAGGCTGGTCTTGACCAGCCTTTTTTCCTGATAGCCGGCCCGTGTACTGCCGAATCCGAGCAACTCTGTCTGGATGTTGCCGGCCACATGAAGGAAGTCTGCGGTCGACTGGGAATTCCGTACATTTTCAAAGCCTCCTACGACAAGGCCAACCGCAGCTCCGGCAAATCGGTGCGCGGCCTGGGTCTTGAAGAAGGTCTGCGCATCTTTTCGGAAGTGCAGCGCCAGATTGGCGTGCCGGTTTTGACCGACGTACATACCATTGAAGACATTCCGGCTGTTGCCAGCGTTGTCGATGTCCTGCAAACGCCAGCTTTCCTCTGCCGCCAGACCGATTTCATCCATGCTGTCGCAACCTGCGGCAAGCCGGTGAATATCAAGAAGGGCCAGTTCCTTGCGCCGGGCGATATGAAGAATGTCGTCGACAAGGCACACGAAGTGAATAACGGCGCCGACAACATCATGGTCTGCGAGCGTGGCGCTTCTTTTGGCTACAACAATCTCGTTTCCGACATGCGCAGCCTGGCCATCATGCGCGAAACCGGTTGCCCGGTCGTTTTCGATGCGACCCATTCGGTGCAGTTGCCGGGCGGGCAGGGTACGACGTCGGGTGGTCAGCGCGAATTCGTCCCGGTGCTGGCTCGGGCCGCAGTTGCCGTCGGTATCTCCGGCCTGTTCATGGAAACCCATCCGTGCCCGGAAAAAGCCTGGTCGGATGGTCCGAACAGCTGGCCGTTGGATCGCATGGAAAGTCTGCTGGCGACGTTGGTTGCACTGGATAAGGCTGTCAAATCGGCTGGCTTCGAAGAACTGAAGTAAATCGCCTGTTAATTATTTAGTTTGAGTTTTTAATTTAACCTTCTGATAATAAGGAAGAAGTATGAGTTCAATCGTTGATGTTGTAGCCCGTGAAATTCTCGATTCCCGTGGTAACCCCACGGTTGAAGCTGACGTTCTGCTTGAGTCCGGCGTCATGGGCCGCGCTGCAGTTCCGTCTGGCGCCTCTACCGGTTCCCGCGAAGCCATCGAGCTGCGCGATGGCGACAAGGGGCGCTATCTTGGTAAGGGCGTGCTGCAGGCCGTCGAGAACATCAATACCGAAATTTCCGAGGCCATCATCGGCCTGGACGCTCAGGAGCAGGCTTTCATCGATCAGACCATGATCGATCTCGACGGCACCGACAACAAGTCGCGTCTTGGCGCCAATGCTATCCTGGCTGTCTCCATGGCCGTTGCCAAGGCTGCAGCCGAAGAGTCCGGTCTGCCGCTCTACCGTTATTTTGGCGGCATGAGCCCGATGCAGATGCCGGTGCCGATGATGAACATCATCAACGGTGGCGAGCACGCCAACAACAGTCTGGACATTCAGGAATTCATGGTGATGCCGGTTGGCGCAGCCAATATCCGCGAAGCCATCCGCTGTGGCGCCGAAATCTTCCACGCGCTGAAGAAGCTGCTCAACAAGGCCGGTCATTCCACCGCCGTCGGTGACGAAGGCGGTTTCGCCCCGAATCTGGGCAGCCATGCCGAAGCGTTGCAAATCATCATGCAGGCAATCGAGCTGGCCGGCTACGTGCCGGGCAAGGATGTCCTGCTGGCGCTCGACTGTGCCGCTTCCGAGTTCTACAAGGACGGCAAGTACAAGCTGGCTGGTGAAGGTCTTGAGCTGACTTCGGCTCAGTTTGTCGATTACCTGGCCAATCTGGCTGACCAGTTCCCGATCGTCTCCATCGAAGACGGCATGTCCGAAGCCGACTGGGACGGCTGGAAGCTGCTGACCGATCGCCTTGGGAAGAACGTGCAGATCGTTGGCGACGACGTGTTCGTGACCAACACCAAGATTTTCAAGGAAGGCATCAAGAAGGGCATCGGCAATTCGATCCTGATCAAGATCAACCAGATCGGTACCCTGTCCGAAACCTTCGCCGCTGTCGAAATGGCCAAGCGCGCCGGTTACACCGCCGTGATTTCGCATCGCTCGGGTGAGACCGAAGACAGCACCATTGCCGACATCGCCGTTGGCCTCAATGCCGGCCAGATCAAGACCGGTTCGCTGTCCCGTTCCGACCGTATCGCCAAGTACAACCAGCTCATCCGCATCGAGGAAGATCTGGGCGATACCGCTTCCTACCCGGGCCGCGAAACCTTCTATAACCTGCGCTAATCACTCATGCGCTGGCTGACGGTCGGCCTTCTCGCAGCCATCGGCCTGCTCCAGTTCCCACTGTGGGTGGGCAAGGGGGGCTGGCTGAAAGTCTGGGAATACGACCGTCAATTGCAGCAGCAGAAGGAAGTGACCAAGAAGCTGGAAATCAGGAACGCGGGCCTCGACGCCGAGGTCCGCGATCTGAAGCAGGGTTACGACGCCATCGAGGAACGCGCCCGCTTCGAGCTGGGCATGGTTCGGCAGGACGAAACCTTCGTGCAGATTCCGGAAAAGGTTCCCGGAAAATAAGCGAAATAAAGGCGTCGACCGCAGTAGTCACCAGCATTTGCCTCCGTTAGAATCGTTCTCAGCAGTGCCCCACGCAGAGCGCTCAAGGAGAACAACATGCTGCTCAAGGTTGGCGAAAAGGCTCCATCATTCTCGTTGCCGGATGCCGATATGGAGACTATCGATCTGGCGAAATATCAGGGGCAGAAACACATCGTTATATTCTTCTACCCGAAGGATGGAACCCCCTGTTGCACCAAGGAAGTTACGGATTTTTCGGATCACGAGGACGAATTTCTCCGTCAGGATTGCGTGCTATTCGGCGTCAGTCGCGACGACTGCATGAGGCATGCCGAATTTCGCGACAAGGAAGGTATCGGCATCGAACTGCTGTCGGATGAGGAAGGTGCCGTCTGCAAGCAATACGGTGTCTGGCAGGCCAAGGAAGTGGATGGCCACAAGAAATTCGGCGTTTGCCGCTCCACCTTTATTATCGATCGCCGCGGTATCATTCGCCACGCGCTTTACAACGTCAATTACAAGGGCCACGCACTGGAAGTGCTGCGCCTGGTCAAGGAACTAAATTCATGAACACGCAGGTTGCCAAGAATTCCGTCATTACTCTCGATTACCACGTTACCGATCCCGATGGCGAAGTGGTCGATGAAGGCCGCGAGCCGCTGATTTACCTGCATGGTGGTTACGACGATATTTTTCCGCTGATCGAGGAAGCCCTGCAGGGCAAGAAGATCGGTGAGTCGGTCAAGGTAAAGCTACAGCCGGACGAGGCGTTTGGTGAATACGATGCCGAGATGGTTCAGATCGAGCCGCGCAAGGATTTCCCGAAGGAACTTGAGGTTGGCATGCAGTTCGAAGGCGGCCCGGAAGAGGGCGGCGAGGATGATTTCGTGATCTATCGCGTTACTGAAATTGCCGACGACAAGGTTGTTCTCGACGGCAATCACCCGCTAGCCGGCATGGCCCTGATTTTTACCTGCACCGTGACGGCGATTCGCCCGGCCAGTGCCGAAGAAATCGAACACGGCCATGTGCATGGCGGCGATGATGACGAGGAAGGCTGCCACTAACTGGCGGCTGCTTTCTCGCCCCGCAATGCCCGCTTCGGCGGGTATTTTTTTGGTCCATCATTGTCTGTCGGCGCCAGCCATTTGATGACGGCGGTGTCGATAAACTTTACAGTGGTCAGGGTAATAGCCGTTTTGAATGTTGCTAAGCGCTTGAAAGATAAGAGCGTGAATTGGTTTGGCGCAAGCCTTGCTTAGCCACATGTAATGTAATATGCGCCAATACTAACGAAATTTAGGAGCCAACATGCTACGCAACCTTATCGTTTTCATGCTGTTGGGGCTTGCCTCCACTTCCCAAGCACAGGAGTCATGCCCATGCGGTGGAGGTACTCGTATGAGCGACACCCAAATTAGTAGCCTTTTGGGTGGCAATACTGTTTGTGCGATTTTGGGTAGTGAGCAGTGGCAGGAATGGCATAACGGTGGCTCAATCTATGAACTCGGCAACAACTCCAATGGTGAAAATGTTGGAACTTGGTCTGTGTCTGGTACTGAAGCCAACGCGATGGTGAGTTATAACTATGGGACGGGTGGCTCCTATTCGTATGTGGTTTGCGATCAAAATCCCCTTTACCATTTCTGCGGAGCCAAAAACGTAACTGGCGCTTCAGTAAAAACAGGTAAGGGTGGCTGCTAGCTCATGGCCACGCTTGTGGTTTTCTAGCAAGTTTCCTCCGGAGTGCCGCTGCATACGCACCGAACCATCGCGACTATAAGGTCAAATTCCGATGGAACAAAGGTCGCAAGGTGGGCATGGCTCATTTATGCGACCTTCGTCGTTTATGGCAGTCTTATCCCCTTCGACTTTCACCCGCTTCCGTTTGACCAGGCTTGGGCGGCTTTCCGGCATACCCCCTTCCTGACACTCGGGGTCGAATCTCGCGCCGACTGGATTGCCAATGGTGTCCTTTACCTTCCACTGGGTTTCCTCGGCGTCCGGGCCTTGGATGGTGGAACACGCTTCCTGCCCACGCTTGCATCCCTGGCGTTCGCCGGCATGCTGGCCTTTACTGTCGAGTTTGCGCAGCTAAGTTTTCCGCCGCGGACCGTATCCCAGAACGATTTGCTGGCCGAGTGCCTCGGCAGCCTCGTCGGGGTTGTCGCTGCTCGTGGTATGGGGCCATGGCTGGCCCGCTGGTGGCAGGCCTGGAGGACTGATTCAGCCAATATCGCCCGCCTGGCCTGGCAGGCTTATGCTCTTGGCTACTTGTTGTTCTGCTTTTTTCCCTTCGATTTTCTGGTTTCTCGCCAGGAGTTCCTGAACAAGCTGGACTCTGGCAACTGGGGCTGGGTGTTCGCTCTGCCCGAGGCTTCATTCACGTCGTGGCTGCGCACGCTTCTTCTTCTGGTAGTCGAAGCTGCGTTGACGATTCCTATCGGTGTTGGCCTCGGTGCAGGGCTAAAGTCGCAGCAGGCGCTTCGACGGGGTATCTTCGGTGGCGCCATGATCGGATTTTTGTTTGAGATCGGTCAGATTTTCATCGCCAGCGGGGTTAGCCAAGGGGCGTCGCTGCTCAGCCGAGCGGCCGGTGCCGGGCTGGGGGCGTGGCTGGGTGCCGGATGGCGAAAGGGCAGCCTCGATATCCTGCGCTGCTGGCTAAGCCAGCACATGGGCTGGTTGTTGCTGGCCTACCTTGTCCTGCTTGGCTTCGCCTCCGGTTGGGGCAGCCACGCTTGGCTGGGCTGGGGGCACGCTTTGCGGTCCTGGGACGAATTGAGGTTTCTGCCATTCTACTATCACTACTTCACCACCGAGGCGGCTGCCTTGGTTAGCCTCGGTAGCGTAGTGGTGATCTACGCACCGCTGGCGATCATTGCGTGGGCGAGCATGGCTGGAGCGGCAGGCACCGCCGTATTGGCGGCAATGGTCGCGCTGGTGTTGGAGACTGGAAAACTGTTCATGGACGGGATACATCCTGATCCGACCAATGTCCTGCTGGCTGGTACATCAGTCTGGTTGCTGATGAACGGCATCAACCTTTGGGAGCGGCAGCAACGACGAGTAGAACGCACTGCTGATGTTCCGCCTGAACATGGTGATCGGGCGGCTCCTCTTGATACAGCAACCTCTTCCGCAGTTGAGTCGATACCAAAGACAAGTTTCAGCCTGCCTGACAAGCCATGGCTGATAGTTCTCCTTATGGCCATCGCCTGGATGGGGGCCGGTTGGCCGGCCTATTCCTGGTTTGTGCTGGGTGTGGTGGCTGCAGCCGCGGCAGCAACCTGGTGGCGGCCGGCTAGCTTGCTGGTGATATTGCCGGCGGCTATGCCGGTTTTCGATTTCGCCCCGTGGTCCGGTCGTTTCTTCCTTGATGAATTTGATCTCCTTTGCGCAGCCTGTCTGGCCGTCGGATTCGCGCGCGAGCGACCGCAAATTTTCCGCAAGCGATTGAGCGGGCGGGCGCTGGTCTTCCTCGCCATGATGCTCAGTTTGGCCATCGGTGCGTTAAAGGCCTGGGGAGGCAGCTTTTCCCTCGATATGAACAGCTTCTCCAGCTACCTCAGCCCGTTCAACGGTATGCGTATCTTCAAGGGGGTGGTATGGGCTTGGCTGTTTGTCGCCATGTATCGGTCGCTGGTTGGTCGTCAGCCCACCGTCGGCCGCCTCTTGCATCTGGGCTTTGCGGTTGGCTTGGCGCTGACCATCCTGGTCGTGCTTTGGGAGCGCATGGCGATGGTTGGTTTGTTCGACTTCACGACCGACTACCGGGTAACCGGCCCCTTCTCTGTAATGAACAAGGGCGGTGCCTACATTGAGTGTTTCCTGGCGGTGGCTAGCGCCTTCGTCATCATCGAACTCGCCACCTGTCGCCACCGGCTGCTGTTTTGGGGCGTATCAGCACTACTCGTGCTGGCCGGCTACGCGATTCTTGTTACTTATTCGCGCAACGGCTTTGCTGCATTGGCCGGTGCGCTGTTGATCGGTATTCTCACCGCCTGGCAAACGCGACGCCGCTCGCCTGGTGCGATGCTTCCGGCTCTGTTGACGATCGGCATGGTCACGGTCGCTGGCGGCATGGCGCTGAGCGGTGGCTACGCCAGCGAGCGCCTGGGCGCGTCCGAGCACGATTTTGAAACTCGTCTCGCCCATTGGCGCTCCGCGCTTGACCTGCGAGACGACGGCGTCGCCACCACCTTGCTGGGAGTAGGTCTCGGCCGTTTTCCGGAAAGCCATTTCTGGGGGAGCCGTACCGAACAGCGCGCCGCCGCCTTCCGTATCGAACCCGGTGGTGGGAATGCTTTCCTGCGGCTTGCTCCTGGAGCTCCCATCTATATCGAACAGATCATTTCTCCTCCGCCAGGCAAGGAACTGGATCTGTCCATCAATGTGCGGAGTGCCGGTGCGCCCCCAAAGCTAGCGGTGACCCTTTGCCGGAAAACCTTGCTCACGGCCGACGAATGTGAGCAGGTTGAAGTGACCGGCATCAAGGCTCCCGGGTACTGGCAGAACCAGTACGCCACCATACCGCCGCTACCCGAGCCAGCAAACGGGCTGGCAGCACTGGTGCCGGTCAAGATATCCTTGGTCACGCCTGCCAATGGTCAGGCCATCGACATCGATAACATCAGCTTGCGTCTTCCTGGTACGGATCACTACTTGACTCGCAATGGCGCCTTCGAGAAGGGCATGGACCACTGGTTCTTCGCTACAGACATTGACCCGCCGTGGCATATTCACAGCCTGCCGGTGGCTCTGCTGTTCGATCTCGGCTGGCTCGGACTTGCCGCCGCATTGGCTTTGATGAGCGTTGCAGTGGCCGGTGGATTCAAGGCCCTGCGCTACGGCCAAGTTGAAGGCATTGCTGCCTTTGCCGGCCTGTTGGCTTTTCTTGTTTCGGGGAGCCTCAACACCCTGATCGACGAACCGCGTTTTCTGTGGCTGTGGCTAGTGCTTGCCTGGGTTTGCGGCTGGCAGGGCGCGCGCGCAAAGTCCGTCGATACCAAATCTGCCGCCTGAAAACTGCCGATTTGGCTTGCTGAATCGCTCCGCATGAGTCGATCTTCTGGCTGGCGGTATTCGCTCCGAGAGTGCCGCATCAATCGCGTCTTGTAGGCCAAGGATGAGTTTCGAACCGGAATAGGGTGGGGGATTCACTATCGATGATGCCGCGTGTCCAGCCCATCATCGGATAGCCGTGGGTTTCGACGCGTGTAAAGTTAATTATCGGACTCCCCTGTTTGTCGCGTAGTGGATGATCGATGCGGCTGATATGGGAGTCGCCATGGACGGCGACGACCTGGCCGGTGAATTGCAACGTTTCGTCGCGCAGCAATTCCAGAAAATCGCGGTAGCCATTGTGGCCAAAGCCCTGATTGAAATGCTTGAATTCTGGGTTGGCCTGGAAGAGCAAGACGATGCCGGCCAGTTTTTTGCGGCGGGCGAGGGTGAAGTTTTCCTTGAGCCAGGCGAGGGCAACCGGGTTGCGGGCGAGGAATTCCGGGCTGGGCTGGCTGGTCATTCCCCAATTGTTGTTGCCGCCCGGCACGTTGAGCGTGACGAAAAGCACTGGCCCGAGCCCGAAGCGGGCGTGTTCGGGATAGTTTCCAGGTTGGCGCTCAAGCGTCAGTTTTTTCTGGCCGAGCGATAGCGAATCACGCCAGAACAGGCTGCGCAGCTTGTTAAGACGTTCGTGCTGATGGTAGCTGCCATTCGACACGCGATCACAGTCCGACCATTCGTTGTCGCCCGGAACAAAGACGAAGGGCACGCGGGAGGCGTTGAAGAGGCTATGGCGATCAGCAAAAAGGCTGTCGTCGCAGCGATCCTTGCCTGACTTGATATCGCCGATATGGGCGACGAATTCGACCTGACTGTTGGCAATGGCCTCGAGCATTTTGGGCAATTCGGCCCGTTCGTAGTCGGAATAGGGCGTGTCGCCGATCACGGCAAAACGCCAGACATCGGCATGGGCCTGGGCCATTGCGCCGATCAACAGCAGACCCCATTTCAATTTTGGCCAAAATTTCCGGTTGACCGTGGAAGCCTCGATTTTCCCGATCACCGAAGCAAACCCTTCAACGCATAGAGCGCATCGAGCGCCTCGCGTGGCGTCAGGCTGTCCGGGTCGATGGCGGCGAGGTGGTCGAGGGCCGGGTGTGGCTCAGGCTCGGCTGGCTCGGGCGCTTCTGGCGAAAAATCCTGGGCGAAAAGGTCCGGCTGGAGCGGATCAACCGTGGCGCGTTGTTCGAATTCGCGGAGCTGCTTGCGGGCGGCGCGGACGACGGCGGTCGGAATGCCGGCCAGTGCGGCGACCTGAATCCCGTAGCTCTGGTTGGCCGGGCCTTCCTCGACGGCGTGCATGAAGACGATGCGGTCGTTGTGCTCGACGGCGCCGAGGTGGACGTTGGCCAGTTCGGTGTATTCGTGTGACAGCCGGGTCATCTCGAAATAGTGCGTGGCGAACAGCGTCAGGCAGCGATTCTTGTCGATCAGATGGCGCAGGATGGCGAAGGCCAGGGCCATACCGTCGAACGTGGACGTGCCGCGGCCGATTTCGTCCATCAGGACGAGGCTGTTGGCTGTCGCGTGGTGCAGGATGGCGGCGGCTTCGGTCATTTCGACCATGAAAGTCGAACGGCCGGAAGCCAGATCGTCGGAGGCGCCGATGCGGGTGAAAATGCGGTCGAGCGGGCCGAGCACGCAGCGGTCGGCCGGCGTGTAGCAGCCGATGTGGGCGAGCAGGGCGATCAGCGCGACTTGCCGCATGTAGGTCGATTTACCGCCCATGTTCGGGCCGGTGATGAGCAGCAGGCGGCGGTTTTCGGCGAGCAGGCAATCGTTGGCGATGAAGGTTTCGGCATTGTTGGCCAGTTCGCCCTCAACCACCGGGTGACGGCCGCCTTCCACGGTCAACCCGATTTCTTCAGCAAATTCGGGCTTGCACCAGTTGCGCTTGAGGGCGGTTTCAGCAAAGCCGGCCAGAAGGTCGAGATGGGCAACGGCGCGGGCGATGACTTGCAGGGTCGGGATGACCGGTTGGAGTTCGTCGAGAATGGCCTCGTAGAGCAGCTTTTCGCGGGCCAGCGCGCGTTCCTGGGCCGACAGTGCCTTGTCCTCAAAAGCCTTGAGCTCCGGCGTGATGTAGCGCTCGGCATTCTTCAGCGTTTGCCGGCGGCGGTAGTCTTCCGGGATTTTCTCGGTATTGGCGTGCGTGACTTCGATGTAGAAGCCATGCACCTTGTTGTACTCGACCTTGAGGCTGCTGATGCCGGTGCGCTCGCGTTCGCGGGCTTCCATGTCGACCAGATAGGCGCCGCAGTTGTCGTTTAGCGAGCGGTATTCGTCGAGATCGGCATCGAAGCCCGGGGCGATGACGCCACCGTCGCGAATCTGGGCGGATGGTTCGGCGCCGATGGAACGGATGAGCAGATCGAGCGTGGCGAACGGTGTGTCGAGATCGCCGAATAGTTGCGCGACCAAGGGCGAGATAGTGCCGGCCAGCGGGGCGCGCAGGCCATCGAGGCGGGCCAGCGATTCGCGCAGGCTGGCTAGGTCACGCGGTCGGGCGTTGCGCAGGGCGATACGGCCGGCGATGCGTTCAATGTCGGCGATGCCGCGCAGGCCGCGACGGATTTCGCCGGCGATGCGGCCGTAATCGTCGAGCAGGAATTCGACAGCGCCGTGGCGAGCGGCAGGCAGATCGCGTTCGCGCAACGGGTGATGCAGCGTGTGACGGAGCAGGCGCGAGCCCATGCTGGTCACGCAGTTGTCGAGCAGTGAAAACAGCGTCGGCGATGGCTGGCCGCGCAGGGTTTCGGTCAATTCCAGATTGCGCCGCGTGGCGAGGTCGAGGCCGAGGTAAGCGCCTTCGATTTCCACGGTCAACCCGCGTAAATGGGTCAATTTTCCGGCCTGCGTTGCCTGGGCGTATTGGAGCAGGGCGCCGGCAGCGGCAACGGCCGGCTTCAGCCCTTCGGCGCCGAAACCGGCGAGCGAAGCGACTTCAAACTGATCGCAGAGCAGGCGGCGGGCCGAGTCGAATTCGAAATACCAGTCTGGCTGCCGGGTGCGGGCAACGTCGAGGCCGAAATTGGGCGTCCAGCTTTCCGGGTAAAGGATTTCGGCCGGGCGGATGCGTTCCAAAGCAGCCGGAATCTGGTCTGTCGGGACTTCGAGCAGCACGAATTCGCCGCTGGCCAGGTTGAGCCGGGCCAGACCGGCGGTGTTGCGGATGGTGGTTACAGCCAGCAGCCAGATGTCCTGCTTGTCGTCGATCAGCGCCGCATCGGTCAGCGTGCCGGGCGTGACGATACGTGCCACAGCGCGCTCGACTGGCCCCTTGCTGGTCGCCGGGTCGCCGATCTGCTCGCAGATCACGGCCGATTCGCCGAGCTTGACCAGACGGGCGAGGTAAGGCTCCAGCGAATGGAAGGGGATGCCGCACATCTTGATCGGCACGCCAGCCGACTGGCCGCGCGTGGTCAGCGTGATGTCGAGCAGGCGCGCTGCCTTTTCTGCGTCTTCATGAAAAAGCTCGTAGAAATCGCCCATCCGGTAGAACAGCAGCGTGTTCGGGTGGCTGGCCTTGAGCGCCAGATATTGACGCATCATCGGCGTGTGTTTGGAAAGGTCGGGCGCGGCGTCTTTAACCATGAGCTTGTCGATTATTGTTATTGGAGAGCGGGCGAAAATTACTGGCGGATTTCGCGGATATTTTCCGGTCGACCGTAGCAATCGCCGCTGCTGCGGAAGGGATTGATGTCGAGGCCGCCGCGGCGGGTGTAGCGGGCGTGGACGGCCAGCGCCTCGGGCGCGCAATGCTTCTGGATGTCGGTGAAAATCCGCTCGACGCACTGTTCGTGGAATTCGTTGTGGTTGCGGAAGGAGACGACGTAGCGCAGCAGCCCAGCCCGGTCGATGGGGCGGCCACGGTAGCGGATGACGACCATCGCCCAGTCGGGCTGGCCGGTGACCAGACAGTTCGATTTGAGCAGGTGGGAGAACAGCGTTTCTTCGACGACTTCGCCGGCTTGCGTGGTCAGTAGTTCCGGTGCTGGCTGGTAGCGCTCGCAGGCAATATCCAGATCGTCGAGACAGGTGCCTTCCGGGATGGCGATCACGGCTTGCGGGCGGTCAGAAAGTGGTTCTATCCCGACGCGGAGCGGCTTTCCGGCGGCAGCCGAGAGGTCGCGTGCTAGCGTCTGCGAGACGGTTTCAACATCGGCGAAAGTGCTCTGGTTGAACGAATTCAGGTAGAGCTTGAAGGACTTGGATTCGATCAGGTTCGGACTGTTGGCCGGTACGCTGAAGGTGCCGACGGCAACGACCGGTTTGCCTTTCGGGTTGAGCCATGACAGTTCATAGGCATTCCACAAATCCTCGCCGACAAAGGGCAGGGCGCCATCGGCAATGCCGAGTTCGCTGCGCTTGAGCTGGCGCGGAATGGGGTAGAGCAACTCGGGTGCGTAGTGGCTCTGGTATTCGGTGGCCTTGCCCAAGGGCGAGGCGCTGCTCGGGTCGGCGGTGTTGATCGGCGAATTCATGGGGGCTGATTTTACCGCAAGGCCTCAAGGCATCTGCAGTTCGATCAGATGCGGGCCGCCGGCGGCGAGCGCCGCGCGCAGCACCCTTCTGAAGTCGTCAATCGAGTCGGCACGGCCAAAGCCAAGACCGAAAGTCAGCGCCGCATGTTCGAAATTGATTTGCTGCGGGGTGCGCCAGCCTTGCTCGAATTCAGGTAGATGGCGCTGGGGCAGGTGATCGAAAATGCCGCCCCCGGCGTTGTTGACCGCAACAATCACGGCATTTCGACCCTGGGCCAGCGCTAGTCCGCCAAGGTCATGCTGGGTGGTCAGATCGCCGAGCAGGGCAACGACATTGCCATGAAATGCGGCAATCCCCATGGCTGTCGAGATGTTGCCGTCGATGCCGCTGGCACCGCGGTTGCCGTAAAAGTGGATGGCTTTGTCGCCGCTGCCGGACAGGCTGTCTAGTTGGCGGATAGCCAGCGAATTGCCGATGAAGAACGGCGTGGCATCCGGGATTTCTTCGAGCATGGCAGCAATGTGGCCAGCGTCAGCCCCCTTCGCTGCCGCCGCATCCTGATCGGCAAAGTCCTGTCGCCAGCTACCGGGGGCGGCGACGAGCGATTCTGCCAGCAGGGCGATACAGACATCGGCCGGCTCGGCGCGGAACAAATGGGTCAGCCGATGCGCGGGATCATTCCAGCGTGGCCATGGTTCGACTACGGCATGGTTCTGCCGAATTCCGCCCACGTAGTTTTGCAGGTTGCGGGTGACGGGGAAGGCGCCAAAGCGCAACACCCATTCTGGCTGTTGCTTTTCCACAAAGGTCTGATCCGCCAGCCAGTGGTTGTAACGAACGCACAAATGCGAGCGATCATGATCACCGTAGCGCAGTCCGGACAGCGGTTCGGCAAGGATCGGGGCGTTGAGCCGTTCGGCCAGGGCGGCAATGGCATTGCTGTTTTCGCGAAGTCCCGGCATTTCACCGCAGACGATGATGCCGGGCTGTCCGCTGATGTAGCCGGCGAAGTCGCGAATAGCTTCTGGGGGCGGGTGTAACGTCGGGGGGGCGACGCGGATGGATTCCGGAATTTCTGCTTCGGCAGTCTCCGCCAAAGGCATCAGTGGCTCGCGGAACGGCTGGTTGATATGGACAGGGCCGGGGTGGGGCCAGGTCGCCAACTCATAGGCGCGGGCCGCGAGGCGGTGCAGGTAAGCCGGATCAAATCCATCATGCGGAGTGCCAAGCGCATGGCTGGCGCGGACGTGCGCGCCGAAAAGCCCGATCTGGACGACGGTTTGATTGGCCCCACAGTCTTGTAGTTCCGGCGGGCGATCAGCCGAGATAAGGAGCAGAGGTACGCCGGACTGGCTGGCCTCGATAACGGCCGGCAGCCAGTTGGCCGGCGCTGTCCCGGAGGTGGCCAGCACCAGTACAGGCCGCCGGCTGGCCTTGGCGATGCCAAGCGCGAAAAATGCCGCACTTCGCTCGTCGACCGCAACATGGCAGCGCAGCCGGGGCTGGCGCAACATGGCCAGCGCCAGCGGCGTCGAGCGCGAGCCGGGGGAAATGACAGCATCACTGGCACCCGCCGCGACAAAGCCGGCGATCATGGCCTGCGACCAGGAAAAATTGAGCGTACCGGTATCGGTCATCGTTTCCGTTGCACGGCTGAAAACGTCAAATTGTAGTCGTAGCCGGGCACCCGGAACCATAGCCCCGTGCTATTATTCGCCGCTCGTTGCCGCCCGCCAAAACCGCGGGCGCCATGATGCGGAGTGGTAGTTCAGTTGGTTAGAATACCGGCCTGTCACGCCGGGGGTCGCGGGTTCGAGTCCCGTCCACTCCGCCAACTACCGTAAAGCCCGAAAGCTATTGCTTTTCGGGCTTTTCTGTTTTCAGGGACGCTTCCCTAGGGTAACACCGGGTTCCCTGTATTTTTCCGCTGGCATAAGCTATGACCGAATAATACAAATAAGCCAAGGTATTCGGTAATGTCTGAGAGCAGCAGCAATCGTAAGGGTGGCGACTTCTGCAATCTGGAGTATTTGCTGGTAAATCTGGGACGAAACCAGGCCGCCGCAGAACGGCTCATTCACATTTTTCTTGAAAATGCCCCGACGCTATGTCGGCGATTGGAAAATGCAGCAGCACAGGGCGATTTGCCGGCCCTGAGAGACGTACTGCATGACATTCGGAGTAGTTGTGTCCTCTTCTCCGGAAACCGATGTCTCGATCAGGCTCGCGACATCGAACAACTTGTCCGCGAACATCTTCTCGAAACCCCGATTGGTACGTCAGTACCCGACTGGCCTTCGATGTCGGCTCCTTTGGTCCTCTGCATACAGTGCATGGAAGCCGAACTGGCGGGCTTTCTGGTCGAAAGGGAAGGCTGAGTCGCTATCCGTTCAGGGGCAGCTGACGATGCCAGTGTGAAGCGCAAATCGGGTTAGTCCGGTTACGTCGTGGACACCAATTTTTTCCATCAGGCGACTGCGGTGGAACTCGACCGTTTTGGGGCTGATACCGAGTTCGCGGGCAATTTCCTTGGTGGTTCTGCCGGAGGCCACGTGGCGCAGAATCTCGGTTTGCCGTGTGGTCAATCGAGATATCTGGCCTGAGTCGGATTCGGCCTCCGAGCGCAAGTTCATCGCACTGAGTTTTGGTGACAGGAAGCTTTCACCTTCGAGCACCATGGCCAAGGCCTGAATTAGCTCAGCCAGCACGAAGTCTTTCAGCAAATAGCCATTGACGCCAGCAGCCAGCGCCTGCTCGACGATTTCCTGGCGGTCGATGCTGGACAGCACGAGGATTCTCGTTTCCCGGTCGAACTGGCGAATCGTACGTGCCACCTCGATGCCTGAAGGCCCAGGCATGGCGATATCAAGCAGAACGACGTCGGGTTGCAGCTTGCGAATGGCGGCAATGGTTTCGTGGCCATCAGCGCATTCGGCTTCGATCAGATATCCGGGAAGCGTCTCGATAATGGCGCGGATGCCGGCGCGTATCAGTAACTGGTCATCCGCGAGAACAATTCGTATCGTTTTCATGGTTATCACAAGGATATGCCAAAGAGCCACAATCAGGGTTACTAAACGACATAGTCATTTGTGAGTATGGCAATACAACGAACAAAAATGTTACTGCGAAACTTGGACGGCTTTAGTGGAGGCGTTCTTTCATGGCGCGCTGGGCTTCTCGCTTCGAGTCTTTGTCCAGGGCGTCGGCGCGTTTGTCGTGCTGTTTCTTGCCTTTGGCCAGGCCGATTTCAAGCTTGATCCGGCCGCGCACGAAGTGCAGGTCGATGGGCACCAGCGTGTATCCGGCGCGCTCAACCTTGCCGATCAGTTTGCCGATTTCGTTGGCGTGCAGGAGCAGTTTTCGCGTACGTATCGGGTCGTGCTGGTTGTGGGTGGAGGCGGTCGCCAGCGGGCTGATATGCATCCCGATCAAGTAGATTTCGCCGCTCTTGATAATGACGTAGGATTCCTTGATGTTCATTCGGCCGGCGCGAATGGCCTTGACCTCCCAACCTTCGAGGACAATGCCAGCTTCGTACTTTTCTTCGACAAAATAGTCGTGAAAGGCTTTTTTGTTGACCGTAATGCTCATGCTACCGGCTGTTCCTTTAAAATCGCGATTCTACAGGAAACAGGAATACTGCCGCTGCATGGCCCTCGTTGAAAAGACCGTCTTGATCGAGCAATCCGCCGAACGCATGTTCGAACTGGTGGACCGTTGCGAGGATTACCCCGCATTCCTGCCCTGGTGCAGTCATACCGAGCTCAAATTTCGCGATGCGGTGAAAACTGCAGCGACGCTGCACATTAACTACCATTCGGTGAAATCCTGTTTTACGACGGAAAACGACAAGGAGTTTCCCCGGCTGATGAAAATTCGCCTGGTCGATGGGCCATTCCGTCGCCTCGAAGGTTCATGGCATTTCAAGGCGCTGGCCGAAAACGCCTGCAAGATTGAATTCCAGTTGCACTACGAGTTTTCCAGCAAATTGTTCGAGAAGGTCATCGGCCCGGTGTTCAGCCATATTGCCAACACGTTTGTCGATGCCTTCGTGCGCCGTGCGGCGCAGGTTTATGGAGTCAGCAATGGCTGAAATGTTGAGTGTCGAAGTTTGCTATGCCCAGTCAAACAAGCAGGAGCTTGTCCGCATCAAATTGAATGAAGGCGCGACGCTGCAGCAGGCGCTCGAGGCCTCCGGGTTGCTCGAAAAGTATCCGGAAATCGACCTGAAAAAAAACAAGTTCGGTATCTGGAACAAGCTTTCCAAGCCAGACTCTGTGTTGCGCAATCTGGATCGCGTCGAAATTTATCGGCCGCTGATCGCCGATCCGAAAGAGGTTCGCAAACAGCGGGCTGCCGAGGGCAAGGTCATGAAAAAAGGCGCCGGGGATTCCGACGCCGAGGGCTGAAGCTGAACCTTCTGCTTATTTGCAGGAGTCAGCCATGAATTTGCGAGCCCGTTCGATTTCCTGTTCGCGCAGTGTGCTGTCCATCAGCTTGCGTTCGCCCTTGTCATCGTAAACAGTGAGCGGCTGATTGGCTTCCAGTGCTGCCAGGTTGCGCCGGGCGCGGTCGCAGTTTTCACTTTTTTCCTTTTCGGCCGCCTGTTCCTTGGCCTGCTTGTCGGCCTTCTCCCTGGATTCCTGCTGCCGTTTCTTGAAGTCGAGATCCTTTTCCGCGATGGTCTTCGGCGCATCAGCAACTTTTGGGGCATCAGCCGTTTTTTCCGGAATGGCCTCCGACACGACCGCAGGCTTTACGCCGCCGATGGATCGCCGTCCCTTGGCCGTTGCCGGTGGTGGAACGTCCGAAACAACCGTCTGGCCATTGCTGTCCTTCCATTGGTAGGTTTCCGCCTGGGCTGACATGGCTGCTACGGTCAACGGGAAAAACAGGGCAAAAATGAAGGTGGATTTCGAGGTCATCTGGGTTTCCTTGGCTTTTCTGTATAATACGATTTTGTGACCTTGGATTAAAGGCTAAAGGCCATGCGACTGCTGCAAAAAGCCCTGACTTTCGACGACGTACTGCTCGTCCCCGCACACTCCCAGATTCTCCCCCGCGACGTTAGCCTGGCTACCCGGCTGACCCGCAACATTACTCTGAACCTGCCCTTGCTGTCCGCCGCCATGGATACCGTGACGGAAGGCCGCCTCGCCATCGCGATGGCCCAGGAGGGGGGTATCGGCATCATTCACAAGAATCTGTCACCCAAGGCCCAGGCGGCCGAAGTGGCCAAGGTGAAGCGTTTTGAATCCGGCATCCTCAAGGATCCGATCACCGTTTCGCCGACCATGACCGTGCGGGATGTGATCGAGATCACCCGCCAGTACCGGATTTCCGGTTTGCCGGTGATCGATCGTGCGGGCAAGGTGGTTGGCATCGTCACCAATCGCGACCTGCGCTTCGAGACCAATCTCGATCAGCCGGTCAAGGCCATCATGACGCCGCGCAAGCGACTGGTTACCGTCCGTGAAGGCGCCAGCGTCGAGGATGCCAAGGAACTGATCCGCAAGCATCGCCTGGAGCGCGTGCTGGTTATCGATGATGAATGGCATATGCGTGGCCTGATCACGGTCAAGGACATCCTGAAGTCCACCGAGCATCCGCTGGCCAACAAGGATTCGTCCGGACGCCTGCGCGCCGGAGCGGCGGTCGGCGTCGGGGCTGGCACCGAAGAGCGTGTCGAGTTGCTGGCCGAAGCCGGTGTTGACGTCATCGTGGTCGATACTGCCCATGGTCACTCGCAAGGCGTCCTTGACCGCGTTCAGTGGGTCAAGAAGAACTATCCGCAGATCGAAGTCATTGGTGGCAACATCGCGACTGCTGATGCCGCCCGGGCACTCGTCGATATGGGTGCCGATGGCGTCAAGGTTGGCATCGGCCCGGGTTCGATTTGTACGACGCGCATTGTTGCCGGTGTCGGCGTGCCGCAAATCACGGCTATCCAGAACGTTTCCGATTCGCTCAAGGGGACTGGCGTACCGATGATTGCCGACGGTGGTATCCGGTACTCCGGCGACATCGCCAAGGCGATTGCCGCAGGTGCCGATACGGTCATGCTCGGTGGTCTGTTTGCCGGTACCGAAGAAGCGCCGGGTGAGGTCGAACTGTTCCAGGGACGTTCCTACAAGTCCTACCGTGGCATGGGTTCGCTCGGTGCCATGCAGGCTGGCTCGTCCGATCGCTACTTCCAGGAAGCCACCTCGAATGTCGACAAGTTCGTGCCGGAAGGTATCGAAGGTCGCGTTCCTTACAAGGGCTCTGTGCTTGCCGTGATCCACCAGTTGATGGGTGGCCTGCGTTCGTCGATGGGTTATCTCGGTAGCCCGACCATCGCCCACATGCATGACAATGCCTGTTTCGTCGAAATCACCTCGGCCGGCATCCGTGAATCTCACGTCCACGACGTGCAGATCACCAAGGAAGCGCCGAACTACCACCTCGACTGATCTTTTCCGTGTTACTGAGGGCGGCTCCGGGAGCCGCCCTTTTTATTCAAGGTTTTGAAAATGGCTCACCAGAAAATCCTCATCCTCGATTTCGGTTCTCAGGTTACCCAGCTAATCGCCCGCCGCGTGCGCGAAGCCAAGGTGTTCTGCGAAATCCATCCGTACGACGTTTCGGACGAATTCATTCGCAGCTACGGCGCCCAGGGCATCATCCTGTCCGGCGGGCCGAGTTCGGTGACCGAAGGCGATACGCCGCGTGCCCCGGAAATCGTTTTCCAGCTGGGCGTTCCGGTGCTGGGTATTTGCTACGGCATGCAGACCATGGCCCAGCAACTGGGTGGCAAGGTGATGACGGCCGAAGCGGCCGGCAAGTCCCGCGAATTCGGCTACTCGGAAGTCCGCGCCCACGGCCACACGGCGCTGCTCAACGATATCGCCGACTTCTACAGCCCGGAAGGCCACGGCATGCTCAAGGTCTGGATGAGCCATGGTGATTCGGTGATGGAGCTGCCGGCCGGCTTCGTCAAGATGGCTTCGACGCCATCCTGCCCGATCGCCGCGATGGCCGACGAGAGTCGCAAGTTCTACGCCGTCCAGTTTCATCCGGAAGTTACGCATACACAGCAGGGCCGCGCCATTCTCGAACGCTTCGTGCATGGCATTTGCGGTTGCGGTACCGACTGGGTCATGGGCGACTACATCGCCGAAGCCGTCGATGCCATCCAGCGTCAGGTTGGTGACGAGGAAGTCATCCTTGGCCTGTCCGGCGGCGTCGATTCCAGCGTTGCTGCGGCGCTCATCCACAAGGCGATCGGCGACCAGCTGACCTGCGTCTTCGTTGATCACGGCCTGCTGCGCCTGAACGAGGGCGACATGGTCATGGACATGTTCGCCCGCAACCTCGGCGTCAAGGTCATCCGGGTCGATGCGGTCGACGACTTCATGGGCAAGCTGGCCGGTGTCTCCGACCCGGAACAGAAGCGCAAGATTATCGGCAAGGAATTCGTGGAGGTGTTCCAGGCTGAATCCAAAAAATTGCCCGCAGCTAAGTGGCTGGCCCAGGGCACCATTTATCCGGACGTGATCGAATCGGCTGGCAAGGGCAAGAAGGGCGCCCATACCATCAAGAGTCACCACAACGTCGGTGGCCTGCCGGAAGACATGCATCTCAAGCTACTCGAACCGCTGCGTGAACTGTTCAAGGACGAGGTCCGCGAACTTGGCGTCGCGCTCGGTTTGCCGCGCGAGATGGTCTATCGCCATCCGTTCCCCGGGCCGGGCCTGGGTGTTCGTATTCTTGGCGAAGTTACGCTGAAGGCCGCTCATCTACTCCAACGTGCCGATGCCATTTTTATCGAAGAACTACGCGCCACGCACGCTACCGAACGCGATGTCGCGGCTGGTGCCTGTACTGCGGCCGACATCGGCAAGAGCTGGTATGACCTGACCAGCCAGGCCTTCGCCGTCTTCCTGCCGGTCAAGAGCGTTGGCGTGATGGGCGACGGGCGCACTTACGAAAACGTGGTTGCCTTGCGCGCAGTGGTGACCAGCGATTTCATGACCGCCCACTGGGCGCATCTGCCCTACGAACTGCTCGGTCGCGTCTCGAACCGGATCATCAACGAAGTCCGTGGTCTGAACCGGGTCGTGTACGACGTTTCTGGGAAGCCGCCGGCGACCATCGAGTGGGAATGAGGTAGTGCCACAGGCAGAACAGACAAAGCCCGGTTTTTCCGGGCTTTGTCTTTTTCCGGCCGGGGATCATTCAACCGGCTGCGGTTTTCGATGGGCCACTCAGGGCTGATGCATTCGATGCCGGAAGGCGCTGGCGATAGAGGCTGATATTGAGCGTCAGCGTCGCCGTCAGCAGCAGCGCGGCGCCGAGGTTATGGGCGACGGCGATAGCCAGTGGCAGGCCGAGCAGGACGTTGGCAATGCCCAGACTGAGTTGTGCCAGCAGTAGCAGCGCCAGTAAGCCGCCCCATACTTGCCAATGTAGCCTGCCGGTTTTGAACAGGGTGAGTGCGAGCATGGCGACCACCATTGAAACCAAGGCAGCACCCAGACGGTGGCTCCAGTGAATCGCCGTCAGGGCGGTGTGCGGCAGTAACTGGCCATTGGCCGTCTCGCCCAGTTCGCGGTGCAGGCTGAAGGCGTGGGCAAAGTCCATCTCCGGTTGCCATTGGCCCTGACAGGTCGGGAAATCCGGGCAGGCAAGAGCGGCGTAGTTGCTGCTGACCCAGCCGCCGAGAGCGATCTGGATGGCAATTGCCAGCAAGGCACCGGCCGCCAGCAGGCGCATGCCGGGACTGACAGCGGAGTCAGGTCTTGCTTCGCGTCCGGCGACGGCCATGCCGACGAGGATGGAGAGTGTCGTCATGCCACCGATCAGATGCAGGGTGACGATGACCGGCTTGAGCAACAGGGTGACGGTCCACATGCCGAGCGCCGCCTGCAGGCCGACAATGCCGAGCAGTGCGGTCGGCAATGCTGGCGACTGGCGGCTGCGGGATTCCTTGCGCCAGGCGAGGATGCATAGCGCCAGGATGAGCAGGCCCAGGGTGCCGGCGAGATAGCGGTGGAGCATTTCCTTCCACGCCTTGCCGGTGTCGAGTGGCCGGTCCGGGTAGGCTTGCGCGGCGGCCTGCTGTTCGTGGTGTGCTTCGGGGACGCCCAGCCAGTGGCCGTAGCAGCCGGGCCAGTCGGGGCAGCCGAGGCCGGCGTCGGACAGGCGGACGTAGGCGCCGAGGGCGATGACGGCGAAGGCGAGCAGGGTGGCGACGAGCAGCAGGCGGTGGTAGAGGCGAGTCAGGGGCACGGCGGGCGGATCAGAACAGGCGGTCGATGAACAGGGCGGCAAAGAGCAGGGTCAGGTAGAGGATGGAGTAGCGGAAGGTGCGGCGGGCCAGGGCATCGCTGTAGTTGCGGCAGAGGGCGATGGCGTAGCCGAGGAAGACGAGGTCGAGCAGGCTGATGGCGATCAGGTAGAACGTCCCGCTCATGCCGAGCGACACCGGAATCAGGCTGGCAGCGGCGAGCATCACGGTGTACCAGAGGATGTGCTGGCAGGTGAAGGCGATGCCGTGGGTGACCGGTAGCATGGGCAGGCCGGAGCGGGCGTAGTCGTCACGCCGGTAGCAGGCCAGGGCCCAGAAGTGTGGCGGCGTCCACAGGAAAATGATCAGGAAGAGGACCAGCGGTTCGGCCGAAACATGGCCGGTCATCGCCGTCCACCCGAGCAGCGGCGGCATGGCGCCGGAGGCACCGCCGATGACGATGTTCATCGGCGTCGCCGGTTTGAGGATCAGCGTGTAGATGACGGTGTAGCCGACGAAGGTGGCCAGCGTCAGCCACATGGTCAGGTCGTTGATGAAGTTGTGGAGCAGCCACAGGCCGGTGGCGCCGAGGGCGGTGGCCAGCGTGACCGTTTCGAGCGGCGAGATGTCGCCGCGGGCTGTGGCGCGCCAGCTGGTGCGCGCCATCTTGGCGTCGACGGTGCGTTCGACCAGGCAGTTCAATGCGGCGGCGGCGAAGGAGACCAGGGCGATGCCGAGCGAGGCGACCGTGAAACGGAGCAGCGGCGGGAAATCCGGCGTCGCCAGGCACATGCCGATCATCGCGGTGAATACGATCAGGCTGTTGACCCGTGGCTTGCACAGGTGGCTGAAGGCGGCCAGGCGCTGGCCGAGGCTCAGGGTGGGGACTGTCGCGGTGTGCATGGAGATTCTCCTAGCCGGTCCAGGCGTATTTGAGCAGGCGGTCGAGGTCGGCGCGCATGCCTTGCGGGCTGGCGTCGGGGGGGTAGGTCATGATCACGAGCCCCTGCGGATCGACCAGTAGCAGGGGATCGGTGATTCCGGCCAGGGCACTGGGCGGGGCGATCAGCACAATCAGGTCGGGTTGGCTGGCGTGTAGGGCGATCAGGGCGGGATCGTTTGGCTGGTCGGTCAGCACGGCGCGGCTCAGGCGGCCCATGTTTTTGTAGAGGGCGACGTGGATGCGGCGCATTTCATCGAGACGGCTCATGCAGTCGGCGGCGCAGGGGCCGCGGACGTGGAGCACGAGTTTCCATTTTTCGGCATTTTTTCCGGTTGACCGTGGAATCTGCTCAGGCAGTTGCAGTGGCGGGTTGAGCAGGTGGCCGTGATGTCCGATCCGGGATGGATGCCAGCCACCGAAGTAAAGGCCGGCGCCGATGATGAAGGGCAAGGCGAGCAGGCCGACGATCAGCGCCAGCATGAGCCGGCCCTGGCTCTGGTTGGGGAGCGGATCGATGGCGACGCTGTTCATGGCCGGCGGATCAGGAAATAGGCCCAGATGCCGAGGCTGGACACGGCGAATCCGAACCATTGCAGGGCGTAGCTGCGGTGGCGGTCGGCTCGTTCGTCCGGGCGCGGCCATTCACGGACATAGCCGCCCGGTGCCGTCGGGTCGAGCTGGATGATCAGGCCTTGCAGGGGATAGGGCACAGCCGAGCGGAAGCGTTCGATGTCGAGGTTCTGCCACACCGGCGCCCAGCCGCTGGTCGGTTGCGGCGCCAGGTTGAAGAAGCGCTGGGTAGGCAGTACGGCGATGCCAGTCAGTTCGACTTCACCAGTCGGCACCTCGGCGATCGGCTGCTGCTGATGATCGGCCGGGGCGGCCAGCCAGCCGCGATTGACCAGCACATGCATGTTCGATCCGGCCAGCTGCAGGGGCGTGATGACGTGATAGCCAGCCTGTTCCTGATGCAGGCGGTTGTCGATCAGTACCTGGTGGGCGGCGTCGTAGGTGCCGCGCAGGATGACCCGGTGATGGCGCAGGGAATCAACATCGGCCAGCGTGGTTGGCATGGCGATGGCAGCATCGTGGCTGCGGGTGTCGAGTTCGACCTGCAACGCAGTTTTGCTCTCGGCCTTGCGCCATTGCCAGAGGCCGAGCGAAATGAAAGCCGGGAGCAGCACCGCCAGCACCAGGGCGCCAAGGATCGCCGCCTGCTTGCGGCTGGCCCTTGCCGCTCGGCCCGGCCGGCGCGCATACTGGGCCACGGAAATCCCTGCGGAGGCGTCGTCCATGCTCAAGCTGCTGGTTGTTTTGCTGTTGTTGGCCATCGTCGGCAGCCTGTTCTCCGGGCTCTTCTATCTCTACCGCGACCGGGGAGCCGGCGAGCGGACGGTGCGGGCGCTGACCCTGCGCATCGGGCTGTCGATTGCGCTCTTCCTGGTGCTGCTGGCCGGGTTCAGGTTCGGTCTCATTCCCGGCTACACCCAGTAAACGAAGACGAACAGAATCAGCCAGACCACATCGACGAAGTGCCAGTACCAGGCCACCGCCTCGAATGCGAAGTGGCGGTCGGCGCTGAAATGGCCGCTCAAGCTGCGCAGCAGGATCACTGCCAGCATGATGGTGCCGAGCGTGACGTGGAAACCGTGGAAACCTGTCAGCATGAAGAAGGTTGCCCCGTAGGCGCCGGCGCCCATGGTCAGGCCGAGTTCAGTGTAGGCGTGGTGGTATTCGTAAGCCTGAAAGCCGAGGAAAGTGCTGCCCAGCAGCACCGTTGCCGCCAGACCGAGCGCCAGTTGGCTGCGGTTGTTGCGCAACAGCCCCCAGTGCGCCCAGGTGACGGTGGCGCCGGAACTGAGCAGCAGGGCGGTATTGAGCGCCGGAATGCCCCAGGCGCCCATCGGCGTGAAGGTGGCGCCTTTCGGCCCGCTGGTCGGCCAGGTGCCGGCGAACTCCGGCCACAGGCTGAAACCGTGGGCGCCTTCCATGCCACCCAGGGTAGGCACCGAAATCACTCGCACGTAGAACAGCGCGCCGAAGAAGGCGGCAAAGAACATCACCTCGGTGGCGATGAACCAGATCATGCCGTAGCGGAATGAACGGTCCTCCCAGTCGCGGTAGGCGCCGCTCTGCGATTCGCCGATGACCTTGCCGAACCAGCCGAACAGGACATAAAGGATGACGGCCGTGCCGCCGAACATGAACCATTTGCCGGGGCCGAAGTTGTTGATCACCTGGATGAAGCCGAAAGCGAGCAGGAACATGCCGGCGGACAGGATGACCGGGTACAGGCTGGGCTGCGGAACGAAATAGTGATCCGCGTGTGCGGTGTGAGCTGGACTGGTTTTCATCGGGCCTCCCTGCTGCTGGTCAGTGTCTGGCGTTGTCCGTCGATGCTGAAAAAGGCGTAGGACAGGGTGATGTGGCGAATGCTGCGGTCGACCTCGGGTTTGACGATAAAAGCCAGCGGCATCTCGCGCGCTTCGCCTGGCCCCAGCGTTTGCTGCGAGAAGCAGAAGCACTCGATCTTTTCGAAGTGCTGTGCGGCCTGGCCGGGCGTTACGCTCGGCACGGCCTGACCGGTGATCGGCCGGTCCGAGGTATTGCGCACCAGGTAGCTGACCTGCTGCAGCTCGCCCGGGTGGATGTCGAGGCTGATGGTCAGTGGCCGCATGTCCCAGGGCAGGCCGGGCATCACGGTGCCGGTGAATTCGACGCGGACGGTGCGCCCGGTATCGACCTTCGAGGCCGGGGCTGCTGCGGTTTGCAGGCCGCCGACGCCGAAGCCGTCGCGAATCACGCCTGGGCCGGCCGTCTTGCCATTGAAGCCGGTGGCCGCGCAGAGCACGTCATAGAGCGGCACCAGTGCGAAGGCAAAAACGAAGGCCCCGGCCACCATCAGCAACAGCTTGCCGATCAGACGATTGTGGCTGGCTGGGGTGGGCTGGGCCTGTTCCATGATGCTAACGCTTGATGAACAAGCCGATGAGGTAAATGACCAGAACGACGGTGCCGAGTAACCAGCCAAGGCGGCGCGACGCGGCGCGGCGGCGGGCGAGGTCGGCATCGGTGAAGGCCGGCGTCATGTGCTCCCCACTCATTTGATCACCGGCTGAATTTCCCAGGTATGGTGGGGCGGTGGGGATGGCAGCTCCCATTCCAGCCCTTCCGCACCCTCCCAGACCCGGCTCTCGACCTTCGGGCCGCCCCGTACACAAGACCAGATGTTCCAAGCAAAGAGCAACTGGCTGAAACCCAGGACAAAGGCGCCCAAGGTCGAGATCGCATTGAATTCGGCGAACTGCAACGCATAGTCGGGAATGCGTCGCGGCATGCCGGCCAGACCGAGGAAGAACTGTGGCAGGAAAGTCAGGTTGAACGAGACCACGGTCAGCCAGAAATGCAGCTTGCCGAGCTTTTCGCTATACATGTGGCCGGTCCATTTCGGCAGCCAGTAATAGACCCCGGTCATTACGCCCATGATGCCGCCGGCGAACAGCGCGTAATGGAAGTGGGCGACGACAAAATAGCTGTGGTGGTACTGGGCGTCGGCCGCGACGTCGGCGAGGATCAGGCCGGTGAGGCCGGCGATGCCGAACAGGACGATGAAGCCAACGGCGAACAGCATCGGCGTCTCGAAAGTCATCGCGCCCTTCCACATGGTGGCGATCCAGCAAAAAAAGAGCACGGCCAGCGGCAGCGAAATAGCCATGGTGCTGAACATGAAGTAAATCAGCGCCGGCACCGGCATGCCGGCCGTGAAGAAATGGTGCGCCCAGACGACGACCGAGAGCAGGCCGATGGCGATGAAGCTGTACACCTGCGCCTTGTAGCCGTAGGTTGGCTTGCGCGAGAAGGTGGACAGCACATGCGGCATCAGGCCCCAGACTGGCAGCAGGAGGATGTACACCTCGGGGTGGCCGAAGAACCAGAACAGATGCTGGAAGAGGATTGGGTCGCCACCACCGGCTGCGTCGAAAAAATGCGTGCCGAAATGGCGGTCGGTGAGCAGCATGGTCACCGCGCCGGCCAGCACCGGCAGGGTGGCGATGAGCAGGAAGGCAGTGATCAGCCAGCCCCAGGCAAAGAGCGGCAGCTTCATCATCGTCATTCCGGGGGCGCGCATGTTGAAGATGGTGACGATGATGTTGATCGAGCCCATGATCGACGAGATGCCCAGGATATGCACGGCGAGGATGGCGAAATCGACCCCCATGCCGCCCTGCACCGAGAGCGGCGCGTAGAAGGTCCAGCCGGTGGCGATCGCCCCATCGCCGATGCCGAATAGGGCCAGCGTGAAAGGCAGAGTGAGCAAGATGGCGGCGGGCGGCAGCAGCCAGAAACCCCAGTTGTTGAGGCGGGGCAGCGCCATGTCGGGGGCGCCGATCATCAGCGGCAGCATCCAGTTGGCAAAGCCGGTGGCGGCCGGCATCAGCGCCGCAAAGATCATCACCAGCGCATGCACGCCGATCAGCTGGTTGAAGAACTCCGGCTGCATGAGCTGCAGGCCGGGCTGGAACAGCTCGGCCCGCACCGCCAGGATCATCAGGCCGCCGACAAAGAACATGATCAGCGAGAAGGTCAGGTACATCGTGCCGATGTCCTTGTGATTCGTCGTCGTCAGCCAGCGCATCAGGCCGCCGGGGTGATATTCGCCATGATGTTCTGCAGCGTGGGTAGTGGCTGTATTCATGGCTCGTCTCCTAGCGCAGTGACTTGATCTGGGCTGGCTGGATCATGTCGCCCGCCTGGTTGCCGAAACTGTTGCGTTCGTAGGTGATGACAGCCGCCAGCTCGACATCTGACAGGCTGGCGCTGAAGGCCTGCATCGCCGTGCCGGCCTTGCCGTGCATGACCCGGTCGACATGGCTGTCCTTGACGATCTTGCCGTTCATGTCGAGCAGCAGATCATTGACGATCTTGCTGCCGGCCAGTGCCGGGAAGGCCGGGGGCAAACCCTTGCCGTCGGGCTGGTGACAGGCGGCGCAAACCTTTTCATAGACCGCCTTGCCCTCGGCGACCAGTTCGTCCTTGCTCCAGGTCCGGTCGGCACCGCCCGCGGCGGCCTTGGCTTCGGCTTTTTGTGCTTCCACCCAGGCGAGATACTCTGGCTCCGGTACGGCATGGACGACCACCGGCATGAAACCGTGGTCCTTGCCGCACAACTCGGCGCACTGGCCGCGGTAGATGCCGGGCTTTTCGATCAGTACCCAGGTTTCGCGCAGGAAGCCGGGTATAGCGTCGCGCTTGACGCCGAATTGCGGCACCCACCAGGTATGGATAACGTCGGTCGAGGTGAGCAGGATGCGCACTTTCTTGCCGACCGGCAGCACCACTGGCTTGTCGACTTCCAGCAGGTAATGTTCGCCCTTGGCTTCGGCATTGGCGATCTGGTCGCGCGGCGTGGCCAGCGTGCTGATGAACTTGACCCCGGATTCAGGGTACTCGTACTGCCACTTCCACTGCATGCCGGTGACCTTGAGCACCATGTCGGCCTTGGTCTGGGTGTCTTCCATGTTGATGATGGCCTGCACGGCCGGGATACCCATCAGTACGAAGTCGATGAAAAGCAGGATGGCGAACGGAATCAACGCCCAGAACCATTGCAGCGCGCCAGTCGGCCCGGTGAACTTGGCCGGGGCGTGGCCGGAACTTTTCCGGTGCTTGATCATCGAGTAGATCATGATGGCGAACACCACCACGAACAGGATGGTGATGATCAGCATGAACTCGTTGTGGATGTGCAGCGTTTCCCGGGCAATGGGCGTGACTGGCTCGGGGAAATTAAACTTGTACTCAGCGCTGGCTAAAGCCGGCAAGAGCAGGGCGGAAGGAGGGAAAAGGCTGCGTAGCAGCCGGGCAACAAGATTTGCGTCTGCGCTTTGCGCAGCCTGAGTCTCAAGCGTACAACTCGCCATTCCGTTCCCTCCCCTTGTGAGAACCGACCTCTGGGTTGAGAATCAATGTTCCTGAAATAGTTCAGAAATAATTTTCACGATGAATCGCCGCTTCTTTCTTGCGCTGTCTGCTACTGCCTTGCTGTCATGCAAGCGGCAGCCGGTGACGTTTCGCAATACCGATCTGACCGGTGCCACTTTCGGGCGCCAATTGACGCTGGTCGACCACCACGGTCAGCAGCGATCCCTGACGGATTTTCAGGGCAAGGCGGCGGTGGTCTTCTTCGGCTATACCTCCTGCCCGGATATTTGTCCGACCATGCTGGCCAAGCTGGCTGATGTTATGAAGGCACTGGGCAGCGATGCCGAGCGGGTCCAGGTGCTGTTCGTAACGGTCGATCCGGAGCGCGACGGCGCGGAAAGGCTGAAAGCGTTCGTGCCGTGGTTCCACCCGACATTTCTTGGCCTGCGCGGCGATGCGGCGCAAACCAGGGCCGCGACCGAAGAGTTCCGCGTCTTCGCCGCGCGTAAACCTGTGGAGGGCGAACTGGGCTATGTCATCGACCATTCGACGGGGGCCTATGCGTTCGATCCGGCCGGCCGTCTGCGGCTTTATGTCAAGGACACGAGCAGCGTTGATGACATCGCTGCCGACATCCGCCTGTTGCTGCAGGGGAACTAGAGCGAGCCAGCCCGGCGGCGCTATACTTGCCGCCCTTCCGACAACCCATTTTCTGGCGATGTTTTTATGATGGATCCGGTTTTTCCAGGCGAGTCGGCATGAGCGACGAAGCCGCACTCGGTCTCAGCGACGAGTTTTTCATGCGCGAAGCGATGTCGCTGGCCCGCGCTGCCGAGTGTCTCGGCGAGGTGCCGGTTGGCGCCGTCGTGGTCCTCAATGGCGCCATTGTTGGTCGCGGCTTCAATTCGCCGATTGGCGAGAGCGATCCGACGGCCCATGCCGAAATCGCTGCCTTGCGCGATGCGGCGCGGGTGCTCGGCAACTATCGTCTGCCGGGCTGCGAACTGTTTGTCACGCTGGAACCGTGCGCCATGTGTGCCGGTGCCATCATGCATGCGCGGATCAGCCGCGTCATCTATGGTGCGCGTGACGCCAAGACCGGCGTGCATGGCAGCGTGGTCGATCTGTTCGGCGTCGAGCGTTTGAATCATCACGCGACCGTCGAAGGCGGCGTTCTGGCCGATGAGTGCAGCGCAATGCTGTCTGCCTTTTTCGCTGGCCGGCGCAAGAAATCATCATGAAACTGCACATTTCGGTAGCGCGTCAGGCGATGACCGTTTTCGACGATCACGGTGAGATCCTGCGCGAGTACCCGGTTTCGACGGCCAAAGCCGGGGTTGGCGAAGTTTCTGGCAGCTATCAGACGCCGCGTGGGCGGCACATCATTCGCGCCAAAATCGGCGCCGGTCAGCCGGAAAATACGGTTTTCGTTCGTCGTCGCCCGACCGGCGAACTCTGGTCATCCGCGCTGGGCGAGGAATTTCCCGGCCGCGACTGGATTCTGACGCGCATTCTCTGGCTGTCGGGACGCGAAGCCGGCTGCAATCGGCTCGGTTGCGTCGATACCATGCGCCGCTATATCTACATCCACGGCAGCCCGGATGCGGCGGAAATGGGTTTGCCCGGTTCGCACGGCTGTGTGCGCATGCGCAACGCCGACATCGTCGAATTGTTCGACCTCGTGCCCTGCTATTCGGAAGTTGAGATCACCGAAGACTGAAGTAGCTGGCCGTTCGGGCCGAAGCTGTTTTCGTGAACCGTGATGTTACCGCCAGCGTCTTGCCAGATCAGCGTTGAGGCTCGCGTGCCATAGCTTTCCGATTTCACGAAAATGGCCGATAACAGGCGTTCCCATTCGATGGGAACACCGGTGCTTGGCAGGTTTTCATCGGCGACGATAGCCTGGTCGGTCAGCAGATCGAAAAATGCCGACTCATCAGGCAGGCGGGGCAGTGCTTCGGAAAAGCGCTGGCGGGCGGCCAGCAGCTTTGGCCACGGGCTGTCGAGCAGGTGATTCGATAAGCCGTAAACGCCTGGTGCCAGTGGGCGTGGATTGCCATCCCGATTCGAGCAATAGACCAGCTCATCGCCGTCACCCAGCAAAAGGTTGTAGCCGGAGTATTGGTCGCCATCGATTCCCGCCGCGTAGTCGCCCGCCGATGAGCGGGCAGTCAGGAAGCCCCGTGTCAGGGCGCCGCGGGATTGCGCGCCTTTGGCCATGCCGGGTTCGCGCACGTTAGTGACTGCGGCAAAGCGTCCGGATTCGCTGATGCCCAGCCAGGTGCCGCCGGCTTCGAGATCGAGTCCGCCGATGACTTCCTGCGCATCGAACCAGCGCGCTAAAGACGCCGTCGGGCGGGCGTAGAACTCATCACGATTGGCCGCGACGACCAGCGGGTAATCCGGATGAACCCGCCAGCCGACGACGATCAGGCACATTTCATTTTTGGCCGTTTTTACGGGTTGACCGCAGCAGCCTGTACAGAAGGGCCTTCCAGCGAACCAAGACGCACATTACCGGCAAAATTGCTCTGGATGACGGCCAGGGCTTCGTAGCCGCCAGCCGGTGACGGGGCAACGGTCATCACAGTACCGCAGGACTGATCCGGGTTGTCGGGCGAATGCAGGATATCGCCGGCCTTGAGCGCCTGCGCACTGGTCACGCGATGCAGGTGGCGTTTTACCTTGCCGAGGTACTGGG
Organism: Ferribacterium limneticum; assembly: GCF_020510565.1. NCBI lineage: Bacteria > Pseudomonadati > Pseudomonadota > Betaproteobacteria > Rhodocyclales > Azonexaceae > Ferribacterium > Ferribacterium limneticum. Next base: position 2,332,319 of record NZ_CP075189.1, read on the forward strand.
TGCGGGCCACGATTTCCTGACCCGGATAACAGCCCTTGTGGAAACTGACGCCGCCAATCTTTTCGAAATCGGCCATTTGCGGCACGAATTCTTCCTTGGTGGCCAGGGTGACGAGCGGGAAGGCCGCCTGGATATCGAGCCAGCGCCAGGCAGGGAGGCCAGCCGGACGGGCTTTGACGGTGAGTTTTTGCCACAGCACAGCCATCGCCGATTCCGGCGCCACGATCATGAAACGCGTGGTATCGAGGCGAATGACGGTTGCGCCGTCGGCGGTGGCTGTAGCCATTGCTTCAGCCGGGCAGGGCAGCCCGGCATCGACCAGCGCTTCTTCGGCCTGTGGCCCGGAGAGGCCGAGCATGACGGTACTGTCGGTCTGCGCGGCCAGTTTTACTTTTGCCCGCAAGACGAACATTTGCAGGCGCTTTTGCGTTGCTTCCTGGAGGTCGGCGGCCAGCGCGAGGAGATAGCGCTCGCCCTGGCGCCAGACGACGAAACTCGCCTGCATCCGCCCCTTGGCCGTGCACCAACCGGCATGCTGGGCCTGGCCATCGGCCAGATGGTTGATGTCGCTGGTGAACTGGCTGTGCAGGAAGGCTTTGGCCTCTTCACCCGTGGCTTCGATGAGGCCGAGGTGAGTCAGCGGAACGACGACCGTCTGCTGCGTTGCGGCAAGCAATTCGCCGGCTGCATCGCCGAAGTTGAGAAGCTCGGTCGAATCGTTGTCGAAGACACCTTCGGTCGATTCCAGAAAGCTGCGCCAGTGGGGATTCATGAGGGCTCCTGAGGGGGTTTCGGATATTATATCGCTCGTTATAACGTGCTCGTTCCACACGGGCAAGACCTGCTTGCTCCCTTCGAGTTCCCGTGCGCTTCTTCCCCAGGATTTTCCTCCCGATATTTCTGCTTTTGGCGACCGCAGCCGGTGGCCTGTGGTGGTGGGCCAATCAGCCCCTGCAATTGAGTAGTTCGCCGCTCGATTTTCGGGTGACGGCCGGCAGCAGCTTGCGCTCGGCGATCACCCAGATGCGCGAGGCCGGTATCAATGTCGAGCCAACGCTGCTCGCCACCTTAGCCCGCCTTAACCGGGCCGATACGGCCATCAAGGCAGGGAGCTATGCGGTCAAAACAGGGGTTACCCCCATGCAACTGCTCAACAAGCTGCTCAAAGGCAAGGTGACGCAGGGCGAACTGACCCTGGTTGAAGGCTGGACTTTCCGCCAGTGGCGCGGGCGAATGGATAAACATCCCGATCTGAGTCACGAAACTAGCGGCTTGAGCGAAGCACAAATCATTGCCCAGCTGGGGCTCAATGTCAGGAGCCTCGAAGGTCTGCTATTTCCGGATACCTACCTTTTCGACAAGCAGTCGAGCGATTTGGAACTACTGGCGCGCGCCAATCGGGCCATGCAGCGCAAACTCGATGCCGAGTGGGCTCAGCGGGCGGCCGGGTTGCCCTTCAATACGCCTGGAGAGGCGCTGGTCATGGCCTCGATTGTCGAAAAGGAAACCGGGCGCGAAGCGGATCGGAATCTCGTCGCCGCAGTGTTCGTCAATCGCCTGCGCAAGGGCATGCTTCTGCAAACCGATCCGACGGTGATCTATGGTCTGGGCGAGAACTTCGACGGAAATCTGCGCAAGCGCGACCTGCAAACCGACACCCCGTACAATACCTACACCCGGTCCGGCTTGCCGCCGACGCCGATCTCCATGCCCGGGCAGGCTTCGCTGCGTGCGGCACTCAACCCGGCTCAAAGCGATGCGCTCTATTTTGTCGCACGCGGCGATGGCAGCAGCCAGTTTTCGCAGACGCTGGAAGAACACAACAACGCAGTTAACCGATATCAAAGGGGTGGGAAGTGAAAGGTAAATTCATCACTTTCGAAGGCATAGATGGTGCAGGCAAGAGCAGTCACGTTGAGTGGCTGGCCGAATTGCTGCGCGCACGCGGCATAGTCGTGCAAGTGACGCGCGAACCGGGCGGGACCGAACTGGGTGAAAAGTTGCGGGAATTATTGCTCAACGAGCCCATGCACCTGGAAACCGAAACGCTGCTCATGTTCGCCGCCCGGCGCGAGCACCTGGCCAAATTGATCGAGCCAGCATTGGCTCGCGGCGAATGGGTGATCTGCGACCGCTTCAGCGATGCGACCTACGCCTATCAGGGCGGTGGTCGCGGACTGGATCGTTCCAAGTTCCTGATTCTGGAGCATTGGGTGCATGAACACCTGCAACCGGATCTGACACTTTTGTTCGATCTGCCGCTTGATATTGCCCGCGAGCGCATCGTGCTGGCCAATCGGGTGCTCGACAAGTTCGAACAGGAGCGGGTCGATTTTCATGAGCGAGTCCGTCAGGCTTATCTGGAAAGAGCGCATGGCAGTCCGAGCAGAATGCGTGTCGTTAACGCCGACAACACCATTGCCGATATTCGCAAACAACTTGAACAAATAATTGCATCGATTTGTTTATGAACGTTATTGATCTTCATTCGAAGGTCTGGGCTGGATTGCAGGCAAGGCGGAAGCAATTGCCGCATTCGCTGTTGCTGGTGGGCCAAAAAGGCTTGGGAAAATATGAGCTGGCAAGGCGTTTCGCCGCCAGCCTGCTCTGTGAGTCACCGTCAATCGACGGCCTGGCTTGCGGCAAGTGCCTGGCCTGCAACTGGTTCGAGCAAGGCAATCATCCCGATTTTCGCTTGCTGCAGCCCGATGCGCTCGGCGAAGAGGCAGAGGTCGAGGACGGCAAGAAAAAGCCCAGCCAGCAGATCACCATCGATCAGGTGCGCGGGCTCGACGAATTTTTTAACGTCGGTACTCACCGCGGCGGATTGCGGATCATTCTGGTCAATCCAACCGAGGCAATGAATCGCAGCACGGCAAATTCTCTTCTTAAAACACTTGAAGAACCAGCTCCAGACACATTGTTTTTAATGGTTTCCAGTGAGCCGATGCGCTTGCTACCAACCATACGCAGCCGCTGTCAGGTAGTGCCGGTTCCGGTGCCCTCGATGAAGCTTGCGGAAAAGGTTCTGGCTGACGAAGGTATTGCCCAGGCCGAACGCTGGCTGGCGCTGGCGGGTGGTTCGCCCGGGCTGGCGATGGAATTGGCAACATCCGGGCAGGGCGCTTGGCTTGAGTTGCTGACCGCGCAACTCGGCGCCGGTCGCAAGGGTGATCCTCTGGCAACAGCTGCCGAACTCGAAAAAGCCGTCAAGGACAGCAAGGGCAAGGTGGCTTTGAAACACATCACCGAAGCCTTGCAGAAATGGATGGTTGACCTGACTCTGGCCAAGAATGGCCTGTCTGTTCGATATTTTCTGCCGCAACAGGCCATTATTTCAGGCTTGGCTGATATGATTCCGCCTGCACGCCTGATTCAGTTCTATCGGGCCCTGATTACACGTCGCCAGGAGGCCGAGCAGCCGCTCAATGCGCGCCTCTTCCTGGAAAGCCTTTTTCTGGATTATCGAGCCCTGTTTGCCAATTGATCAACGATGAGTGAAGCAAAACCAGCTCCGCAGCGCCCTAGCGTCCTCTCGCTCAACATCAATTCGAAATCTGCGCTTTACGCCGCATTCATGCCCCATCTGCGCAGCGGCGGCATCTTCATTCCGACGACCCGCGGCTACACCATTGGCGATGAAGTTTTCATGCTGCTGTCGCTGATGGACGATCCGGCCAAACTGCCAATCGCCGGCACCGTCGTCTGGATTACCCCGGCGGGTGCCCAGAATGGCCGGGCGCAGGGGATTGGCGTGCATTTTAATAATGACGAAAGCGGCCAGGAAGCCCGGCGCAAGATCGAAGGCCTGCTCGGCGGTGTCATGCAGTCGGCCCGTCCCACGCATACGCTCTGATTGGCCGGCATGCTGGTCGACTCCCACTGTCACCTCGATTTTCCCGATCTGGCCAATCGCATGCTGGATGTCCTGCTGCGCATGCAGGAGAATCAGGTTGGCCTGGCTGTCTGCATCGGTGTCAATCTTGAAGATTTTCCGCAGGTGCTTGCGCTGGCCGAGCAGCATGAGCAGCTTTATGCCACGGTCGGCGTGCACCCCGAATATACCGATGTCGAAGAGCCCGATGAAGAGCGGCTTCTAACACTTGCCGTGCACCCGAAAGTGATCGCCATCGGCGAAACCGGGCTCGACTACTACTGGCAGAAGGATCAGCCTGAGTGGCAGCGGAACCGTTTTCGGACTCACATTCGGGCAGCCAAGCGTTGCGGCAAACCGCTGGTGGTGCACACCCGCGATTCCGCTGCTGATACCTTGCGCGTGCTGAAGGAAGAGGGTGCCGATGCGGTCGGCGGTGTCATGCATTGTTTTACCGAGAACTGGGATATCGCCCGATTGGCGCTTGATCTTGGCTTCTATCTCTCATTTTCAGGAATCGTCACCTTCAAGAACGCCGCCATCGTCAAGGAGGTGGCGCAGAAATGTCCGTTGGACCGCCTTCTCGTCGAAACCGACTCGCCCTATCTGGCGCCAGTGCCTTATCGTGGCAAACCAAACGAGCCGGCCTACGTGCGCTATGTCGCCGAGGAAATCGCCAAACTGCGTTCGATTAGCCTTGATGAAGTCCACCAAGCGACAACCGATAATTTCTTTTCGTTGTTCAAAGGCGCAAAACAGATATGAAAATTAGCCAAAATTTCCGGTTGACCGTAGCAATTGCCTTGGCTGTCCCGGCCATCGTCGGCGCGGCCACCTACGACGACCTGATCACCTCTGCCAAGATGGGTGACGTCAAGGAAATCACGCAGCTAGCTGCCAAGGGTGCGTCCCTCGATACGACCGATATTGATGGCAACACGCTGCTGATGTTGGCAGCCCGCGACGGGCATGCCGAAATGGTGGACTATCTGATCAGGAACCGCGCCAAGCTCAACGCCCGAAATTCGGCCGGTGACACGGCGCTCCGTCTGGCTGCCTTTCGCGGCCATAAGGCAGTGGTCGAGTTGCTGTTGGCCGGCGGCGCGGCAGTCAACATGCAGGGCTGGACACCTCTGGCCTATGCGGCATTCAGCGGCCATCTGGAAATTGCAAAGCTACTCGTCAAGTCAGGCGCAGACGTCAATCTAGCCTCGGAGAATGGCACTACCCCGTTGATTGCCGCATCACGTAGCGGGCACCTCGAAGTCGTTCAATTCCTGATCGCCAGCAAGGCCGACCTGGGCCGTACCGTCGATAGCGGCGAAACCGCTCTCGATATCGCATCTCGCTTCAACAATACGGATATTGCTGAGCTGATTCGCAAGGCCGGCGGAAAGTCCGGGAAAACAGTCACTATTGAGGTTCGGTAAGACCGGTTGGTGCTCCATGCATCATGAGTCGCCCAGAAATTAACCGGAATTCGTGAAAAAAGCACAGTCGCTGCTTATTGGAGCTCGCTAGTATAGGAGTTGACGTATTGCACATGTCATTTCCTCATTAAGCCAATCCATTCACTCAGGCGCTCGGACCACAATGAGTTTCCAAACACATTCTAGTCAGCAATTTGACCAGCCTTCGACACGGTGGCGTATTGATTTCGTAACGCGAGTCTCCTTGGCATTTGTCATGGGAATCGGACTGTCGGCGAGCGCCTTGGCAACACCGGAAAAGGCATCAAGCTATTACGAAGATGCCCTGAAAAGATACGAAAAAAATGAAATGCCGGCGGCGGTTATTCAGTTGAAGAATGCCCTGCAGCAGGACTCTAAAATGCTTGCTGCCCATCTCCTGCTCGGCAAGGCATTGCTCCGGAATGGTGATCTCAAAGGAGCCGAAGCGGCGTTTGAGGAGGCGCTTAAACAAGGCGTCAACAGGGGCGAGGTCGCCCTTCCGCTGGGGCGAGTCTATCTCGCCCTTGGGCGCCCGGAAATGGTCATCGAACGGATATCTGCCGCCGGGTTGTCGCCGGCACTTCAGGTTGAAGTGCTTACCATGCGCGGCAACGCCTATATCGAATCAGGAAAAAATACACTCGCTGTCGAGAGCTTTGAGAATGCACGAGCCATCGACCCGAAATCGGCTTCACCTCTAGTTGCCGAAGTGCCGATGTTGCTGGCCGCCGGGCGACTCGAGCAGGCAAAGGATAAGGCCAACAAGGCTGTCGAACTGGCGCCGAACGATGCCTCTGCGTGGAACGTCAAAGCCGCTGTGCAGCATGCCTCGTTTGATGCCAGCGGTGCATTGGTAGCCTATGGCAAGGCGCTTACTCTTGCTCCCAATCATGTTGATGCACGTATCGCGCGCGCCGCACTGTTGATCGACCTCAAACGCGATGGAGAGGCACGCAGCGATCTTGATTACCTGAAAATAAACGCCTCCGACGAACCACGGGCAGCCTATCTGCGCGCGGTTATGGCCGGCCAGCAGAATGATGCCAAGGCGACGAACGAAGCCTTGACGGAAGTCACCCGGACCATCGACACCCTTCCACCCGCTTGGCTGATGCGTCGGGAGCAGCTATTGATGGCCGCAGCGCTGGCGCATTACGGACTAGGAAATCACGAGAAATCCCGCGAATATCTGGATGCACTGATCGCTCGCAGCCCGAACAATTTCGGCGCAAAAAAACTGTTGGCATCGATTTACGTTGATACCAAGGAATTTGGACGAGCCCAACCTCTGCTCGAATCGCTGCAAAGAGTTAAGCCCGATGATCCGCAGGTCATGTTCCTGCTCGGTTCGGTCAACCTTGCTCAACGGCGCTATGCACAGGCCTCCAATCTGTTCGAACAGGCGGCAGCGCGGACCGGGGCGCCCGAAATGACCCGCTCGCTCGGCTTCAGCCAGCTTGGTCTGGGGCAGGCCGACAAAGGCGTGGCAAGCCTCGAAAAGGCATATGCGGCGAATCCTGACGATGCCCGGGCCGGCATGGCGCTGGCGACGATCTATATTCAACAGTCCAAAAAAGACAAGGCACTAAAGATTGCCGAAGCACTGATCAAGCGCAATCCAGAGAATCTGACTGCCCTGAATTTCCTTGGTACCCTCAAGGGGGCAAGTGGTGACAAGGCCGGTGCGCGAGCGGCTTACACGCAGGTGCTGACCAAGAACCCAAGTTTTGCGCCTTCCGCATTGAACATGGTTAGGCTCGATGTGGGTGAAAAGCGTTTCGATGAGGCCCGTCGCCGTCTTGATATGCTTTTGAAGCAGGACAGTAACGATTACAGGGTCTTGTATGAGTACGGCATTCTCGAACAACGTGCAGAGCGGCCGGTGGAAGCCATTCGCCATCTGACCAAGGCCGGTGATGTCCAGCGCAACGACCCCAGCCCGACACTAGTGCTGATTGATATCTATCTGAAGCAGCGCCAAGGCGATCAGGCGCTGACTGCCGCCAAGCTATTGGCCAGCAAGTTTGCAGCCAACCTCAAGGTTCAACTAGCACTGGCGCAAACCTATCTGGCAATTGGCGATGCTGCTAATGCGCGCGCAGTATTGACTGGCGCGACCCGTCTAGCCGAATTCGAGCCGCGTTCGCAGGTCACCATCGCCCGCCTGCAAATAGCCGCCGCCAATCTGGATGGTGCGGCCTACAGTCTATCCAAGGCACTACAGGGTAATCCCGATGACGTTGCGGCATTGTCTTTGGCTGTGCAGGTCGAGGCACGACGTGGTAATGCCGCCAAGGCCGATGAGGCACTCAAAATGCTGAATGCAAAGCATCCCACCAGCCTGGATGCAGCAAGGGCAAGCGCCGATCTAGCCATGTCGCGCGGCAAATACCCGGCGGCTATAGCTGGTTATCGCAAGCTCCTCTCGCGCCAGGAAAGCACCGCCAATGCTTTGGCGCTTGTTGAGGCCCAGCTCGCGGCGGGTGAGCTAGCTAAGGCTGTTACCTTTCTGGAAGGCTGGACTAAAAACCACACTAAGGACAAGCGAGCACTCAAAGCTCTGGCCGAAACGCAGTTCCAGTCTAGCCAGCTAGTTGCAGCGAAAAAGACTTATCAGCAGGTTATCGCTGCCACGCCAAACGACGCTGTGTCACTCAATAATTACGCTAACCTGCTTCTACTGATCAATGACCCAGCTGCGGAGGAAATGGCAGAGCGCGCACTGAAACTTTCGCCGACACATCCAGCCTATGCCGATACTTTAGGCTGGGTGCTTGTTAGCAAAGGCCAGGCTGAGGCTGGTTTGCGGTACTTGCGCGATGCTCGCCTACGTAGCCCGGATAACGGAGAGATTCGCTTTCACTTGGCGTATGCACTGGCCAAACTTGGGAGAAAAAGCGAAGCTCGTGAGGAGTTGAAAGCTGTTCTTGAGAATCCACGTGTCGCTTTGGATGGTGCGGCACTTGGTTTGCTGAAAAAAGATTTGGGGCTTTAATTTTTTTGAAATTGAGTGTCGGAATTTTTTACAGTAGACTCTGGTTCGTCGAATGTTTGTATCTAACAAATTGAATTAATAGATAAATTATATTTGGCTTGATATTTGCTAGCTTACAAAGCAAGAGTCGCGTTAGGAGTGGGAAATGAAAATTCAATTCAAGGCATCGTTCTGTTCAGTAGCGTTGGTGTTTGCGAGCCAGGTTTCTGCTGCGACGTGGGAGTTGATAGGAACGCCAACAGCGGGTGTTTCGGCTATCAACGCGTATGCCAACACTGGCAGCACTGTAGATGATGCTTCTTCGTCGGCTAATAACGGTGCATCGCAAACCATTCAGGCGGCCCAATGGGTGGGATCCTATGCTGGATATGGCGGAGTTACTAACGCAGAGTGTACGTCTGGATTGAGTTGTGACCAAAACGAAGGTGGTAATCCAGAGCACGCGATGGACAACAATCAGCGTTACGATATGGTATTGGTTAGCTTCGATTCGCTGGTGCAGCTGACTTCACTGGAGCTATCTTGGTATAAGTATGACTCTGACTATACGGTTATGGCCTATACGGGGTCAGGAAATCCGACGGATACGATGAGTGCGGCATCTATCGTAGGTAAAACGTTTACCAGTAGCATGGCAGGGTGGACAGTTATTGGTAGCTACGATGGAGATTCGTACAATGGCGAGAAATCAGGGGAATTTAACCGAGGCATCACTTACACTCCGGCAAATGCCAATGTCTATTCGTCTTATTGGCTGATCGGTGCATACAATCCGTTGGTTGGTGGGCCTACGGTTGGTAATCCAAATATGGGAACGGGGGAGTTGAATTATTATCAAACCGCTGTTAAGTCAAATACCGGCTACGACTACATCAAACTTTCATCAGTAAGCGGTAATGTTTGTACGACGGGTTGTGGATCTAATGACAATAAAATTCCCGAGCCTGGTTCGCTGGCATTGATGGGGATTGGATTGGTTGGATTACTTCGCTTGCGCAAGAGGCGCTAAACAGATGGTCAAATCAAAACGGCACCTTTTGGTGCCGTTTTGATTTCAGCGCTGTGATTCGATCAGAGCTGCCAGCGTTACGACTGAACTTAGGTGCTGGCGTGCCGTTTCGTCATTGGCCTCAAGCACAACGCCATACTTCTTCTTGAGTGCCAGTACAAGTTCGAGTGCATCAATTGAATCCAAGCCCAAACCATCATCGGCAAAGAGCAGTGTGCCTTCGCCAATGTCGGTAGGGGTGATGTCTTCAAGATTCATCGTTTCTATGATGAATACCTTCAATTCGTGATGCAGATCGTTCATTTCTAGTTTATTTCTTGCGTAGTTGAATTCCGGAAAAGCCCAGCATGGCTTCGTCTCCGGCGCCAATCAGTCGTAGCGTGTCTCCGCGACCGGTACCCAAGCCGGCTGTTACCACTTCGTTGTCGGAGACTGCATGAAAGGCGATCTGCAAAAGGAGGTCGGGTACCTCCGGAAAGTGCGCTTCACCGACTAGTAGCCCGTTGTCTTCCTTGAGCAGAAGTCTGTCAGGAGTAGGGCCGTCTATCTTTCCAATGATCTCGTAGTGGCCGAGATTGTTCCAGAAGCGCTCAGGAATTTTCGTTGGCTTCAGTTTTTCGCCAAATATCAGCGATTCTGCGCCGATACGGCCGACGATGATTTGCCGACCGTCGACATTGGCCATCGACAAGTGAATATCCTCGAATGCGCCGACGCGTACAGCCATCATTCCAAACAATCGATATTTGATAGTCAGCAAGCCGTCTTCGTGCGGCACCAGACGGAAATGATGGCCCGCAGCCTCAACGTCAATCTGGCCATTTTTTGTGCTGATTCTGGCCAAGCCAACCATGGTGTCAAAGTTGCCGTCAAACTGGCGCAATTCCTCGGTAGTTGGTGCGCGTTCTGCAGCTCGTGCTGGTGGTGTTGCATCCTGGCGAATTCCGGTCTTTGCTTCAAGCATGAGGCGCAAGGCCTCGGTGGCGATTTTGGAGACCGCAACGTGGGACGAGGATGAGTTGGAGAGGATGACGACGCCCAGTTTGTGCTCAGGCAAGATGGCCATCATGCTGTGAGAGTCGGGCAGGGAACCGCCGTGGCTGGCAACGCTGCCGCCACCGGGCACGTCGATGCCACTCATCATCCAGCCCAAGCCAACGTATTGCCCGAATGTCATCGGGAAATTCTTGTTCTGGATGCGCACCATCTCATGGGTTGAAGCAGCCGAAAGAATTCGGTTTTCACCAGCCTTGCCATCAGCGAACTGCATTTTCATGAAATTGCCGAGGTCAACAACGTTACTCAGCAAGTTCGCGGCCGGCATATCACGAAGAGAAAATACCTCGATTTCCTTGTTGCGGTCGTAAGCTTTGGCGATGGGACGTGGTACGAAACTGCTATGGCGCATGCCTAGAGGCTGGAAGAATTGACGATCCATGTATCTGTCAAAGGGTTCGCCGCTAACCTTCTGAATTGCGGCACCAAGCAGCGCCATGCCGAGATTGGAATAGGAAAAAACGTAGTTAGGTGGAAAGGCCTGGTATTCGTCGCGGATATTGGCAACAACCGACTCGAAACGATCAGGCTCGCGAACGAACAGGCCTTGCAGGAAATTGGATGGCAGTCCCGAGTGATGGCACATGATGTTGCGTGGCGTCACCGGTGCTGCGTTCGGAAATCGAGTCTTTATCGTGAATTCGGGCAGTGCCGCAGAGAGTGGCTGATCAATGTCGAGCTTGCCTTGTTCAGCTAGTTGCATTGCTGCTGCGGCCGTGAAGACCTTGGCAATTGATCCGGCTCGATAGACGGTATCTGGTGTGGCCTCTATTTTATTTTCAAGGTCGGCATAGCCAAAGCCTTGCTGCCAGATCACTTTCTGGTCATCGACGAGTGCGATGCTTATGCCGGTAATCTCGTTTTGCGCCATTTCACGGTCTATCAGCCATGAAAGGTATTTTTGGGTGTGGCTGTAATCGCCGCGTGTATTTCTTGTTGCGACCGGTGGTGGCGTTGCGCAACCGGCAAGCAAAATGATGGCAACAAGTAGCGATGCGAGGCGGTTTGGCATGGAGAGCTAGCGAATTGCGGCGGATTTCGGATTATAAACTTATACGACTCGCAGCTCGTTGGGAAAATAGCTGACAAATTCAGTCGAGTATTCTAAAATCGCCCTCCATTCAACAGGGAGATCAGGTTTCATGTTCCGGTATCTGCGTGAGGACATCCGTGCGGTCTTTGACCGCGATCCGGCCGCCCGCTCATTCTGGGAGGTACTCACCTGCTACCCGGGCATTCATGCATTGATCATGCATCGCCTGGCCCACTGGCTATGGGGGCATCGTCTTCGTTGGTTGGGCCGCTTTACGGCTCATTTGTCACGGATGCTGACTGGCATCGAAATTCATCCTGGCGCAACCATCGGTCGCCGTTTCTTCATTGATCATGGCATGGGTGTTGTGATTGGAGAAACGGCTGTTATCGGAGATGACGTCACGCTCTACCACGGGGTTACTCTCGGTGGCACTTCCTGGAACAAGGGCAAGCGTCATCCGACTCTGGAAAATGGTGTGGTTGTCGGAGCTGGGGCAATGGTGCTTGGGCCGATCACTATTAGTGCCGGTGCTAAAGTTGGTTCAAATGCTGTGGTCACAAAGCCCATACCTGCCGGAGCAACCGCGGTTGGGAACCCGGCACGGATTCTCGATAACACTGAGCAAACCCGCCAACGGGAGGCTCAAGCCGAAAAATTGGGCTTTTCTGCCTATGCGGTTGGGCGCGATCAGGACGATCCGCTGGCCAAAGCGATCCACGCATTGCTGGATCACGCTGCCGAGACTGATCGGAGGCTGGCCTCGCTGGTCAAGGAGCTTGATGCACAAGGCGTCAAGTGTGATCAAGACGTCGATCAGTCCGATATATTCGATCCGAAATACCTGAGTAAAATAGTTGACTAATTTTGTCTGATTTGGATATAGTTGACTGCAACACTAGGTTATTTATAGAGGTTCGGAATGCGTTTGACAACCAAAGGACGTTTCGCCGTAACGGCCATGATGGATCTCGCCATGCGGGGCGAGGGCGGGCCCGTGGCGCTGGCCAGCATCAGTGAGCGGCAGCAGATATCGCTGTCCTATCTTGAGCAGTTGTTTGGCAAATTGCGTCGTCACAAGCTGGTCGATAGCGTGCGTGGCCCAGGTGGCGGTTATTGTATAGCCCGACCTTTCGATCAGGTTGCGGTGGCAGACATCATTCGGGCAGTCGATGAACAACTCGATGCCACTCAATGCGGTGGCCGCGAAAACTGCCATGACGAACACCGTTGCATGACACATGATCTGTGGTCGACGCTGAATGCCAAAATGTTCGATTACCTTGCTTCCGTAACGCTCGCTGAGCTTGTCGGGCGTGAAAAAGCAAAGCGTGGTGTGGGTATGATCGTCCTTGAGGATAAGCGCCTTGGCCCGCAACCCCGGCCCCGTAGCGGTCGCGACAAGGTGCCGGCTGCGGCCTGAGAAAACCATGTCGATGCCCATTTATCTCGACCACAATGCCACGACACCGCTCGACCCGGTGGTGCTGGTTGCGATGTTGCCTTGGCTGGAAAGCCAGTATGGCAATGCGTCGAGCCGCCATGAATATGGTCGGCAGGCACGACAGGCTATCGACGAGGCGCGCCAGAAAGTTGCTGTGGCGGTTAATGCACACCCCACAGAGGTAATTTTTACCAGCGGGGGCAGCGAAGCCAATAACCTATTCCTCAAAGGAGCTGCGGCCTGCCTCAAGCCCGGTATACTTGCCGTCAGCGCTACAGAGCATCCCTGCGTACTCAAGCCGGCCGCTCAGCTGGTCCGGCAGGGCTGGGAAGTCAGGAGTCTTGCGGTCGACGGTACTGGAAGGGTAAAAATCGAAGACTATGCCGAGGCACTGCTCGACAAGCCGAAAATGCTCTCTGTCATGCTGGCTAACAATGAAACAGGTGTCGTGCAGGATGTTGCGGCGTTAGCGAATGCTGCAAGTCCCACCGGGGCCTGGTTTCATTCCGATGCCGTACAGGCTTTGGGCAAGCTGGCTATCGATTTTCGCGCTTTCAACGGAGCTGGCGTTCATGCCATGACGTTGTCTGCGCACAAGGCAGGTGGCCCCAAGGGCGCGGCAGCGCTGGTTCTTGACAAGCGCGTCGAATTGCAGCCCTTGATTGCCGGCGGCGGTCATGAACGCGGACTGCGCTCGGGCACCGAAAATATCCCGGCGATCGTTGGATTCGGCGTTGCTGCGGAACTTGCCGCAGTTCGCGTTGCCGAACTACCTGCTCGGATGCGGGCTATGCAGGTAAAGCTGGAATCTGGACTGGCAGGATTAGGCGCCAGGATTTTTGCGACGGACGTGACGCGTTTGCCGAATACCAGCTATTTCGCCTTCCCGAATATTGATGGCGAAACGCTCGTCGGTAAGCTGGACCGCGAAGGATTCGCTGTGGCCAGTGGTGCGGCATGTTCAAGCGCCAATCCGGAGTCATCGCATGTTTTGCGCGCCATGGGTATCGCCCCTGATATTGCTCGCGGGGCTGTGCGAGTTAGCCTCGGTGTGGCAAATACGGAAGCTGAGATTGAACAATTTATCAACGCCTTGCAGGTGACAGTCGGACGACTGCAAGGACTGACAGCCATTAGCTGAAAAGATGGCTGCCTGAACAACCCGACTTAGCGAGAATGACGATGAAACTCCCTATTTACCTGGATTACTCGGCAACTACCCCGGTCGACCCGCGTGTCGCTGAAAAAATGATTCCCTACTTGTGCGAGCATTTCGGCAATCCCGCTTCGCGCTCGCACAGCTTTGGCTGGGTAGCCGATGCGGCGGTTGAGGAAGCACGCGAGCAGGTGGCCGCACTGGTTAATGCGGACCCCAAGGAAATCGTCTGGACCTCCGGTGCAACAGAGTCCAACAATCTCGCCATCAAGGGGGCTGCGAATTTCTACGCAGGGACCAAGGGCAAGCACATCATCACGGTGAAGACCGAGCACAAGGCCGTGCTCGACACTGTGCGCGAAATGGAACGCCAAGGATTCGAAGCGACCTATCTTGATGTCAAGGAAGACGGCCTGCTCGACCTGGAGGTCTTCAAGGCCGCCATCCGACCGGATACCGTCCTTGCCTCCGTGATGTTCGTCAATAACGAAGTCGGTGTCATCCAACCGATTGCCGAGCTGGGTGAGATCTGCCGCGAGAAGGGTGTGATTTTTCACGTCGATGCTGCTCAGGCTACCGGCAAGGTGGATATTGACCTGAGCAAGCTCAAGGTCGACCTGATGAGCTTCTGTGCTCACAAGACCTACGGTCCGAAAGGTATTGGCGCGCTGTATGTCCGTCGCAAGCCGCGTATTCGTCTTGAGGCGCAAATGCATGGTGGTGGCCACGAACGCGGTTTCCGCTCAGGCACCCTGCCGACGCACCAGATCGTCGGGATGGGCGAGTGCTTCCGTCTGGCTCGTGAGGAAATGGCAGAAGAGAACAAGCGCATCGGCGCCTTGCGCGACAAGTTGCTGAAAGGTTTGCAGGACATCGAGGAAACCTTCGTCAATGGTGACCTGACTCAACGGGTGGCGCACAACCTCAATATCAGCTTCGCTTACGTTGAAGGCGAATCGATGATCATGGCCATCAAGGATCTGGCAGTCTCTTCCGGTTCGGCTTGTACCTCGGCCAGTCTGGAACCATCCTATGTGCTGCGCGCCTTGGGGCGCGATGATGAATTGGCCCATAGCTCCATCCGTTTCAGCATCGGCCGCTTCACGACAGAAGAAGAAATAGACTATGCAATCAAATTATTGCATACGAAAGTTGGTAAATTACGAGAGCTTTCTCCGTTGTGGGAAATGTTCAAGGACGGCATTGACCTGAGTACCGTTCAATGGGCTGCACACTAAAGAAATTCAAGGAGAAACAGCATGAGCTACAGCATAAAAGTCATTGATCATTATGAGAATCCGCGCAACGTTGGTTCCTTCGGCAAGGAAGATGATGACGTAGGTACCGGCATGGTCGGCGCACCGGCTTGCGGCGACGTCATGAAACTGCAGATCAAGGTGAACAAGGCCGGCGTGATCGAGGATGCCAAGTTCAAGACCTACGGTTGCGGTTCGGCCATCGCATCGTCTTCACTTGTGACCGAGTGGGTCAAGGGTAAGACGGTCGATCAGGCCTTGTCGATCAAAAACACGGAAATTGCCGAAGAATTGGCCTTGCCGCCGGTTAAAATTCACTGTTCGATTCTGGCCGAGGATGCCATCAAGGCAGCTGTGGCCGATTACAAGAAAAAGCACGGAGAATAAGCATGGCTGTGACCTTGAGCGACAAGGCGGCAAAACATGTCGCCAACTACCTGACCAAGCGTGGCAAGGGCATTGGCCTGCGTCTCGGCGTGCGGACCAGTGGCTGTTCCGGCATGGCGTACAAACTGGAATTTGTCGACGAGGTGAATCCTGATGACATGGTGTTTGAACACAATGGCGTCAAGGTTATTGTCGATGCCAAGAGCCTGCCTTATCTGGATGGAATGGAACTGGACTTCGCTCGCGAGGGCTTGAACGAAGGTTTCAAGTTCAACAATCCGAACGTCAAGGATCAGTGCGGTTGCGGCGAATCCTTTAACGTCTGATGGATTTCCGAGCCGACCATTTCTCCCTGTTTGGGTTGAATCCGGGCTTCCGGCTCGATTTGTCTGACCTGGATTCCCGCTATCGCGATATTCAGGCGCAGGTGCATCCGGATCGGTTTGCCAACGCTGGTGATGCCGACCGCCGCCTCTCGATGCAGTGGGCCACGCATGCCAATGAAGCCTACCAGACGCTAAAAAAGCCGCTCGAGCGGGCGAAATATATGCTCCATCTGGCTGGCCACGACATTCAGGCGGAGAGCAATACCGCCATGCCCACCGATTTTTTGATGGAGCAAATGGAATGGCGCGAAGCGGTGATGGAGGCTCGCGATGGTGGTGATCACCACGAACTGGAGCGCCTGCACAACCGCCTCCGTGGCGACATTAATTCGCGTTATCAAGAACTGGGCGAGCTATTCGAGCTGGGCGAGCTTGCGCTGGCCACGGATCGTGTTCGTCGGCTGATGTTCCTGGAAAAACTTTTGTACGAAATCGACGACGCGCTGGCGTCGCTGGAAGAATAAAAATGGCCCTGTTTCAAATTGCCGAGCCTGGTGAGTCGGTAGCCCCTCATGAACACAAACTTGCCATCGGTATCGACCTTGGTACGACCAACTCTTTGGTTGCCACGGTTCGTAGTGGTATGGCCGTCTGCCTTAACGATGAGCAGGGACGTCCCTTGCTGCCGTCGGTAGTTCGTTACCATGCTGACAACAGCACCGAAGTCGGTTTTGACGCCCAGACCAAGCAGGCGATCGATCCGCGCAACACCATCGTTTCGGTCAAACGCTTCATGGGGCGCGGGTTGAAGGATATTGCCCACGTTGAATCGATGCCTTACGACTTCATCGAAGCTCCGGGCATGGTCAAGGTCAGGACGATTGCCGGTATCAAAAGCCCGGTGGAAGTCTCGGCTGAAGTGTTGAAAAGTCTCAAGGAGCGTGCCGAGACAGCGCTTGGTGGCGATCTGGTCGGGGCGGTGATTACCGTACCGGCCTATTTTGACGACGCACAGCGCCAAGCCACCAAGGATGCGGCGCGTCTGGCCGGTCTGAATGTTCTGCGCCTGCTCAATGAGCCGACGGCTGCAGCCATCGCTTATGGCCTCGATAACGCTGCCGAAGGCGTCTATGCGGTCTACGACCTCGGCGGTGGTACTTTTGACATCTCCATTCTCAAACTGACCAAGGGTGTTTTCGAAGTCATGTCTACTGGCGGCGATTCGGCGCTGGGCGGGGATGACTTTGACCACCGCATCTTCTGCTGGGTTATTGAACAAGCCAAGCTGCAGCCTTTGTCGCCGGAAGATGGCCGTCATTTGATGATGCGTTGCCGCGAGGCCAAGGAATACCTGACCAACAACCCGGAAGCGCAGATCACGGTTCGACTGACCTCGGGCGAAATGGTCGACATAAAGCTCGATGTGCCAACCTTCGCGGCGATTGCCCAGACGCTGATCTCGAAGACGCTGCAACCGGTCAAGAAGGCCCTGCGTGATGCCGGCTTGCGCGTTGAGGACATCAAGGGTGTGGTCATGGTTGGTGGCTCGACGCGCATGCCGCAGGTGCAGAAGGCTGTTGGCGATTTCTTCCGCCAGGATCCGCTGACCAATCTCGATCCGGACAAGGTCGTTGCTCTCGGCGCGGCGACCCAGGCCAACTTGTTGGTCGGCAACAAGACCGGCAAGGATGACTGGCTGCTGCTTGACGTCATTCCGCTGTCGCTTGGCCTGGAGACCATGGGCGGCCTGACCGAAAAGGTGATTCCGCGCAATTCCACCATTCCGACGGCACGGGGCCAGGAATTCACGACATTCAAGGATGGCCAGACGGCGATGGCGATTCACGTTGTGCAAGGTGAGCGGGAGCTGGTGAGCGACTGCCGTTCGCTGGCGTGCTTCGAGCTGCGCGGTATTCCGCCGATGGTGGCTGGTGCAGCGCGTATCCGCGTGACGTTTCAGGTCGATGCCGACGGGTTGCTTTCGGTAGCGGCGCGTGAACAGACGACCGGTATCGAGTCCAGCGTGACCGTCAAGCCGTCCTACGGCCTGACGGATGACGAGATCGCCGGCATGCTCAAGGATTCGATGGAGCACGCTAAGGACGACGCAATGAGCCGTGCCCTCAAGGAGGCACAGGTGGAAGCGCAACGGATGATAGAGGCTACCGAAGCCGCGATGGCGGAAGATCCGCATCTGTTGAATGAGGCTGAAACCGCCAAGATCTTCGCTACCATCGCCAAGCTGCGCGAAACCATCGCTGGCGAGAATCGGCGCCTGATCAATATTGCCATGGACGACTTGGGTTTCGAGACACAGGCCTTTGCCCATCGCCGCATGGACCAAAGCATCAAGAAGGTGTTGGCCGGCCGCAACGTGGACGACATCAAAATGGGAGAAGACGCATGACGCAATTGATCGTCCTGCCACATCTTGAACTTTGCCCGGATGGCGCCGTCATTGAAGCGGAAGAGGGTAAATCGATTTGTGAGAATCTGCTGGCCAACGAGATCGAACTCGATCATGCCTGCGAAATGTCCTGTGCCTGCACGACGTGCCACGTCATCGTGCGCGATGGCTTCGACTCGTTGGAGCCGGCTGAAGACATTGAAGAAGACCTTCTCGACAAGGCTTGGGGCCTGGAACCCAATTCCCGTCTCGGCTGCCAGGCAATCGTACGGTCAACGCCAATAACGGTCGAAATTCCGAAATACAGCATCAACATGGCGAAGGAGGGGCATCGCAAATGAAATGGACCGACATCAACGATATCGCCATCGAACTGACCGATACCCACCCGGACAAGGATCCGCTGACAGTCAATTTCGTCGATCTGCGTGACTGGGTGATGGCTTTGCCCGATTTCAACGACGACCCCAAACACTGCGGTGAAAAGATTCTCGAAGCGATCCAGCAGGCCTGGATCGACGAGGTCGCGTAATCCTGGCTGTCGAATCGCCCTCCATTACCTGCGAGCAATGCGCAGCCTGTTGCTGCCAGCTTGAAGTCATGTTGATGGACGGAGATGATGTGCCTCGCCGCTTCTCCACTCAGGACGATTGGGGTGGCTGGGTCATGCGACGCCTTGATGACGGCTGGTGTGCAGCGCTTGATCGTGACACCATGCGTTGCACAATTTATGATCGCCGACCCGATAATTGCCGGGTGTTTGAAATGGGCGACAGCGATTGCCAGCGCGAACGGCAACTTTTCTACGCCCCGGCCTGAGTTTTCCACTAACCAAACGTTGCCACCCATGTCAGAAAAACAAGCCAACAATCCACTACACGGCCTGACCTTGGAGAAGATTCTCAATAGGCTGGTGGCCAGGTATGGATGGGCCGAACTGGGTCAGATCATCGACATTCGCTGTTTCAACCTCGATCCAAGCATTGCTTCCAGCCTGAAGTTCCTGCGCCGCACGCCTTGGGCGCGGGAAAAGGTTGAGGCGCTCTACGTTTCTACTGAGTTTGACCTGCCATGACTTACGAAGAACATCTCGACGAAGTAACGACACTCATCACCGAAAAATACGACATCGCGGACGATGCGGCGATAAAAATGGTGATGCGCGCCCAGGCTGACGATTTTTTTACCGGCCATGACGATGATGAATCGATCTGCACGCTGGATCGTGCCCATCTCGACGCCAAGGCAGTTTTCAAGAAGTACAAGTAGCCAGAATGCGCTCGACTCGTGCCACTGCTGCTGTTGCGCGGCTGAATCAACGCAGCGCAGGCCGTCATTACGTGATGGTGATCACCAGCAACAGCCTGTTTGTCTTGCGCGAGCGGGTTGAGGGTGTCGATAAGGAAGTTTCCGAGCCGCTGGCGCTCGACGATTTTGTTCGCTTTGTGAACGCGCAAGGCCCACAGGTCGTGCCGCGCGTTACCAAGAACGACGCTGCTTTCGCCCGTCAATTGGTCAAGAAAAACTGAATGACATGGCTAGGCTGATCCCGGGTTGGCTGGCCCATTACCCGAAGGACAAGCTGGGCGCGGATATCGCTGCCGGCCTCATCGTCACCATCCTGGTCATTCCGCAGAGTCTGGCCTACGCGCTTCTGGCTGGCCTGCCGCCGCAACTCGGTTTGTATGTCAGCATTTTCCCGGTCATTGCCTACGCGCTGCTCGGTAGCAGCATGGTGCAGGCCGTCGGGCCGGTGGCCATTACCGCGATCATGACCTATTCAGTCTTGAGTCCGATTGCACCGCCAGGTTCGTCGCTCTACATCACGTTGGCTGCCGCACTGTCGCTGCTATCCGGGTTGATGCTGCTGGCCTGTGGCGCTCTGCGCCTAGGTTTCTTGTCACAACTGCTCAGTCGACCGGTGATCAGCGGCTTCATCTCGGGTTCGGCCGTGCTGATCATCATCAGCCAGCTGAAATATCTGACCGGCGTCGTGCCGCACGGATCGAACAGCGGTGAACTGCTGCTCGACCTGCTTGAGAAACTGCCACAGGCGCATTTGCCGACGCTGACCATCGGACTGCTCGCCTTCGGCATCCTTGCCATTGTTCGCCTGGCGCTGGCCGACTGGCTGGTCAGGGTGGGGCTGAGCAAGGCAGGGGCCGATTTCATCGTGCGCCTGATGCCGCTGGTCGTGGTCATTGTCGGCACGCTGGCCGTTATCGAATTTAATCTTGACCACGGGCAGGGCGTAGCGGTCGTTGGTTCGGTGGTGGCGGGCCTGCCCGGCTTCACCTTCTTCGTTCCCGGCCTCGACACCGTGCATCGCCTGCTGTTGCCGGCCTTCGTGATGATGCTGATCGGCATGGTGCAGAGCATCACCATGGCCCAGGCGCTGGCTATCAAGCGGCGTGAGCGGATCGATCCGAATGCCGAACTGGTTGGTCTCGGCGCGGCCAATGTTGTGGCGGGGTTTTACGGTGGCATGCCGGTCGGCGGTGGCCTGTCGCGTTCGGCGATTAATGTCGCGGCGGGGGCTCAGACGCCGCTGGCCAGCATTCTGTCGGCACTGGCCATGATCGGCGTCGTGGCTGGTGCGGCACAGTGGTTCGAGCGCCTGCCGCTGGCCGTGCTGGCGGCCAGCATCATGATGGCCGCAATCTCGATGATCGACCTGCAGGCGCTCCGCCAGGCCTGGTCCTACGACCGGGCCGATGCGCTGGCCTTGTTGTGCACGGCCGGTGGCGTGCTGCTCTTTGGCCTGGAGGCAGGGATTGGCATGGGTATCGTGTTGTCGATGGCGACCTTGTTGTATCGCACGAGCGTCCCCCATATTGCCGTCGTCGGGCGGGTGCCCGGGACCGAGCATTTTCGCAATGTCGCCCGTTACGAGGTCGAAACACTTCCTGGCGTGCTTTTCGTCCGCATTGATGAGCGCCTGTTTTTCGGCAACCTGGGCGCTGTCGAGCAACGCCTGACTCAGGAGCTGGAACGCGTCGCTGGTGCGCATGATCTGGTCCTGGTAATGAGCGGCGTTAACCTGCTCGACACAACTGCGGTCGAGGTTTTCGGCGAAATCAATCAGGATCTTGCCGAGCGTGGCATCAAGCTGCACCTGGCCGAGGTCAAAGGGCCGGTGCAGGACAGGCTGATGAAGTCTTCGCTGTGGAAGGCGCTGACTGGCGAGGTTTTCCTGTCGGCCAATGCTGCCTACGAAAAGCTGGCACCACCCGAGGTGTGGTGTCCGGAAATCTAGACTCCCTTATTCTTCCGCGAACAGCTTGAGCAGTGCATCCAGTCCGCCGAAATTGATCGCCACATCGGCCTTGGCGCGTGTTGCCGGCTTGGCGCGGTAGGCTACCGATAAGCCTGCCTGGGCCATCATCAGCAGGTCGTTGGCGCCATCGCCGCAAGCGATGACCTGTTCCCTGGTCAAACCCAGTTCGTCAGCCA
The DNA here is from genome assembly GCF_020510565.1 of Ferribacterium limneticum. NCBI lineage: Bacteria > Pseudomonadati > Pseudomonadota > Betaproteobacteria > Rhodocyclales > Azonexaceae > Ferribacterium > Ferribacterium limneticum. Next base: position 2,354,166 of record NZ_CP075189.1, read on the forward strand.
GTCGGGCGAGGTGGTGGGCCTTGGCGGCGGCATCGACGATGTCGCCGACGACACGACCAGTCAGCTTGCCACCGGAAATTTCCAGCTCGTTCGAGGTGGCGAAATCGAAACCGAGTTCGATGCGCAGGCGCTCGGTGAAATAGGTGAAGCCGCCCGACAGGATGGCGGTGCGCAGGCCGGCGTTCTGTGCCGCTTCGAGCAGTTCGCGGGCGCCCGGTGAAAGCAGCAGGCGTTCGCCGAAAACACGAGCCAGGACGCGGGCATCCAGCCCGGCGAGCAGGGCCAGTCGGCGGCGCAGGCTTTCGCGGTAATCGATTTCGCCACGCATGGCGGCTTCGGTCACGGTCGAAACCTCTTCCTTCTTGCCGGCAAAATCGGCCAGTTCGTCGATGCATTCGATGGTGATCAGCGTTGAATCCATGTCGAAGCAGATCAGGCCATAGTCGGAAAGCTTCTTGTTCGCCGGAAAGAATGCCCAGTCCAGTTTCTCGGCTTCGATGAGCGGGATCAGCGCATCAAAGTCGGCTGTGCGTGTCGCGTTCTTCAGGCGAACGACCTGGGGGGGCAGTGGTTCGACGGCAGATGCGCCGGTGGCAGCCACGATGCGCTCAAGCAGGAAGGTGGGCAGGGCGCCGCCCTGGACGATCAGGTTCATGGTTCAGGTTCGGAAGTCGGATTGCAGGAATTCTTGTGCCGGTAGCGTGGCGATGGCGGTCGCTTTGCCGGTACGGAACGGCATTCTATTCGCCGATGATGCAGGAGACCAGCGAATCAGCGGGCGTGGCTGTTGCGATCAGGGGCATGGCAGGCGTTCCCCGGCTAGTCCTTGCTTGGCGGAAAGAGCGCCTTGCGCAGATTGAACAGGTAACTGCCGGCGCCGACCAGACCGGCAGCAATCCCGAGCACAATTTTCAGGTCATGCTCCATGAGCGAATCGGGCGCAAACAGAATCCACCAGGCGGCGACCAGCAGGCCGATCAACAGTCCCCGCAGGTAAATCCAGCGGCGAACGGAGGGATGAACGGTTGTCGGAGCTTCAGATTGAGTATTCATGGGCGAAATGTTGTGTGAGAAAACCGGGTTAGAGGTCTAGAGACAGATTCTCGTGTGCCAGATGTCTGGCGATCACCGCTGGCAGATTCTGCGGCGAGCGGATGCGCAACTTCTTGTTGATATTGTAGCGGCCGAAGACGACCTCAATGTCGGTCACTGTGACGCCAAACTCGCCGGCCAGGAAGCGCACCATGTGGTCAGTTGCTCGCCCGGCGACCGGTGTCGCGGTGACGCTGACCTGCAACTGCTTGCCTTTCGGCTTGCCAATCGAATCGCGCTTGGCATTCGGTTCGCCGAGAATATTGAGGACCAGAATCTGGCCATCCATGGCGCAAAAGGAATCGAGCGCCATGCCTTTTTCGCTGCCAGGGGGAACGTGACGCGGTTTTCTGGTTTTTGGCTTCAAATTTATGTGTCGGGCGATTTCAATTTTGGCCGAAATTTCCGGTTGACCGTGGCAACTCTTGAGGCGTCACCCCGCGTTACGCCAGGCCGATTTGTCCAATGGCATCCCGGCCTGTTATCCCCGTGGAAACCTCAGGAAAGCCGTTCCGGCAGCACGTCGCGGAGCATGATGGCGGCGTCGCGGATCATCTTTTCGGTGGTCGCCCAATCGACGCAGCCATCGGTGACCGAGCAGCCGTATTTGAGCTGGCTGAGATCGGCCGGAATCGACTGGTTGCCGGCTTCAATGTTGGATTCGATCATGACGCCGAGCAGCGACTTGTTGCCGAGACGGACCTGATTGACGATGTCGGCCATGACCAGCGGTTGCAGTTCGGGTTTCTTGAAGCTATTGGCGTGCGAGCAGTCGACAACGATGTTGTGCGGAAGCTTGGCCTTGTCCAGCGCCTGTTCGACCATGGCGATGGAAACGGTATCGTAGTTCGGGCGACCATCGCCACCGCGCAGCACGATGTGGCCGTAGCCGTTGCCCTTGGTACGGACGACGGCGACACGGCCCTGGCTGGTCAGGCCGAGGAAGGAATGCGGCTTGGAGGCGGAGAGGACGGCGTTGACGGCAACGCTGAGGTCGCCGCTGGTGCCGTTCTTGAAGCCGACCGGCGTGGAGAGACCGGAGGACATCTCGCGGTGGGTCTGTGATTCGGTGGTACGGGCGCCGATGGCGGTCCACGTGATGAGGTCGCCGTAGTATTGCGGGGCGTTCGGGTCGAGTGCCTCGGTGCCGGTCGGCATGCCGATTTCGGCAACCTGGAGCAGGAATTCGCGGGCCTTGGCCATGCCGATGTCGATGCGGAAGCTGTCGTCCATGAACGGGTCGTTGATGTAGCCCTTCCAGCCGACGGTCGTGCGCGGTTTTTCGAAATAGACGCGCATGATCAGCTGCAGGGTATCGCCGACTTCTTCGGACAGCGCCTTCAGGCGACGGGCGTAGTCGAGGCCGGCCACCGGGTCGTGGATGGAGCAGGGGCCAACGACGACAAACAGGCGATGGTCCTTGCGATCCAGGATGTTGCGCAGCACATGCCGGCCATGGGTGACCGTCTTGGCGGCTTTCTCGGAAAGCGGCAGGCTGGCGTGGATTTCTTCCGGCGTCGGCATTTCGTCGAAGGCGGTGACGTTGATGTTGTCGATGTGGTGTGTGGTCATGGTCATTTGCTCAGCTGGCGAATCATGTCTTTCACCGCTACGACCTTGTCGTTCAAGGTCGGGCAGTGGCGTAAAAGGGAAAGTTTATCCTGTCCCGCCAGCTTATAGCTGCGGTCTTTTTGAATCAAATTGATTATCTTGATCGGCTCGATTGGCGGATTCTTCGAGAATTCCGGGCTGAACTGGATGGTGATCTGGTCGTTGGTCGCGTCGAGCTTCTGGATGAGCAGCGGCTTGACGAGTAGACGCAGGCGGTGCGTGGCGAGCAGCGATTGGGCCTGGAGCGGCAGTTCCCCGAAGCGGTCGATTAGCTCTTCCTGCAGTGTGTCGATGTCCTCGGTGCTTTCACCGTTGGCCAGGCGTTTGTAGAGGGTCAGGCGTTCGTGCACGTCGGGGCAGTAGGCATCGGGTAGCAGGGCAGGGGTGCGCAGGTTGATCTCGGTGCCGATACCGAGCGGCTGGGTCAGATCGACCGCGGCCAGATGCTTGCCCTGCTTGAGGGCAGCGACGGCTCGATTGAGCATGTCGGCGTACATGTTGAAGCCGACTTCCTGCATTTCGCCGGACTGGTTGTCGCCCAGCACCTCGCCGGCGCCACGGATTTCCAGGTCGTGCATGGCGAGGAAGAAGCCGGAACCGAGTTCTTCCATGGCCTGGATGGCTTCGAGGCGCATTTTCGCCTGCTTGGTCAACGCTTTTTCGTCCTGCACCAAGAGGTAGGCGTAAGCCTGGTGATGCGAACGGCCGACCCGGCCGCGCAATTGGTGCAACTGGGCAAGGCCGAATTTCTCGGAACGGTTGATCAGAATGGTGTTGGCGTGCGGATTGTCGATGCCGGTTTCGATGATGGTCGTGCACAGCAACACGTTGGCGCGCTGGCCGGTGAAGTCGCGCATGACGCGTTCCAGCTCGCGCTCGTTCATCTGGCCGTGGCCGATGACGATGCGCGCTTCCGGCACCAGCTTGGCCAGTTTTTCCTGCATGTTGTTGATGGTGTCGACTTCGTTGTGCAGGAAGTACACCTGGCCGCCGCGCTTCAGTTCGCGCAGCACGGCTTCGCGGATGATACCGTCGGAGAAATTGCTGACGAAGGTCTTGATGGCGAGGCGCTTTTGCGGCGCGGTGGCGATCACCGAGAAGTCGCGCAGGCCTTCCATCGACATCGCCAACGTGCGCGGGATCGGCGTTGCGGTGAGCGTCAGGACATCGACCTCGGCGCGCATCGACTTCAGCGTTTCTTTCTGGCGCACGCCGAAACGGTGTTCCTCGTCGATGACGACCAACCCGAGGCGCTTGAATTTGACGTCCTTGCCGATCAGCTTGTGCGTACCGATGATGATGTCGATCTTGCCTTCGGCCAGTTCCTGCAAGGCTTGCGCTGATTCCTTGGCGGTCTTGAAGCGGGAGATTTCGGCGATCTTGACCGGCCAGTCGGCAAAGCGGTCGGCGAAGGTCTGGTAATGCTGTTCGCAGAGCAGGGTGGTCGGGCACAACACGGCGACCTGTTTGCCACCGGCCACCGCGCAGAAGGCGGCACGCAGGGCAACTTCGGTCTTGCCGAAGCCGACGTCGCCGCACACCAGGCGGTCCATCGGCTTGCCGGAGCGCATGTCGCCGATGACAGCGGCGATGGCCGTGGCCTGATCATTGGTTTCCTCGAAGCCGAAACCGTCGGCGAAGGCTTCGTAATCGGTTTCCTTGAAATCGAAAGCATGGCCCTCGCGGGCAGCGCGGGCGGCGTACAGCGCGAGCAGTTCGGCAGCGGTGTCGTGCGCCTGCTCGGCGGCCTTGCGCTTGGCCTTCTCCCACTGGCCGGAGCCGAGGGTATGGAGCGGGGCGCTTTCCGGGTCGGCGCCCGAATAGCGGGAAATGACGTGCAACTGGGCGACCGGGACGAACAGCTTGGCTTCGTTGGCGTAGTGCAGTTCAAGGAACTCCTGCTCGCCGAGGCCGAGATCCATGCGAACCAGGCCCTGATAACGGCCAATGCCGTGGCTTTCGTGAACCACCGGGTCGCCGACCTTGAGTTCGGTGAGATCCTTCAGCCAGTTGTCGAAGGTGGCTTTCTTCTGCGCTTCGCGCCGGGTGCGCCGCGGACTGCCGGCGAACAGTTCGGTTTCGGTGATGAAGGCGAGCTTTTCCAGCGCAAAGCCAGCCTGCAAGGGGCCGATGCCGAGTGCCAGTTGCGCCTTGCCCGAGAGGAAGGTTGGCAGATCGGCAATGGCTTCGGGCTTCAGGCCATGCTCGGCGAACATCGCCGCCAGGGTTTCGCGGCGGCCCGCCGTTTCGGCAACCAGCAAAACCCGGCCGGAAAACCCGGCGAGATGATTTTTCAGGGCGCCGAGCGGCGCCTCGCTTCTGCGGTCAACGGCAATATTGGGCAGTTTTCCCGAAGCGTTTTCATTTTTGGCCTCAAATGCCAGTCGACCGTAGGATTTGGCCGCCGTGAAGAAGGCCTCGTCCGACAGGAAGAGTTCATCGGGCGGCAGTAGCGGCCGGGATTTGTCGCCCTGCAGCATATTGTAGCGCGAGCGGGTATCGTTCCAGAAGGCGGCGATGGCGGCCGGCGCGTCGCCGTGGGTGACGAAGACGGCGTCCTTGGGCAGGTAATCGAAAATGCTTGCCGTTTCGTCGAAGAACAAGGGCAGGTAATACTCGATGCCGGCACTGGCGATGCCGGTCGAAATATCCTTGTAGATGCCCGACTTGGCCGGGTCGCCCTCGAAGCGCTCGCGGAAGCACTGGCGGAAATGGGTGCGGCCCTTGTCGTCCATCGGGAATTCGCGGGCCGGCAGCAGGCGGACTTCCGGCACCGGATAGACGGTGCGCTGGGTATCGACGTCGAAGGTCTTGATGCTTTCGATTTCATCGTCGAAGAGGTCGAGCCGGTAGGGCAGTTGCGAGCCCATCGGGAAGAGGTCGATCAGGCCGCCGCGAATCGAATACTCGCCGGGTGTCACAACTTGTGTGACGTGGGCGTAGCCGGCCAGCGTGACCTGGCTGCGGAACTTCTCGGCGTCGAGTTTCTGGCCCTTCTTGAAGGCGAAGGTATAGGCGGCGAGGAAAGCCGGCGGGGCGATCCGGTAAACCGCCGTCGAGGCCGGCACGAGCAGGATGTCGATTTCGCCCTGGGTGGCCGCCCACAAGGTGGCCAGGCGCTCGGAGACGAGATCCTGATGTGGCGAGAAATGGTCGTAAGGCAGCGTTTCCCAGTCGGGCAGCAGACGGACGCGCAGCGTCGGTCCGAACCACGGAACTTCATCGAGCAGGCGCTGGGCATCGGCCGCGCTGGCAGTAACGACGGCGAGCAGTTTGCCGGGGTTACGCCCGGCGATTTCGGCCAGCGCCAAGGCGTCGGCGGAACCGGCCAGCAGGGGCAGGTCCACGCGGTTACCTGCCTTGGGCAGGGCGGGAAGGGAAAGCAGGGGCTGGGGAGCGGACACTCGGGAGAAGGCAGCGTTACGGGGCAGGAATTATAGCGTTATACGCCCCGACCATTTCGCGGCGGCGCTTGTATTCATCCGTCCCTTGAATACAATGACGTTGCGATAATTCCATATGAATTCACGGTTGTCGCCGCGACGCTTTTCCCCTGACGCCTATTGAAGTTTTTCGGAGGTCACATGAACACCGACTCAAAACCCCAGCGCTTCCTGTTTTCCGCTCTTGCCGGCGTTATCTTGCTGGCCAGCAGTTTGCCGGCCATCGCGGCGAACGATTATTTTCTGAAGTTTGATGGGATCGACGGCAGTAGCGTTCAGAAAGGCCACGAAAAAGCGATTGAATTCGATTCGTTCAACTGGGGAATCTCGATTGCCCGCCCCCCAATTGGTTCTGGTGGCGGCGCCGGGAAAGCTGTTTTCTCGGATTTTTTCTGGACTCAGGATCCGGTCGATAGCAGTGCTGGCGGGTTGTCCACCGCGCTGTGGAATGGCAAGTCGATTGCGACGGCCGTCGTCGATTTCACAACACAGGTTGGCAGTGGACAAAGTCAGACATATTTTCGCCTGAGTTTTGAGAACGTATTCATAACCGATCTGGATTTCTCGGCGAGCAACGACAGCTTTGTCAATCTGGCAGGAAGTTTTGCCTATGACAAGGTCACGCTGGATTACTGGTCGCAGGACAAGACCGGAAAATTCGTCAAAACCTCGACAGCTTCTTACGATTTGAGAGATGGAACTGGCTCCGTTCCAGCGGTTGCGACCCTATTTGCTCAGGGCGTTGCCGGGCCGCAGGCTACCGTGGTGCCTGAGCCGGAAAGCTACGCCATGTTTCTGGCCGGTCTGGGCCTTTTGGGGGCGGTTGCCCGGCGTCGGCGCATCCGCGCCTGAACGCCAGCCGTTCTTGCGAGTGCTTGCGAACTCCCCGGAAATCGGGGAGATAGCTGAGGGCCGGGGAAACCCGGCCATTTTTTGCCAACCCCAACCCGTTGAATACAGTGAAATCGATGAGTGATACCCACGCGAAGCAGGAGCGCCGTCATCGCCAGGAGCGACGCCTGGCGGACAGCGGGCCGCCGACAGGCGTGCATGATCGTCGGGTAAATATCGAGCGTCGGCTGTTCAACCTGGGGCTGGATGGCGGCGTGGCGTGGCTGAGTACGGCGGCTCCCGTCAGGGAGTGGAATGCCAAGCCGTCAGGGGCCGATCTCAGTGTTTCAGGTGAGGCGTGGCCAGGGCTTGCAGGCTGGCTTCTTCACTAAGGCCGCTGGATTCGGTGAAATAGCCGCATAGCGGGCATTTGAAGCCGGGCGGGCAGTCGTGTTCGCGGGCACATTCGGCCTGGGTTTCATCGGTCAGAACCATTTGGCGGACAGCTTCGCAACGGGCGAGGGGGGAGTCGAAGAAGGACATCGGAGTCTCCTGAATTGTTGTTTACATACTCAGTCTAGTCGCGATGCGGCTATTTGCCATGACCGTGATAAATCTCACGGTCAACCGGAAAAAAGGCCCAAAAACCAAATGGCGGCGGGGGCGGCCGGATCTTTGCCGATGTCCACAAGCTGCATGGCGTGAACGCCGCCAAGGTGTGATGTGGCGCGCTGGTAGGCGGTTTTGCCGATGGAGTCATCGGCGTCGAACAGCATGAGCAGCGGCGCGACCAGCAGCTTGAGTGCTTGGGCGCCGGCCCGGTCGATCAGGCCACCGTGGCAGGCGACGGCCTTGACCAGTGTGTCGCGCTGGGCGGCGGCGCGGATGGCGGCCGGCGCAACGTCGCCGCTGGTGAAAATGGCGAGTGGCAAGGCCTCCATGTCGCCGTCCTTGCGGGTCATGTCGAGGATGTCGATCAGGCGCTGGGTCAGGCGTGGCACGTTTTGCGTGGCATCGGGGAACTGCACCTCCTGGGCGGTGAGCAGTTCCATCGTCAAGGTGGCGCAGCCGAATTCGGCAAAGCATGACGAAATGGCCGCGTCTTCCGCCGCATGGTGGGCGCGGGCGATCAGGATCAGGCCGCAGGGGTTGTCGGGGAACTCCAGATGGCCATGCAGCGAGCCATGCGGAGTTTGCAGGGTGATGAAGCGGTTCATTCGGATAGTCGGACAGCGATGCGGTTCGGGCCGAAGGCTTTGCCGGCGTGGCCGAGAACCTTGCCGAAGCGGCCGGCGATGGCGGTCAAGCAATGCGGGCAACGGCCTTCCGGCGTCAGGTCGTAGCGCTGGATGTCGTAC